>JAZKFW010000026.1:0-43009 GCA_040386255.1 Pseudomonadota bacterium
CCGGCGGTGCAGGCTTCAAGGGTTCGCGTAAATCGACCCCGTTCGCAGCGCAGGTTGCGGCCGAAGCGGCAGGCAAGGTCGCTGTCGAGTGCGGCGTGAAGAACCTCGAAGTACGCATCAAGGGCCCAGGTCCTGGTCGTGAGTCGGCAGTTCGCGCTTTGAACAACCTGGGTATCAAGATCACCGAAATCCAGGACGTGACGCCAGTACCGCACAACGGTTGCCGTCCACCGAAGCGTCGTCGTATCTAATACGCCGCGTTTCTGTAAAAAGATCGCCGGTGCAGTTCCCGAATAGGGTATACTGCCCGGCTGTCGTCGCCTGTGCCGCATTCGTGCGCCGGGTATTGAAGCCACCGTCCAACTGAACTTCAGCATTGGACTAGCGCCTGTCGCATCCCACGGGATGACCTCGGGGCGTCACACTAAATAAAAGGAAGCATCGTGGCACGTTATATCGGACCTAAAGCAAAATTGTCCCGCCGTGAAGGTACGGACCTGTTCCTCAAGAGCGCACGTCGTTCGCTCGATTCGAAATGCAAACTGGACGTCAAGCCAGGCCAGCACGGTGTCAAATCCGGCGCCCGCACTTCGGACTACGGCAACCAGCTGCGCGAAAAGCAAAAAGTCAAGCGCATGTACGGCATCCTGGAGCGTCAGTTCCGCCGCTACTTCGCCGAAGCGAACCGCCGCAAGGGCAACACCGGCGAAACGCTGCTGCGTTTGCTGGAAGCGCGTCTCGACAACGTCTGCTACCGGATGGGCTTTGGCTCGACCCGCGCCGAAGCGCGCCAGTTGGTCAGCCATAAAGCGTTCACCGTGAACGGCAACGTCGTCAACATCGCTTCCTACGCAGTCAAGACCGGCGACGTCATCGCCGTGCGCGAAAAGTCGAAGAAGCAGGTTCGTATCGTCGAAGCGCTGTCGCTCGCGGAACAAGTCGGCATGCCGAGCTGGGTGTCGGTCGATTCGAAGAAGATGGAAGGCACTTTCCGTTCGTTCCCAGAGCGTAACGAGATCGCCAACGACGTCAACGAAGCGCTGATCGTCGAGCTGTACTCGCGTTAATAGCGGCCGCGTTGCGGGCGGCACAGCCGTCCGCCCGGCGGCCGTCCTCGCGCAGGCGGGGACCAATTTGTTGTATTTCCCGCCCGCTCCACAAGGAGCGGGCGTTTTCACTAATGCCATCAGCCTTATCGGCGTAACGAGCCGAGGGTATTGAAAAGGACATTTCATGCAAAACAGTTTGTTGAAGCCACGTATTATCGATGTTGAAGCCCTCGGTGCCGGTCACGCCAAAGTCGTGATGGAGCCGTTCGAGCGTGGCTATGGCCACACATTGGGTAATGCGCTGCGCCGCGTCCTGCTGTCGTCGATGGTCGGCTACGCGCCAACCGAAGTGACGATCGCCGGCGTCGTCCATGAATACTCGTCGCTGGACGGCGTGCAGGAAGACGTCGTCGACCTGCTGCTGAACCTGAAGGGCGTCGTCTTCAAGGTGCACAACCGCGATTCCGTCACGCTGACCCTGAAAAAGGAAGGCGAAGGCGCGATCCTGGCATCGGACATCGACCTGCCGCATGACGTTGAACTGATCAACCCGGACCACGTGATCGCTCACCTGACCGCCGGTGGCAAGCTGGACATGCAGATCAAGGTCGAAAAAGGCCGTGGCTACGTTCCTGGTAACGTGCGCCGCCTGTCGGAAGACACCAACAAGACGATCGGCCGCATCATCCTCGACGCGTCGTTCTCGCCGGTGCGCCGCGTGTCGTACTTCGTTGAGTCGGCCCGTGTCGAACAGCGTACCGACCTCGACAAGCTGGTCATCAACATCGAAACGAACGGCGTGATCACGCCAGAAGAAGCGATTCGCCAGTCGGCCCGCGTCCTGGTCGATCAGCTGAACGTGTTCGCCGCACTGGAAGGCACGGAAGCCGCCGCCGAAGCGCCATCGCGCGCGCCGCTGGTCGATCCGATCCTGCTGCGTCCAGTCGACGACCTGGAGTTGACCGTGCGTTCGGCCAACTGCCTGAAGGCCGAAAACATCTACTACATCGGCGACCTGATCCAGCGTTCGGAAAACGAGCTGCTGAAGACGCCGAACCTGGGCCGCAAGTCGCTCAACGAGATCAAGGAAGTTCTTGCATCGCGTGGCTTGACGCTGGGCATGAAGCTGGAAAACTGGCCACCTGCCGGCCTGGAAAAGTAATACCGATCACCCGAAAGTACACCCCTGCTTTCGGGTGGGTTCAGCCCTGAAGGACTGGCAAAGCCAGATCCTTTTGAGTTGAAAAGGCGACAGTTTTTTGCAGTACCTGGCCGGGCGCTGTGCCCGGTCGGCATTTTTTAACTTTTTTTAAAACCGGTCCGCGGTGACTTAGATCACCGATCGAAGAACTGGAATAAAAACACTCGAAAGGATTTACCATGCGTCACCGTCACGGCCTTCGCAAGCTGAACCGTACTTCGTCCCACCGCCTCGCCATGCTGCGCAACATGACCGTTTCCCTGCTGCGTCATGAAGCCATCAAGACCACCGTGCCAAAAGCCAAGGAACTGCGCCGCGTTATCGAGCCGATCCTGACCATGGGCAAGACCGACACCCTGGCCAACAAGCGCCTGGCATTCGCCCGCCTGCGCGACCGCGAAATGGTCCTGAAGCTGTTCGCTGAACTGGGCCCGCGCTACGCCAACCGTAACGGTGGCTACCTGCGTATCCTGAAAATGGGTTTCCGCGTCGGCGACAACGCACCGATGTGCTACGTTGAACTGATGGACCGTCCGGAAGTCAGCGACGTTGAAGAAGCGCCAACCGCCGAGTAATCAGCGCGTTCGTGTCACATGAAAGCCAGGCCTAGCCTGGCTTTTGTCATTCCAGGCGTCCGTCGCCGTGCAGAATGCTGGTGTCAGGTCTGACATTCGGACATTTCGGGAGCGAAATGTCCGAATGTCAGACCTGACACCGGCTTTGGCACCAGCGCGCGGCTTCGACGCAATAGTTGGCACGGGTGTACTATTCTGCCTGCGCCGCGCGGACCAGCCCGGTTGCACGCTTTCAATCAACAGGATAACCATGGCCAGTGTTTCGTACAGTTCCGCCCGCACCGTTTCTTCTTTCTCCGCGCTGATGCGCGCCTGCGTGGTATGGCTGCTGGCACTGTCCGGCCTGTTCGGCGCACTGCCGGCAGCCGCGGCCGACGAATTCCTCGATCCGGCCGTCGCCTTCAAGTTTTCCGCCCGCATGCAGGAGGGCGGCACGCTGGCGGTCACCTACGAGATCGCCGACGGCTACTACATGTACCGCGAGCAGTTCAAGTTCAGCGCCGACGGCGCCACGCTCGGTGTGCCCGCTTTCCCCACGGGCAAAGTCAAGTTCGACGACACGTTCCAGAAGAACGTCGAAACCTACCGCAATTCGGTGACCATTATCATGCCCGTGCAGGCGACTGGCCTGTTCACCCTGAAAGCGACCTCGCAGGGCTGCGCCGACGCCGGCCTGTGCTACTCGCCGCAGGAGGCCACCGAGCGCCTGATGGGCAACTCCACGGCGGCGCCCGACGCCATCCCGGCCATGAGCGTCGCTCCCGCCGTCGTGCCGCCGGTGATGACGGCGCCGGCCGCTTCCGCGTCCGCTACCGCTGCGCGCTCCGAGATGTCCGGCATCGCCGCCGTGCTCGGCGGCGGCAAGCTGCTGGCGATCATCCCGGCCTTCATCCTGCTCGGCCTCGGCCTGGCGTTCACCCCCTGCGTGCTGCCGATGGTGCCGATCCTGTCGTCGATCATCGTCGGCGAGGGCGCCCAGGTGAAGCGCGCGCGCGCCTTGCTGCTGTCGGTCACCTACGCGCTCGGCATGGCGCTCGTCTACACCGCGCTCGGCGTCGCCGCCGGCCTGGCCGGCGAAGGCCTGGCCGCGGCGCTGCAGAACCCGTGGGTGCTTGGCGCCTTCGGCATCCTGATCGTCATCATGGCGCTGTCGATGTTCGGCGTCTACGAGCTGCAACTTCCCGGCGCGCTGCAAACCCGCCTGGCCAATGCCTCCGGGCGCCAGTCGTCCGGCAAGCTGGCCGGCGTGTTCGCGATGGGCGCCATCTCCGCCCTGATCGTCGGCCCGTGCGTGGCCGCGCCGCTGGCCGGCGCGCTGGTCTACATCAGCCAGACGCGCGATGTGCTCGTCGGCGGCGCCGCGCTGTTCGCGATGGCCATCGGCATGAGCATTCCGCTGCTGCTGGTCGGCGTGTCGGCCGGCTCGCTGCTGCCGCGCGCCGGCGCCTGGATGAACGCGGTCAAGCGCTTCTTCGGCGTGCTGATGCTGGGCATGGCGCTGTGGCTGGTGTCGCCGGTGCTGCCGGCGGCCTTGCAGATGGCGCTGTGGGCGGCGCTGCTGATGGGCTACGGCTTCTACCTGCTGCGTTCCACCCAGAACTGGGCAGGGATGACGCTGGCGGCCGCGTTCGCCGTGCTCGGCGTTGTCCAGCTGCTGGGCTTTGCCAGCGGCGGGCGCGACCCGCTGGCGCCGCTGGCGCACCTGGCGCCCGGCGCCGGCGAGCACGGCTTGCGCTTTACGCGTGTCAAGACGGTGGCCCAGCTCGACGCCGCGCTGGCGCAAACCGGCGGCAAGACAGCGATGCTCGATTTTTACGCCGACTGGTGCGTGTCGTGCAAGGAAATGGAAAAACTGACCTTCGTCGATCCGGGCGTCAAGGCGCTGCTGGCCAACAGCGTGCTGCTGCAGGTCGACGTGACCGCCAACGACGCCGACGACAAGGCGTTGCTGAAGCGGTTCGGCCTGTTCGGACCGCCTGGCATCATCCTGTTCGACCCGCGCGGCCAGGAAATTCCCGACAGCCGGGTCATCGGCTACCAGAACGTCGAAAAATTCACGGCGTCGCTGGCAAAGCTGAAGTAGGGCCAGGGCTGCAAGCGGAGACCGGCAGCGATCAGGCAGTGCGGCGCCATTCAGGGGTGCACCGTGAAGGTCGACTGGGTGCAGGTCGCCGCTGTCCAGCCTTGACCGCAGCGCCTGCCTAGAGCGCCTGCCGCTTGCGCGCCGCCTGTTCGCGCGTGCGCGCCAGCATGCGCGCCCTGGCCGAGACAGGTCCACGCGGCGCGCCGGACGCTTCCGGCTGCGGCGCTTCCTCGACCGCGCCGCCGCCGACCAGCGCGATGTACTCCTGCCTGAGCAATTCGTCGACGTCGTCCGCGCCCAGCCCAAGTACCGACAGATTGGCCAGCAGCGACTCGAGGCTATGGCGCCCGTCGATCAGTACCAGCAGCGTGCGCAGCCTGGGCGGCACCCGATACTTGCGCGTCGCGATTTCCTCGCGCCCCTTGTCGGTCTTGTCGTAAATGCGGGTGTTCATTGAGCGCCTCCTCCGATATTGCTGTACGGATATATTCAGCAATATTACACAATCTGCGCGAAGCGGAGCAAAAAAAGGAGCCGAAGCTCCTCTTTTCACACAACGGGACTGGCGATCAGCCGTGCATCGCGCCCTTCATGTGGTGGCCGCCGCCGTGGTGCCCACCGTGGCCGCCACGGCCGCCGCGGGTGTTCTCGTCGAACACCTTCTTCTGCGCCGGCGTCAGCGTTGCGTAGAACGCGTTCAGAGGGCCCAGCTTCGATTCCATGGCGGCGGTGTGCTGCTTGGCCATCGCGATCATCTTCTCCATGCGGGCCGGCGCCGACAGCGCGGCCCATCCGGCGCGGTCGCCGCGTCCGGCCATCGGGGCCGGCTTGATGGCGGCCTGGTAGGCGGCCCAAGCCGGTTCCTGCGCCGACGTCAGCTGCAGTGCCGCATGCAGCTTGGCCTGGCGCTTGGCGAAGTGCTCGCCCCATTTGGCAATCCGCTGTTCCTGGGTGGCGGCGTGGCCGTGGCGGCCTTCCGGCGCCGGCGCCGTTTGCGCGATGGCGGCGCTGCCGAAGCCTGAGACAATCAGGGCGATCAGGACATGCTTGCGTAATGAGTTCATTTGTTTTCCTTGAGAGTTAAGTGGGTGTGCATCTCAACTGCTCACTGCACGGTTCCCATCATGGGTGCGCGGTGTTTCCGCCGCATGTCCGCTGCGCCGCACTTTGTATCAATTTGTTTCGCCTCGCAGCGTATACACATGATGATACAAATACCCTGTTCAGGGGCGGCTTAACTGGGGATAATCGAATTCATGGATACTCCCTCTACCATTCTGATCGTCGACGACGACCGCGACATCCGCTCGCTGCTGGCCGACTACCTCGAGTCGAACGGCTACCGCGCGCTGGCGGCCGCCGACGGCACCGCGATGTGGAAGATACTCGACGAGGCGCGTCCCGACCTCATCGTGCTCGACCTGAACCTGCCCGGCGACGACGGCCTGACCTTGTGCCGCAAGCTGCGTGCCCATTCGACGCTGCCGGTGATCATGCTCACCGCGCGCAACGAGCCGCTCGACCGCATCCTCGGCCTCGAGATGGGCGCCGACGACTACCTGCCGAAACCGTTCGAGCCGCGCGAGCTGCTGGCGCGCATCCGCAGCGTGCTGCGGCGCAGCCATGCGATGCCGTCGAACACGCCGTCCGACAACGCCCAGCAGATGCGCTTCGCCGGCTGGACGCTCGACCTCACGGCGCGCCACCTGCTCAACCCGGACGGCATGGTGATCATGCTGTCGGGCGCCGAATTCCGCCTGCTGCGGGTCTTCCTTGAGCACCCGAACCGGGTGCTCAACCGCGACCAGCTGCTGAACCTCACGCAGGGCCGCGACGCCGACCCGTTCGACCGCTCGATCGACATCCAGATCAGCCGCCTGCGCCAGAAGCTCGGCGAGGACGCGCGCCTGCCGCAGATTATCAAGACGGTGCGCAACGGCGGCTACGTGCTGGCCGGCCAGGTCACGGTGGAGCCGCCGCCGTGAGGGCATTCTTCGGCTCGATGACCGGCCGCGTGTTCCTGACGCTGCTGCTGGGGATCGTGCTGTCGGCGGCGCTGACGCAGTGGCTGGCCGATGCCGAGCGCCAGCGCGTCATCGAAGACTACCGCGACATGCACGCGCTCGAGCGCTCCGAGCAGCTGATCATGGCCACCGAGGTGGTGCCGGCGTCGGCCCGGCTGGCCTATCTGGCGGTGGCCAACCGGCCCGGCATCCGGCTCGAGGAAATCACCGGCGACATGCCGCGCGCCGGCGCGCCGTCCGCATTCACCGCCGCGCTGGCGCAGCGCCTCGGCAGCGCCTACCGGCTCGAATCGATCGCCGCCCGCCCGCCTGCCTGCGACGTGCCGCGCACGCAGTCGACCATGTTCGGCGAAACCAAGGCGCCGTGGCGCGGCACCTGCGAGAGCATCGACGTGCGGCTGCGCGACGGCGAGCTGCTGCGCCTGTCGGTGCTGCCGCCGCGCGCCTCGCCGTTCGCCGGCAAGACCGACTACCGCACCATCATCGCGCTGTTCCTGGTCAGTATCGCCTTCCTCGCCTACCTGGTCGCGCGCATGACCACGCGCCCGCTCAAGCAGCTGGCGCAGGCCGCCAAGGACCTCGGCAACGACATCAACCACCCGCCGCTCAAGCTCGCCGGCGCCAGCGAAATCCGCCAGGCCAGCGCCGCCTTCAACGCCATGCAGGCGCGCATCCGCCAGTACATCTTCCAGCGCACCCAGATGCTGGCGGCGATCACCCATGATCTGCAGACGCCGCTCACGCGACTGCGCCTGCGCCTCGAAAAGGTCGCCGACCCGGAGCTGCAGGAGCGGCTGGTCGGCGACCTGTCGGCGATGCAGGCGATGGTCAAGGAAGGGCTCGACCTGGCGCGCAGCGTCGATACCACCGAAACGATGCAGCCGCTCGACTTCGACTCGCTGCTCGACAGCGTCTGTTCGGACGCCAGCGACGCCGGCCAGCAGGTGGTGCTCAACGGCCGCGCCGCGATGGCGCTGCTGGGGCGCCCGATGGGCTTGCGGCGCTGCCTGGTCAACCTGATCGACAACGCCGTCAAGTACGGCCACGAGGCGGTCGTCACGGTCGAACGCATGGCGGGCGCGGCGCGCATCCGCATCCGCGACGCCGGCCCCGGCATCGCCAGCGCCGAGCAGGCGCGCGTGTTCGAGCCGTTCTACCGGGTCGAGAGTTCGCGCTCGCGCGAATCGGGCGGCACCGGCCTCGGCCTGACCATCGCCCGCAACATCGCCGAGCAGCACGGCGGTACGCTGGCGCTGGCCAACCATCCCGAGGGCGGGCTGGAGGTGACGCTGGTGCTGCCGGAGTATTACGCGGCAAAATGAACCGTGCGACAATCGCGCTGACCGATTTCAATTAACTGCAACAACCGCCCGTGCGGGCGGACAGGGAATAGCATGAACAAGAACAAAATCGGCGTCATTGCCGCCGCCGTCGCCATCATCGGCGCCACCGCCTGGTACCTGAACGGCGTCGGCGAGCCGGCCAGGCCGGCCGCCGGCGCCAAGGGCGCCGCCCAGCCGCCGACCGTGGTCAGCGTCGTCAAGCCGCAGCGCCAGGACGTGCCGGTGGTGGTGCAGTCGAACGGCACCGTGACGCCGGTCAGCAGCGTCGACCTGCACCCGCAGGTGACCAGCACCATCCGCACCGTCCACATCAAGGAAGGCCAGTTCGTCAAGGCGGGCGAACTGATGTTCTCGCTCGACGACCGCGGCGACCGCGCCAACGCCGACAAGGCGCGCGCCCAGATCGCCCGCGACCAGGCCGCGCTGGCCGACGTCGAACGCCAGTACAAGCGCAGCCAGGAACTGGTGGCGCAGAAGTTCCTCGCCCAGAGCGCGCTCGACACCTTGCGCAGCCAGGTCGATGCCGCGCGCGCGCTGCTCGCCGCCGACCAGGCCGCGCTGCGCGCGACCGGCGTGTCGGTCAGCTATAACGCCATCCGTGCGCCGATGGCCGGCCGCGTCGGCGCCATCGACGTATTCCCGGGCAGCCTGGTGCAGCCCGCCACCAAGCTCACCTCGGTCACCCAGCTCGATCCGATCAACGTCGCCTTCACCCTGCCGGAAGCGGCGCTCGGCAAGCTGCTGGCGGCGCAGAAGAGCGGCACTGTCAAGGTCGAAGCGGTCGCCGGCGAGGCCGGCAAGCCGGTCACCGGCACCGTCAGCTTCATCGATAACGCCGTCGACCCGCAGGCCGGCATCATCCGCGTCAAGGCGCGCTTCGACAACCGCGACAACAGCCTGTGGCCGGGCCAGTACGTCACCACCAGGATGACGGTGCAGACCCTGCCCGACGCGGTGGTGATTCCGCAGACGGCGATCATCACCAACACGCGCGGCACCTTCGTCTACGTCGTCGATGCCGACCAGTCGGCGCGCCAGGTGCCGGTCGCGCGCCTGCACGGCTTCGGCCTGCAGGCGGCGGTGTCGGGCCTGACCGGCGACGAGCAGGTCATCACCGACGGCAAGCAGAACCTGCGCCCCGGCGGCAAGGTCAGACTGGCGCAGCCGGATGGCGCGCCGAACGGCCAGCCTAAGGGCGGCGCCACCCGGGTCGCCACCAAGGAACCGTCATGAGCATCTCCGAACTATGCATCCGCCGGCCCGTGATGGTGGTGCTGCTGTCGATCGCGCTGGTGCTGGTCGGCGTGCTGGCCTACCGCAGCATCCCGGTAGCGGCGCTGCCGAGCTATAACACCCCGGTCATCAACGTCTCGGCCAACCTGTCGGGCGCCAGTCCCGAAACGATGGCGTCGTCGGTCGCGCTGCCGCTCGAGAAACAGTTCTCGACCATCGCCGGCATCGACCTGATCACCTCCACCAGCACCCAGGGCCAGACCTCGCTGACGCTTGAATTCAACCCGAGCATCGACGTCAACGTCGCCGCCATCGACGTCCAGGCCGCGCTGCTCGGCGCCCAGCGCGCGCTGCCGCAGGAGATGACGGAGCTGCCGTCGTATCGCAAGGTCAACCCGGCCGACGCGCCGGTGCTGTTCATGACGATGACGTCGCCGTCGATGAGCCTGTCGGACCTGAACGACTACGCCGAGAACCTGATCGCGCCAAGCCTGTCGACGTTGCCGGGCGTGGCGCAGGTGTCCGTCAACGGCCAGAAGCGCTTCGCCGTGCGGGTGCGCGCCAAGGCCGACCTGATGAACGCGCGTAATCTGTCGATGGACGAACTGGCGATCGCGCTGCGCGCGGCCAATTCGAACTCGCCGCTCGGCATCCTCGACGGCCCCAGCCAGACGCTGACCATCCAGGGCAACCCGCAGCTGATGAAGGCGTCCGAATTCGCCGAACTGATCGTCGCCAACCGCAACGGCGAAGCGGTGCGCCTGCGCGACGTCGCCACCGTCGAGGACAGCTTCCAGTCGGTCAAGACGGCCGGCAGCTACAACGGCGAGCGCTCGATCGTGCTGCTGGTGCAGCGCCAGCCCAACGCCAACACGGTGCAGGTGGTCGACGCCGTGCGCAAGCTGCTGCCGCAGTTCCAGGCGCAGGTGCCGGCCTCGATCAAGATCAACCTGGTCAACGACCGCTCGGTGTCGATCCGCGAAGCGATCCACGACGTCAACCTGACGCTGCTTGCCACCGTCGCGCTGGTGGTGCTGGTGATCTTCCTGTTCCTGCACCGCGCCGCCGCCACCTTCATCCCGGCGGTGACGATGCCGATCTCGCTGCTCGGCGCGCTGGCGCTGCTCAACTGGCTCGGCTACAGCCTGAATAACGTCTCGCTGCTCGGCATCACGCTGGCGGTCGGGCTGGTGGTCGACGACGCCATCGTCGTGCTCGAAAATATCGTGCGCCATATCGAGATGGGCAAGAAGCCGATGCAGGCGGCGCTGGTCGGCTCCAGGGAGATGGGGTTTACCATCGTCTCGATCTCGATTTCGCTGGTGGCCGTGTTCATCCCGATCTTCTTCATGCCGGGCGTGATCGGCCTGCTGTTCCACGAATTCGCGGTCGTGGTCGGGCTGTCGATCCTGGTGTCGGCGCTGGTGTCGCTGACGCTGGTGCCGATGCTGGCCAGCCGCCTGCTGCCGGCCCACGTCGAGAACGGCGAAGGCGAAAAGAGCTTCATCGGCCGCCACTTCGAGCGCGGTTTCGCGCGCGTGCGCAACGGCTACGAGCGCTCGCTCGACGTCGCGCTGGCGCACCGCAACGTCGTGCTGCTGGTGGCGCTGGCCACCTTCGCGCTGACGGTGGTGCTGTACGTGACGATCCCTAAGGGCTTCTTCCCGGAGGAAGACCTCGGCCAGATCCGCGTCACCACCGAAGCGGCCGAGGACACCTCGTCGGCGGCGCTGCTGGAATTGCAGGAGAAGGTCGCCGCCATCATCAAGGCCGATCCGGCGGTGCAGGACGTCACCTCGTTTACCGGCGGCGGCAACAGCGGCCGCATGTTCCTCGTGCTCAAGCCGCGCGCCGAGCGCGACAAGATGCCGGCGGTGCTCGACCGCATCCGCAAGGCCACCCGCGCCGTTCCTGGCGTCGCCGTGTATATGAGCCCGATCCAGAACCTGCAGCTGGGCGGGCGCCCGAGCAAGAGCCGCTATCAGTACACGCTGCAAAGCGTCAGCTCCGATTCGCTCGGCGCCTGGGCCAACAAGTTCCAGGAGGCGATGCGCAACGACCCCAACTTCCGCGACGTCACCAGCGACTCGCAGAACCGCGGCCTGCAGGCTTCCCTGAAGATCGACCGCGACAAGGCCAACGTGCTCGGCGTGCAGATGGCCGATGTGCGCACCGCGCTGTACGCCGCCTTCGGCGAGCGCCAGGTCTCGACCATCTACGCGCCGGCCGCCAGCTACAACGTGATCCTCGAAGCCGATGCGGGCGACCGCCAGTTCGACGATGCGCTGTCGCGCGTGTCGGTGCGCAGCAAGGAAGGCCAGCTGGTGCAGCTGTCGGCGTTCGCGCGGGTCGAGCGCACGGTCGGGCCGATCTCGGTCAATCACCAGGGCCAGCTGCAGGCGATCACGCTGTCGTTCAACCTGGCGCCGGACGTGCCGCTCGGCGTGGCCACCAGCGCGATCGACAAGATGGGCAAGGACATGGGGCTGCCGCCGTCGGTGATCACCAAGTACGGCGGCGACGCCGCGGTGTTCAAGGATTCGCAATCGAGCCAGCTGATCCTGATCATCGCCGCGCTCGGCGTCATCTACGTGCTGCTCGGCGTGCTCTATGAAAGCTATATCCACCCGCTGACCATCCTGGCCGGCCTGCCGTCGGCGGCGGTCGGCGCGCTGCTGACCTTGCGCCTGTTCGGGCTCGACCTGACCATGATCGCCATCATCGGCATCCTGATGCTGATCGGGATCGTCAAGAAGAACGCCATCATGATGATCGACTTCGCCATCGACGCCCAGCGCAACGGCGGCATGAAGCCCGAGGACGCGATCCGCGAGGCGTGCATCCTGCGCTTCCGGCCGATCCTGATGACGACGCTGGCCGCGCTGATGGGCGCCTTGCCGATCGCGCTTGGCCTGGGCGCCGGCGCCGAGCTGCGCCAGCCGCTCGGCCTGGCGGTGGTCGGCGGGCTGCTGTTCTCGCAGGTGATCACGCTGTACATCACGCCGGTGATCTACCTGTTCCTCGACCGCTACAGCGGCAGCGGACCGATGACCGACCAGCAGCTGGCGGCCTTCGACGTGCCGCATGAAAAAGAGCCGCAACCGGAGAAGCTGGTGGCGCGCGAAGAACTGCCGCGCCCGGTGCGCCGCACGGGTTGATGGACGGTCGATGCGGCATTGCCTGATACACAATGTAACAAGCTGCCCGGCGGGAATCTTGTAAGCTCTACAAGTGCCCCGCCGTGCGCATGCCGCGCAAAACGGTTAGACTGCGGCTCTGCCGCGTCGCGTTGACGCCGTCCCAGGAGTTGTAATCATTTTGCGTGACCATTCCCATTTTTCGCCGGAGAACAACGGTGTGTGCGAGCACTGCGGCCAGGCTCTGCCGGCCGAGGTGACGCCTTGGGATCGGCGCGGCCAGCGCCGCACCGGCCTGGTGATCACGGTGCTGCTGCACTTGCTGCTGGTGGCGATCTACCTGTTGCAGCCGAAGACCGAAAAGCGCGCGCCGCCGCCATCGGGCGGGGTGATGGTGTACATCGCGCCGCTGCCGCCAGGCAAACCGAAACCGAAACCGCAGCAGCAGCAGGCGCCGAAGAAGACGCCGAAGACGCCGCCGGTGCAGGTCAAGCGTTTGCCCGACACCATTACCTTGCCCAACGAAAAGCCGGTCGAAGTGGTGGTGGCCGAGCCGAAGCCGGTGGTCTCGCCGCCGCCGCAGGAAGTCGACATGCAGGCCTACGTCGAGGCGCGCCGCAAGGCACGCGGCGCGCGCGAGCCGAGCGCCGAAGCGGCCGAGGAAAGCGAAGACGCGCGCGCCAACCGCATCGCCAAGGCGAATATCGCCGCGGCGAACGGCCGCAGCCGCGGCGACGACCGCAACGAGACCGGCGGCGTGTTCACGCTGACCAACAAGACCTCGCTCAGCGCCAATCTCAAGTTCCGCGGCTGGAACCCGAATTTCAAGCGCCGCTGGCTGCAGCAGGTGACGGTGGAGATGGGCTCGGAAGTGGACGTCGAGACCGCCGTCGTCAAGAAGATGATCGAGCTGATCCGCAAGGAAAAGACCGGCGACTTCGAATGGGATTCGCACCGCCTGCAACGGGTGGTGACGATGAGCGCGCGGCCGGCCGACACGGCGGCGCTGCAGGCCTTCCTGTTCAAGGAAATGTTCCCGGAATATCGGCCGCCTGCCCGCTGAGGCCAGAAGCGGCACGGGCCCGTCGATCGATGATCGTCGGGCCCGTGCCGCTTCTGGCGCGACCCATCTCCGCTACTGCTCGTCGACGTAGCTGCCCTGCAAGTTAGCCGCGCGTTCCTTGATGGCGGCGTTGAAATGCTGACGCAGCCGCGACATCGTTTCGGTCTCGTCCCCCGTGGTGTGCCGGCGCAATGGCGGCAGCGCGACTCTACCGAATAATTACGTTATTTGCAATGTTTCTAAGTCACAGCGCCGCGCGCATGGCGTCGAGATACTGCGCCGTATCCGAGATCGAATTGTGGCCGGCGCCGCGAATGACGACGAGCTTGGCGACGCCGGCGGCGAAGGTGGCGTTCAGGCGCTCGGTGCTGGCGCGCGGAATCACCTCATCGTCTTCGGCCTGCAGGATCAGCGTCGGTATGCGAATTGCCGGCGCATGGCGCGTCGACTCGAACTTGTCGGTCAGCAGCCAGCGCACAGGGAAATACGGGAACTGCCGCGCGGCGACCTCGGCGATGCTGTCGTAGGGCGTCACCAGCACCAGGCGCGACGCCGGCCGCTCCGCCGCGAGCTTGATCGCCACGCCGCTGCCCAGGCTGCGGCCCACCAGCGCGATCTGCGGATGGTCCTGGTGTACCTTGTCGAACAGCGCGCGCGCGTCGGCATGCAGCGCTTGCTCCGACGGCTTGCCGGCGCTGCCGCCATAGCCGCGGTAGTGCAGCAGATAGATCGCGTAGTCGGGGAAGGCGCGCGCGAACGACGCCAGGTTAGCCGAGACGTCTTCGGCATTGCCGCCGAAGTAGATCAGCGCCTTCGGACCGGCATGCGGGCGCACGGTCACCCGGATATCGGGCGGCAGGATCAGCGTGTCGGCAGGGCCGCCGTAAGATTTCGGCTGGGGATAATAGATCAGCGAACGCTGGAAGGCGAACAGGGCGACGCTTGCCGCCGCGTAGAGCAGCAGCACGATCAGGAGGATTCCAGCAGCAACTCGCAAGGTCAGGCTCCTGGCGTTCACGTTACGGTGGGGGCGTGTCAAATGCCGGTGTCAGGTCTGACATTCGAACACGGACTCGGCCCTATAGGCGTTGTGACTGTTGGGGCCGTGTCCGAATGTCAGACCTGAAGGAGTCGAGCCTTGCAGGGCTCGACCGTTTCGCAGGAGCGAAGCTTCGCTTCATTAAACCCCTGCTTCACCACCAGGGTTGACGCCACCAGCATTGACAGCTAGCGCTTGTCGCGCAGCAGCCGCGCTATGTCGCGCGCGAAGTACGTCAGCACGCCGTCGGCACCGGCGCGCTTGAACGCCATCATCGATTCCATCATCACCTTGTCGTGATCGAGCCAGCCGTTTTGCGACGCCGCCTTGATCATCGCGTATTCGCCGCTGACCTGGTAGGCAAACGTCGGCACGCGGAATTCGTCCTTCACGCGGCGCACGATGTCCAGATACGGCATGCCCGGCTTGACCATCACCATGTCGGCGCCTTCGGCCAGGTCGAGCCCGACCTCGCGCAGCGCTTCGTCGCTGTTGGCCGGATCCATCTGGTAAGTGTTCTTGTCGGCCTTGCCGAGGTTGGCCGACGAGCCGACGGCGTCGCGGAACGGGCCGTAGAACGCCGACGCATATTTGGCGGAATAGGCCATGATGCGGGTGTGGATGTGGCCGGCCTCTTCCAGCGCGGCGCGGATCGCGCCGATGCGCCCGTCCATCATGTCCGACGGCGCCACCACGTCGACGCCGGCTTCGGCATGCGTCAGCGCCTGGCGGATCAGCATGGCGATGGTCAACTCGTTGACGATGTAGCCCGATTCGTCCGGCAGGCCGTCCTGGCCGTGCGTGGTGTACGGATCGAGGGCAATGTCGGTGAGGATGCCCAGCTCCGGGAAGCGGCTCTTGAGTGCCTTTACCGCGCGCGGCACCAGGCCGTCCGGATTGGTCGCTTCGACGCCGTCGTACGTCTTCAGCGAAGCGTCGATGACCGGGAAGATCGCCAGCACCGGGATGCCGAGCGTCACGCACTCCTGCGCCACTTCCATCAGCAGGTCGACCGACACGCGCTCGACGCCCGGCATCGAGGCGACCGGCTGGCGCTGGCCCGCGCCGTCGAGGATGAACACCGGGTAGATCAGGTCGGACGCGGTGATCGTGTTCTCGCGCATCAGCGCGCGCGAAAACGGGTCGCGGCGCATGCGGCGCAGGCGGATGGCAGGGTAGGCGGCGGAAGTGTGAGCAGGCATGGGCACGCTTTCAGGTAAATGAGGTTATTCGTCGCTGTCGACCGGATCGACCAGTTCGGCATCCGGATCGGCCGGCACGTCCGTCAGGCCGAGCAGGTCGATGATCTTGGCGTTGGCTTCTTCGATGCCGACGCGCTTCAACGCCGAGAACAGCTGCACCGTGAACGGGAAGCCTTCGCCGTCTTCGTCGACGTAGCTGTCGAGCATCATCTGCGCCTGGCGCAGCACGTTGGTCGATTCGTTGCGGTTGAGCTTGTCGGCCTTGGTCAGGATGCAGTGGATCGGCTTGCCGGTGGGGGCGAACCATTCGAGCATCTGCACGTCCAGTTCGGTGAACGGGCGGCGCGAATCCATGATCAGCACCAGCGCGGCGAGCTGCTCGCGGCGCTGGACGTAGTCGCCCAGCAGCTTTTGCCAGTGCAGCTTGGCCGAGCCGGAGACCTCGGCGTAGCCGTAGCCGGGCAGGTCGACCAGGAAAGCTTCGATTTCCTCGACGATGGTGGCGTCCTTGCGGTGCTGGCCGACGTGCGCGCCGCCGATCGAGAAGTAGTTGATGTGCTGGGTGCGGCCAGGCGTCTTCGACGCGAACGCGAGACCTTTCTGGTTCGTCAGGATGTTGATGGCGGTCGATTTGCCGGCGTTGGAACGGCCGGCGAATGCGATTTCAGGCGCCTTCGTATCGGGCAGATCACGCAGTTGGTTGACGGTCGTAAAGAAGCGGGCTTGCCAGAGTTTGGACATGGAGTAGACAGAAATTGCAACAAAAGGGGGCGATAACGCGAGAAAGCTATTGTACAATAAGGGGTTACGATTATTGCGAACCCATGTTCATTTGGTTTGCAGGCATGGTCGATGCCGAGGCATCGCGCCTTGGATCTTTGTATAAAACTAATTTTTTGACTCGTCTCAGGGTGTTTGAATGAATCGTGTTTGTGTATCGTCCGCGGGTGCGGCATTTGTGAAATCCTTATTGGTGGCAACCCTGGCGCTGTCTGGCCTGGCCGGTGCTGCCGAACAAGCCGCGCCAGCTGCAGTCAAGGCCGATGCCGCCAAGGGCGGGACCCTGTACGACGCCGGCGACGCCGCGCGCGGCCTGCCTGCCTGCGTCTCGTGCCACGGCGCGGCCGGTAACTCGACCATCGCCGCCAACCCGAAGCTGGCTGGCCAGGTCGAACATTACGCCTACAAGCAGCTGGTCGACTTCACCACCCCGGACCGCAATCACCCGGTCATGACGCTGTACGCGAAAATGCTGACGGACCAAGAAAAGAAGGACGTCGCCGCCTACCTCGGCGCGCAGAAACAGAAAGCCGGCGCCGCCAAGAACAAGGACACGCTCGACCTGGGCCGCAAGATCTATCGCGGCGGTATCGCCGACAAGGGCGTTGCCGCCTGCGCCAGCTGCCACGGCGCCAACGGTTCGGGCATCCCGATCCAGTATCCGCGCCTGGCCGGACAGCATCAGGATTACACCACTGCCCAGCTGATCAGCTTCCGCAGCGGCGCGCGCAAGAACAGCGCCCCGATGTCGGTGCTGGCCAAGCGCATGTCGGACGACGAGATGAAAGCGGTTGCCGACTACATCGCCGGCCTGAAGTAACAGCAAACGGTGGCGTGCCTGCACAGGCGCGCTGGCCGATACCACAGGGAAAGGGCGGCAGCGTGAGCGGGCTGCCCTTTTTGTTGGTATCCTCGCGGGTTGGATTCACCGCAGCACTAGGATTTCTCGCCAATGAGTACCACCGGAATTGAACTGAAAACCAGGCGCCGCGGTCTCGCCGACGCTGTCGAGCTGGTGTCGTCGATGCGCTTTGCCATCAGCCTGCTGACCATCATCTCCATCGCCGCGATGATCGGCACCGTGATGAAGCAAAACGAGCCGATGCCGAACTACGTCAACCAGTTCGGCCCGTTCTGGTTCGAGGTGTTCCACAAGCTGGGCCTGTATGCGGTGTATTCGGCCTGGTGGTTTTTGCTGATTCTCACTTTCCTGATCCTGTCGACCGGCCTGTGCATCGCGCGCAATGGCCCGAAGATGATCAAGGACATGCGCAGCTGGCGCGAGAACGTGCGCGAAGTATCGCTGCGCAACTTCCACCACAAGGCCGAGTGGAGCAGTACGCTGCCGCGCGCCGAGCTGGCGCGCCAGACGGTGGCGCGCCTGGCCGACGCCGGCTACAGCGCCAAGATCGTCGACAAGGAGCGCGGCACGCTGGTGGCGGCCAAGAAGGGCGCCGCCAACAAGCTCGGCTACATTTTCGCGCACAGTTCGATCATCATCATCCTGGTCGGCGGCATGCTCGATTCCGACCTGCCGATCCGTTTCCAGCAGTGGTTCATGGGCAAGACGCCGTTCGCCGGCAGCGGCGTCATCGCCGACATTCCCGCCCAGCACCGGCTCGGCCTGGGCAATCCTACCTTCCGCGGCAACACCATGATCCCGGAAGGGCAGAGCAGCAACGTCGCCATCATCCCGCAGGCCACCGGCGTGCTGGTGCAGGATCTGCCGTTTACCATCATGCTGAAGAAATTCACCATCGATTTCTACTCGACCGGCATGCCGAAACTGTTCGCCAGCGACGTCGTCATCCGCGACCACGAGACCGGCAAGACCTTCCCGGCCACCATCAAGGTCAACGAGCCGCTGATCTACAAGGGCGTGGCGGTGTACCAGTCGAGCTTCGAGGACGGCGGCACCAAGCTCAAGCTGACCGGCTTTCCGATGGCGGGAGCCGACAGCAAGGCGTTCGCGCTGGCCGGCGAAGTCAATGCCGCCACCGACCTCAAGCGTGGCGACGAGCAGTATTCGGTCGAGTGGACCGGTTTCCGGCCGTTCAACGTCGAAAACATCGGCGGCACGGATGCGCGCGCCGTCACCAAGGGGCAGAGCCTGAACGAGCAGTTCTCCGCCAGCCTCGACAAGCATTCCGGCTCGGCCGCCAAGAACGCCAACAACAAGGACCTGAAGAACGTCGGCCCGAGCGTGCAGTACAAGCTGCGCGACAAGACCGGCCAGGCGCGCGAATTCCAGAACTACATGCAGCCAGTCACGGTCGACGGCGCCCAGGTGTTCCTGGCCGGAATGCGCGTCTCGCCATCCGATCCGTTCAGCTTCCTGCGCATTCCCGCCGACGACAAATTCAGCGTGCGCGAATGGATGCGCCTGCGCGCCGCGCTGGCCGACCCGGCCTTGCGCCAGCAGGCCGCCGCCAGCTACGCCAAACGCGCGGTCCCGCCCGGCGCCTCGGCCGACGCGCTGGCGCTGGCCGCCCAGCTCGAGCAGTCGAGCGCGAAGACGCTGGCCATTTTCGCCGGCGACGGCAAGCAGGGCGGCTTCATGGCGGTGTCGGACTTTATCGGCTCGCTCAAGGTGCCGCAGGAAGAACAACGCAAGGCCGCCAACATCTTCCTCAAGATGCTCAACGGCACGCTGTGGGAGCTGTGGCAGGCCGCCCGCGCCAGGGATGGCGAAGCTGCCGTGACCGCCGACGACACCCATGCGCGCTTCCTGCAGCTGGCCACCAACGCGCTGTCGGACAGTTTCTTCTACGGCGCCCCGGTGTACCTGCAGCTCGACGAGTTCGTCGAGGTCAAGGCGTCGGTGCTGCAGGTGTCGCGTTCGCCCGGCAAGCTGGTGGTCTACCTCGGCTGCCTGTTCCTGGTGATTGGCGTGTTCTCGATGTTCTACATCCGCGAACGCCGGCTGTGGGTGTGGCTGGGCGACGCGGCGGACGGCCAGGGCGGCAGTCACGCGCTGATGGCGATGAGCACGCAGCGCAAGACGCTCGACTTCGAACAAGAATTCAACGACATGAAAGCCAAACTGCCGCAATCGGCGTAAGCTGGGCCGGCACGGCCGCATCAGGAGAAAAAGATGGAAATTTCGCAAACGCAAACTTATTCGCAGACCCCCGGCTACTTCAAGCGCCTCGGCGCGCTCGACTGGCTGTTCGCCGCCGTGCTGATGGGCGGCGCGCTGTTTGGCCTGTCCCGCTACGGCGCCTACATGGACATCTACGAAAAGGCGATCCTGCTGCTGGCGGCGCCGACCTTCGCCGCGCTCGGCTGGCACTGGAAGCCGGTGCGCTGGCTGATGCCGCTGGTGGCCTTGCTGTCGCTGTGGGCGGTGGCGCTGTACGCCGGCGACCTCGACATGGCCAACAAGAAATTTTTCCTCAAGTACATGCTGTCGTCGCAGTCGGCGATCCTGTGGATGAGCACGCTGTTCGTGTTCTCGACCGTGTTCTACTGGATCGGCCTGGCGGCGCGCTCCGACTTCGGCTCGGCCGTCGGCTCCAAGCTGTGCTGGGCGGCGGTGGTGCTCGGCTTCACCGGCATGATGGTGCGCTGGTTCGAGTCCTACCTGATCGGCGCCGACGTCGGCCACATCCCGGTGTCGAACCTGTACGAAGTGTTCATCCTGTTCGCGATGATCACCGCCATGTTCTACCTGTACTACGAACAGCACTACGGCACCCGCCAGCTGGGCCCGTTCGTGATGCTGGTCATTGCCGCCGCGGTGGCGTTTTTGCTGTGGTACACCGTCACGCGCGACGCCGCCGACATCCAGCCGCTGGTGCCCGCGCTGCAGAGCTGGTGGATGAAGATCCACGTGCCGGCCAACTTCATCGGCTACGGCACCTTCGCGCTGGCGGCGATGGTCGGCACCGCCTACCTGCTCAAATCGCACGGCTACCTGGTCGACCGCCTGCCGTCGCTGGAAGTGCTCGACGACGTGATGTACAAGTCGATCTCGGTCGGTTTTGCGTTTTTCACGGTGGCCACCATCCTCGGCGCGCTGTGGGCGGCCGAAGCATGGGGCGGCTACTGGTCGTGGGACCCGAAAGAAACCTGGGCGCTGATCGTCTGGCTCAACTACGCGGCCTGGCTGCACATGCGCCTGATGTCGGGCCTGCGCGGCCGCGTGGCGGCCTGGTGGGCGCTGGTAGGCCTGCTGGTGACGACGTTCGCTTTCCTCGGCGTCAACATGTTCCTGTCGGGCCTGCATTCCTACGGCAAGCTGTAAGCGGCACGCGGCGCCAGCACGTCATCCGCGCGCACGACGGTCTTGCGTTGGGAGCCGGGTTTTAGATTAACTGAAACTTAAACTGGCCCCGCTGACTTTGCTTGTACCGGGCTTTTTTGGCAAGATGGTGTAAGGTTAGAGAAATGTCCACGACAAAGCTCTACCTTACCCACTGAATTGCCGGAGAAGCCATGCTGATCAAACGTAGCCCGAACGGTATCGACCTGCCGTTGCCGTCCGAAATCACGCCGCAGGAAGTGTACGAATCGCGCCGCAAGTTCATCGCCCAGATGGCGGCCGGCGCCGTCGTCGGCTCGGCGCTGTGGGAAATGGCCAACCGCGAGGCCTTCGCCCAGACCACCGCGCCGGCCAGGCTGGCCGGCAAGCTCAATCCCGCCTATTCCGCGCTGGAAAAGCAGACGCCCTTCAAGGACGCCTCGACCTACAACAACTTCTACGAATTCGGCACCGACAAGTCGGAGCCGGCGGTCAACGCCCACACGCTGAAAACGCGGCCGTGGACGGTGACGATCGAAGGCGAAGTCAAGAAGCCGATGACGCTCGACATCGACAGCCTGCTCAAGCTCGCGCCGATCGAGGAACGCATCTACCGCCTGCGCTGCGTCGAGGGCTGGTCGATGGTGATCCCGTGGGAAGGCTTCCCGCTGTCCGAGCTGATCAAGAAGGTCGAGCCGAACGGCAACGCCAAGTACGTCGAATTCCACACGCTGGCCGACCCGAAGCAGATGCCCGGCGTGAAGAGCCGCGTGCTCGAGTGGCCGTATGTCGAGGGCCTGCGCATGGACGAGGCGATGCATCCGCTGGCCTTGCTGACGATGGGCATGTACGGCCAGGTGCTGCCGAACCAGAACGGCGCGCCGGTGCGCATCGTGGTGCCGTGGAAGTACGGCTTCAAGTCGGCCAAGTCGATCGTCAAGATCCGCTTCGTCAAGGAGATGCCGCGCACCGCGTGGAACGTGTCGGCGCCGAACGAATACGGCTTCTACTCGAACGTCAATCCCGAGGTCGATCACCCGCGCTGGTCGCAGGCCACCGAGCGCCGCATCGGCGAGGACGGCTTCTTCCAGAAGAAGCGCAAGACGCTGATGTTCAACGGCTACCCGCAGGTCGCCTCGCTGTACACCGGCATGGACCTGAAGAAGAACTTCTGACGCCATGGCCTTCAATCCATCGCCGCGCCAGGTCAGCGCGCTCAAGGCGGCGGTCTTCGCGCTGGCGCTGGTGCCGGTGGCGAAGATGGCCTACCTCACCATCAGCGGCCAGCTGGTCGAGCCGCTCGAGCACATCTCGCGCGGCACCGGCGACTGGGTGCTGTACTTCCTCTGCCTCACGCTGGCGGTGACGCCGCTGCGCCGCTTCACCGGCTGGAACTGGCTGATCAAGCTGCGCCGCGAGATCGGCCTGTTCGCCTTCTTCTACGCTTTCCTGCACTTCATGACCTTCGTCTGGTTCGACCACTTCTTCGACTTTGCCGAGCTGTGGAAGGACGTGATCAAGCGCCCGTTCATCACGGTCGGCTTCATCGCCTTCGTGCTGCTCATCCCGCTGGCGGTGACCAGCACCAACGGCATGATCCGGCGCCTCGGCGGCAAGCGCTGGCAATGGCTGCACCGGCTGATCTACGTCATCGCGCCGCTGGGGATCCTGCATTTCTGGTGGATGAAGGCAGGCAAGAACGACTTCGAAGAGCCGATCATTTTCGGCGCCATCGTCGCTGTGCTGCTGGGATTGAGGGTGTACTGGAAGCTGGCGAAACCGGCGCCGCGCGCGTCGCTGGGAGCGGACGCGCGGCGCGGCAGCAGCATTACTTGATCAGCGACTCGAGCGCGAACAGGTCGGCGGCGTTTTCGCGCTGCCGGATGACGTGCACCTGGTCGCCATCGACCATGATCTCGGCGGCGCGCCCGCGCGTGTTGTAGTTCGAGGACATGGTCAGGCCGTAGGCGCCGGCGCTCATGATCGCAAGCAGGTCGCCGGCATGCGCCGACAGCACGCGGTCGTGCGCCAGCCAGTCGCCCGACTCGCAGATCGGCCCGACCACGTCGTAGTTGTGGGCTTCGCCTTCGCGCGGGGTGACCGACTGCACGCCCATCCATGCCTGGTACAGGGCGGGGCGCATCAGGTCGTTCATGGCCGCGTCGACCACGCAGAAATTCTTGGTCGCGCCGGGTTTCAGATATTCGATGGTGGTCAGCAGCACGCCGACGTTGCCGACGATCGAACGGCCAGGCTCGAAGATCACCTTGATCGGCGCGCCGTAGTAGCGCTCGGCGCGCCAGGCGTCGATGCGTTCGAACAGCCGGCCGAGGTAGTCGCCGACCGGCACCGGCGTCGCTTCGCCCGCTTCGCCGTAGTTGATGCCCAGGCCGCCGCCGATGTCGAGGTGGTGCAGCACGATGCCCTCCAGCGCCAGCGTGTCGATCAGTTCGATCAGCTTGTCGAGTGCTTCGAGCAACGGCGCGTCGTCGAGCAGCTGCGAGCCGATATGGCAGTCGATGCCGGCAACTATCAGGTGCGGCAGGCTGGCCGCGGCGCGGTAGGTGTCGAGCGCGTCCTCGAAAGCGACGCCGAACTTGTTCGCTTTCAGGCCGGTGGCGATGTAGGGGTGGGTCTTGGCGTCGACGTTCGGGTTGACGCGCAGCGACACGCGCGCGGTCTTGCCCATTTCCGCGGCGACGTCGTTGAGGCGGTGCAGTTCGGGGATCGACTCGACGTTGAAACACAGGATGTCGTGCGACAGCGCCAGGCGCATTTCGGCGACCGACTTGCCGACGCCGGAAAAGATCACCTTGGCCGGGTCGCCGCCGGCGGCCAGCACGCGCAGCAGTTCGCCGCCCGAGACGATGTCGAAGCCGGCGCCGCGGCGCGCCAGGATGTCGAGGATCGCCAGGTTCGAATTGGCCTTCATGGCGTAGCACACCAGCGCGTCGCGGCCGGCGCAGGCGTCGGCGTAGGAATCGAAGTTCTCCAGCAGCGCCGCCTTCGAGTAGACGTAGGTCGGCGTGCCGAATTGTTCGGCGATGGCGGTCAGTGGCGTGCTTTCGGCGTGCAGGACGCCGTCTTGATAGGAAAAATGCGACATGTTTTAGCGTTGCTCGGACGGTAGGGAGGAAGGAGGGATCACCGGAATCGCGGGAGGCGCCACCGGCGCCGCTGGCTTGGCGGGCGGCTTCGGCATGTACAGCGGCCCGGTCTGGCCGCAGCCGGCCAGCAAGGCGGCGGCGCCGATAATGAGCGCAAGGGATGACTTCACGATTAGAATCACGGTTGGCTTAAGACATTGGAGTGTAGCATGATGAGCGAATCAGAATTTCTCGACCTGGCCGAAAGCGCCCTCACCAAGATCGAAACAGCGATGGATCGGCTCAACGACGAGGACCTGCTCGACGTCGAGTGCAAGCGCAGCGGCAACGTGCTGGAAATCGAGTTCATCGACAACGGCAGCAAGATCATCATCAACAGCCAGGCGCCATTGCAGGAAATGTGGGTGGCGGCCAAGTCCGGCGGCTTCCATTACAAGCGGGTCGGCGCCGACTGGATCAACACGCGCGACGGCTCGGAGCTGTTCGCCGCGCTGTCGCAGCTGGCGAGCGCCCAGGGCAACGCCCAGATCACCCTGTAAAACGCTGTCGTTCGCCGCAGGCAGGGCCTCTTTGCATGGATAGGCTCAAGTCAGGGACGCGGTGGCTGCAACTGGCGGCGGCTACCGTCGTCGGGTACCTGGTCAGCCTTGTCACCGCGTTGTTCTCCCTGGCATGGATAGACGGCGCCGCGATTGTGAAGCTAATCTTTCTCTTGGTGGGTGGTTTCGTCATCGGCGCAGTAGCTCGCCGCGTCCCACTGTTCGCCGCACGGCCTTACTTGCTGGCCACCTGCGCTTTCTTGGCAGCGTTGACCTTGTGGATTCCGGTCATTTTTGTCACTTACGGGTTTGCTTTGATCGGCGTCCCCCTGCTCGGCTTGTACAGCGGGGCGGTACTAGCGGGGTGGCGAGTCAGCGAGAAGCTCGACGCCGGCACATAAAAAACCGGTGTCAGGTCTGACATTAAGACATTCGCGCGCGAATGTCCTAATGTCAGACCTGACACCGGCGTTGCCCGGCTTGAGATTGGTCTGCGACGGCGCCGCACAATGGTATTACACTTATTCGATGCAGTATCCGTCGCAGGAGAATTGAATGAGCGCGTTACCGAAGAGTAGGTTGCCTAAAGAGTTCAAGATAATTTCTGGAAAGCCACGCAGTCGGCACGCGCCGTTGGGTCGGGCAGTCAAGGCCGACGCAGTTGAGGTGATCCCTGATCGTCGCAGTGATACCCATCAGCGTTTCGTCGATGCAGTCCATGCGGGATTTGGCATGTGGAAGGGGCGCGACGATATCCCCCACGATGGGCTTGAGTACGAACGCTGGGTCCGCGGCAAATGCCCGTAGTTCTGTTCGATACCAACATATTCATTGACGCGATGCTCGGTTACCCGGCTGCTGAGAAAGTGTTGGGCGACTATCCGCATTCCGCCATTAGTTTTGTCACGTACATCCAGATGATGGCTGGAGCGAAAACGACCTCCGACGTGCTGAGGGTCGCCGATATACTTTCGCCTTTAAAAATTCTGCAGTCGACTTCTGCAATCATGAGGCGCGCCGCAGATATCCGACATGGCAGCGCCGTGGGGATGAAAAAGGTGGCCACACCCGAATGCGATTATTGCCGCGACCGCTCAAGTCACGGGGCGCACTCTCATCACAAGAAACACGAAGGACTTCGTTGGCCCGTGGGTTTTCGTACCGTACGAACTGGAGCAGTTCGTCAAAGTGGTGAGAATCCGTCCACCGCTGGAATAGGAAAGCTGGGGTCGGACCTGACCCCAGCTTTCCCAACCGCTAGAACAGCTCGTTCTTGACCGCGTCCTTCTGCTTTTCCTCGGCCGGCGTGCCGCGCGTGCCGACATCGAGGCTCTGCACCCCGGTGCCGGGCGGATTCTCGGCGTAGTAATACTCGTCGCCGACATGCACCAGCCCGGCCGGCACTTCGCGCTCTTCGACCGGCACGTTCTTCAGCGCCTTCTGCATGAAGCTGATCCAGATCGGCAGCGCCAGCCCGCCGCCGGTTTCCTTGTTGCCCAGGTTTTTCGGCTGGTCGTAGCCGATCCAGGCAATCCCCACCAGCTTCGACTGGTAGCCGGCAAACCAGGCGTCGATCGAGTCGTTGGTGGTGCCGGTCTTGCCGGAAATGTCGGTGCGCTTCAGCGACAGCGCCTTGGTGGCGGTGCCGAAGCGCACCACGTCCTTCAGCATGCTGTCGACCAGGAAGGCGTTGCGGGCGTCGATCACGCGGTTCGCTTCGACGCCGGCGCGGTCGGGCGTCGCCTGCGACAGCACCTTGCCGTCGGCGTCGGTGACCTTCGAGATCAGGTACGGGCTGACGCGATAGCCGCCGTTGGCGAACACCGCGTAGGCGCCGGCCATCTGCAGCGGCGTGGTGGCGCCGGCGCCCAGCGCCAAGGTCAGGTAGGGCGGATTCTTGTCGGCATCGAAACCGAAGCGGATGGTGTATTCCTGGCCGTACTTGGCGCCGATCTTGTGCAGGATGCGGATCGAGACCATGTTCTTCGACTTGGTCAGGCCGCGCCGCATGCTCATCGGCCCTTCGTACTTGTTGTCGTAGTTCTTCGGTTCCCACGCCTGGCCGCCGGTCTGGCCGGCATCGAAGCTGATCGGGGCGTCGTTGATGATGGTGGCCGGCGACAGACCGCGTTCGAGCGAAGCGGAATAAATGAACGGCTTGAACGACGAACCCGGCTGGCGCCACGCCTGCGTCACGTGGTTGAACTTGTTGCGGTTGTAGTCGAAGCCGCCCACCAGCGCGCGGATCGCGCCGTCGCTGGTATCGGCGGCAACGAAGGCCGACTCGATCACCGGCATCTGCGTGACGCTCCAGGTGGCGCCGCCTTCCTGCGTCACGCGGATCACCGCGCCGCGCCGCACGCGCCGGTTCGGCGCCGCTTTTTCCGACAGCCACGCCTTGGCGAAGCCGAGCCCGGCGCCGTTGATCTTGATTTCTTCGCCGGAAGCGGTGACGGCGGTGATGTCGGTCGGGGTGGCGCTCAGCACCATCGCGGCGATGATGTCGTCGCTGTCGGGATGCTCGGCCAACTCCGTTTCGATCGCCTCGTCGGCTTCTTCCTTCTTCGACGGGATGTCGATGTACGCTTCCGGGCCGCGGTAAGCGTGGCGCTTCTCGTACTCCATCACGCCGCGGCGCAGCGCCAGGTAGGCCGCATCCTGGTCAGCCTTGGTGACGGTCGTGAAGACATTCAGGCCGCGCGTATAGGTTTCTTCCTTGAACTGCTCGTAGACCAGCTGGCGCGCCATCTCGGCGACGTATTCGGCATGCACGCCGAACTCGGCGCTGTCGGTCTTGATGCGCAGCTGCTCGGCCTTGGCGGTCTCGAACTGGGCCGGCGTGATGTAGCCGAGCATGTGCATGCGCTGCAGGATGTATTGCTGGCGGGTGCGCGCGCGCTTCGGGTTGACCACCGGGTTGTACGCCGACGGCGCCTTCGGCAGCCCGGCCAGCATGGCCGCTTCGGCCACCGTGATGTCCTTGATGCTCTTGCCGAAATAGATCTGCGCCGCCGACGAGAAGCCGTAGGCGCGCTGGCCCAGGTAGATCTGGTTCATGTAGACCTCGAGGATCTGGTCCTTGCTGAGGTTCTTTTCGATCTTCCACGCCAGCAGCACCTCGTAGGCCTTGCGCTTGAAAGTTTGCTCGCTCGACAGGAAGAAGTTGCGCGCCACCTGCTGGGTGATGGTGGAGGCGCCCTGGCGCGCGCCGCCGGTGGCGTTGTGCAGCGCCGCGCGCAGGATGCCGGTGTAGTCGACCCCGCTGTGCTGGTAGAAACGGTCGTCCTCGATCGCCAGCACCGCCTTCTTCATGACGTCGGGGATCTCGTTGATGCGCACCAGGTTGCGCCGCTCTTCGCCGAATTCGCCGATCAGCACGCCGTCGGCGGAAAAGATCCGCAGCGGCATCTTCGGCCGGTAGTCGGTCAGCGAGTCGAGCGCCGGCAAGTTCGGGTACGCCATCGCCAGCGCGAACACCACGACCAGCACGCCGGCCAGCGCGGTGCCGGCCAGTACGCCCAGCGTGATCAGCGCAATGCGCTTGGGCGTGGCCTTGCGCGCGCCGCCGGCAGCGGAAGGGGACTTCTTGGAATCCTTAGGGGAGGAACTCATGCGGGTCGAATCTTTCACTATATTGATGCGGCTCATTATAAGGCAGGCCCCATAGTACACGGTGCGCCGCGACCTTTGCGCAAGTCGCTCAAGGGCGCTTGTGAGCGGGCCGACAACTAACATGGTGGAAGGTTCACACCCCGCGTTTCGGGCGTTGTGAACCACCCGACAACTAAGATGGCAAAGGGTTTACAGAGTGTCGTTTATCCGCCCGGCTCATTAAAGTTGGTATGCAGAAATACCTTTACATGGCCCAAGCGTTGTTGCTACGATTTAATGTATTGCCTCATGTAACTGATCTAAATGGCGGTTTTATAACAAATTACTTTGCGAATCGATATTTCTTATCCGTTCTGCAAGGAAACTTTCGCAGCGTTAGCAATGATGTTGTAGGTGAGGAGCACGCTCGGTATGATCAATCTCGGTTCCCTGTTCGGACAGTCCAGTCCCCCTCTGCTGGGCCTGGATATCAGCACATCCGGCGTTCGCCTGGTCGAGCTGGTCGACGCCGGCAAAAATGAGCTGCGCCTCGAGCGCTACGCCTCCGAACCGCTGCCGCGCGGCGCTGTCGTCGACGGCAACATCGAAAACATCGACCAGGTCTCCGAAGCGGTGCGCCGCGTGTGGAAAAAGAGCGGCACCCGCGTCAAGCTGGTCGCCCTCGGCATGCCGCCGGCCTCGGTGATCACCAAGAAAATTATCCTGCCGGCCGGGCTGTCGGAAGACCAGCTGGAAGTGCAGGTCGAATCCGAAGCCTCCCAGTACATCCCGTTCGCCCTCGACGAAGTGAGCCTCGACTTCGACGTTCTCGGCGTGGCCGCCAATTCGCCCGACGACATGGACGTGATGCTGGCGGCGGCGCGCAAGGAAAAGGTCGAGGACCGCGTGGCGATCGCCGAAGCGGCCGGCCTGACCGCGGTGGTGATGGACATCGAATCGTACGCCGCGCGCGCCGCGCTCGAACGCGTCGCCGACCAGGTGCCGGGAGGAGAGGACCAGATCGTCGCGCTGTTCCAGATCGGCGCCCAGGTCACCCACATTTCGGTGATGGAAGGCGGCGACACCATTTACGAACGCGAGCAGCCGTTCGGCGGCAACCAGCTGACGCAGGACATCGTGCGCGCCTACGGCCTGTCGTTCGAAGAGGCCGAGGCCAAGAAGAAGGCCGGCGACCTGCCGGAAAACTACCAGGCCGAACTGCTTGGCCCGTTCCTCGAGAACGCCGCGCTGGAAGTGACCCGCGCGATCCAGTTTTTCTACACGTCGACCCCGTACACCCGCATCGACCAGCTGTACCTGGCCGGCGGCTGCGCGCTGATCCCCGGCCTGCTCGACATCGTTGCCAGCCGCACCAAGATTTCCAGCGCCGTGGTGTCGCCGTTCAAGGGCATGCAGCTCGCTCCCGGCGTGCGCGAGTCGCAGCTGCGCGGCGAGGCGCCGGCCTACCTGGTCGCCTGCGGCCTGGCGCTGAGGAGATTTGGCTGATGATCAGAATTAACCTTCTTCCGCACCGCGAAGAAAAACGCAAGCTCAAGAAGACCGCCTTTGTCGCCCTGATGGCGCTCGGCGGCATTCTCGGCATCGCCGTGGTGCTGGTCGTCGGCGGCTACAACGCCAGCAAGATCTCGATCCAGAACGAGCGCAACCTGGTGCTGACCAACGCCAACGCCGAACTCGACAAGAAGATCGTCGCCATCGCCACCCTGAAGCAGGAAATCGAGGCGCTGAAGGCGCGCCAGCAGGCCGTCGAAGACTTGCAGGGCGACCGCAACCAGCCGGTGTACCTGCTCGACGAACTGGTCAAGCAGACCCCGACCGGCGTCTACCTGAAGTCGTTCAAGCAGGATGGCCAGCGCGTGGCGCTGTCCGGCTACGCCCAGTCGCAGGAACGGGTCGCCGAAATGCTGCGCAACCTGGCCGGCGCCTCGCCGTGGCTGGAAAAGCCGGAACTGACCGAAGTGAAGGCGGCCGCGCTGACGCAAAGCAAGACCGGCAAGAAGGTCGTCGAATTCACCCTGGTGGTCGGCATCAAGCGCCCGCGCGACAAGGACGCCGTCAAGGGCGTGCCGAAGCCGGGCCAGCCGATTGTCACCGTGGTCGCCGCCGGCGTCACCCCTTAAGCGCCGATCGGACACTCCATGGACATTAATCTGAAAGAAATCGGCGCCTCGCTGTCGGCCCAGTTCCAGGGCCTGGCCGGCCGCCATCCTGGCCTGTGGCCGCTGGCGCCGCGGGTGCTGTGCATGATCGGCGTGATGGCCGGCGTCATCGCCCTCGGCTACTTCGGCTACTGGAGCACCCAGTTCGAGGACCAGGACCGGCTGGCGCAGGACGAAGTGCGCCTGCGCGACGAATACAAGATCAAGATGGCGCAGGCGATCAACCTCGATGCGCTGCAGGTGCAGCGGGTGCAGGTCGACCAGTACGTCGAGCGCCTGCAGAAGCAGTTGCCGAGCAAGGCCGAGATGGCCGCGCTGCTGTCGGACATCAACCAGGCGGGCCTCGGCCGCGGCCTGCAGTTCGACCTGTTCCGTCCCGGCCAGGTGGTGGTGCGCGACTACTACGCCGAGCAGGCCATCGACATCCGCGTCAACGGCAGCTATCACGACATCGGCGCTTTCGCCGCCGACATGGCCAACCTGCAGCGCATCGTCACTCTCAACAACATGGCGCTGACGACCGGCAAGGACGGTGTGCTCACGCTCGACGCCGTCGCCAAGACGTTCCGCTATCTCGATCCGGAAGAGGCCAGCGCGCAGCGCAAGGCGCGCGCCGACAAGGCCAAGCTGGCCAAGGGAGCCGCCAAATGAAGATGATCCACACCGGCGCGCTCGCCATCGCCGCGCTGCTGCTGACCGGCTGCAGTGCCAGCGACGTCAAGGAAGTGCAGGACTGGATGGCGCAGGTCAAGAAGGACACCAAGGTATCGGTGGTGCCGATCGCCGAGCCGAAGACCTTCATTCCGTTCGCCTACACGGCGCAGGACGCGATCGACCCGTACAGCCCGAACAAACTGCTGGCCGAACTGGCCCGCGCCGCCGAGAAATCGGACGCCAAGTACAAGCCGGACATGGACCGCCGCAAGGAGCTGCTGGAAAACTATCCGCTCGACACCTTCACGATGGTCGGCGTGATCCAGAAGGCCGGCGTCAATTACGCGCTGCTGCAGATCGACCGCGCGGTGCACCAGGTCAAGGCGGGCCAGCGCATCGGCCAGAACTACGGCCTGGTCACCGGCGTGAGCGAAGGCGCCATCAATATCAAGGAAGTGGTTCAGGATGCTGCCGGCGAGTGGGTCGAGCGACTGTCGAAGCTGGAATTGCAGGAAAGCAAGGAGACCAAGAAATGATCGCATTTAAAATGAACGGCGCCGCCGGCCTGATGGGCCCGGTGGCACGCCTCCTCGCAATCGTGTCGCTGGCGCTGGTGAGCAGCATGGCGATGGCGCAGGACAACGCGATCGAATCGATCACGGCCAACCAGCAAGGTTCGAACGTGGTGGTCAACATCGCCATGAGGAACGCGCCGACCAAGTTGCCGATCGGCTTCTCGATCACCAACCCGACCCGCATCGCGCTCGATTTCGGCGCCACCACCAACGCCACCGGCAAGAACTCGCAGGACATCAACCTCGGCGACCTGCGCGCCATCAACGTCGTGCAGGCCGGCGAGCGCACCCGCCTCGTCTTCAACCTCAAGCGCGCGCTGAACTATGCCGCCGCGATCGACGGCAAGTCGGTCGTCGTCACCATCGAAGGCTCCGGCGGCGTCGCGCAGGCGGTCAACCGCGCCGGCATGCCGGTCCAGCAGGCAGCCGATGCACGCCCGGTCAGCCGCCAGCTGTTGCGCGACCTCGATTTCCGCAAGGGCGCCAACGGCGAAGGCCGCGTCGTCGTCGACCTGCCGAACAGCCAGGTCGCGGTCGATGTGCGCCAGGTCGGCAACAAGGTCGTGGTCGACTTCATGAAGACCGGCCTGCCGCCAAGCCTGCGCCGCCGGCTCGACGTCACCGACTTCGGCACCCCGGTGGCGCTGGTCACCGCCGTGCCGCAGGGCGACAACGTGCGCATGACGATCGAGGCGCGCGGCCTGTGGGAACAGACCGTCTACCAGAGCGACACCCAGCTGGTGATCGACGTCAAGCCGATCAAGGAAGACCCGAACCGCCTGACCCAGGGCACTCAGGGCTACCGCGGCGAGAAGCTGTCGTTCAACTTCCAGAACGTCGAAGTGCGCGCCGCGCTGCAGGCGATCGCCGACATCTCCGGCCTGAACATCATCACCAGCGATTCGGTGACCGGCAACCTGACCTTGCGCCTGAAGGAAGTGCCGTGGGACCAGGCGCTCGACGTCGTGCTGCAGGCCAAGGGCCTCGACATGCGCAAGAACGGCACCGTGCTGTGGATCGCGCCGAAGGAAGAACTGCTGACCAAGGAAAAGCTCGAACTCGAGCAGCGCGCGCAGATCGCCGACCTCGAGCCGCTGCGCTCGGAAATTTTCCAGCTCAATTACCAGAAGGCCGAGTCGTTCCGCACCGTGTTCGGCCTCGACGGCGCCGCCGACAGCAAGAACCGCGTGCTGTCCAAGCGCGGCAGCGCCATCATCGATCCGCGCACCAACCAGTTGTTCGTCACCGACCTGGCCGCCAAGATCGAAGACATCCGCCGCCTGATCCTGAAGACCGACGTCGCTTCCAAGCAGGTGCTGATCGAGGCGCGGCTGGTCGAGGCGAGCGACAGCTTCAGCCGCAACCTCGGCGCCAAGCTGGGCTTTTCCGACATGCGCACCTTGCGTGGCGGCGACTCCGGCTACCAGGTCAACGGCAACAACCGCGTCGCCGTCACCGGCAACCTGACCGGCGTCGGCCAGGCCACCGGCCAGGTCGCGAACAGCGCCGATGCATTCAACAACACCCAGTTCCTGAACCTGCCGGCGGCTGCCATCGGCACCATTCCGCCGGCCACCATCGCGTTCAGCCTGTTTTCGGCCGCCGCCAACCGCTTCCTCAACCTGGAACTGTCGGCGCTGGAAGCGGACGGCAAGGGCAAGATCATCTCCAGCCCGCGCATCCTGACCGAAGACAAGATGGTCGCCGTCATCGAGCAGGGTATCGAACTGCCGTACCAGGTCGCCACCAGCAGCGGCGCCACCTCGATCACGTTCAAGAAGGCCAACCTGCGCATGGAAGTGACGCCGCAGATCACGCCGGACGGCAACGTCGTGCTGGAAGTGGAAGTGAACAAGGACTCGAAGGGCGACATCACGCCGGCCGGCTTCGCCATCAACAACCAGCACGTCAAGACCAAGGTGCGGGTCGAGAACGGCGGCACGGTGGTGCTGGGCGGCATTTACCAGCAGCAGGAGCGCACCACCGACACCAAGGTGCCGCTGCTGGGCGATCTGCCGGTGCTCGGCTACCTGTTCAAGACCACCGGCCGCGAAACGTCGAAGACCGAACTGCTGGTGTTCCTGACACCGAAGATCGTGGCCGACAGCGTGCCGACCCAATAAAACACCTATAACAACAATTTCAAAACCGGGGTCAGACCCAGGTTTTGAAATGCGGTCGCAGCTGAGTCCGACCGCCGTTTTGACTTCTTCTAAAAATTAATAACTGGAGCATCCATGCTGCCGAACCTCAACAATTTTTCCTGGCGTAACTTTAGCCGATTCGCCACCGCCGGCATCGCCGCCGTGGCGCTGGCCGCCTGCGGCGGCGGCGGCGGCAGCGCCGGCACCGTCCCCGGCGGCCCGCCAGGCGGCGCCACCGCCAAGACCGTCTCGCTGGTCGCCAGCGCGGCGACGATTGCCGCCTCCGGCGCCGACGGCACCGAAGTGACGCTGACGGCCATCGTCAAGGACGCCAACAATAACGCGCTGCCTGGCGCGGTCGTCAGTTTCAAGGCCGACTCCGGCACCATCACGAACACCAACCGCGTCGCCGACGCCACCGGCACCGTCACCGAAAAGCTCAGCGTCAAGGGCGATCCGTCGCCGCGCACCATCACCATCACCGCCTCGTCCGGCTCGGCCACGTCGAGCGAAGTGAAGGTGACCGTCGCCGCCTCCAGCACCACCGCGCCGAAGCTTCTGCTCACTTCCAGCAGCGGCAGCCTGTCGTCCTCGGGCGCGGCCGGCACTGCCGTGCTGATCAAGGCGCTGGTGCTTGATGCCAACAACGTCGTGATGCCGAACACCATCGTCACGTTCGCCACCGACTCCGGCGCGCTGAGCGCCTCGCGCGTCACTACCGACGCCAACGGCGTCGCCAGCGTCAACCTTGCCACCGGTTCCGATCCGACCACCCGCACCATCACCGTGTCGGGCACCGTTGCCGGCGTGCCGCTGGCCACTGTCAAGGTCAACGTCGCCGGCACCCGCATCACCGTCAACGCCAGCGGTACCGTCAACCTCGGCGCCACCAGCGATGTCACGGTGGCCCTGTTCGACTCGACCGATGCGCCGCTGGCCAACACCCCGATCACCTTCAGCGCGCTGGTCAATACGCTGGCCGTCAAGAACGGCGGCGCCAGCGTCACCGATGCCGCCGGCAAGCTGGTCCTCACCTACACCGCGGGCCGCACCGGCAGCGATGTCGTCACCGTGCGCGCACTCGGCGAAACGGCCACCGCGCCGATCGCCATCAGCACCGCAAGCTTCTCGATCAAGGCAGTCGACGGCAGCGGCGCGGTGCTCACCACCGCCAACACCAACAGCTGCTATCCGGTGCAGGTCAGCAACTTCGTTGGCGGCGTGGCACAGGGCGGTACCGTCAGCGTCAGCACCTCGCGCGGCACGGTGTATTCGGATGCGTCGTGCGGCGTCGCCCTGACCTCGGCCATCGCGCTGACTTCGGGCGCCGCGCAAGTGTATGTGGCCGCCACCGGCCCCGGCCTCGCCACCCTGACGGCCAGCTCCAGCGCCACCAGCTCGACGGTGCAAAGCGCGCTCGAATTCGTCGCGCCGCTGACCCCGACCGCCGTCATCAGCCTGCAGGGCTCGCCGGCAGTCGTCGGCGCCAACATGCCGGGTAGTACCACCGAGCAGGTCACCCTGCGCGCCGTCGTCACCGACAAGGGCAGCCAGGGCAATCCGGTCAAGAATGCCCGCGTGTCGTTCTCGATCATCACCGACACCAGCGGCGGTTCGCTGTCGCAGCCGTCCACCGTGCTGACCGGCAGCGACGGTTCAGCCACCATCAGCTATGTCGCCGGCACCACCACCACCGCCGTCGACGGCGTCGTCATCCGCGCCATTGTCGACAGCCCGGTGACCTCGGCCAGCGCCCAGGCAAGATTGACTGTTGGCAAGAAATCGCTGTTCATCAGCGCCGGTACCGGCAACCTGGTGCTGACACCGAGCTCGGCAACGTACCAGGTCGACTATGCCGTGTTCGTCACCGATGCGGCCGGTAACGCCGTGCGTGACGTCGCCATCACCGGCGCCGTCATCCCGCGCTTCTACCGCAAGGGCGTGTGGCTTGCCCAACTGAACGGTCCGTGGGTGATCGACATCGCCAAGAGCTGCGCCAACGAGGACACCAACAAGGACGGCGTGCTGGCGGTCGGGGAAGATATCAACCGCAACGGCCGCCTCGACCCGGTGATTCCGATGAACATCACCTCGTCCGGCAAGACCGACGCCAGCGGCACGGCGACCATTTCGATGATCTATCCGCGCGACCGTGCCGGCTGGCTCGACGTCGAGTTCACGATCCGCGGCGCCGTCTCCGGCTCCGAGGCGAGTTACGTGGGGTATACTGTGCTGCCAGGACTGGCGACCGACTACGGTAGTGCAGGCGTTCCGCCGCCGGGCCAGGTCAGTCCTTACGGCAAGTCGTCGCAATGCGAGGACACCGACTAATTAACCTGACAGGGGCCGATGCAGAACGTTTTTTTGGTAGGACTGATGGGGGCGGGCAAGACGACAATCGGCCGCATCCTCGCCAGGAAACTGGGTAAACGCTTCATCGACTCCGACCACGAGATCGAGGCCCGCACCGGCGCCTCGATCCCGTGGATCTTCGAAATCGAAGGCGAAGACAGCTTTCGCCGGCGCGAAGCGGAGGTCATCCGCGACCTCTGCGCCGAAGACGGCATCGTCCTCGCCACCGGCGGCGGCGCCGTCCTCAACGCCGCCACCCGGGACATCCTCAAGTCGCGCGGCACCGTCATCTACCTGCGCGCCAACGTCAACAGCATCATGGTGCGCGTCTCGCACGACAAGAACCGCCCGCTGCTGCAGACAGCCGATCCGCGCCGCCGCATCGAAGAGCTGATGGCGCAGCGCGAGCCGCTCTACCGCGAGGTCGCGCAGCTGGTCATCGATACCGGCCGTCCTAACGTACAATCGATGGTTCAGACCATTCTGGAGCAGTTGGACGCGCTCGAGGCGAAACGCCGCGAGCACGCTCCCGCCTCCGCACTATCGATGACGAACCCGCAGTCCCCCCTTACCCTCACCGTCGACCTGGGCGAGCGCAGCTACCCGATCGTGATCGGCGTCGACCTGCTGTCCGACCAGGCGCTGCTGGCGCGCCATATCCAGGGCCGCCAGGTCGCCATCGTCACCAACACCACCGTCGCCCCGCTGTACCTCGAGCGCGTCGCCGCGCCGCTGCGCGCGGCCGGCCGCGAGGTCATCGAGATCATCCTGCCCGACGGCGAGCAGTACAAGAACCAGGCCTCGCTGATGCAGATATTCGACGCGCTGCTGGCCAACAAGTGCGACCGCAAGACGACCCTGGTGGCGCTGGGCGGCGGCGTGATCGGCGACCTGACCGGCTACGCCGCCGCCAGCTACATGCGCGGCGTGCCGTTCGTCCAGCTGCCGACCACCCTGCTGGCGCAGGTCGATTCCTCGGTCGGCGGCAAGACCGGCATCAACCACCCGCTCGGCAAGAACATGATCGGCGCCTTCTACCAGCCGCGCGCGGTGCTGGCCGATACCGCCACGCTGGCCACGCTGCCGGCGCGCGAACTGTCGGCCGGCCTGGCCGAAGTGATCAAGCACGGCGCCATCATCGACGCCGCCTTCTTCGACTGGATCGAGCAGAACATCGGCAAGCTGATGGCGCGCGACCAGGCATGCCTGGCGCATGCGATCGCCCGTTCGTGCGAGATCAAGTCGGACGTGGTGCGCCAGGACGAGCGCGAAGGCGGGCTGCGCGCCATCCTCAACTTCGGCCACACCTTTGGCCACGCGATCGAGAATGGCCTCGGCTACGGCAGCTGGCTGCACGGCGAAGCGGTCGGCTGCGGCATGGTGATGGCGGCCGACCTGTCGTGCCGGCTCGGCATGGTCGACGAGGCGACCGTGGCGCGCATGCGCGCGCTGGTGGCCGCCGCCGGCCTGCCGACGGTGGCGCCCGATCTGGGCGACGCGCGCTGGCTCGAACTGATGGAAGTGGACAAGAAAAACGAAGGCGGCGCCATCAAGTTCATCCTGCTCAAACCACTCGGCAGCCCGAGCATCGGCGGCGCCCCGCGCGAGCAGCTGCTCGCCACCATCGCCGCCTGCACGGCGCCCTAGGATGGACTTCGACGACCGGCTGGCGCCGTACGCCGCCCACTCGGCGCTGGGGCGCGGCCGCGTGTTCGCCGAGGAGCCGGCCGGCTCGCGCAGCGAGTTTCAGCGCGACCGCGACCGCATCATCCATTCCACCGCGTTTCGCCGGCTCGAATACAAGACCCAGGTCTTCCTCAATCACGAAGGCGACCTGTTTCGCACGCGGCTGACGCACTCGATCGAAGTGGCGCAGATCGGCCGCACGCTGGCGCGCAGCCTGCGCCTGAACGAAGACCTGGTGGAAGCGATCTCGCTGGCGCACGATCTCGGGCACACGCCGTTCGGCCACGTCGGCCAGGACGTGCTCAACGAATGCATGGCTGGCCACGGCGGCTTCGAACACAACCTGCAAAGCCTGCGCGTGGTCGATTCGCTCGAAGAGCACTACGGCGCCTTCGACGGCCTGAACCTGATGTTCGAAACGCGCGAGGGCATCCTCAAGCACTGTTCGGCGGCCAATGCTCGCCAGCTGGGCGAGCTTGGCAGGCGCTTCCTCGAGCGCACCCAGCCAAGCCTGGAAGCGCAGCTGACCAACCTCGCCGACGAAATCGCCTACAACAACCACGACATCGACGACGGCCTGCGTTCGGGGCTGATCACGATGGCGCAGATGGAGCAGGTCGACCTGTTCGCGCGCCACCGCCATGCGGTGGAAGCGCAGTACCCGGGATTGGCCGGACGGCGCGCGCTGTACGAGACGTCGCGCCGGATGATCACCGTGATGACGGCCGACGTCGTCGCCACTTCGGCCGCGCTGATCGCCGACGCCGCGCCCGCCAGCGTCGACGACGTGCGCGCCAGCGCGCCGCTGATCCGCTTCTCCGACCGGATGAAGGCCGACACAACTGAACTCAAGCGCTTCCTGCACGCGAACCTGTACCGCCACTACCAGGTCAACCGCATGCGGGTGAAGGCGAGCCGCATCGTCAACGATCTGTTCGAGGCGTTCATGAAGGATCCTGTGCTGCTGCCGCCGGACTACCAGGTCGAGCCGGAGAAGCAGGCGCGCAAGATCTCCGATTACATCGCCGGCATGACCGACCGCTACGCGATCCGCGAGCACCGCCGCATCTTCTCGATCGACGAGCTGTAACCGCAGGGGTCTGACCCGGTTTTTCCCTTGGGGTCAGACCCCGAAGTCGACGACGCTCGCTAATCCGGGGTCTGACCCCACAAGAAAAATCGGGTCAGCCCCCTGCTGAAAACAGTGTCGGCTGCGCGAGCTGGGTCAACAACTTCTTCACCGGCGCCGGCAACGGCGCCTGCTCGATATTCGCCAGATCCCACCACACGTAGCCGGACTCCGTCTGCGAGCGCGTGTGCAGCGCGATCCGGTGCGGATGAATATGCAGCTTGTAGTGCGTGAACACATGCACCAGCGGCAGCAGCGCCTGCACTTCCTCGACGACGCCGAAGCGGCCGGCAGCGAGCTTCGCATCCGGCATCGCGTCGTCGAACGCGCCATGTCCATCGACCTCCGGCAGCGACAGCAGCCCGCCCCAGATGCCGCTGTCGGCGCGCTGCTCGAGCAGCACCTGGCCGCCATCGAGCACTACCAGCATCGCCGCGCGCTTCTCGGGATTGGTCTTCTTCGGTTTGCGCACCGGCAGTTCAGCGGTGCGGCCGGTGGCGTAGGCGACGCAGCGATCGCGCAGAGGGCAGCGTTCGCAGGCAGGATTCGAGCGCGTGCACAGGGTCGCGCCAAGGTCCATCAGCCCTTGCGTGTAGCGCTCGATGCCCACCTGCGGCAGCAGCGCCTCGGCGCGCCGCCACAGGCCGTCTTCGACCGGCTTGATGCCGGGGTACTGGTCGACGCCGAACACGCGCGCGAACACCCGCTTGACGTTGCCGTCGAGGATGGCGGCGCGCGTGCCGCTGGAGAACGCCGATATCGCCGCCGCCGTCGAGCGGCCAATGCCCGGCAGCGCCGCCAGCAGCGCCGGGTCGCTCGGGAACACGCCGCCGTATTCGGCCACCACGCGCTTGGCGCACGCATGCAGGTTGCGCGCGCGGGTGTAGTAACCGAGCCCGCTCCACAGCGCCATCACGTCCTCGGATGGCGCCGCGGCCAGCGATTCAAGGGTAGGGAAGCGCTCGAGGAAGCGCGCGTAATAGGTCAGCACCGCCGCCACCTGAGTCTGCTGCAGCATGATCTCGGACAGCCAGATGCGGTAGGCGTCGGTGGTGTTCTGCCACGGCAGCGCATGGCGGCCGTGCTGCCGCTGCCAGTCGATCACGGCGGCGGAAAAGGAGGGGTCGGCCAGCTGGTCGAATTCGGTCAGGCGCTTCACGCCGCCGCATCCAGTGCCGCGCGCTCCGATTGCAGCGCCGCGGACACGGCGCCGGCCAGCTTGTTCAGCTGCGCCTTGACCCGTTCGAGGTCGCCCTGGGTGGCGGCGAGCGCCTCGATCTTCTGTTCCAGGCTGTCGGTCGCTTCGTGGATGCGCTGGATCGACGCCAGCCGGTGCTTGAGCTGATCCTTGTGCTTGCGGATCTCCCCTTCGAGCGGCGCCATGATCACCTTCAGCCACGCCTCGACGTCGGCGTTGGCCGCCTTGAAGTTGCGCCGGATGCGCGAGGCGATCGAGTCGAAGAAGCGCTCCATCAGCGCGCCGCGGCTGGTCATTAACAGCGTGGTGGTGCCGAACTGCTTCTGGTAGACCGCCTCGACGGCGTCGATCTCGAGACGGTATTTTTCGAGCGAGAACAGCATCGGCAGCGCCAGCGACAGTCCGTGCTCGGTGGCGAACTTGCGGTACATGGTCTCCATCATCTGGCCGATCTCGGCAATCTTGACGTCGGACTCGGCAAGGTGGCCGCGCACCTGGTCGAAGAACGCCTTGACCGGGCCGCGCATGCGGGTGGCGAAGCGGCTCGCCTGCATGCCTTCGCGGACGCTGTCGATCTCGGCCTGCACGGTACTCATGCCGAGCGACGAATACAGGTCGGTCGACAGGCGCGCGAACACCGAGCGGGTGCCGGCCAGCGTCATCAGGCTGGCGTCGAATTCCTTCTTCTCGATGTCGATGCGGCGCATCATGTGCGCCACCACGCTCTGGTTCTTGCCGCGCAGGCTTTTCAGTTCCTGCAGCTGCTCGACGACGCCGCGGATGCGCGCGTTGAGCATCGCATGCTGCGCGCCGACCAGCTGCGCCAGGTCGTCCGACAGCTGCTTGCGGATGATGTCCTTCTTGGCCGGAATCAGCTCGTTGAACAGGGCCGCTTCGAGCTGGCCGAGACGGCTCTTTTCGAGCAGCGCCATGTCGCCGTTGATCTTGCCGACCAGCGCCTTCTGCGCCGACACCGGATACACCTGGTTCGGCGCGAGCGCGAGCAGCTGCGCCACGCTGGCCTGCTGGCGGTCGATTTCGGCGTCGTTCTCCGCTTGCGTTTTCAGCTCGTCCCACATGGCGTCGATCTTGTTGAGCACGACGATGCGGCCGGATCCGGCGCCGATGTGGGTGCGCCAGACTTCGATGTCGCTCTTGGTCACGCCCGTTTCGGCGGCGAGGATGAACAGCACCGCGTGCGCGTTCGGGATCAGGTTCAGCGTCAGTTCGGGCTCGGTGCCGATCGCGTTCAGGCCGGGCGTGTCGAGGATCACCAGGCCCTGCTTGAGCAGCGGGTGAGGGAAGTTGATGATCGCGTGGCGCCACAGCGAAATCTCGACCAGGCCGTCGGCGTCGACCGTGTTGGCGACGTCCGGATCGCTGTCGTCGAACAGGCCGTAGCTCTGCGCTTCGGCGACCGGCACGCGCTTGGTCATGCTGACCTGCTTGAACGTCTCGTGCATGCTGTCGCCGGCGTCCAGCGCCAGCGGGAACACGGTCCAGGCGGCGGCGTCGTCGCGGTAGTCGCTGGTCGACAAGTGGCCGGCGCGCGTTTCGATCGGCAGCAGGCGCAGCGACGGCTGCCACGCCGGGTCGTACAGCAATTCGGTCGGGCACATGGTGGTGCGGCCGGCGGCCGACGGCAGGATGCGCTGGCCGTAGTCGGCGAAGAAGATCGCGTTGATCAGTTCGGATTTCCCGCGCGAGAATTCGGCGACGAACGCGATCGACAGCTTGTCGTCGGCCAGCCGCGCCAGCGCGCGTGCGATGCGCTGCTCGGTGGCGGCGTCGGTCAGCTCGGCCGCGTTGACCCACATCTGGTAGCTCGCGAGCGCGCCAACCACGCCCTCGCGCCATGCGCCGTAATGTTGAAAATCGTGCACCATCTTTTTCCCTGCCGGTTGTGTTGTTTTTTGAGCGCTATTTCTGGCAATTCACGCAATAAAACGTCGATCGTTGCCCCTGGAGGATCCTGCGGATCGGGGCGCCACAGTTGCGGCACGGCACTCCTTCACGATCATAGACGAAATATGTCTGTTGGAAATAGCCGGATTGTCCATTCACCGCAATAAAATCGCGCAGGGTGCTGCCGCCCTGAACGATGGCTTCGGCGAGGATGTCGCGGATGGCGAGCGCCAGCTTGTCATAACGGCCACGGGCGATGCGGCCGGCCGCGGTTTTCGGGTTGATGCCAGCGCGAAACAGGCTTTCGCAAGCGTAGATGTTGCCCACCCCCACCACCACGTCGCCGCCCAGCAAAAACTGCTTGATCGGCGCGCTGCGCTTGCGGCTGGCGCGAAACAGCAGCTCGCCGGAAAAACCACTTTCCAGCGGCTCGACGCCGAGGCCGCGCAGCAGGATGTGCGAGTCGAGCTCGCCGTCGTCGTTGGCATGCCAAAGCACCGCCCCGAAGCGGCGCGGATCGTGCAGGCGCAGCACCTGCTTGCCGCCGGCGCCGTTGACCACCAGGTCGAAATGGTCGTGTTTTTTCAGCTCGGTGCCAAGCGGCAGCACGCGCAGGTGGCCCGACATGCCGAGGTGAACGATCAGGGTGCCGTGATCGAAGTGGATCAGCAGGTACTTGCCGCGCCGCCCGACGGAAACAATCCGCTTGCCCTCCAGCAGCGCCGGCAGCGCAGGGGGAAATGGCCAGCGCAGGCCCTCGCGGCGCAGCAGCACGCTGTCGACCAGGCGGCCTTCGAGATGGGGCGCGACGCCGCGCCGCGTGACTTCAACTTCGGGCAGTTCCGGCATGTCAGCTTCGCAATTTTCTGGACATTACGATGGCCGGCACACACGCGGCGCAAGGGTTGGGCGTAGAATCTGGAATCATTCGTGTCATCTTGGAATTGCCTTGAAAAACGCTTTCGCCATTGTAACCT
>JAZKFW010000027.1:0-4273 GCA_040386255.1 Pseudomonadota bacterium
ACCACCGACCCCAGCATTATGAATGCTGTGCTCTAACCAACTGAGCTATATCACCAGACAGGCCAGTATTATCCGAGGTTTGAAAAAACCTGTCAAGGGTCGGCGCGAAAGTCGCGAAAAATCTTTCAGCCTTGTCTGCCTGCTAACTGACGCAGCATCTCCGGCGCGGGGTCGCCGGCGAGGCAATCGATCAGCACGCGGTCTGGCATCGAGCGCAGCCAGGTCAGCTGGCGCTTGGCCAGCTGGCGCGTGGCGATGATGCCCGTTTCGCGCAGCGCGGCGCGGTCGATCGTCCCGTCCAGATAATCCCACGCCTGGCGATAGCCGACGCAGCGCATCGACGGCAGGCCAGGGTGCAGGTCGCCGCGCGCGCGCAGGCCCGCCACTTCGGCCACGATGCCGCTGTCGTCGCTGCGGCCCAGCATCTGGTCGAAGCGGGCGGCGATGCGCGCGTGCAGCACGCTGCGGTCGGAGGGTTCCAGTGCGAACGAGACCAGGTCGAACGGCAGATCCAGCTTTGCGCGGCCCGACAGCAGTTCGGACATCGGCCGTCCCGCCAGCTGCGTGATTTCCAGCGCGCGGTTGATGCGCTGTGCGTCGTTCGGCGCCAGGCGATCCGCCGTGACCGGATCGAGTGCGCGCAGCTTCTCGTGCATGGCTGGCCAGCCGATGCGCGCTGCTTCCGCTTCGATCTCGGCGCGCAGCTGCGGGTCGGCGCCAGGCAGCTCGTCCAGGCCATCGGTCAGAGCTTTGAAGTACATCATCGTGCCGCCGACCAGCAGCGGCAGCTTGCCGCGCGCGCTGATGTCGGCCACCAGACGCAGCGTGTCGGCGCGGAACTGCGCCACCGAATACGCCTCCGTCGGCTCGATGATGTCGATCAGGTGGTGCGGGACGCTGGCCAGTTCTTCCGCGCTCGGCTTGGCGGTGCCGATGTCCATGCCGCGGTAGACCAGCGCCGAATCGACGGAGATGATTTCGGCCGGCGTCGCGCGCGCAATCGCCAGCGCGGCGGCGGTCTTGCCGGACGCCGTCGGGCCCATGATGGCTACCGCGAGCGGCTTCACGACAGCACCTCCGCGTGGGTCGCGCCAAGCAGGCGCACGCTGGCGAAGATGCTCGCGCCCAGCGCGCAGACGATTATCGCCAGCGGATACAGCGTGCCGTTGAAGGTGGCGCCGACCACGGTGCCGACAACGAAGGCGATCGCCATCGTCAGCGCGCCCATCAAACCGGCTGCGGTGCCCGCCTGACGGGGGAACGGCGTCACCGAACCGGACTGCGAGACCGGGAAGTTGATCCCGTGGGCGAACATCGTCAGGAACATCGCGCCCACCACCAGCGTCCAGTGCGAGGCGCCGAATCCGACCGCCATCAGAAACAGCGCGCCGGCCGCGAGCGAGCCCGTGCTGCCGATGCGCTGGGTGGCGGCCTGGCCGAACTTCGGCAGCAGCCGGCGGCAGGCGATGGTGCCGGCCAGGTAGCCAGACACGGCGAAGGCGAAGCAGTAGCCGAACCACTCGGTCGGCACGTTCAGCACCCTGATCAGCACCAGCGACGAGCCGGAGATGAAAGCGAAGATGGCGCCGTACGACAGGGCGCCGGGAAGCGCATTGGCCCAGAATTCTCGCGCGCCCAGCACCATCTTGTAATTCTCGAGTAGTCCCGCCAGTTCGGTGGCGCGCGGATTCTTGTGCACGTTGGTCTCGGGCAGGCGCATGATCACCGCGGCGAGCAGGAACAGGCCAAGGATCGAATGGGCGACGAAGGCGGCGCGCCAGCCGAAGCCGACCTGCAGGTAGGAGCCGAGAATGGGGCCGAGCAGCGGCGCCAGCGACAGCCAGCTGCTGGCGCGCGCGATCACGCGGGCGCTGTCGGCCGGTGCGTAGGCGTCGCGCACGATGGCGCGGGCGATGATGATGGCGGAGCAGCAGCCGAGCGCCTGCAGGAAGCGCGCGCCGATCAGCAGTTCGATGCCCGGCGCGGCGGCGCACAGCAGGCTGGCGACGACGTACAGGCTGAGGCCGGCCAGCAGCACCGGGCGGCGCCCGTAGCGGTCCGACAGTGGGCCGATGACCAACTGGGCGCCGCCGAAGCCGGCGACGAACAGCGACAGCGTCAGCTGCACCGTCGATGCCGGCACCGCGAATACAGTGGCAAGGCTTGGCAGCGACGCCAGATACAGGTCGGTCGACAGCGGCTGCAGCATCAGGAAACCGATGATGAGCAGCAGGATCGGCGCGTGCGCGTAGGCGGGGATCGGGTGGATGGCGTCGCTTTGGCGGGACATCATTGACCGCGCAGGAAAAGCTTGTCGAGCGCGGAGATTTCGAGCTGCACCCAGGTCGGGCGACCGTGGTTGCACTGGTCGGCGCGTTCGGTGCTTTCCATCTGGCGCAGCAGCGCGTTCATCTCCGGCACCGACAGGATGCGGTTGGCGCGCACCGCGGTGTGGCAGGCGAGGGTGCCGAGCAGCTCGTTGCGGCGCTCGATCAGCACGCGCGAGCCGCCGAATTCGCGCACGTCGCGCAGCACGTCGCGCGCCAGCGTCTGCGCGTCGGCATTCTTGAGCAGCGTCGGCACCGAACGCACCGCCAGCGTGGTCGGCGACAGCGCCGCTATGTCGAAGCCGAGCGCCTTCAGCGTGTCCTGGTTTTCGTTCGCGGTGCCCACTTCCACCGCGTCGGCGAAGAAGGTGACCGGGATCAGCAACGACTGCACCTGCATGTCCTGGCCGTCGACCTGGGCGTCGAGCGCGTTCTTGAGCTGCTCGTACAGGATGCGTTCATGCGCGGCGTGCATGTCGACCAGCACCATGCCCTTGTTGTTCTGCGCGAGGATGTAGATGCCGTGCAGCTGCGCCAGCGCGAAGCCGAGCGGGTATTCGTCGCTCGACATGGTGTGGGCGGCGGGCGTGAATGGCGTTATCGGAGCGCTGGCGGCGCTGCCGCTCGGGGCGTACAGCGCGCCGTAGCTGGCGGTGCTCTGGGCGACGCCGGCCGGTTCGTAGCGGTTCGCCGGTGGATAAGGCGACGGCGAAAAGGTGCTCGATAACTGCGGGCCGAACGACTGTTGTTCGTGCTCGCGTCGCCAGGTCGATGCGGCGCCGCCGACGTCGGCCGCCGGCAGCGGCGCCGGGACGCTGCCGTAGGCGGTGGCGGAGGTCTGCGACAGCGCGCGCTGCACCGCATGGAACACGAACTGGTGGACCGCGCGGCCGTCGCGAAAGCGCACCTCGATCTTGGACGGATGGACGTTGACGTCGACGAGCGCTGGGTCGAGGTCGAGTCCCAACACGTACGACGGGAAGCGGTCGCCGTGCAGCACGTCCTGGTAGGCGGCGCGCACGGCGTGCACCAGCAGCTTGTCGCGCACGAAGCGGCCGTTTACATAGAAGAACTGGCCGTCGGCGCGCGCTTTGGATGCGGTCGGCAGGCCGGCGAAGCCGTGCAGGCGCAGCGGGCCGGCCGTCTCCTCGATGGGAAGGCGCGCCTCGGCAAACTCGCTGCCGAGGATGTGGGCGCTGCGCTTGGCCATCTCGCTGACCTGCCAGTGGTCGACGGTGCGGCCGTTGTGGGTCAGGCTGAAGGCCACGTCAGGCCGGGCCAGCGCGATGCGGCGCACCACTTCGGCGCAGTGGCCGTACTCGGTCTGTTCGGACTTGAGGAACTTGCGGCGCGCCGGCGTGTTGAAGTACAGATCCTGCACGTCGATGGTGGTGCCGTGTTGGCCGGAGGAAGGCGCCACGGTGCCGAGGTGCGAGCCGACCAGTTCCCACGCGTGCGGCGCGTCGGCCGTGCGCGACGTCACCGACACTGCCGCCACCGCCGCGATCGACGCCAGCGCCTCGCCGCGAAAGCCGAGGGTGGCGACGTTTTCGAGGTCGGTCAGCGAGGCGATTTTCGACGTCGCATGGCGCGCCAGCGCGAGCGGCAGCTGTTCGGGCGCGATGCCGCGGCCGTTGTCGGTGATGGCGATGCGCTTGACGCCGCCCTCTTCGAGGCGGACGGTGATCGCGGTGGCGCCGGCGTCGAGCGCATTTTCGAGCAGCTCCTTGACGACGGCGGATGGCCGCTCGACCACTTCGCCGGCGGCAATTTGCGAGATGAGCTGGTCGGGGAGGGCCTGGATCGGGCGATGGGAGGGCAGGGGCGCGTTCATGCCGCGATTATATCCTGCGACAAACCTCGAAACCGGGTCTGACCCCGGTTTTAGAATGTTCTAAAACCGGGGTCAGACCCTAATGGCGTTAAGTTAAGGCGTTGACGCAATT
>JAZKFW010000028.1:0-3956 GCA_040386255.1 Pseudomonadota bacterium
TTTCGCGGGGCATGCCCCGCGCCTGCGTAACGGTGTGCCCTTGCAAGGGCACACTCCGTAAACAGGCCTAGTCTCCGCTCATCGCCTGGTGAAGCAGGGATTTCGCGGGGCATGCCCCGCGCCTGCGTAACGGTGTGCCCTTGCAAGGGCACACTCCGTAAACAGGCCTAGTCTCCGCTCATCGCCTGCCGCTGGCGCTCCATGAACTCCTGCAAGGTATCGATACCCCGCAGCTGCAGGATGGTATTGCGCACCGCGGCCTCCAGCAGCACCGCGATGTTGCGGCCGGCCGCCACCGGAATGACCACCTTGCGCACCGGCAGTCCCAGCACGTCCTCGGTCGGAAACAGGAACGGCAGCCGCTCGACTTCTTCCTCCAGCGCGCTGCGCCTGACCAGGTGCACGATCAGCTTGAGCCGCATCTTGCGGCGCACCGCGGTCTCGCCGAAGATCGCCTTGATATCGAGCAGCCCCAGTCCGCGCACCTCGAGCAGGTTTTGCAGCAGCGCCGGGCAGCGCCCCTCGATCATGTTCGGCGCAATGCGCGAAAACTCCACGGCGTCGTCGGCCACCAGGCCGTGGCTGCGCGAAATCAGTTCCAGGCCAAGCTCGCTCTTGCCGAGGCCCGAGTCGCCGGTGATCAGCACCCCCACGCCCAGCACGTCCATGAACACGCCATGCATGATGATGCGTTGCGCCAGCTTCTTCGACAGGTAGACGCGCAGGTAGTCGATCACCTGCGCGGCCGGCAGCGGCGTCGAAAACAGGGGAATGTTCTGCTCGTCGCAGATGGCGAGGATGTCGGGCGGCGTGTCCAGGCCCTGGGCGATGATCAGCGCTGGCGGTCCGCCGGCAATCAGTTCGCCGATGACGTGGCTGCGCGAACTCGATTTGAGGCGATGGTAGTAGTTGATTTCCTGGTGGCCGAACACCTGGATGCGGCCCGGGTGAATCAGGTTCAGGTGGCCGACCTGGTCGGCGGCCGAAGCCACATCGCCGGAAATGAGCCGTTCGCCGCCGGGAAATCCGGCAAACCAGCCAAGCTGCAGGCTTTCGCGGTTGTCGTCGTACAGCCGTTGAATCGTCAGCGGTGTTTGCAGCATGAACGGGTCTTCTGAAAAGTGGAGGGCGGCGGGCGCCCGGCACCGGGAAGTTTAACCCAACGCTTGCAGGCTAGGTTGCCAATTGACGATGCGGGTGTGCACCGATTTCGCGTCGGGATCGGTGGCCAGCGCGGTGCGGAACGCGTCGTCGGAAAACATTTCCGCGATCTCGGACAGGATCTCGAGGTGCTGCTGGGTGACGTGGTCCGGGATCAGCAGGAAAAACAGCAGATTGACCGGCTGGCCGTCGGGCGACTCGAACGGGATCGGCTCGGCCAAGCGCACGAAGGCGGCCAGCGGCGCCTTCAGGCTCTTGCTGCCCTTGATGCGGCCGTGCGGCACGGCGACGCCATGCCCCAGTCCGGTGGAACCGAGGCGTTCGCGCGCGAACAGGTTGTCCGAGACGGTCGAGCGGGCGATGCCGCAGTTGTTCTCGAAAATCAGTCCGGCCTGCTCGAATGCGCGCTTCTTGCTGGAAACTTCCAGATCGAGCAAGACGTTCTCAAGTGATAATATTTTGCTGAGGTTAGTCATAACAGAATCAATGGTGCAATGCACAAAGGTGCTTGCGAGCCAGAATTATAGGCCTGTTTTTGCGCCGTGTAATTCGAATTCTGGTCCCGCAAGGTTGAGTAACTCGACCTGCATGCAGTATTCACGCTATTCGCGCGTGGTAATACCGTCAATAGTCGTCCATTGAATCGTTGAGTTATATCAAACCCTACTGCCGGGCGTTGCGCAGGTTGGGTGGACGGCCACTGGTAAAGTTGGTGCGCCATGGGTTAATGTCAAGCCCGCCGCGGCGCGTATACCTGGCGTACACCGCCAGTTTCTGCGGCCGGCATTCACGCATGATGTCGACGAAGATTCGCTCGACGCATTGCTCGTGGAATTCGTTGTGCTCGCGAAAGCCGATCAGGTAGCGCAGCAAGCCCTCCTGGTCGATCTGCGGGCCGACGTAGTGGATCTGCACGCTTGCCCAGTCCGGCTGGCCGGTCACCAGGCAGTTCGACTTGAGCAGGTGCGACACCAGCTTTTCCTCCACCGGCGCCTCTTCGTGATTGGCCGACAGCAGCGACGGCGTCGGCGAATACTGGTCCACCTCCAGGTCGAGCCGGTCCAGCAGCAGGCCGTCGAGTTCGCCCATCTTCAGCGTCGCAAAATTTTCCGGCAACGTCAGCGCCACCTGTACCGGCGCGCCGAAGCCGGTCGACAAGTCTTCGCGCAGCAGTGCCAGCAGGGCTTCCTCGTTGGACAGCCGGGTCTGGTTGAACGAGTTCAGGTACAGCTTGAACGACTTCGACTCGATGATATTGGGCGTATCGGCCGGCGCCGTGATTGTGGCGATCGCCACCTGCGGCTTGCCGCGCATGTTCAGCCACGAGATCTCGTAGGCGTTCCAGATATCGACGCCGAAGAACGGCAGCGTGCCGGTCAGCTGCAGTTCGTCGCGCTTGCCCTGGCGCGGAATCGGGAACAGCAGTTCCGGCGCGTATTGCGTCTGGTACGCGGAAGTTTTGCCCAGCGGCGATTGGTCAGCAGTAGTCGTCATTATTTGTTCTAAAACCGGGGTCAGACCCAGTTATTGAAAGTTATTCGGCCAAAATTTCAAAACCTGGGTCTGACCCCGGTTTTGCAACGAATTGTTCTAAAACCCGGGTCAGACCCAAGCTTGGCGATTTTCCATGATTATTCTAATACCTGGGTCTGACCCCGGTTTTGCAACAAGAGGGCAACGCCTTGGGAGTCAGCCCAGGAACAACTTGTAGACAGGGTTCGCGCTTTCGTCCCAGTAGCGGTAGCCCAGCGTCGTCAGGAACTGGCGGAACTCGCCCATCTCCTCGGCCGGCACCTGCAGCCCCACCAGGATGCGGCCAACGTCGCCGCCCTGGTTGCGGTAATGGAACAGCGAGATATTCCAGTTCGGCGCCATGCTGTCGAGGAAGCGCATCAACGCACCCGGCCGTTCCGGGAATTCGAAACGATACAGCAGCTCGTCATGCGCGAGCGCACTCTTGCCGCCGACCAGGTGGCGGATGTGCAGCTTGGCCAGCTCGTCGTGCGTGAGGTCGAGCGTGCGGAAGTCATGCTCTTCGAACGAGCGCGCCAGCAGGCCGGACTCGCCGCGGCTGGCGATCTGGATGCCGACGAACACATGCGCTTCGCGCTCGTCGCTGACGCGGTAATTGAATTCGGTGACGTTGCGCGGGCCGACCAGCTGACAGAAGCGCTTGAAGCTGCCGCGCTGCTCGGGAATCGTCACCGCGAATACCGCTTCGCGCGATTCGCCCAGCTCGGCGCGTTCAGCCACGAAACGCAGGCGGTCGAAATTCATGTTGGCGCCGCAGGCGATCGCCACCAGGCTTTCGTTGCGCACAGGATTCTTGGTCAGCGCCGCGCGCTCGACATACGCCTTGGCGCCGGCCACCGCCAGCGCGCCGGCCGGCTCGAGAATGCTGCGGGTATCCTGGAACACGTCCTTGATGGCGGCGCAGATCGCATCGGTGTCGACGATGATGATCTCGTCCACCACTTCCTTCGCCAGGCGGAAGGTTTCTTCGCCCACCAGGCGCACCGCGGTGCCGTCCGAAAACAGGCCGACGTCCGGCAGCGTGACGCGCTCTCCCGCCTTCAGGCTGCGCGCCATCGCGTCCGAGTCGATGGTCTGCACGCCGATGATCTTGATGTCCGGGCGGATCGCCTTGACGTAGGCGCCGATGCCGGCAATCAGCCCGCCGCCGCCGATGGCAACGAAGATCGCATGGATCGGCCGCGAATGCTGGCGCAAGATTTCCATGCCGATGGTGCCCTGGCCGGCGATCACGTCCGGATCGTCGAACGGGTGCACGAAGG
>JAZKFW010000029.1:0-27534 GCA_040386255.1 Pseudomonadota bacterium
AGGGCCGTGACGGCCTGCAGTCGCCGATCGTCAAGAACCTGCACGACGAAGCGCTCGCCAAGATCATCGCCCAGACCGGCGCCGAGGACGGCGACCTGATTTTCTTCGGCGCCGACAAGGCCAAGATCGTCAACGACGCCATCGGCGCGCTGCGCGTGAAGATCGGCCACTCCGACTTCGGCAAGAAGGCAGGCCTGTTCGACGACGCTTGGCGCCCACTGTGGGTGATCGACTTCCCGATGTTCGAGCACGACGAGGAGTCGGGCCGCTGGAACGCCACGCACCACCCGTTCACGGCGCCGAAAGACGGCCACGAAGACATGCTGGAAACCGATCCGGGCGCCTGCATCTCGAAGGCCTACGACATGGTCCTGAACGGCTGGGAACTGGGCGGCGGTTCGATCCGTATCCACCGCGAAGAAGTCCAGAGCAAGGTATTCCGCGCGCTGAAGATCGACGCCGAAGAAGCCCAGCTCAAGTTCGGCTTCCTGCTCGACGCGCTGCAGTACGGCGCGCCACCGCACGGCGGCCTGGCGTTCGGCCTCGATCGCATCGTCACGATGATGACCGGTTCCGACTCTATCCGCGACGTCATCGCCTTCCCGAAGACCCAGCGCGCCCAGTGCCTGCTGACCAACGCGCCGTCCGAAGTCGACGAGAAGCAGTTGAAAGAGCTGCACATCCGCCTGCGTAACGCCGAGCCGAAAGTCGCCTAACGAGGCTTGCACATCATGCCAGTGGTGCTACGCTAGCGAACAGGGATGCATTCGTTAAAGCATGGAAGGAGTATTTTCATGAGTAAACCGCTTGCCCTCAAGGTCACGTTCGACGCGGATACGATGTGGGTATTGCTGGTCGATGGACGTACGATCGGTATTCCTTTGGCCTATTTCCCACGCCTTCTCGACGCCGAGCCGGCGCAGCGGCCAAAGTATTTGATCAGTGGCGGTGGCACCGGCCTCCATTGGGATGAGCTCGACGAAGATATCAGCGTCGAGCACCTGTTAATGGGGTACGGCGACCGCACGGTGCGGCCGCTGAAGACGCAATAACGCCGCTTAGCAACTCAAGGGCCGGGCTTTTTTTCGCACACTGTGCGAGAATCAGCCTGGCCCTTTTTTGTTGGCTTTAGCACGTCGTCCTCGCGAACGCGGGGACCCAATTTACTCGAAGACCGTTGGCTGGTATCGATAGCCAGTAGCGGCGCGCACGAATGGGGTCCCCGCGTTCGCGAGGACGACGCCAAGTGAGTAATCGGAACGCGACACGTGCACCACAAAATCCCCGAATCCGTCCTGGTCGTCATCCACACTCCCGTCATGGAGGTGCTGCTCATCGAGCGCGCCGACCGGCCCGGCTTCTGGCAATCGGTCACCGGCTCGCTCGACACCCCCGACGAAGCGCTGATCGACACCGCGACCCGCGAACTGTTCGAGGAAACCGGCATCGTCGCCGATGGCGCCACCATCGCGCTGCGCGACTGGCACCTCTCCAACATCTACGAAATCTATCCCGTCTGGCGCCACCGCTACGCCCCCGGCGTCACCCACAATACCGAGCACGTGTTCAGCGTCTGCGTCCCGCGCGACGTCGCCGTCAGCCTCAGTCCGCGCGAGCACCTGAACCATGTCTGGCTGCCGTATCTCGAAGCCGCCGACCGCTGCTTTTCGTCCTCGAACGCCGAAGCCATCCTCCAGCTCCCCAATCATATCCAGGCGCAGTAACCCAATGCGCTCGACACTTTCCTGGATCCTCGCCTCGCTGGTCGCCGCACCGGCACTAGCGCAGAGTCCCTATCCCAACACCGAAAACTTCGGCATATCGTTCGATCGCGAGGCTGACTGGTACAAGGAATGCATGCGCGTCGAGCATGTGCGCCCGCCCGCCGGCCCGAGCACCTCGGCGCCTGCCGCATGTGACGCATCCGGCGCCTATTACGCCAGGCTGGATCAGGCCATCACCAGTGCCGCGGAGTGGACGCAGGTACGTAGCTGTGCCATCGCCGGCAACGACACGGCGGTGCTGGCGATGCTCTATGCGAACGGCCTTGGCGTGAAGCGGAACCTGGCGCTGGCCACGCATTACGCATGCAGCACCGGAGCGGCGCTGGCGGAGACGGAAAGCCGCGTCATGCATTTGTCGACACTGCCCGAAGGCAAGCGCTTCGACCAGTGCGACGACATCACCAGCGGCAGAATGGGAGGCGTCTGCGCCGCCATCGATGCCACGCGCGCCGAGAAGGTCCGCACGGCCTTCCTGGCCCGTGTTCGCCGTACGCTGCCGGCGCAGCACACCGCGGCGTTCGATCGCCTGGTCGGCACCAGCGCCGCATTCGCCAGTTCGCACGCAAGCGACGAAACCCCGCCGGGAGGCAGCGGATACACGGGCTTCGTGATCGCCGCGGAGGCGCGTGAACATGAATGGCTGCGCGAACACCTGGCCGCATTCGAAAAACGCCGTTTCGATCTGCCGCCGCCGTCCCAGTTCGCCGTCGACGACGCTGAATTGAACCGCATTTACGGCGATCTGCTCAAATCAAACCGCACGGAGGGCGACATTCACGTGTCAGCCATCCGCGCGGCGCAGCGCCATTGGCTCGCCTATCGCGACGCCTGGGTCGCCTTCGCGGCACTGCGCTACCCTCAGGTGCCGGCCGATTCGCTGAAGGCGGCGCTGACCCAGTGGCGTATCAAGCAACTCAGGCGTCTTTGATCGCCCGCCGACGTCGTGCTGGTCGAGGCCGGCAAGCCCGTGCCGAAGCTGATGCTGCCGCCAGGGGAGTATCGGTTTGCAGTCGAGGAATGAGATTTCGCCATCGATCCGAGTTCGGTGCCCGGTGTTTGGCGGCCGACGCCGCGCACGATAGAGATTGCTTGCAAAAAAAACATCGCCCGACGGGTTAGAATGTTCCCATGAAGATTCGTGTAGCCACCTATAACATCCACAAGGGCGTGTCGTCGTTCGGCAGCAATCCGCGCGTACTGGCGCTGAAGAAGGCGATCGGCCTGTTCGAGGCCGACGTCGTGTTCCTGCAGGAAGTGCAGGGCAAGCACGAAAAGCACTTCGCCAAGTTCGGCGAGGAAAGCCGCGGCCACCGCCACTGGCCAGAAGCGGCCCAGCACGAATTTTTCGCCGGCGACTCGCACCATTCGGCGTACGGCATGAACGCGGTGTACGACCACGGCCACCATGGCAACGCCTTGCTGAGCCGCTTTCCGATCGCCGACACGCGCAACCATGACGTTTCCGACCACGCCTACGAGCAGCGCGGCATCCTGCACTGCGTGCTGAAAACACCTGACGTGAATGTGCACTGCTACGTTGTCCACCTTGGCCTGTTCGAGTCGGGCCGCGGGCGCCAGACCCAGGCCCTGATCGACGCCGTCATGGCATCGGCGCCGAACGGCGAGCCGGTCATCATCGCCGGCGACTTCAACGACTGGCGCAACACGCTCAGCGCCAAATTGCGCGACAAGCTCGGCGTGGTCGAGGTATTCGACGAACTGGGCTCCGGCACCGGCATCGGCAGCAAGGTGCGCAGCCTGGTCGGCGGCGTCCAGCCGGTGCGGCCGGCGCGCACCTTCCCGGCCGCGTTGCCGTGGTTCCGGCTCGATCGGATTTACGTCCGTGGCTTCACGGTTGACACAGCGCAGGTGATGCATGGTACTTTGTGGGCGAAACTGTCGGACCACGCGCCGATCGTGGCCAATCTCAAGTTGTCCTGAGAACCCCGCAACCACCATTCGCCTATGCACTCGGTCAACTATGTCGGCAACAACACCGTCACCCTGCTCGAAAGCGGCACCGCGCTATTTCCCGCGGTAATCGCGGCGCTTGACGCCGCCCAGCAGGACATCCATTTCGAGACCTACATCTTCGCCTGCGACACGGTGGCAGTGTCGATCCAGCAGGCGCTGATGCGCGCCGCCCGCCGCGGCATCAAGGTGCGCGTCGTCACCGACTGGTTCGGCACCGGCAACAAGCAGTCGAAAGCGCTCAGCGTCGCCTTCCGCGAGGCGGGCGTCCACTTTCGCGTGTTCAACCCCTGGTTCAAGCGCGGCGTCACCCGCACCCACAGAAAAATCGTCGTCGTCGACCGCCGCGTCGCCTTCATCGGCGGCATTAACATCAACGACGACATGCTGTGCGACTACGCGCCGCACGAGCCGCTGCCGGCGCCGCGCTGGGATTTCGCCGTCGAAGTGCGCGGCCCGCTGGTGTCGCAGATTCACCGCGAGGCGCAGGCGCAATGGGCGCGCGTCGGCCACCTCGGCATCGTCAAGCGGGTCAACCTGTTCCGCGAATTGCGCGAGCGCCCGCGCGCACCGGGCCTGGAGCCGATGCAGGCCGGCTTCGTCGTGCGCGACAACTTGCGTAACCGCCGCACCATCCAGCGCGCCTACCTGCAGGCGCTCGGCCGCGCGCGCAGGAGCGTGCTGCTGGCCAATCCGTATTTCGCCCCGGGCCGCAAGTTCCGCGAAGCGCTGGCGCACGCGGCGCGCCGCGGCGTCGACGTCACGCTGCTGATCGGCGTCGGTGAGTTCTGGCTGCAGGACATGGTGGCGCGCTCGTTCTATCCGAAGCTGCTCGATTGCGGCATCAGGGTCGTCGAGTACCGCAAGACCCAGCTGCACGCCAAGGTGGCGGTGATCGACGACGACTGGTCGACGGTCGGCTCGAGCAATTGCGACGGGCTGTCGCTGTTTCTGAATCAGGAAGCGAACGTGGTGGTGAAGGACGCGGAATTTGCGCGCAGCATGCGGGCACATATCGAGCGCGGCATCGCCGACGGCATCGAGATCCACTGCGACCATTTCAAGCATGTCGGACGCTTCAAGCGCTTCGGCTACGAGACCGCGTACTTCCTGTATCGTGTGACCATGCGGATTTTCACCATTGGATACGCCTGAGGAGCGGGACTCCCCAGGCACCCGGCGGGTTTTACTTCGGGCTGCGGCGGCGCGCGGCGAACATGCCGGACATGGCCAGTCCGAGCAGTGCCAGCATGCCTGGCTCCGGAACCTGCGTCGTCGCGTCGGCAGCCGACAGCGACCAGCCGGCCAGCATGCCGCGGTCGCCCATCTCGTTGTCGCTGATCGACAGTGTCCAGTCGCCGAACATGTCGGCGCCGGCAAACGCGCTCAATGCCTGGTGCGACAGGAATGCCGTGTTTAAGCAGGCGGCGCCGATGCCAACCGTGTCATCGCCACCGGTGCATGTCGCGCCGATCGTTTCCGCCGGCAAGCTGGCGGTATCGCTGAACACCAGTGGACGCGCATTGGAAAGATTGCTGGAGTCACCCACGCCAGAGCTGACGCGGCCAGGGCGGTCCATCAGTGTCACCGTCGTTCCGCCGTGCGACAGGGTATAGATCAGGTCGCCGATCCATGTGTGCTCGGCCGCGATCGATACGCTCAGGCCGGCGATGCTGCCATGGGAGCCGACAGTAATCGTGCTCTGGGCGACATACGGCACGCCGCCGCTCGGATCCTGAATCGCCACCGGGGTCGTGCTGCTGCCGATGACGCCGGCAGAGGCGCTACCGGCGACCATCAGGGCTGCGGCGCAGGCCAGTGTAGACATCGTCTTAATTGTTTTCATTTTATAGTCCTAGTTTGGATGTTGCAATCTTAGCAAATTACATGCCAATAGAACATTTTGGTTCAATATCAACAAGTTATGCTCAGCTTGCATTAATGCGTTGCCCAAAGTGTAAATATTACCGACAGGAATTTAAGCTAGACAGGAGGGAAGTATGGACAACGTCAGAATCGACAAATGGCTGTGGGCGGCGCGCTTCTTCAAGACTCGCTCGCTGGCGACGGACGCCGTCGACAACGGTAAAGTGAGGCTAGGTGGCGAGCGCATCAAGCCGGCGCGCGCCGTCAAGCTCGACGACTTGCTACTCATCGACAACGGCGCCGAGGCGTGGGAGGTGACGGTGCTTGGCATCTCCGACAAGCGCGGCGCGGCGCCGGTGGCGCGCCTGCTGTACGCCGAGACCGAGGCCAGCGTCACCAAGCGCGCCAACGACGCCGAAGGGCGCAAGCTGTACCGCGAGCCCGGCACCACGATCAAGGGCCGCCCCACCAAGCACGACCGCCGCGCCCTGTCCAAGGTCAGCGAGTAGGCTGGGGTCTGTCCCTATGGAGTCAGACCCCGGTTTAGCTGCCGCCGAAGTCCACCCCATCTAGACTCCGAACTCTAAGTTCCTGTTTGACATTTCCCTTCTAAAGGATAATAGTACGAGCGTTCGGATTTTTCTTTTCGCCGCTGGCGAAATTGCTGTCAACCACATTGGGTACGCCTATCAACACTTCAGTCAAATTCATGCGCAAGGGCGAACTGACCCGGGCTGCGATCCTCGACATGGCGCTCGACCTGGCCAGCCGGGATGGCCTCGAAGGTCTGACCATCGGCCTGCTCGCTGACAAGATGAACATGAGCAAGTCAGGCGTGTTCGCGCACTTCGGTTCGCGCGAAGACCTGCAGCTCGAAGTGCTCAAGCTGTACCACCACCGTTTCGAACAGGAAGTGTTTTTTCCGAGCGTGCAGGAAGCGCGCGGCATGGCGCGCCTGAAATCGATGTACGCGCGCTGGGTCAAGCGCGTCAGCGTCGAGATCGCCTCCGGCTGCATCTACATCAGCGGCGCCGTCGAGTACGACGACCGCGCCGGCCCGATTCGCGAGGAACTGGTGTCGATGGTGCAGGCCTGGCAAGGCGCGCTGCTGCGCTGCGTCCAGCAAGCCATCGAGATCGGCGACCTCAAGCCCGACACCGACGCCGACCAGCTGGTCTACGAGATGTACGGCATGATCCTCGCGCTGCACCATGACGCCCGCTTCCTGCGCATGCCGGGCAGCGTCGACCGGGCCCGGGTCGGCTTCGACCGGCTGATCCAGCATTACCAGAATCCGCAAAAGAACCAAGTTCGCTGAAACGGGCAGTCGCCCGCCAGGCCACCATCAATACCTTCGTCAGGAGAAACACCATGGGTCAATACGTCGCGCCAATCCGGGACATGCAGTTCTTGTTGCATGAATTCCTCAATGTCTCCGAAGAACTGAAGGCGATGCCGAAGTTCGAAGATGTCGATGCCGATATCATCAACCAGGTGCTGGAAGAGGGCGCCAAGTTCACCCAGTCGGTGCTGTTCCCGCTGAACCACTCGGGCGACCGCGAAGGCTGCCATTACGACGCCGCCAGCAAATCGGTGACCACGCCGAAGGGCTTCAAGGACGCCTACAAGCAGTACGTCGACGGCGGCTGGGCCGCGCTCGCGTGCGACCCCGAATACGGCGGCCAGGGCCTGCCGATCGTGCTCAATAACTCGTTCTACGAGATGCTCAATTCGTCCAACCAGGCCTGGTCGATGTACCCGGGCCTGTCGCACGGCGCCTACGAGTGCCTGAAAGAGCACGGCACCGAGGAAATGAAGGCTGCCTACCTGCCGAAGCTGGTGTCGGGCGAATGGACCGGCACCATGTGCCTGACCGAAGCGCACTGCGGCACCGACCTTGGCATGCTGCGCTCGAAGGCGCTGCCGCAGGCCGACGGCTCGTGGCTGATCACCGGCTCCAAGATCTTCATCTCCGCCGGCGAGCACGACATGGCCGACAACATCCTGCACCTGGTGCTGGCCCGCGTGCCGGACGCGCCGGAAGGCTCGAAAGGCATTTCGCTGTTCCTGGTGCCGAAGTTCCTGCCGAACGCCGACGGCACCGTCGGCGAGCGCAACCCGATCACCTGCGGCGCCATCGAAGAGAAGATGGGCATCCACGGTAACTCGACCTGCCAGATGAACCTCGACGGCGCCCGCGGCTGGATCATCGGCGAGCCGAACAAGGGCCTCAACGCCATGTTCGTGTTCATGAACGCCGCCCGCCTCGGCGTCGGCATGCAGTCGCTCGGCCTGACCGAAGTGGCGTACCAGAACGCGCTGGTGTACGCGAAAGACCGCATCCAGATGCGCAGCCTGTCGGGCGTCAAGGCGCCGGAAAAAGCGGCGGATCCGATCATCGTGCACCCTGACGTGCGCCGCATGCTGCTCACCGCCAAGGCCTACGCCGAAGGCGCGCGCGCCTTTTCGTCCTACGTCGCGCTGCAGATCGACCGCGAACTGCACCACCCCGACGAAGAAGTGCGCAAGGACGCCGCCGACGAAGTCGCGCTGCTGACGCCCGTCATCAAGGCCTTCATCACCGACAACGCCTGGATCGCCACTTCCGAAGCGATGCAGGTCTTCGGCGGTCACGGCTACATTGCCGAATGGGGCATGGAGCAGTATGTGCGCGACGCCCGCATCAACATGATCTACGAAGGCACCAACACGATCCAGTCGCTCGACCTCCTGGGGCGCAAGATCCTGATGGACAACGGCGCCAAGCTGCGCAAGTTCGGCGAGAAGATCAAGGCTTTCGTTGAAGACAACGGCACCGATGAAGCGCTGTCCGAGTTCATCACGCCGCTGGGCGACCTGGGCGACAAGGTCACCAAGCTGACCATGGAAATCGGCATGAAGGCGTTCCAGAATCCGGACGAAGTCGGCGCCGCCGCCGTGCCTTACCTGCGCGTGGTCGGCCACCTTGTCTACTCGTACTTCTTCGCGCAGATGGCGAAGATCGCGCTGGCCAAGGAAGATTCGGGCGACGGCTTCTACAAGGCCAAGCTGGCCACCGCGCGCTTCTACTTTGCGCGCCTGTACCCGGAGACCGCGATGCTGATCCGCCAGGCCCGTTCGGGCTCGGCCAACCTGCTGGCGCTCGACGCCGACTTATTCTAAAACTAACCACTACCCGTCGTCCTCGCGCAAGCGGGGACCCAATTTCGCCGCGTAGCCGCAAAAAAAAATTGGATCCCCGCGTGCGCGAGGATGACGGGTCAACAAAGGAAAGCCATGACTAATTTCATCGTCAAAAAAGTCGCCGTGCTGGGCGCCGGTGTGATGGGCGCGCAAATCGCCGCCCATTGCGTCAATGCGCGCGTGCCGGTCGTGCTGTTCGACCTGCCGGCTAAGGACGGCAACAAGAACGGCATCGTGCTGCGCGCCATCGAGAACCTGAAAAAACTCAGCCCCGCGCCGCTCGGCAACAAGGACGACGCCGCCCTGATCCAGGTCGCCAACTACGACGACCATCTCGAGCTGCTGGCCGGCTGCGACCTGATCATCGAAGCGATCGCCGAGCGCATGGACTGGAAACACGACCTGTATAAGAAGGTCGCGCCGCACATCGCGCCGAACGCCATCTTCGCCTCCAACACCTCGGGCCTGTCGATCACCACGCTGGCCGACGGCTTCGACGCCGAACTGAAGGCGCGCTTCTGCGGCGTCCACTTCTTCAATCCGCCGCGCTACATGCACCTGGTCGAGATCATCCCGACCGCGTCGACCAGCCCGGCCATCGTCGACCAGCTCGAAGGCTTCCTGACCACTACCCTGGGCAAGGGCGTCGTGCGCGCCAAGGACACGCCGAACTTCATCGCCAACCGCGTCGGCATCTTCGGCATGCTGGCGACGATCCACGAAGCCGAAAAATTCGGCCTGTCGGTCGACGTCGTCGATGACCTGACCGGCGCCAAGCTTGGCCGCGCCAAGTCGGGCACCTTCCGCACCGCCGACGTGGTGGGCCTGGACACGATGGGCCACGTGATCAAGACCATGCAGGACACGCTCTCCGACGATCCTTTCTTCGCCCTCTACAAGACGCCTGACGTGCTGGCCAAGCTGGTTGCCAATGGCGCGCTGGGCTCGAAGACCGGCGCCGGCTTCTACAAGAAGGTCGGCAAGGACATCCAGCGCCTCGACTTCGCCACCGGCGAATACGTCGCCGGCGGCGGCAAGGCTGCCGACATCGTCGGCCGCATCCTGAAAGAAAAGGACCCGGTCAAGAAATTCAAGGCCCTGCGCGAGTCGACCAATCCACAGGCGCAGTTCCTGTGGGCGATCTTCCGCGACGCTTTCCACTACATCGCCGTGCACCTCGGTTCGATCGCCGACAACGCGCGCGACATCGATTTTGCGATGCGCTGGGGCTTCGGCTGGAACGTCGGCCCGTTCGAAACGTGGCAGGCCGCCGGCTGGCAGCAGATCGCCACCTGGATCAGCGAAGACATCGCCGCAGGCAAGGCCTTGACCAACACGCCGCTGCCGGCGTGGGTCACCAGCGGCGTCGTCGCTGAAAAAGGCGGCGTGCACACCCCTGAAGGTTCGTACTCCGCATCGAAGAACGCCTTCGTGCCGCAGTCGGAGCTGGCCGTGTACAAGCGCCAGCCGTTCCGCGCGCCGGTAATGGGTAGTGGCGCCATCGACGGCAAGACCGCCGGCACCACCTTCCACGAAGACGAGTCGGTGCGCATCTGGCACATGGACGACGAAGTGCTGGTCATCTCGCTCAAGACCAAGATGCACGTCATCGGCGAAGGCGTCATCAACGGCCTGAAAATGGCGCAGGCCGAAGCGGAGAAAAACTTCAAGGGCCTGGTCATCTGGAATACCGACGCGGCCGAAGGCGGCGCCTTCTCGGCCGGCGCCGACCTGCAAGCCGCGCTGCCGCTGTTCATGCAGGGCGGCGCCAAGGCGATGGAGCCGGGCATCAAGCTGCTGCAAAACACCTTCATGAACATGAAGTACTCGAACGTGCCGGTGGTGGCCGCGGTGGCGGGCCTCGCGCTCGGCGGCGGCTGCGAAATGGCGCTGCATGCCTCCAAGCGGGTCGCCTCGATCGAGTCCTACATCGGCCTCGTCGAAGTCGGCGTCGGCCTGATTCCGGCCGGCGGCGGTTTGAAGGAAGCGGCGGCGCGCGCTTTCAATGAAGCCAAGGGCAGCGACATCCTGCACTTCCTCAAGACCGGTTTCACCAACGCGGCCATGGCCAACGTCTCGAAGTCGGCGCTGGAAGCGAAGGCGATGGGCTACCTGAAAGAGGACGATGTCATCGTCTTCAACGCCTACGAGCTGCTGCACGTGGCCAAGGTTGAAGCGCGCGCCATGTTCGACGCCGGCTACCGTCCGCCGCTGCAAAAGCCGGTGACAGTCACCGGCCGCTACGGCTGGGCGACCATTCGCGCGCAGCTGGTCAACATGCGCGACGGCGGCTTCATCTCCGCGCACGACTACAAGCTGGGCGACATGATCGCCGAGATCGTGACCGGCGGCGACGTCGACCAGGGCAGCCAGGTCAGCGAACAGTGGTTCCTCGACATGGAGTGCAAGGCGTTCCTCGAATTGCTGAACAATCCGAAATCCCAGGAACGGATCATGGGCATGATGCAAACCGGTAAGCCGGTCCGCAACTGAATTGAGAGAATAAAATGAGCAAACAACTTCAAGACGCATACATTGTCTCGGCCACCCGCACCCCGATCGGCAAGGCGCCGCGCGGCATGTTCCGTACCACCCGTCCGGACGACCTGCTGGTGCGCGTGATCCAGTCGGCGATGGCGCAGGCGCCAGGGCTCGATCCGGCGCTGATCGACGACGCCATCATCGGCTGCTCGTTCCCGGAAGCGGAGCAGGGCTTCAACATCGCCCGCATGTCGGTGCTGCTGGCCGGCCTGCCGAAGACCGTCGGCGGCGTCACCGTCAACCGCTACTGCGCCTCGGGCCTCACCGCCCTGGCGATGGCGGCCGACCGCATCCGCGTCGGCCAGGCTGACGTCATGATCGCCGGCGGCGTCGAGTCGATGTCGATGGTGCCGATGATGGGCCACCACCCATCGATGAACATGAACATGTTCACCGACGAGAACGTCGGCATGGCCTACGGCATGGGCCTGACCGCGGAGAACGTCGCCAAGCAGTGGAAGGTGACGCGCGAGCAGCAGGACGCCTTTTCGGTCGAGTCGCACCGCCGCGCCATCGCCGCCCAGCAGGCCGGCTTCTTCAAGGACGAGACCACGCCGTTCGAGATCATCACGCGCACGCCGAACCTGGCTACCGGCCAGGTCGATGTCGCCAAGCGGACCGTCGACACCGATGAAGGCGCGCGCGCCGATTCGACCCTCGAGTCGCTCGGCAAGCTGAAACCCGTGTTCGCCGCCAAGGGAACTGTCACCGCGGCCAACAGCTCGCAGATGTCCGACGGCGCCGGCGCGCTGCTGATCGTGTCCGAGAAGATCCTGCGCGAGCACAACCTGACCCCGCTGGCGAAGTTTTCGTCGTTCGCGGTCAAGGGCGTGCCGCCGGAGATCATGGGCATCGGCCCGAAGGTGGCGATTCCGGCGGCTTGCCTCGCTGCCGGCATCACCCAGGACCAGCTCGACTGGATCGAGCTGAACGAAGCGTTCGCCGCGCAGGCATTGGCGGTGATGGGCGACCTCGGTCTCGACCCGGCCAAGGTCAACCCGATGGGCGGCGCGATTGCGCTCGGCCATCCGCTCGGCGCCACCGGCGCCATCCGCGCCGCCACGGTGGTGCACGCGCTGCGCCGCAATAACCTCAAGTACGGCATGGTGACGATGTGCGTCGGCACCGGCATGGGCGCCGCCGGCGTGTTCGAGCGCGTATAAACGCACGAAGCATCGGACTTCAAAGGGCGCTCGGGGATACTTGGGCGCCCTTCATTCTTTGGCACACACACAAGGCAGGCACATGGACATTTTAATCAGCAAGACCGACGGCATCCTGACGATCGAATTCAATCGCCCGGAGCGCAAGAACGCCATCACCGGCGCGATGTACCAGGCCATGGCCGACGCGCTGGTCGACGGCGAGCAGGATGCGGCCGTGCGCGCCATCCTCATCACCGGCAAGCCGGAGATTTTCACCGCCGGCAACGACCTCGAAGACTTCCTCAAGAACGCCCCGGCCGGCGGCAAGCCGGACGCCTCGCGCCCCGTCTACCAGTTCATGCGCGCGCTGTCGGGCAGCAGCAAGCCGGTGGTGGCGGCGGTGTCGGGCGCGGCGATCGGCATCGGCACCACGATGCTGATGCACTGCGACCTGGTCTACGTGGCCGACAACGCCAAGCTGAGCATGCCGTTCGTGCAGCTCGGCCTGTGCCCGGAATTCGCCTCCAGCGTGCTGTTCCCGGCGATCGCCGGCTACCCGCGCGCGGCCGAGAAGCTGCTGCTGGGCGAAGCCTTCATGGCGCAGGAAGCGTTCCAGATGGGGATGGTGTCGAAGGTGCTGCCTTTAGATGAGCTGATCCCGTTCGCCACGCGTCAGGCCGCCAAGCTGGTGGCGCTGCCGGCCGCCTCGATCCGCGCCACCAAGGCGCTGATGAAGCGTCCGCGCGCCGACCAGATCGAAGCCGCGCTGACCGCCGAGATCGACCTGTTCAGCGCGATGCTGCAGGCGCCCGAAGCGAAGGAAGCCTTCACTGCATTCTTCGAGAAGCGCAAGCCGGATTTTTCGAAGTTCGTATAGCCCTAAAAGCTGGTGTCAGGTCTGACATTCGGACATTTCAAGAACGAAATGTCCGAATGTCAGACCTGACACCAAAACCTTTTGCTGGCGGCGCTGAATCGCCCGATCTTATTTGACCGCCCGCGGTCAAACACAAGGAGGGTGCTCTCATGAACGAAACCATACTGCGCTACTGGTGGATGACCGCGTTGCGCGGCGCCATTGCCGTCGCCTTCGGCGTGCTGGCCTTGCTGATGCCGGGCATCACGCTGCTGACGCTGGTTGCCCTGTTCGCCGTCTACGCGCTGTTCGGCGGCATCGTCTGGATCGTCGGCGCCATCAAGAACCGCGCGGCCGACGATCACTGGTGGGTGTTGCTCATTGCCGGCCTGGCCGGCGTCGGCGCGGCGCTGATCGCGCTGGCGCATCCTGCAATCACCGCGCTGGTGCTGGTGCTGCTGATCGGCGCCAACGCCCTCGTCACCGGCGTGCTCGACCTCGTCATCGCCATCCGCCTGCGCCGCCGCATCCACGGCGAACTGCTGCTGGTACTGAGCGGCATCGCCTCGATCGTGTTCGGCGTCGTCGTCTTCCTGTATCCGCTCGGCGCCGGCGCCCTCGCGCTCGTCTGGCTGGTCGGCCTGTATGCCATCGCCACCGGCGTGCTGCTGCTGGCGCTGGCGATGCGGCTGCGCGCCTGGGCCCGCGAGGCCAGTCCAAAGGAGGTGCCCAACCCGTCCTGAACAGGTGCGCCATTCACTTCAAGGAGCCGAAAATGCAAACAAGAATAGTCAATAAGCGCGTGGTGGGGGCAGCGTGCGCGCTTGCGCTGATGGCCGCCAGCGGCCTTGCCTCCGCCCAGGCCGTGCTGGAGCGTCGCGCCGGCGATCCGCCGGCCGCGGCCGGTACCGACGCCCGCCAGGAAACGGCGGCCATCAAGCACGTCACCGACGCCGCCGCGGTGGTGCAGAAGATGCTTCCCGAACCGCGCATGCGCGAATTGCTGCAGCAGGCCAAGGGCGTCTTCCTGGTGCCGCGCTACGGCCGCGCGGCGCTCGGCGTCGGCGCCAGCGGCGGCACCGGCGTGCTGCTGATCAGGCGCGCCGACGGCGCCTGGAGCGACCCGGCGTTCTACAACATCGGCGGCCTCAGCGCCGGCGCGCAGATCGGCGCCGAGGCCGGCGCCATCGCGCTGGTGCTCAATAACGAAAAGGCGGTCAACCGCTTCATGCTCAAGAACCAGTTCTCGCTCAACGCCGCCGCCGGCCTGACCCTCGTCAACTGGTCCAAAATCGCCCAGGGGTCGGTCGGCGATGGCGACGTCGTGGTCTGGTCCGGCACCAAGGGCCTGTACGGCAGCCTGGTGTCGGTCGGGGTCAACGACATCCGCTTCAGCGAGAACCTGACCAACGCCTACTATCGGCAGAAGGTGGCTGTCGCGGACGTCCAGGCCGGAAAATTTTCCAATCCGCACGCGGACAGCCTGAAGCAGTCGCTGGCCGTCGCACCGGGCGCGGCGCCGGCGCCGCCGCCCACGCCGCGCTACTAGCTGACAATCCGGCCGTCGACCAGTTCGACGAGCCGGTCGCAGCGGTGCGCCAATGCGGTGTTGTGGGTAACGAACAGGAACGTCGTGCCGCTGTCGGCGCTGACGCGGCGCATCAGTTGGAACACGCCGTCGGCCGACTTCGTGTCGAGGTTGCCGGTCGGCTCGTCGGCCAGCACCAGTGGCGGATTGAGCGCCAGCGCGCGGGCGATCGCCACCCGCTGCTGCTGGCCGCCCGACAGCGCGCCGGCCATGTGGTCGCGCCACTGCGCCAGCCCGACCTGGCCGAGCAGGTCCAAGGCATGGTCGCGCATCGCCTGGTCGGGACTGCCGCGCTCCAGCAGTTCCGGCATCATCACGTTCTCCAGCGCCGTGAACGCCGTGATCAGGTAGTGGTACTGGAAGATGAAGCCGATGCTGCGGCCGCGCAGGCGCGTCAAGGCGTCGTCGTCGAGGGTGGCGGTGTCGCGCCCGTCGATGCTGAGGATGCCGGAGGTAGGGCGGTCGAGCAGGCCGATGATGTTGAGCAGTGTGCTCTTGCCGGAACCGGACGGCCCGATCAGCGCGACGAACTCGCCGCGCGCCAGCCGCAGGTCGATGCCGTGCAGCACCTCGGTGGCGGCCGCGCCGGCGCCGTAGGTCTTGGTGATGCCTTCCAGGCGCAGCACGTCGTCAGCCACGGATCGCCTCCACCGGCAGCATGTGGGCGGCGCGCATGGCCGGCGTGACGGCGGCCACCAGCCCGGTCAGCGTCGCCAGCAGCGCCGCCAGCAGGTACAGCTTGACGCTGATCTCGACCGGGAACAGCGGCGTGCCGTCGGGGCTGCGCGCGGCCAGGCGCCAGCCGGCCGCCAGCAGCGTCGCCAGCGTCGAGCCCGTCACCGAGCCGAGCAGCCCGACCACCGCGCCCTGCAGCAGGAACACGCGCATGATCTGCCCGCGCGAGCCGCCCATCGCGCGCAGGATGCCGATCTCTTTCGAGCGTTGCACCACCGATACCACCAGCACGCTGGCGATGCCGGCCGCCACCGACAGCCCGATGAACAGGCGGATCATGCCGATCGTGAAGCGCTGCGCGTTGAGCGCGAGAAAGAACTCATTGTTGGTGGCGATCCAGCTGAGCGCCTCGAGCCCGGTCTGGCCGGCGATCGACTGCGCCACCAGCTCGGCGTCGAACGGTTCCGGCACCGTCAGGTTGATGCTCGACGCCCCGCCGGTGCGGTGCAGCAGGCTCTGCGCGGTCGACAGCAGCACGAAAGTGGCGCGCTGGTTGGCGCCGCGGCTGCCGAGGTCGACGATGGCGCTGACGTTCAGCGTCGCCGTCCCGCCCACCGAGGTGACCAGGCGCAGCTTGTCGCCGACGCCGATGCCGAGGTCGGTCGCCAGCTGCTTGCCGATCAGCACGTCGGAGCTGGTCATGCGGTAGCTGCCGGCGACGATCTTTTGCGGCAGCGGCACGATGCGCGCGTACGGCTCCGGTTCGATGCCGGTCAGCGCAATGGCCTGGCCGGTCTCGCCGCGCACCGCGAACGCCGGGCCGCTGATGGTCACCGCCACCGCGACGATATCGCTGCGCACCAGCATCTCGTCGCGCACCTTCTGCCACTGGTCGATGTTATCCGGGCGCTGCGGCGGCGTCTGCACGATGGCCAGCCCCGCCTGGCCCGGCTGCAGCTGGCGCAGCACGCGCGCGGCGTCCTTCGGCCGCTCCAGCACGATATGCGGCTGCGAACTGAGCACGCGCCGGATCAGGTTGCCCTGCATCCCTTCCAGCAGGGCCGACATGAATACGATCACCGCCACCCCGATCGCCGCGCCGCTGATGATGAACACCGACTGCATGCGCCCCTCGCGCAGGAAGCGGATGGCGGCGATCCATTCGAACGGCATGGCGTCAGCTTCCGGGCGCCGGCGCCAGGCCCGGCATCGGCGCCGCCGTTCCCGCCGCCGGCTGCGTGCCGGCGCCGTTGGCCGCCGCTCCCGTCAGCGGCCGCACGCGCGCCCCTTCGGCGACGCCGGCGCCGGCCGCCGGCGCCACCAGGTCGCCCGGCTGCAGTCCGGCCACGATTTCGGTGTTGCCGCCGCCGCTGGCCCCCAGCGTCACCGCCTGGCGCCGCAGCCGCCGGCCGGCCACCTTCAGCACCCACGGCGCGCGCCCCGCCGTGTCGTGCAGCGTCTCGGTCGGCACCACGATCGCGTTGGCGCGCCGCGCCACCTCGACGTCGACCGACACCGTCATGTCCTGGCGCAGGTAGTCCGGCGGCTGCGGCACGTCGAACTTCACTTCCAGCGAGCCGCGCTGCGGGTCGACCGCCGGATTGACGTACGCCAGCACGGCGTGGAAGCGCCGGCCCGGATAGGCGTCGGCCGACGCCAGCGCCGCCTGGCCCAGGCGCAGCAGCGCGATGTTCTTCTCGTCGATCTGCACCACCAGCTGGGTGCGGCCGGCCGGCGACAGCACCATCAGCACCTTGCCCGGCTGCACGACGTCGCCGCGTTCGGCCGCGCGCGCGATCAGCACGCCGTCGGCCGGCGCCCGGATGGTGGCGTAGGCCAGCCGCGCCTCGGCCAGCCGCAGCGCCGCGCGCGCCTGCGCCAGCGCGGCACGCGCCGTCAGGACGTCGCTGCCCTCGTCGCCCATGCTGCGCTCCTGCACGCGCGCGCTGGCGGCCGCGCTTTCGGCCACCTCCAGGCTGCGCTGCGCCTCGTCGAGCGCGGCCTGGCCGACAAAGCCGCGCGCGAACAGCTCCTTGCTGCGCGCGAACTGGCGCCGCGCCGTGACCAGGTTCGCCTGCGCCTGGCGCAGGGCCTGTTGCGCCACCGGCAGGCCGACGGCGCGCACCTGCAGCAGGCGCGCGTCGGCCTGGCCGACGGCGGCGCGCGCCTGGTCTGCCGCGGCATCTGCCTCCCCATGCTCGAGTTCGATCAGCACCTGGCCCGCCTTCACCGCCTGCCCCTCGGCGACGGGAATGGCGGCGATGGCGCCGGTGACCTGGCTGCCGATCTCGATGCGCAGCGGGGTTTCGACGCGGCCGCTGGCCACCACCGTCTGCACCAGCTCGCGTCGCTCCACCGGGTACACCTTCACTTCGGCGCCGAACAGCAGCGCGCGCGCCGCATACGCGCCGCCCAGCAGCGCCGCCACGGCCAGCGCCATCGCCAGCCGCCGTTGCTTCACCTTGTTCAGTGCTTCGCGGATGGGCATCCCTCAGTGTGGCGGCGCGCCTCCGGATTCCGTTGACGCACATCAAATCGGCCGGGTGGGAAGGCGGCGGCATTTGCCGCGCGGCTAACTGGCGCTGGGCCGTGTTCATGAAAGCTAAACTGCTGAAGGAAGGGTATTACAACTTGTTGTGTTTCTCAACTCAATTTTTCCAGGAGAACGACATGCGCATGAACCCAGTCGTGCAGACCCTGCTGGCCGTTGCGGCCGCCTCCGCCATGCTGGGCGCGCCGGCAGCCGGCGCCCAGACCGCCCCGGGCCCCGGCCAGAAGCCGGCGGCCACCACCAGCACCACCAGCACCACCAGCACCACCACCACCACCGCGCCCGCCAGCAAGCCGCTCAGCAAGGCCGACCAGAAGATCCTGCGGGATATGGCGACCGGCAACATGGCCGAGATCGAAATGGCCAAGCTGGCCGACAGCAAGAGCCAGAACGACTCGGTCAAGACCTACGCCAGGCAGATGATCGATGACCACACCAAGGCGCTGACCGACATCCAGCAACTGGCCGCCGCCAGGGCGGTGACCTTGCCGACCGAAATCGACAAGAAGCACAAGGCCATGGCCGACAAGCTCGGCGCGCTGTCCGGCGACGCCTTCGACAAGGCCTACATGAAGCAGGCCGGGGTGGACGACCACAAGAAGATGCACAGCATGCTCGGCGCCGCCCACAAAAAAGCCAAGGATGCCGACCTCAAGGCACTGGTGGCGCGCATTCAGCCAACCGTCGAGCAGCATCTGAAGGCCGCCCAGCAGATGAAGCCGGCCAAGGCCGACGCCAAGAAAGACAAGATGCCGGCCGCCGCCGGCGCGGGCTAGCCGGCGAAAGGCGCGGCGACGCGGAAGGCCGCACGACAGCGGCGCTTCCGCGCATGGCGGCGCGCCGGCGCCCGGCTGTGCGGGCGGCGCCGGCCGCGCCGTTGTTGCGGCGCGCCAATGATGGCGGAATACCGGGCAAATTACGCAATGTGTGAAATAATGATGCACACCGGCATCAAATCCGCCGGTCGCGACGGTATTTGAACGGGGACGTCATTGCTTCAGATGTTAATACTGGACGAGGAGCTGGCACCGTGCGAGGCGCAACTGGCGCACCTGCAGGGAGCGGCTCGCCTCGATCCGCTGGTGCAGATGGTATGGCACCTGCGCCAGCGCGACCCGGCGCGCGCGCTGTCGCTGGCGCGCGAAGCGGCGCCGCTCGCCGCCCAGCGGCCCGATGGCGAGCGCCGCCAGGCCGAAGCGCGCCTGACCCTCGTGCGCGCCGAAACGGCGTGGCTGGCCGGCGAACTCGACAGCGCGCGCGCGCTGGCGGCCGAGGCCTTGCAGGCGTTCGAACAATGCGCTGACTGGGCCGGCAGTGCCGACGTCCACTGGCTGCGCGCCTGGATCGACGTCGACGGCGGCGACCTGGCCGACAGCGATACCGAAATGGCGCACGCCGCCGATTGCGCCCGCCGTGCCGGCTGCGCCATGCGCGTCGAAATCTGCGACGCCGCCTCCGCGCTGTTCGCCGTGTTCCGCAACGTCCACGACGCCGAGGCGCGCTGGGGCAAGCGCTTCGACCGCAACGCCGCCGGGCTGCACCCGGCCGCGCGCGGCTGGATCGACGACTACACCGGCACCAGCGCCTTCCAGGCCAGCGACTTCGGCCGCGCCATCAGCCTGATGATGGGCAGCTACGAAACCGCGCTCGCCACCGGCCAGGTGCGGCGCGCGGTCAACCTCGCCACCAACATCGGCAACGGCTTCACCAGCCTCAATGCGCACCACGCCGCGCTCGAGTGGATGCAGCGCGGCCTCGACCTGGCGCGCCCGGCCGGCTGGCCGATGAGCGTCGGCCTGGCCCTGATGCAGACCGCCGAAACGCTGCGCCAGCTGGGCCAGCGCGACGCCGCCCAGCAGCTGCTGCACGAAGCGCTCGCCACGCTGGCGCCGCTGGCCGGTTCGCGCGCCTACGCCGTCGCCCTCGAATACCTGGGCGACCTCGCGCTCGACAGCGGCGACTACACCGCCGCGCTGGACAGCTTCGCCCGCCTCGAAGTGCGCGCCGCGGCGCTCGGCCAGGCCGATTTCCATTGCGGCGCGCGCCGCGGCCAGGCCGATGCACTGTCGCGCCTTGACCGTCCGCGGGAAGCGCTGGCGATGGCCGCCGCGTCGCTGGCGCTGGCGCGCGAGCACTGCGACGCCTACAACCAGATCGCCGCGCTCAGGGTGCTGGCCGAAATCCACGCGCGCCACGCGCTGCCGGCGCCGGCGCCGCTGTCGGCGCCCAACGCCGCGCTGCATTACCTGCAGCAGGCGCTCGAGGTGGCCGCCACCATCGACGGCTTCACCGTGCCGGCCGCGCTGTTCGACGCCATGGCGCGCGAATACGCCGGCGGCGGCGACTATGCCGCCGCCTACGAGGTGGCGCTGCGCGCCGGCGCCGCGCGCGAACAGACCCACGGCACCGAGGCCACCAACCGCGCCATCGCCATGCGGGTGCAATACCAGACCGAACGCGCCCAGGCCGAGGGCGAGCACCATCGCCAGCTGGCCGCGGCCGAAGCGCGTCGCGCCGAAGCGCTGCAGCAGATCAGCGCCACGCTCGAGCACCTGTCGGCGATCGGCCAGGAAATCACCACCCACCTCGACGCCGCCGCCGTATTCCGCGCGCTCGATCGCCACGTCCACGGCCTACTCGACGCCACCCACTTTTCGGTGTTCCTGCTCGATGCCGATGGCGTCACCATGCGCTGCGCCTTCGGCATCGAAGCCGGCAAGACGCTGCCGCCGATCCGGCTGGCGCTGTCGGACCCGCACGCCAACTCCGCGCGCTGCGTGCGCGAGCGGCGCGAAATCCTGGTCGACGCCGACCCCGACGCCATCTCGCCGAACCTGATCCCCGGCACCGAGCCGACCCAAAGCCAGCTGTTCGCGCCGCTGCTGGTGGGCGACCGAGTGCTCGGCGCGATGACGGTGCAGTCGCTGCATGCGGACGCCTACGGCGAGCGCGAACGGCTGATCTTCCGCACCTTGTGTGCCTACGGCGCGATCGCGCTCGATAACGCCAACGCCTACCGCCAGGTGGCTGCCACGCTGCGCACGCTGAGCGCGACCCAGGACCAGCTGCTCGAAAAAAACCTCGAGCTCGAACAGGCCTACCATGCGCTCGAAGAAGTCAGCCTGACCGACCAGCTGACGGGCCTGCGCAACCGCCGCTTCTTCCTGCAGCACGTCGACGCCGACGTCGGCATGAGCCTGCGCCGCTACGACGATCCGCTGCGCCAGGGCGGCGAGCGCGACGCCGTGCCCGGCAAGGACCTGGTGTTCTTCATGGTCGACCTCGACCACTTCAAGGAAGTCAACGACCGCCACGGCCACGCCGCCGGCGACGCCGTGCTGGTGCAGATGCAGGAGCGGCTGCGCGAAGTGTTCCGCGAGTCCGATTACCTGATCCGCTGGGGCGGCGAGGAGTTCCTGGTGCTGGCGCGCGCCACCAACCGCGACGACGCCGGGGCGGTGGCGGAACGGATCCGCCTCGCTGTCGCCGACCGCCAATTCGTGCTGCCCGACGGCAGCCGCGTGTCGAAGACGTGCTCGATCGGTTTTGCCTGCTTCCCGTTCCTACCGAGCGAGCCGCGCCTGCTCAGCTGGTCGGAAGTGGTGGAACTGGCCGACCAGGGGCTCTACCTGGCCAAGCGCTCCGGCCGCAACGCCTGGGCGGCGGTGTACGCCACCGGACAGGCGCGCGGCGAAGGCCTGTTCGCGCGCCTGATGCAGCATCTCGACCAGGCGGTCGTCGACGGCGAAGTCAAGCTCGTCACCAGCCTGCAGAACCTGATGCTGCCGGCCGGCCCCAAGAAGCGCCGCCTCGGCCTCGCGGCCGGCAAGGTCACGTCCTAATTCACCCTCAGCGCTGCCATCAGCGGCGCCAGCGCCGCACTGTCGGCCGCCACCGCGGCGCGGTCGGCCGGTGGGCGGTTCTGGCTCAGCTTCCATTTTCCATTCAATCGGTCGAGCGGGATCTCGATGCCGACGATCGCCTTCAGCAGCGTGGCGATGTATTCCGGCGGCGCGTCGCGCACCGCCCACGGCGCCGCGCGCGGCGCTTCGTGGCGCGCCGTCAGCCGCTCGAGCAGCGCCAGCAGCCACGCCGGATCTTCGATCGCGCGCAGCGCGCCATGCGCCTGCACCACCGCGTAATTCCAGGTCGGCACCACCTTGCCGCTGACCGGCTTTTCCTGGTACAGCGACGGCGACACATAGGCCGACGGCCCCTGGAACACCACCAGCGCCTCGGCCCCGCCCTGGCGCCACAGCGGATTGGCGCGCGCGACGTGCGCGCGCAGCGTGCCGTGCGGCGCCGCCTCGGTGGGCGCGCCGATCTCGAACGGGATATGGTCGGCCACCAGGCCGGCCTCGGTGTGCATGACGAGCGTGCCGAGCGGATGCGCCTCGATCAGCGCGTGCAGCGTGGCTGTGCGGGATTCGTCGAAATGGGAGGGTGAGTACATGGCTGTCATCTTACGGTCGCCGCCGGCCGATGTATACTTCACCGTATGAACCCGACCCGCTGCAGCTGGGCCAACATGGCCAATCCCCGTTATCTCGACTACCACGACCACGAATGGGGCGTGCCCTGCCACGACGAGAATACGCTGTTCGAGATGCTCAACCTGGAAGGCGCGCAGGCCGGCCTGAGCTGGGAGACCATCCTCAACAAGCGCGCCAACTACCGCGCCGCCTTCGACGGCTGGGACGCCGCAAAGATCGCCTGCTACGATGCCGACAAGGTGGCTGCGCTGCTGGCCGACGCCGGCATCGTGCGCAACCGCCTGAAGGTGGCGGCGGCGATCACCAACGCCCAGGCCTATCTGCGCCTGCGCGAAGAAGGACTCACGCTCGACCGGTACCTGTGGGCCTTCGTCGATGGCGCGCCGATCGTCAATCACTGGCCGAGCGGCGCGCGGCCGGCCAAGACCGAGCTGTCCGACCGCATCTCCAGGGACTTGTTAAAACGCGGCTTCAAGTTCGTCGGCTCGACCATCGTCTACGCCTACATGCAGGGCATCGGCATGGTCGACGACCACGACCTGGCCTGCTTCAGGCGCGCGCCGCGCTGAGCGTCATGGACTTCCTGCCGCACTGGCGCGGACGCGAGCGTTTCGTCGTCTTCGATTCGCAGTGGGACGGCGGCGCCTTTGCGCAATTGCTCGCCCGCTGGCGTGACGATCCGCAGCGGCCGGCGCGCCTGCACGTGATCGCGCTGGCCGGCGGCGAGCTGCCCGGCTTCGAGCGCGTGGTGCAGCATGACGCCGCGGTCACGCTCGACCTGCTGCATGCGCCGCTCGAAGTCGCGCTGTCGCAGCTGTCCGCGCGCATCGACGCTGTCCGCCTTCACGGCCGCGAGGAAGCCGGCTTCGCCCGTCCGCTGGCGCGGCTGCTGGCCGCCGACGCCATGCTCCATGCAGACGGTCTGACGGCGGCCCTGCGAGCGGCGCTGGCGGCAACCGGCTGGGTTTTCGACGCACAAGGGCAGGGCGCGCGCTTCGCCACGCGCAAGCCGGTCGCACCGAGCCCGCCGGCGCCGGCGCGGCGCGCCATCGTCATCGGCGCCGGACTGGCCGGCGCCGCCGCCTGCGAGCGCTTGTGCGCGCGCGGCTGGCAAGTCACGCTGGTCGAGCGGCATGCGCGGGCGGCGATGGAAGCATCCGGCAACTTGGCCGGCATCACCATGCCGCTGCTGTCGAAAGACGACAACATCGCCTCGCGCCTGTCGCGCGCCGCCTTCCTGTTCGCGCTCGGCTACTGGCAAAAGCTGGGCGGCGTCGGCGCCGCCATCGAAGGCGCCGGCTGCGGCGTGCTGCATGTGGCGAAGGATGCCGCGCACGCCCGGCTGCAGCAGGCCACGGCCGACGCGCGCCGCCTGCCGCCGGCATACGCCGAATGGTTCGACCGCGACCGCGCCGCGGCGCGCTTCGCCGGCCTCGCGCCGCATGGCGCCTGGTTGTTCCCGCAGGGTGGCTGGATCCGCCCGGCCAGCGCCTGCCAGGCCATGCTCGATGCCTGCGGGCCGCGCCTGCGCCAAGTGTTCGGCGCCGGCAGCGTGACGCTGGAGCCGGCCGGCGCCGAATGGCGCGTGCTGGACGCCGGCGGCGCCGTCATCGCGCAGGCGCCCACCGTCGTCCTCGCCAACGGCGCCGGCGCCGCCGACCTGGCGCAGTCGGCCTGCCTGCCGCTGGCGCGCGTGCGCGGCCAGGTCACCCACTTGCAAAACCGGGGTCAGACCCAGGTTTTGGAACAAAACTTGCAAAACCGGGGTCAGACCCAGGTTTTGAAATTCGTGCTGTGCCGCGAAGCGTACGTCACCCCCGCCGCCGGCGGCGTGCACAGCGTCGGCGCCACTTACGACGACGACCTCGATCCGGACCTGCGCGCCTCCAGCCAGCAGGAAAACCTCGTCAGGCTGCGCTCGATGCTGGACGACCCGTCGCTCGGCCACGACGCGCCGCTCAGCGGGCGGGTAGGATTTCGCTCGGTGGCGCCGGACCGCCTGCCGCTGGTCGGCGCGCTGCCCGACCCGGCCTGCATACTGGGCGCCGAACGGCTGCGCGAGCTGCCGCGCCAGCGCGGCCTGTACGCGTTGCTGGGCTACGCCTCGCGCGGGCTGACCTGGGCGCCGCTGGCGGCCGAGCTGCTGGCGGCCAGCCTCGAAGGCGAGCCGCTGCCCGTCGAGACCAGCCTGGCGGCCGCCCTCGACCCCGGCCGCTTCCGCCTGCGCGGGCGCCGCGCGGCGCGCTGACGCGGAATACAACAGCCGCCGGTTTGCTGAGGTATTCGTCAAGAGCGCCGCCGGAACCCGGTTATAATTGTCGCACGGCAATAGTTTTTCGACCTGTTCCGGCCGTTGGAGGTTCCTTGACGATTGACGATACGCCCGGCTCGAACGAGCTGTTCCTGTTCCTTGCCTCGACCGCGCACGACATGAAAAATTCGATCAGCGTGCTGTCGGGCACGTTGGAATCGTTGCTGCACGCCGCCACGCCGGCGATCGGGCCGGCCTATCCGCAGATGGCGCACATGCTGTACCAGACCAAGCGCCTCAACGACAACCTGATGCAGCTGCTGGCGCTGTACAAGCAGGTCGGCAAGCCCGAATACCCGTTCGACATGCAGCCGCTCGGCATCGGCCACCTGGTCGAGCAGGTGGTGTCGTCGGCGCGCGTGCTGCTCAAATCGCGCGGCATCATGCTGCTGACCGACTTCGACCCGCAGCAGATCTGGCACTTCGACGAAGACCTGATCATCGGCGTGCTCGGTCACGCCATCAACAACGCCATCAACTACACCGCCGACACCATCGTCCTGTCGGTCGCCGTCGTCGACGGCTGCCTCGAAGTGCGCGTCGAGGACAACGGCCCCGGCTACCCGGCCGCGATGATCGAGGCCGGCGTCTCGGCCATGAGCGGGGTCGGCACCGGCGTCAACTTCATGACCAACAGCACCGGCCTTGGCCTCTACTTTTCCAGCGAGGTGGCGAAGATGCACAAGCACCGCAACCGTTGCGGCTCGGTGCGGCTCGAAAACGGCGGCACCCACGGCGGCGGCTGTTTCGTGCTGACGCTGCCATGAGCGCGCGGTCGCCGCACGACAGCGCCGGCGCGGCGGCCCTCGCCAACGTCGACTGGGCCGACAAGAATTACCTGGTGGTGGACGACTTCATCGGCATCCGCCAGCTGCTGCGCGAAAGCCTGCGCAACCTCGGCGCCAAGAATATCGACCAGGCCTCCAGCGGCGGCGAAGCGATCGCGCTGCTGGCGCGCGTGCGCTACGACGTCGTCCTGTGCGACTACAACCTCGGCGAAGGCAAGAACGGCCAGCAGGTGCTGGAGGAAGCGCGCCTGCGCCACCTGCTGATGCCGAGCAGCGTGTGGATGATGGTGTCGGCCGAAAAGAGCGTCGAGTCGGTGATGGGCGCGGCCGAGCACCAGCCCGACGCCTACCTGATCAAGCCGATCACCGAGGGCGTGCTGCTGACGCGCCTGAACCGGGTGTGGCACAAGAAGCAGGTCTTCAAGATGATCGACCTGGCCTATGCCGAAAAGGACTACCTGCGCGCGGCCAGGCTGTGCGACGCCCAGATCGAGATCGACAAGGTGCACCGCATCGAGCTGCTGCGCATGAAGGCGTCCTTGATGCTCAAGAGCGGCGAGCCGGGGAAGGCGCGCGAGGCCTACGAGCAGGTGATGCACGAGCGCGAATACCAGTGGGCCAGGTCGGGGCTGGCAAAGATCCGCATGGCCAACGGTGAATACGAGCAGGCGCGCCAGATTTTCCAGGGAGTGATCGCCGATAACCGCTATTACATCGACGCCTACGACCAGCTGGCCAACGCCTACCAGCTGATGGGCCAGCCGGAAGAAGCCTGCGGGATCCTCGAGCGCGCCGCGCGGCTGTCGCCCAATTCGGTGCCGCGCCAGCGCAACCTCGGCCAGGTCTGCCTCAAGTTGGGCAACATGGGCATGGCCGAGAAGGCCTTCCGCAAGTGCATCGCCATCGGCGAATATTCGGCCATGAAATCGGCCGACGCCTACCTCGGCCTGGCGCGCGTGTGCGGCCAGAAGAACGAGGTGAAGGAAGCGCTGCTGCTGCTGCTGGCGGTGCAGCGCGAATTTGCCGCCGACGACCATATCCAGCTGCGCGCCAAGATCACCGAGGGCATGGTCTACCACGAGAGCGGCGACTTCCGCCGGGCCCGCAAGGCCGGCGACGAGCTCGAAGAAATGCTCAACGCCCAGCCGGGGCGGCCCGACACGCCGACCTGCCTGGAGATGGCGACGCTGCTGCTGGCGGTCGGGGTCAAGGAGTCGCCGGTCGAGCTGCTGTGCTACGTGGCGCGCAACAACCACGACAACACCTTGCTGCTCGAAGAAGTGCAGAGGATTTTCGAAAAGGCGCGCATGGGCGAGGAGGGCATCGAGCTGATCCGCGCGTCGAAAAAGGATGCCTCCGACCTGATGAACCAGGGCGTGCTGCTGTGGAAGACCGGCAAAATGCCGGAAGCGGTCGGCTGGATGCGTCACGCCCGCGAGCAGTTGCCCAACAACCTGCGTATCTTGTTCAACGCCGCGCAGATCCTGCTGTCGCACATGCAGCAGCTCGGCTACAACGAAGCGCTGAGCGCCGAGGCCACCGAGGTGCTGATGCACGTCGACAAGATCCAGCCCGGCCAGCAGCGCTTCGCCCAACTGATGGAGCAGCTCGCCCGGCTGGCGCCGCGCGTGGGCGACGAGACCGCCGACGCCGCCGAAAACTAAACCCCAAACGCTGGTGTCAGGTCTGACATTAAGACATTCACGCGTGAATGTCTTAATGTCAGAGCAATAATCGGCGGGGCCGCAAATCGCGCCGAAGAAACAAGTTGGATTTTGTGGC
>JAZKFW010000030.1:0-1534 GCA_040386255.1 Pseudomonadota bacterium
AATCATTCGTGTCATCTTGGAATTGCCTTGAAAAACGCTTTCGCCATTGTAACCTTCGCAGGCTTGCTGTCCGCGTGCGCGCTGCCGGCCCAGGCCCAGGTCCAGGCCGCAGCCGAGGCGCCGGCGGCCGACGCCAGGCTGCCCAACGTGCCCCTGACCAAGGAGTTGCTGTACGCGCTGATGGCGGCTGAAATCGAATTTCGCAACGGCAACTGGCAGGGGCCCTACGTCACGCTGATGGCGGCGGCGCACAAGACGCGCGATCCGCGCCTGGCCCAGCGCGCCGGCGAAATGGCGCAGGCGGCGCGCCAGGCCGACCAGGCGCTGGCGGCGATCCGCCTTTGGCGCGAACTGGCGCCCGAGTCGGAAGAGGCGGCCCAATACCACCTGGCCTTCATGCTGCTGTCCGACAGCCTCGCCGAAGCCGAGCCGATCCTGCGCAAGCGGCTGGCCGACGCCGCGCCGGCCGATCGCGGTCTGGCGATGTTCCAGGCGCAGCAGTTGCTGGTGCGCGCCAAGGACAAGGCGGCCGGCACGGCGATGCTGGAGCGCCTGGTCACGCCCTACACCGGCACCATGGAAGCGCACGTCGTGCTGGCGCAGGCGGCATTGGCGCGCGGCGCCGCCGACGTCGCGCTCGAGCAAGCGCGCGCGGCGCTGGCGCTCAAGCCCGATTCCGAGCTGGCGGTGCTGACGCTGGCCCAGGCCAGCGAAGACGAAGCTGCCATGACCGGCGTGCTGGAGCAGTTCCTGGCCGCCAACCCGAACGCGCGCGAAGTGCGCGCCGCCTACGCCCGCCTGCTGGTCAACCGCAAGCAGTTCGAGCCGGCGCGCAAGCAATTCCTGGAGCTGCTCAAGGCCCAGCCGGACAACCTCGGCACGCTGTACGCGCTCGGCATCCTGTCGCTGCAACTGAACGACCAGGCCGGCGGCGAGGGCTATTTCGTCCGCTTCGCCGAGGTGCTGGCGGCCAATCCCGACCCCGAGCGCGACGGCTCGAAAGTGTTTCTGCTGCTGTCCCAGCTGGCCGAGGAGCGCGGCGACCTGAAGGGCGCGATGGCGTGGCTCGAAAAGGTCGGCGACGGCGAGCGCGCCGCCTGGTTCAACGCCCAGCTGAAGCGTGCCCAGCTGATCGGCAAGCAGGGCGACACCGACGGCGCCCGCAAGCTGCTCGCCGGCGTCGATACGGCGCAGGCTTCCGAGCAGGCGCAGCTGGTGCTGGCCGAAGGGCAGATCCTGCGCGACGCCGGCCAGCAGGAGCAGGCCTTCGCGCTGATGCAGGCCGGCGTCGCCAAATTCCCGGCGAACCCCGACCTGCTGTACGATTTCGCCCTGCTCGCCGAGAAGACCGGCCGCCTCGACGTGATGGAAAAATCGCTGCGCGAAGTGATCGTGCAGGCGCCCGACAACCACCACGCATACAACGCGCTCGGCTACTCGCTGGCCGAGCGCAATGTGCGCCTGCAGGAAGCGCTGGAACTGATCGACAAGGCGCTCAAGCTGGCGCCGGGCGACCCGTTCATCATGGACAGCA
>JAZKFW010000031.1:0-259246 GCA_040386255.1 Pseudomonadota bacterium
CGCCCGTCCTTACGCCGAAGCGTTGTTCCGTGTCGCCCAAACCGGCGACATGGCCACGTGGTCGAATATCGTCACCGAACTGGCCAACATCGGCGTCAATTCGGATGTGCAGGATTTTGCCCGCAACCCGAACGTGTCGTCCGCGCAAGTGGCCGACGCGTTTGCGTCGCTGGTGCAGTCGCCGCTGAGCGTTGAAGCCAAAAACTTCATCGCCATGCTGATCGAAAACCGCCGCGTTTCGCTGCTGCCGGAAATCGGCGCCCAGTTCCATGTGCTGAAAAATGCCCATGAAGGCGCCGCCGATGCCAGCATCACTAGCGCATTCGACATCTCGGCCACCCAGGTGGCAGAACTGGTGCAGACGCTGGAAAAGAAATTTGGCCGCAAGCTCAACCCAACGGTGACAGTGGATCCATCGCTGATCGGTGGTGTGCGCGTGGTCGTCGGTGATGAAGTGCTCGATACCTCGGTACGCGCCAAGCTGCAACAGATGGCCGTTGCCCTGACGTCGTAACCAATCGCACCGCTCGCCGGCGTTCCCGCCGCTTGCCCTACGCATCAAGAAACTATTAGGAGTTAGCATGCAACTTAACCCATCAGAAATCAGCGAACTGATCAAGACCCGGATCCAGGGCCTCGAAGGTTCCGCTGAAGTTCGTAATCAAGGCACGGTCATCTCCGTCGCCGACGGTATCTGCCGTATCCATGGTCTGTCGGACGTGATGCAGGGCGAGATGCTGGAATTCCCAGGCAACACGTTTGGCCTGGCGATGAACCTCGAGCGCGACTCCGTCGGCGCCGTGATTCTGGGTGCTTACGAGCACATCTCGGAAGGCGACACCGTCAAGACCACCGGCCGCATCCTGGAAGTGCCGATCGGTCCTGAACTGAAGGGCCGTGTCGTCAACGCACTGGGCCAGCCGATCGACGGCAAGGGTCCGGTCAACGCCAAGCTGACCGCGCCAATCGAAAAGATCGCCCCGGGCGTGATCGCCCGTCAGTCCGTGTCGCAGCCTATGCAGACCGGCCTGAAGTCGATCGACTCGATGGTACCGATCGGCCGTGGCCAGCGCGAGCTGATCATTGGTGACCGCCAGACCGGTAAGTCGGCTGTCGCGATTGATGCGATCATCAACCAGAAGGGCCAGAACATGACGTGTATCTACGTCGCGATCGGCCAGAAGGCATCGACCATCAAGAACATCGTGCGCTCGCTCGAGACGCACGGCGCGATGGAATACACCATCGTCGTCGCCGCATCGGCTTCCGAGTCGGCCGCGATGCAGTACATCAGCCCGTACTCGGGTTGCGCCATGGGCGAATACTTCCGCGACCGCGGCGAAGACGCACTGATCGTCTACGACGACCTGTCGAAGCAGGCAGTTGCCTATCGCCAGATCTCGCTGCTGCTGCGCCGTCCACCAGGCCGCGAAGCGTATCCTGGCGACGTGTTCTACCTGCACAGCCGCCTGCTCGAGCGCGCAGCACGCGTGAACCCTGACTACGTCGAGAAGTTCACCGGCGGCGCCGTCAAGGGCAAGACCGGTTCGCTGACCGCACTGCCGATCATCGAAACGCAAGCCGGCGACGTTTCCGCCTTCGTGCCGACCAACGTGATTTCGATTACCGACGGCCAGATCTTCCTGGACACCTCGCTGTTTAACGCTGGCGTGCGTCCAGCGATTAACGCAGGTATCTCGGTATCGCGCGTCGGTGGCGCCGCCCAGACCAAGGTCATCAAAAACCTGTCCGGCGGTATCCGTACCGACCTGGCGCAGTACCGTGAGCTCGCTGCGTTCGCGCAGTTCGCTTCCGACCTCGATGAGTCGACCCGCAAGCAGCTCGACCGTGGCGCGCGCGTCACCGAACTGCTCAAGCAGGCACAATACTCGCCGCTGTCGATCTCGCTGATGGCCGTGTCGCTGTTCGCAGTGAACAAGGGCTACTTCGACGATATCGAAGTCAAGAAGGTACTGGCGTTCGAAGCCGGCCTGCACGGCTACATGAAGACCAAGCAAGCTGCGCTCCTGTCCAAGATCGAAGAGACCAAGCAGCTCGACAAAGATGGCGAAGCTGCCATGGCTGCCGCTGTTGCTGACTTCAAGAAATCCGGCGCATATTAATGTTTGATGGCGCCGCATAGGATCGCGGCGCTGGATGGCGCAAAAGGAGTAAGGACTCATGGCATCAGGCAAAGAGATACGAGGCAAGATCAAGAGCGTAGAGAATACGAAGAAGATCACCAAGGCGATGGAAATGGTCGCCGCATCGAAAATGCGCAAAGCGCAGGATCGCATGCGGGCCGCTCGTCCCTACAGTGACAAGATTCGTAATATCGCCGCCAACCTTGCCTCAGCAAATCCGGAATACACGCACCCGTTCATGGCGCAAGCCAAGAACGTCGAGGCGAAGGCAGTTGGCTTCATCGTCGTCACGACCGACAAGGGTCTGTGCGGCGGCATGAACACCAACATCCTGCGGCTCTGGACGCAAAAGACGCGCGAGCTGGAAGCAGCTGGCAACAAGATTGAAGCGGTTGCCATTGGCAACAAGGGTTTGGGTTTTTTGAATCGGGTAGGGATCCGGGTCGTGTCGCACGCGGTCCAGATTGGCGATACGCCGCACCTGGAAAAGTTGATCGGGCCTGTCAAGGTCATGCTCGACGAATACCAGGAAGGCAAGCTCGACGCCGTCTACCTGTGCTACACCAAGTTCATTAACACGATGAAGCAAGAGCCGATGGTGGAGCAGTTGCTGCCGCTGGCCGCTGACAAGCTCGAAGGCGACAAGGGGAATCACTCTTGGGACTACATCTACGAGCCGGAAGCGCAAACCGTGATCGATGAGCTGCTGGTGCGCTATGTAGAAGCGCTGGTATACCAGGCGGTCGCCGAAAACCTCGCATCCGAGCAATCGGCGCGTATGGTGGCGATGAAAGCGGCAAGCGACAACGCCGGCAGCGTCATTGGCGAGCTGAAACTGGTCTACAACAAGACCCGCCAGGCAGCGATTACCAAAGAACTCTCCGAGATCGTCGCCGGTGCGGCAGCGGTCTAAACCCGATTTAAATTAAATATTGAAGGAACGAACATGGCTGATGGCAAAATCGTTCAGTGTATCGGCGCTGTGGTGGACGTTGAGTTCCCACGCAATGCAATGCCGAAGGTTTTCGACGCACTGAAAATGGCAGGCTCCGAACTGACCCTGGAAGTACAGCAGCAGCTGGGCGACGGCATTGTCCGTACCATTGCACTGGGTACCTCCGACGGTCTGCGTCGCGGCATGGCAATCCAGAACACCGGCAAGCCAATCATGGTACCGGTCGGTAAGGCGACCTTGGGCCGCATTCTGGACGTGCTGGGCAATCCGATCGACGAATGCGGTCCTGTGTCGCACGAGCGGACCGCATCGATCCACCGCGTCGCTCCTGCGTACGACGAACTGTCGCCGTCGCAAGAGTTGCTGGAAACCGGCATCAAGGTGATCGACCTGGTGTGCCCGTTCGCCAAGGGCGGTAAAGTCGGCCTGTTCGGCGGCGCCGGCGTCGGCAAGACCGTCAACATGATGGAACTGATCAACAACATCGCCAAGGCGCACTCGGGTGTTTCCGTGTTTGCCGGTGTGGGTGAGCGTACTCGTGAAGGTAACGACTTCTACCACGAGATGGCCGATGCCAAGGTTGTCGATCTGGAGAATCCAGAGAACTCGAAAGTGGCGATGGTCTACGGCCAGATGAACGAGCCGCCAGGTAACCGTCTGCGCGTTGCGCTGACCGGCCTGACGATCGCTGAATCGTTCCGTGACGAAGGCAAAGACGTTCTGTTCTTCGTGGACAACATCTACCGCTTCACGCTGGCCGGTACCGAAGTATCCGCACTGCTGGGCCGTATGCCTTCCGCGGTGGGTTACCAGCCTACCCTGGCCGAAGAGATGGGCCGCCTGCAAGAGCGCATCACCTCGACCAAGACCGGTTCGATCACCTCGGTCCAGGCCGTGTACGTTCCAGCCGACGATTATACCGATCCGTCGCCTGCAACCACCTTTGCTCACCTGGACTCGACCGTTGCGCTGTCGCGTGACATCGCCTCGCTGGGTATCTACCCTGCGGTCGATCCGCTCGACTCGACCTCGCGCCAGCTGGACCCGCTCGTCGTCGGCCAGGAACACTACGACACCGCCCGCGCTGTCCAGGGCACCCTGCAGCGTTACAAGGAATTGCGCGACATTATCGCGATTCTCGGCATGGACGAGCTGGCTCCGGAAGACAAGCTGCTGGTATCGCGCGCACGTAAGATGCAGCGTTTCCTGTCGCAGCCGTTCTTCGTCGCTGAAGTGTTTACCGGCGCGCCAGGCAAGTACGTTTCGCTGAAAGACACGATCAAGGGCTTCAAGATGATCGCATCGGGCGAGCTGGATCACCTGCCTGAGCAAGCGTTCTACATGGTTGGCACGATCGAAGAAGCAATCGAAAAAGCCAAGAAGCTCGGTTAATACGGCTCCTTCACACCGATAGGACAACACATGGCAAACACTATTCACGTTGACGTTGTATCGGCTGAGTCCCTGATTTTTTCGGGCGAAGCCGAGTTCGTCGCGTTGCCGGGTGAAGCGGGTGAGCTGGGGATTTACCCCAAGCACACCCCGCTGATCACGCGCATCAAGCCGGGTGCTGTACGGATCAAGGTAGTTGGCCGCGAAGAAGAAGAGTTCGTCTTCGTCGCGGGCGGCCTCCTGGAAGTGCAGCCGAACGCGGTGACGGTTCTGGCCGATACCGCGATTCGCGGTCACGACCTTGACGAAGCAAAAGCGATCGAAGCCAAGAAACTGGCCGAAGAGCAGCTGGTCAACAAGGAATCGAAGATCGACTACGCGAAAGCGCAGTCCGAGCTGGCCACCGCCATCGCCCAGCTGGCGGCAATCGCCCGCCTGCGCAAGGTGCGGTAACGCAACTCACGCATCAATGGAAAGGCAGCTGCGGCTGCCTTTTTTTATGTCCTTGCCCATTGGAATGATTTATAGTTGATTGCATTGCAATCATAAAGGATCAGCCACATGCTTAAACTTTCCGCCGTCTGCGTCGCCGCCCTGATGCTGCTGCAGTCGCCCGCCAGCGTCGCGCAGAGCGCGCCTGCCGCCATCCAGTCGCCCATCGACGCCGCCAGCCGTGCCCAGCTCGTCGACGCCCTGGTGCGCGAACTGAACGCCGGCTATGTGTTTCCCGACGTGGCCAAGAAGATCGAAGTGGCGCTGCGCGACAAGCAGCAGCGTGGCGATTACGACCGCGCGGTCGACGCCGACGGCCTGGCGACGCTGCTGACGACGGACATCCAGGCAATCAGCCGCGATCGCCACATGCGTGTGCGTTTCAACGCCACGCCGGCGCCGCCGCGGCCAAGCGGCCCGCGCGCCGCGCCGACGGCCGAAGACGAAGCGCGCAACCAGGCACGGGCCAAGGAGAGCAACTACGGCCTCGGCAAGGTCGAAACGCTGCCCGGCAATATCGGCTATCTTGAAACCAAGGGTTTCGGGCCGCTTCGCTATGTCGACAAGGCGTTCGCCGCGGCGATGACGCAGCTGGCCGACAGCGACGCGCTGATCATCGACCTGCGCGGCAACGGCGGCGGCAGCCCGGAGAGCGTCGCCTACCTGAGCAGCTATCTGTTCGACAAGCGCACCCACCTCAACGACCTGTACTTCCGCGCCGGCAACGAGACCGAGCAGTTCTGGACCACCGAGGCGGTGCCTGGCAAAAAGTACGGCCAGCAGAAGCCGGTCTATGTGCTGACCGGTCCGAAGACTTTCTCCGGCGGCGAAGAGTTCAGCTACAACCTGCAGCAGCTCAAGCGCGCGACGCTGGTGGGCGAAACCACGGGCGGCGGCGCCAATCCAGGCGGCGTGCGGCAGTTGAGTCCGCATTTCAGCGTGTTCGTGCCTGGCGGCCGGGCGATCAATCCGATCAGCAAGACGAACTGGGAGGGGACGGGCGTGACGCCGGACGTGAAAGTGGCCGCGGCCGATGCATTGGTCACCGCGCAGAAGATGGCATTGGAAAAGCTTGCTGCCGCTGAGCGCGATCCGCAGAAAACGCAACTGCTGCGAACGCGCTTGGCTGAGCTCGCGAAGTAGAAAGATTCTAAAACCGGGGTCAGACCCAGGTTTCGGAACAAACACTCGCCGCTCAGCCATTAAACAACATTCTAAAACGAGGGTCAGACCCAGGTTTTGGAACAGCCCCAGGTTTTGGAACAAAGACGCCCCGCTCAGCCATTAAACAAAAAACCGGGTCTGACCCGGGTTTTAGAACGAATAAGCTGAGTGCAGCGGTTGAATGTTCCAAAACCTGGGTCTGACCCCGGTTTTGGAACGTCGGGTTTTGATTACTGCTCGCGCGCCAGCCGCAACGCTACTTTCTGACGGAAGTATCCATCTTGCAAATAGCGGTACAGGTTGACGCCCGGGCACACCGTGCTCGCCGAGTAATCCTTGTGCCCGTGAATGCCGTCGATCGATACCTTGTACTTGGCCGCCAGCACCGCCATCAGGTCGACCACCGCGTCGAGCTGCTTCTGGTTCGGCTGCACTTCCTCGAAATTGCCCACCACTTCGATCAGCGCGTGCCCCGTCGGGTCGTACTCGGTATTGGTGTCGCCGGCATACTCGATCTTGCGGCCCTCGTAGATGCGGCCGTCCAGGTCGATGATGTAGTGGTACGGAATGTCGAGCCAGCGCTTGGTCGTGCGCGACCAGGTCTGCAGATTGCGCAGGTAACGCACCGGGTCTTTGCCGACCGGGAACGGCTCGCCCTGGTGGTGCAGCGTGATGTGCGTGATCTCGTGCCTGCGCGCCGACGCCGCATCCGCCGGCGTGCCGCCCCAGTCGGCCACCGGGACGATGCGCCGCTCGACATCGGCCAGCGTCTGCGCCGACAAGGCAGGGGCGAACAGGGCGCCTGCGCATAACAGCGCCTGGGCAAGACGGGTCGTGGATATCATTTAACAAACTCCATAGCTGGGACCGCTATCTTTTCACATCTGGCGCCGGAACGCCACGCCGCTCGTCGGGCATCCGAACGCACGAGGGCAGCGCCATGGCGGGCAACAAGGTCAGCGTGCAGTAGCGGCATCGCCGGGCACGGTGGCGACACCGCGGCCGGCGAACTGTTACCCTTGAGGCACCCTAACTGCCCCTGCGACACGCCATGAAGCCCATCCGCCAGATCCTCGAGGACGCCCAGACCATCGCCGTGGTCGGCCTGTCGTCCAAGCCCGAACGCGCCAGCCACGAGGTTGCCGCCTACCTGCAGGGGCAGGGCTACCGCATCGTGGGGATCAATCCGAGCTACGCCGGCCAGCAGATCCTGGGCGAGCCGGTGTATGCCACTCTGCACGACGCCGCCGCCGCGCTGGGCGCCGGCGGCCTGCGGATCGACGTCGTCGACTGTTTCCGCAAGTCCGACGACATCGCGCCGATCGCGCGCGACGCCATCGCGATCCGTGCCGGCTGCCTGTGGATGCAGCTTGGCATCGAGAACCAGGCCGCCGCCGACATGGCTTCTGCCGCCGGGCTCGATGTCGTGATGAATCGCTGCATGAAAATCGAGCATTCCGCGCTCAACGCGGCGGCGGAGCAGCCATGAAGGCGCGCGAGCGTTTCCGCGCCGGCGGCCAGAACTTCAAGCTGATCGAGGAAGATGCTGACGACAAGCCCATGCGTAACGGCAACAACGGCGACAGCAAGGGCGAGATCAAGCAGGACGAGCGCGACCAGACCGCCGCTCTGACCGACCAGATCGCCCGCGTGCAGGAAATGCTGTACGCGCAGCGCAAGCACAAGTTCCTGCTGGTGTTGCAAGGGATGGATACTTCCGGCAAGGATGGCACCATCACCGCGCTGTTCAACCGCATTAACCCGATGGGCTTGCGCGCGGTCGGCTTCAAGGCGCCGACCAGCACCGAGCTGGCGCACGATTTCCTGTGGCGGATCCACCAGCAGGTGCCGGTGCCGGGCGAGATCGCCATCTTCAACCGCAGCCATTACGAGGACGTGCTGATCACCGTGGTGCAAGGGATGATCGACGACAAGGAATGCAAGCGCCGCTACGCCCACATCCTCGATTTCGAGCGGATGCTGGCCGAGACCGGGACGATCATCGTCAAGGTGTTCCTGCACATTTCCAAAGACGAGCAGCGCAAGCGGCTGCAGGAGCGGGTGATCGACCCCGAGAAGCAATGGAAGTTCGATGCGAACGACCTGGTGCAGCGCAAGAAGTGGGATGAGTACCAGCAGGCCTACCAGCGCGCCATCATCGCCACCGACACCGACCACGCGCCGTGGTACGTGATTCCCGCCAATTCGAAGACCCATCGCAATTTGCTGATCTCGACGCTGCTGCTGGAAATTCTCGAGGACCTGAAGCTGAGTTATCCAAAGTTCGACCCCGAGCTGGGCAAGACGAAGATCGAATAACTCCGAACGTCATCGGATACGCAGACGTCAGCTCGCGTACGGCAGGCTGCCGGCGAACTCCTTCGGCATCAGCGCCGCCAGCTTCGGCGCCGCCGCCTTCACGACATGCGCCAGCACGCCGTCCGAATCGTCGTCGAGCAGTTCGATCAGGCTGGCGAACACCACCTTCTCGTCCGGCGAGCGCGCCGTGTGCAGCGCCAGGTCGCGCGCGATGTCGCGCAGGCGCCATTGGATCTCGCGCGTGGCGACGGCCTTTTCGAACATCAGCTTGCCGTCCGCCCCTTCGCCGAGCCCATGGTCGGCGTTCAGGTAGGCGTCCAGGCCGGTGCTGATGAAGGCGCGCTGGATGGTCAGGATCCGCTCGAGCGTCCGCCCCAGCAGCTCGCGCGAATGCGGCGACTTGGCGCCGGGACCGTTGACCATCTCTTCGCCAAGCTCGAGCACCGCGCAGATGCGGCGGAACAGCCGCCGCGCGTCTTCGCGCCCGGCCGCGTCGTCGTGCGCCGTCGAATGATAGTGCGACTCGAGCCTGAGCGCGCCGGAGACGGCCGACACCAGTTCACGCGCGTGCTCGCCGGGCACCAGCTTCAAGGCCAGCTCGGCGCGTTCGAGCGGGTTGTCCTTGCCCAGCACGCCGGCGATCATCTCGGCCACCGCCACCGCCTGGCCGGGCGCGCTGATGCGCTTGCCGGACGATTGGCGCGGATAGCCGGTACCGTCGCAGCGCTCGTGGTGTTCGGCCACCGCGCGCCCCACCGCCGGCGGATACAGCCCCAGTTCGTTGACCAGCATCTGGCCTAGCCGCGGGTGGATCACCAGGTGCGCCCATTCGCGCGGCAGCAGCCGCTTGCCCGGCTCCAGCCAGGCCGGCGCGATATACAGCTCGCCGACATCGTGCAGCAGCCCGGCCAGCGCGGCGACCTGCTGTTCGTCGTCCGCCAGTTTCAGGTTGCGCGCCATGCACAGCGACAGCAGGCTGACGCTGACGGCATGTTCGAGCGCGTGCGGGTTGTCCCTGTGCGCCAGCGTCAGCAGCATGCGCATGGCGTCGTTGAACACCATCTTCGACAGCTGCGCGAGCGGCGTGGCGCCGCTGCCGCTGGCGAGCAGGATCCGCTTGATCGGCGCGCTGGTGTCGAGCACGCGCCTGGCGGTAGCGACCACCAGATCGGTGTCGACCGCGTCGTCGACGCGCAGGCACGATTCGATGGTCTTCTTCAGCTTGGCGCCTTTCAAGGCGTCGAAATGCTCCTCGCCGAGGCGGCTGCCGCGCGCCACCAGCGCCACCCCGTGGACGTCGACGATCTCCTGGGTTGCCGTGACCGGGGTGGCGCGGGCCAGCCCGATCAACTTGTCCAGAAGATGCTTGTTGACGGCGGTATTGAGGCTGATGTCCGGCATGGGCGGGTTCCTTATGCGAAGAGATATCATACCAAATATTGCCGCAAGGCATCATTGCGATTGCATTATTCGTGCATCCCATCAACACACCCGTTGCGCGGGCACCCGCTGTCAAATTGACATAGAATGGATTCCCGTTTCCCCTACCGTATGGAAAAAACAATGTCCAAGACTTCGCTTGCCCTGCTGTCCCTGTCGGCCGCCTTGCTGTCGGTTGCGCCTGGCGCCGTGATGGCCCAGGCGCCGGTGCCTGCCGTGGCGGCGCCGGCGGCGGCCTGTCCTGCCATCCTGAAGCAGACCTTCAACCGCCTGCAGGATGAAGCGCCGCAGAACCTGTGCCAGTACGCCGGCAAGGTCGTGCTGGTGGTGAACACGGCCAGCTACTGCGGTTTCACCAACCAGTACGATGGGCTGGAGAAGCTGTACGCCAAATATGGCAAGCAGGGCCTGGTGGTGCTGGGGTTCCCGTCGAACGACTTCGGCAAGCAGGAACCGGGCAACTCGAAAGAGATCGCCGATTTTTGCTACAACACCTACGGCGTGAAGTTCCCGATGTTCTCCAAGTCATCGGTAAAAGGCGAGGCCGCCAACCCGCTGCACGCGAGCCTGATCAAGCAGACCGGCAAGGAACCGAAGTGGAATTTCACCAAGTATCTGATTGGCCGCGACGGCAAGGTGCTCGAATACTTCCCGAGCAAGGTCACGCCGGAAGACAAGCAGATGGTGACCAAGATCGAGCAGGCGCTGGCTGGCTGACCGCAGTTAGCGCTAGCTAACATTTCTTCTCAAGCGGGGTCAGTGCCGACATTCGGACACGGCCTCATCCTTAGTGCGGGCGTAGTGGGATGTAGTGCCGAGTTCGTGTCCGATTGTCGGCACTGACCCCCGGCGGGAGGTGGGGGGTTTTAACGCATCAGGTAGGCGCGCAGCGGCCCGCGCAGCGCGTTGCAGACGACGATGTCCTCGGCCGCCGCCAGCATGTCGCCGGTGACGATGCCTTCGCTCGCTTTCCAGGCGGGCGCCGCCAGCAGCACCGCGCGCATCACGCCGGGCAGCACGCCGCACGACAGCGGCGGCGTGATCCAGCGTCCACCGATGCGCACAAATACATTTGATCGGCCGCCTTCGGCCAGCTCGCCGCGCTCGTTGAAAAACAGCGTGTCGAAGGCGCCTTGCTGCTCGGCCGCGCGCCAGGCGGCATCGTAGCGCGAGCGGATGCTGGTCTTGTGGCGCGCGAACAGGTCGTCGGCGCGGATCGCGTCGTCGGCCAGCAGCAGGCCGACCGGCTCGGTGATCGGCGCCATCGGCCCGCTCTGGATGGTGAACTGGCCGGCGGGGCTGAGCGCGAGCCGCAACCGGTAGCGCACGCCCGGCGTGAAGCCGGCGCAGGCCTGCTCGAGCGCGGCGACGGCGCCATCGGCATCGAACGGGAAGCCGAAGTAGCGCGCCGACGCGGCCATCCGCGCCAGGTGCAGATCCTGCTGGCGGCATCCTTCGTCGCGGCTGGCACGGATCGTCTCGAACAGCTCGAACTGGTTTTCCAGCCCGGTCAGGAAGCGCGCCTTCAGCCGGCACTCGGCGTATTCGTCGGCGGCGACGCTGTCGAAAACAATGCCGGCGCCGACGCCCAGTTCTCCGGCGCGCACGCCGCCGCTTTCCGGCTGCAGCGCCAGCGTGCGGATCGGCACCGACAGGCAGAAGTCGCCCACGGCGGCGCCGGCCGGCGGCGGATCGAACCAGCCGATCGCGCCGGTGTAGATGCCGCGCGGCGCCGGCTCGAGCTCGCGGATGATCTCCATCGTGCGCCGCTTCGGCGCGCCGGTGATCGAGCCGCACGGATACAGCGCGGCGAAGATGTCGGCCAGCGCGGCATCGGGACGCAGCGTCGCCGTCACCGTCGACGTCATCTGCAGCACGCTGCTGTAGCGCTGCACGTCGAACAGCGCCGGCACCGCGACGCTGCCGGTCACCGCAATCCGTCCCAGGTCGTTGCGCAGGAGGTCGACGATCATCAGGTTCTCGGCGCGGTTCTTGGTGTCCGCCGCCAGCGCGCGCGCGCGCCGTTCGTTCTCGAGCGCGTCATCGGCGGCGGGGGCGGTGCCCTTCATCGGCCGCGCCAGCAGCTCGCCGACGGCGTGGCGCACGAACAGCTCGGGCGACAGGGATAGCAGCGCGCTGCCGTCCGGCAGCGCAACCAGGGCGCCGTATGGCACCGGCTGGCGCGCGCGCAGGCGCTGGTACAGCGCCTGCAGCGAGCCGAAGGCGTCGAAGCGCAACCGGTACGTGTAGTTCACCTGGTAGGTGTCGCCGGCTTCGATGTAGTCGTGGATGCGCGCCAGCGCCGCAGTGAATTCGGCTTCGTCGATGTTGGCGCGCACCGCGCCGATGCCGGCCGGGCGGTCGTCGCCGTCGGCCGCGCGCGCCGCCAGCCATTGCGCCACCTGCGGCTCCGACAGGTGCTCGCAGCATTCGAACAGCAGCACCTGCGCCAGCGGCCCGGCCACATCGTGCGCGCCGGTGCCGAGCAGGTGGCCGCCAAGTTCGTACGTCAGCAGCGCCACCGCGTGCAGGCCGCGGCCCAGCGCGGCCTGCATGTCCGCCAGCAGCTGCGGCCACTGCGCCGCGTCGGAGCAGACGAGGGCGCTGGCCAGGCCGGTGTACAGGCGCGAGCGCGCCACCGCCGGGTCAAGCGAGCTGGCGTCGTCGAGCAGGGCGAAGCAGTCGGCGGTATTCATCGGGAACCAACCACTTCAGGCAGCGAGCAGCAGCGCGATTTGCAGGGTGGTGCCTTCGGTCGGATTTTGCTTGAAGCCGCTCTTGGCGAAGCGGTGCCAGCGGCCCACCACATAGCTCACCAGCAGGCTGGCGCGCGCGCCGACGTCGGCTTCGGCGCCATGGCCCTGGGTGACGGCCAGGCGCAGCGACTGCTTGCACGCCAGTTCGACCTTGTCGTAGAACTGGTTCATGCGCAGCTGCAGGCGGTCGTCCTCGCCCACCAGCGCGTCGCCGATCAGTACCCGCGTCATGCCGGGGTTGTTGGCGGCGAAGCCGAGCAGCATCTGCAGGATCGCGTGGGCCTGGTCGATGCCGCCTTCCTCGCGTTCGGAGATCTGGTTGATCAGGCCGAACACGCTCGACTCGATGAACTCGATCAGGCCCTCGAACATCTGCGCCTTGCTGGCGAAGTGGCGGTACAGCGCCGCTTCCGACACGTCGAGCCGCTTCGCCAGCGCCGCGGTGGTGATCTTTTCGCCTTTCGGCTGTTCGAGCATCCCGGCCAGGGCCTGGAGGATTTGCAGTTTGCGCTGGCCCGGCTTGGTGCTTGCCATGTGTTCTCGATGAAGGTGGAGGTGGACTGAATCGAATCAGCGCAGCCGGTGCAGGCGGGCGGGCAGCTGTCGGACAGATTTTACTTTGACATCGACGTAAGCGGGGCGTTTTAGCATGCGCGGCAGCGGCGCCGTGCCGATCGGGTCGCTCATGCGCAGGTACTGGGTGATCCACACGGTGCGCACGCCGAGCTGGCGCGCGGTGCGCAGGTTGGCCAGCGTGTCCTCGACCAGGATGCAGCGGTGCGCGGCCACGCCGTGCCGGCGCAGCAGGCGTCGCAGCATCAGCTTCGACGGCTTCGGCCGCAGCTTGCCATGCACGTGCATGTTCTCGATGGCGATGTGGTGGCTGAAGTGGCGTTGCAAGCCGAGGTGGCGCATGACGTCGCGCGAATAGGCCGTCGGCGCGTTCGTCAGCAGGATCTTGCGGCCCGGGAGGCTGCGCAGCATGCGCGCCAGGCCGCGCTCGGCGCGGATCATCTGCGCCAGGTCGGCCAGGTCGTGGGTCTCGGCCAGGAAGTGGGCCGCCTTGACCTCGTGGTGGCGGATCATGCCGAGCAGGGTGGCGCCGTAGCGCTTCCAGTAGCCCAGGCGCGCCGCATTGACCTGCTCCGCCGTCGCCGGCGTGGCGCCGTCGCCGAGCACGCGCGCGATGTAGGTGTTCATGTTCGCGCTGATCAAAGGGAAGATCGCATGCGAGGCGTCGTGCAGCGTGTTGTCGAGATCAAACAGCCACAGCGGAGAAGAGGGGGTATTATTCGGCACAGGAAACTTTAAGAAAAAACCAACTAGGGGCAGCGATGCGACGTCAGATTATAGTGGTCTTCTGCAGCTTGTTATGGCTGGCCGTTCCAGCCGCCTTCGCGGCCGACCGCGGCGCGCTGTTCAAGGTGACCGCCAAGGGCCACACGATGCACTTGTTCGGCACCATGCACGTGGGGCTGCCGGAATTCTATCCGCTCGAGCCGCGCATCAACCAGGCGGTGGCGGCGGCGTCGACGCTGGCGCTCGAATTCGACCCGATGGTCTCGCCCGAGGCGACGGCGGCGGCGATGCGCGAACACGGCCTGGCCCGTCCCGGCGCTTCGCTGCCGCCGGCGCTGGCGGCGCGCCTGGCGCCGCTGCTGCAAAAGAGCGGCGTCGACCCGGCCGCGCTGGCGCCGCTCAAGCCGTGGGTGGTGGCGATGGTGCTGGCGGTGAACGAGTTTCGCATGCAGGGCTTCCGCCCCGATCTGGCGGTCGACGCGCACCTGGCCGCCCTGGCGCGCTCCGGCAAGGCGAAGGTAGTGGAACTCGAATCGGCCGCCATGCAGCTGGCCTTGTTCGGCAAGCTGTCCGAGGCCGAGCAGCTGCGCTACCTGGAAGAGACGATCGCACTGATCGAATCGGGCAAGCATCGCGCCGAGATCGGCCAGATTACCGATGCATGGCGTAACGCCGACCGCGCCGCGCTCGAGGCGATCGCGCTGCGGGTCGAAACGGACAACACCTTTTCCGGCCGCTTCATGCGCGAGGTCGTGCTGGCCGGCCGCAATGTCGGCATGGCGGACAAGCTGATGGCATTGCTGGAGCGGGAAAACAACGCGGTGGCGGCGATCGGACTGCTGCACCTGGTAGGCAAAGGCAGCGTTCCTGAGCTGATGCGTGCGAAGGGCGTGACGGTGGAGCGGGTGTACTGAGGGGGGAGATGGTGCCCTTTACGTGGATTGAACACGTGGCCTCTCCCTTACCAAGGGAGTGCTCTACCACTGAGCTAAAAGGGCGACTGCATTGGCGGGGAAGCCCCGCCAAAAACTTCAGTGCGACCGGATCATAGTGCCAAATGCCTGTTCGGTCAAGACTTCGAGCAGCAAAGAATGCTCGATGCGGCCGTCGATGATGTGCACCGTGTTGACGCCCGACTTGGCCGCGTCCAGCGCCGATGAAATCTTCGGCAGCATGCCGCCGGAGATGGTGCCGTCGGCGAACATCTCATCGATTTCGCGCGCCGACAGGTCCGTCACGAGGTTGCCCTTCTTGTCCTGCACGCCGGCGATGTTGGTCATCATGATCAGCTTTTCGGCCTTCAGGATTTCGGCGATCTTGCCGGCGACGACGTCGGCGTTGATGTTGTAGGCCTGGCCATCCTGGCCGAAGCCGATCGGCGAAATGATCGGAATGAAGGCGTCGTCCTGCAGCGCCTTGACCACTGCCGGGTTGATGGCGTCGATCTCGCCGACGAAGCCGATATCGAGGAATTCGCCCGGCTTTTCGCGGTCAGGCATCGACATCTTGCGCGCGCGGATCAGGCCGCCGTCCTTGCCGGTCAGGCCGACTGCCTGGCCGCCGTAGTGATTGATCAGCATGACGATATCCTGCTGCACTTCGCCGCCCAGCACCCACTCGACCACTTCCATGGTTTCTTCGTCGGTGATGCGCATGCCCTGCACGAAGGTGCCTTGCTTGCCGATTTTTTTCAGCGCATTGTCGATCTGCGGGCCGCCGCCGTGCACCACCACCGGGTTCATGCCGACCAGCTTGAGCAGGATGACGTCGCGCGCGAAGCCGTGCTTGAGGCGCTCGTCGGTCATGGCGTTGCCGCCGTATTTGATGACGATGGTCTTGCCATGGAAGTTGCGGATGTACGGCAGCGCTTCCGCCAGGATTTGCGCCTGGATCTGCGGCGACACCTTGGTCAGGTCATCGTGATGGTCGGTAGGAATCTTGGGAATGGCAGCGGTCATGGCAGGTCCAAATGAATTTGACGAGATTTTACAGGCAAGCGGGTTCGTGCTGGGGCCATTATATGGCGATCTTGTTGTATTTTAATTCCTGTTCCGCTACTGTAAGCCTATATGAGCGCCACGCCCACACTCCACGCCCGCCCGGGGGCGGCATGAGCACCTGCAGCCGCTGCGGCGCCGCGTTCGGCTGTGCGATGGCCGACGGCGCCGCCGAGCCGTGCTGGTGCACCGCCTTGCCGCCAGCGGTGCCGGTGCCCGGCGAGTCCGCCGCCTGCTGGTGCCCCGCCTGCCTGAAGGCGCACATCGCTGCGCTCGAAGCGAATCGCTCCGGCTGCGCGTCTGGGGTCTGACCCCGATGTGGCGCCGGCTTGCTTGGTTAACGCTTGGTCTGGAAAAAGCGCATCATCTCGCGGCTCGCATCGGGCCCCTTGCCATCGGTATAGCTGCCGCGCGAACTGCCGCCCGACCATGCGTGGCCGGCGCCGTGGATCAGCCACTGCTCGGCGTGCGGCGTGCCGTCCGGATGCTGGTGCACGGTGCGGGTATAGGCATGCCCGTCCGGCACGCGTCCCGGCTCGATGACGATCTCCTTGGCCGCATGGTGCTTGCCGCGCGCGATCAGTTCGTCGCCGTTGACCGGGTGCACCGTGGTGTCCTTGTCGCCATGGAAGACGATGATGGGAATCGCCTTGCCCTGCGACTGCGGACGGCGGAAATTGCCCTTCATTGCCGCCAGCGCCGACGGCAAGTCCTGCGCCGACGCGAACGGCAGCCCCGAGTGCACGCCGACCGCCGCATACAGGTCCGGATACAGCGTGCCCATGATGGTCGCCATCGCGCCGCCGGCCGACAGGCCCGCCACATATACCTCGCTGTCGTCGACGTTATGGCTGGCCATGACTTCGCGCGTGATGCCGGCAATGATGGACGGCTCGCCCTGGTCGCGCGTCTGGTCGACCGCGCTGAACCAGTTCCAGCAGCGCTGCGCGTTGGCCTGCTGCGACTGCGCCGGATAGACCACCAGGCACTTGAGCTCTTCGGCCAGCTGGTTCATCTGGGTGCCGCTGGCGAAATCGACCGGATTCTGGGTACAGCCGTGCAGCATCACCAGCAGCGGCGCCTGCTGCTCGCCGGTGTAGGTGCTCGGCACATACAGCTTGTAGGTGCGGGTGCCGGCCGCGTTGGTGTGGCTGCCGTCGATGAACTTGCCCGGCAGCGCTTCAGCCGGTTCCTGGGCCCCGCCCATGGCGCTGCCGAGGTCGAACGACGGCATGTCGAAATTGGGCATCTTGAAGTTGGCCATGCCGGCGCCGCCGGCGCGGTCGAGATTGGCCATCATCTCTGGTACCAGTTTGGCCATCATTTCGGCGGCGTCGGTCATCGGCGTGGCCGCGGCTGGCTGTTGCGGCGGCGACTGCGGTGGCGGCGCCGACGACCTGGCCGAAGCCTGCCCGGCCGGCGGCGGATTGATGTCGCGCATCGTCTGGCGCTGGCCGGTCGGTTGGTACGGTGGTGCCTTGGCCGCGGCGCCGCCTTTCAGTGCGTTCTGGATCGCCGATGTCGCTGCGGCCGGGCCCTGGCCAAGCAGGGTGCGTGTTGCTGTACGCATGTGCGCAAACAGTTTTTCGTTCAGTTTCATTAGGCGTTCCTTATTTCATTTGCATCATAGGATGCGGGCTGCCAGTGCCGTCTTGACTGCGCTGCTGGCGTGCAAGGTGCCAAGCACAAAAATCGATTCGATCGTCGCCAGGGCCAGTTCGGCCGGTACGTCGCTGGCGATGCTGGCCATGCCGAGCACCTGGATCTGCAGCCGTTCACCCGCTGCGAGCGCCGTCTCCAGGTCGGCTTTCGAGTAGTGATGCATGCCGAGCACCAGGCTCCTGCGCGCAACGGTCTGCTTCACCACGTCGGCATGCGTGTTCAACTGGTTCCGGATCGCCGTGCGGATCAAATCCGTACGATTCGAATAGAACCCTTCGTTCACCAGCAGGTCTATCTGGCCTAAATCGATCAGGCCGAGATTGATCGTAATTTTTTCCGAATCGTAACTTTTCGGCTTGACTTCGCGTGTGTCCATAATCCCCATATCATCCTCGTGGCATCCATACACCATCTGCATGGATGGTATTTTACATGGGCATCAGTTCAGGTCAAGCGCGATTCGATTGAATGCGCTAATCTTCGGCGATGAGTCCACAAGAACAACTGCAATCCCCGGTGCCGTCGCCCTGCATCAGCCTGTGCGAGATGGCGCCCGACACCGGCCTGTGCCGCGGCTGTCTGCGCACGATCGATGAAATCGTCCAGTGGGGCAGCGCCGACGACGACTACAAGCGCGCCGTGTGGGCCGAGATCCGCCGTCGCGAATCCGACATGGAGTTCCGCTAGATGCAGTTCTACGAACCCGCGGCTACCATCAGCGGGCCGGCCTACGGCGCCGGCTTCAAGACCTTCGCCAGCCTGTTGACAGTCGCCTTGCTCGCCTACGGCGTCAGCATCACGCTGCGCTTTCCGGTGCTGTCGTACGGCTTCGGCGTCAAGGCCATGCTGCTGTGCGCCGCCGCGCTGCTGATGGTCAGCTATTACTGGTTCCTGCGCTCGGTGACGACGATCGACGCCGCCGGCATCCGCCAGAGCTTCGTGGTCGACAAGCGGGTCGAATGGCGCGATGTACGCGGCGCCAAGATGATCGGCATTCCCTATCTGAGCTGGCTCTTCCCGCCGCGGATGGTGGTGCGGACCGGCACGTCGTTCACGACCTTTAATGGCGGTTCGCGCGAACTGCTGATCGAATTCGCCAAGATCTCGCTGGCTTTCCAGATGAAGAAATGAGCGCCGTTTACTCGCTGCCGGCGACGTTGCGCATCTTCGAGCGCGGCTGGCTGTCGGCCAACAACATCCTGTTCACAGGCCGCGACGAGACCGCGCTGGTCGATACCGGCTACCTGACCCACGCGCCGCAAACGCTGGCGCTGGTGCGCCACGCGCTGGGCGAGCGGCGCCTGGACCGCGTCATCAACACCCATCTCCATTCGGACCACTGCGGCGGCAACGCGGCGCTGCAGGCGCACTACGGCTGTTCGACGGCCATCCCGGCGGCGGAAGCGGATGCGGTGCGCGCGTGGGACGAGGATGCCCTCAGCTACAAGGCCACCGGTCAGCAGTGCGCGCGCTTCGCGTTCGACGCCACCATGGCGCCGGGCGACGAACTGGTGTTGGGCGACCTGCGCTGGCAGGCGCTGGCCGCGCCGGGCCACGATCCGCGCTCGCTGATTTTCTACTGCGCTGACGAAGGCATCCTGATCTCGGCCGACGCGCTGTGGGAGAACGGCTTCGGCGTCATCTTCCCCGAGCTCGATGGCGAATCCGGCTTTGCCGAGGCACGCGCCACGCTCGAGCTGATTGCCGGCCTCGATGTGCGCCTGGTGATTCCCGGCCACGGCGCGCCGTTCACCGACGCAAAGGGCGCGCTGGCACGCGCCGGCACTCGCCTCGACTACCTGCAGGCGGACCCGAAGCGCAACGCCGAAAACGCCGTCAAGGTCATGCTCAAGTTCCTGCTGCTCGAACGCCAGCAGATTGCGCTTGCCGGCGTGCCGGCGATGTTCGCGTCGATCCCGATCCTGGCCGGTGCGCGCCGCCGCTTCCTGCACAAGGAGCCGGCGGAGCTGGCCGACTGGGCGATCGCCGCGCTGGTGCGCGCCGGCGCCGCCCGCATTGAAGGCGCCGTGCTGGTCAATCATGACTGAGCCTTCTTGTCGGAAAAATTTACAGTTAGCTGCATTAAAGAAACTTAAATTTCTTCAAGTCATTGTTTATATTGCGAAAGAAAGGTTGTGGCACGGTAATTGCTTCATGAGAGATTATTCTGCTTAACCACTTTCTCTCTCGGAATTACTATGAACAAGATCAAGCTTTTTGCCCTCTCCGCCATCATGAGCGCAGCGACGATTGCCTCCTCCGCACAAGCGGGCGTCGTCATGACCAGCCTCGGCGATTCCAAGTACAGCATCAAGCTCGATCCCATCACCTTCACCCTGACTTCATCACAAACCACGGCAAACCGCATGGTCGTCGAGAACTTTTTCACGACGAACGCGACGAGCTTTGGAACCGATATCGCGGGCAATATGTACTGGCAGCTGAACGGCGGCGCGGTTCGGGCCTTGTCGTTCGAAAGCAATAGCGGCAGTTGCGATTGCACCTCCGGTCAGATGGACCCGAACGACCTGCTGTTCAACTACACGTATTCTTATGCTGATGCAGGAATTCGTAACCTGGTTGCCGGCGACAAGATTACCGTCTGGAGCAACGACATGATTTTCCAGACGGCGGGCTCCCGTGTGCAAGCGACTGGTCCGTATACCGCCTATCTGCTCAGCGGCACGACCGCCATTGCCAACACCGCGGCAACCCAGGTTCCGGAGCCAGCGCCGCTGGCCCTGGTGGGACTCGGCCTGGCCGGTCTGCTCGCAAGCCGCCGCAAGCAGGCCTGATGACGGCGGCGCGTGCCGCTGACAAACAGGAAGGAGCCTCGCCGGCTCCTTTTTTTTCTGCTGGTTTAGCACGATCGTTCTTTTTTGGTTCATAATGGACCTGCCCGTTCCGATCAATCCCCGTTCGAAAGTCCGTCATGGCGCTGCCCGTCGCATTGCAAAACCTGTCCCTTCCCGTCATCGGTTCGCCGATGTTCATCGCCAGCGGGCCCGCGCTGGTGGCGGCGCAGTGCAAGGCCGGCATCGTCGGCGCCTTCCCGGCGCTGAACGCCCGCCCGGCCGAGCTGCTCGACACCTGGCTGACCGACCTGAAGGCCGAGTTGGACGCCTACCGCGCCGCCAATCCGGGCGCCAAGGTCGGGCCGATCGCGGTCAACCAGATCGTCCACCAGTCCAATGACCGGCTCGAGCACGACGTCGAAGTCTGCGTGCGCCATCAGGTCCCGATCATCATCTCGTCGCTGCGCGCGCCCCCAAAAGAGATGCTCGACGCCATCCACAGCTACGGCGGCATCGTGCTGCACGACGTCATCTCGATCCGCCACGCCAAGAAGGCACTGGAGGCCGGCGTCGATGGCCTCATTTTGGTCGCTGCTGGTGCGGGCGGCCACGCCGGTGCGCTATCGCCGTTCGCGCTGGTCGGCGAAGTGCGCAAGTTCTTCAGCGGTCCGCTGGCGCTGTCAGGCTCGATCGCCAGCGGCGACGCCATCCTGGCGGCGCAGGCGATGGGCGCCGACTTCGCCTACATCGGCTCGCGCTGGCTGGCCACCAAGGAATCGAACGTCAGCGAAGCGTACCGCGAGGCGATTGTCGAATCGGCGGCGGCCGACGTCGTGTACACCAACCTGTTCACCGGCGTGCATGGCAACTACCTGAAGAAGTCGATCGTCAACGCCGGCCTCGATCCGGACGCGCTGCCGGAATCGGACAAGAGCAAGATGAGCTTCGGCTCCGGCAGCGCCAAGGCCTGGCGCGACATCTGGGGCGCGGGGCAGGGTGTCGGCCTGATGCACGACGTGCCGACGGTGGCGGAGATGGTGGCGCGCCTGAAGGCCGAATACGATGCCGCCAGGGCGCGCCTTGCGCTATAGGCCCGGAAATATTCCAAAACCGGGGTCAGACCCAGGTTTTGAAAAAGCCGAGTGTTCTAAAACCGGGGTCAGACCCAGGTTTTGAAAAAGCGGGTGTTCCAAAAACTGGGTCTGACCCCGGTTTTGAAAGAAAAAACTGGGTCAGACCCCGGTTTTGGAAGCGCTGGCGGCTAGCTGTAATCACGCTGATCGTCGATCAGCTTGCCGTCGTCGGGCAGCGCCCCCGGCGCCTCCAGCTTGACCTGGCCGCGCAACTTCGTCACGTCGCGGATCGAGGCGACGATCGCCTCCACCTGCTCCGGCGCCAGCGGCTGCGCCACTTCGCAATGCAGCGTCATCTCGTCGTTGGCCATGCGGCCGGACACCACCAGCCGCGCCTTGACGATCGCCGGGTGGCGGCGCGTGATGTTGGCCACCTGCGCCGGATGCACGAACATCGCGCGCACCTTGGTGGTCTGGTCGGCGCGCCCCATCCAGCCCTTGATGCGCACGTTGGTGCGCCCGCAGCCTGACGCCGGCGCGTCGACCAGCAGCGCCGACATGTCGCCGGTGGCGAAGCGGATCAGCGGGTAGTCGTGGTTGAACAGCGTGACGACGATCTCGCCGGTATCGCCCGGTGCCACCGGTTCGCCGGTGCCGGGGCGGACGATCTCGACGATCACGTCTTCGTCCACCACCATGCCGGGATTGATCGCGCCGTCGCTCGCGGTTTCGTAGGCGATGCTGCCGATGTCGGCCGAGGCGTAAGTCTGGAACACGTGCGGCACGCCGTTGTCGCGAAACCACGCGCGCAGCGATTCCGGCAGCGCTTCGGCGCCCATCAGCGCGTGCTGCACGCTGCTGATGTCGGCGCCCATCTCGCGCGCCTTTTCGATGATGATGCGCAGGAAGGATGGCGTGCCGACGTAGGTATCGGGCCGCAGGTCGACCATCGCCTGCACCTGCATCTCGGTCTGGCCGGCGCCGGCGGGAATCACCGTGCAACCGATTCGAGCGGCGCCGCCTTCGACCATGAAGGCGGCCGGCGTGAAGTGGTAAGAGAAGCAGTTCTGCAGCAGGCCGCCGGCGCGCACGCCGGCCGCATACATCGGCCGCGAAAAACGCCACCAGTCGCGCCCGCGCCCTTCCGGATCGTAGATCGGACCCGGCGACACATAGATGTGGCGCAGCTGGCCGGCCGGCGTTGCGGCCAGGCCGCCGAACGGCAGCGCATTTTGCTGCAGCGATTTCAGGTCGGACTTGCGCGTGATCGGCAGCGCCGCCAGCGCCGCGCGGCTGTCGACGCCGGCGGCGTCAACGCCGGCCAGGATGCGCCCCCAGCCCGGCGCCTGCTGGGCGCGCGCGACCAGCTGCGGCAGGCGCGCCATCAGGTCGCGTTCGCGCGCCTCGGGTTCGCGCGTCTCCAGTTCGTCCAGCGTGTGGCCAGTCATTCGGTGCCTCCCAGTTCGCGCTGCAGCTTCTTCGTCAATTTGGCGAATACCAGCTCGTAGGACCGGCGCAGCAGTGCTCCCGCTTCGCGGTCGTCGAGCGCATCGGCGCTGTCGACGCGGACCCACTTGGCGCGCGCCAGGTACGGCGCCGGAATGATCCCGGGCCGGTCGGTCAGCTCGAGGAAGCGATCGTCCTCGACCTTGAAGCTCATGCCGCTGGCCGGCACCTCGCTAGCGGTCACCGCGAACATCCTGGCGCCGACCGAGAACACGGCGTCGGCGCCCCACTTGATGTCTTCGGTGCAGCCCGGGAAAGTGCGGCACAAGGCCTTCGCTTTTTCGAAATCCATGGTCGTTCCTCAAGCCAGCCAGCGTTTGCGGCGGCGATAAAATTTCATGTCCCTGAAGCTCTTGCGTCCCGCCCCGGACACGCCGAGGTAGAACTCCTTCACGTCTTCATTGGCGGCCAGGTCGGCGGCCGCGCCTTCCATCACCACGCGCCCGTTCTCGAGGATGTAGCCGAAGTCGGCATAGCGCAGCGCGACCGTGGTGTTCTGCTCGGCCAGCAGGAACGACACCCCTTCTTTCTGGTTCAGGTCCTTGACGATGTCGAAGATCTCTTCGACGATCTGCGGCGCGATGCCCATCGACGGTTCGTCGAGCAGGATCATCGACGGCTTGGCCATCAGCGCGCGGCCGATCGCGCACATCTGCTGCTCGCCGCCGGAGGTGTAGCCGGCCTGGCTGCCGCGGCGTTCTTTGAGGCGCGGAAAATAGTGGTACACCGCGTCGAGCGAGTCCTTCAGTTCGGCGCGCGAAATCGAGCGCGTGTAGGCGCCGGTCAGCAGGTTCTCTTCGATGGTCAGGTGGCCGAAGCAGTGGCGCCCTTCCATCACTTGCGACAGGCCGCGCTTGACCAGCGCGTTCGGCGTCAGCTGGTCGATGCGTTCGCCGTTGAAGTGAACTTCGCCCTTGGTGACGTCGCCGCGCTCGCCGCGCAGCAGTGTCGAAATGGTTTTCAGCGTGGTCGACTTGCCGGCCCCGTTGGCGCCCAGCAGGGCGACGATTTTCCCTTTCGGGACTTGCAGCGACACGCCCTTCAGGACCAGGATCACGTGGTCGTAGATGACTTCGATGTTGTTCACCGACAGGTAGGGCTGGCTGGCGTTTGTCATGGCTTCTTCTGGTATTCGGCAGGGTCCGCCTCCCGCGCGCTCATGCGGGAGGCGAGGTGGTTCAGCTTACATCGTCACATTACATGCAGGCTGGCGTGATCTTCTTCTCGGCGGCGTACGCCATCGAGGACTGGTCGATCAGCTTGCGCGTCAGGGCCTTGTCGCCGACGATCCAGTTCGGCGTGATCGCCTTCCACTTGGTGCCGTCCCACTGCTGAACCTTCACCGCGCCCGAACCTTCATGGTCGTCGCAGCTGGTCTTCACGGTCGGGAACATGCCGAAGGCGCCGAGCGCCTTCTGGCGCGCGGCATCGATGTTCAGGTTCTCGAGGCCCCAGCGAATCTGCTCGCCGGTCATCACTTTGCCCTTGCCGTATTTATCCTGCGCGGTGCGGATCGCTTCCACCCACAGGATCCCCATCGTCATGCCGCGCATGTGATAGACCGAGCCGATGCGGGCCTGGTCGGCCAGGTTGCCCTTGCCGGCCGCGTACACCTTCTTGCGGATGTCGTCGATCAGCGGGTAGTTACCCGGCGTGTTGAACGTCATCGCCGTGTAGCCCTTGGCGGCGTCGCCCGACGGGATGGTGTCCTCCTCGGAACCGGCCCACCACACGCCCAGCATCTTCTCGCGCGGGAAGCCGTTGCGCTGCGCGGTCTTGATGGCGACCGAATTCATCACGCCCCAGCCCCACAGGATCACGTGGTCAGGCTTGGCCTGGCGGATCTGCAGCCACTGCGACTGCTGCTCGTTGCCCGGCGGGGCGACGGCGATCTTCAGCAGCTCGAAGCCATGCTGGGCGGCGAGCGCTTCCAGCACCGGCATCGCTTCCTTGCCGAACGGCGAATCGTGGTACAGGTAGGCGATCTTCTTGCCCTTCAGTTTGGCGTAGCCGCCTTCCTTGTCGCCCAGGTACTTGATCATGCCGGCGGCCTGGTTGTAGTAGCTGGTAATGAGCGGGAAAATGTACGGGAACACCTTGCCGTTGGCGGCGTCGGAGCGGCCGTAGCCGAGCGTCGTCATCGGGATCTTGTCGACCGCGACGCGGTCGAGGATACCGTAGGCGATACCGGTCGACAGCGGCTCGACCAGCGTGGCGCCGCCGTTCTTGGTCTTCATGCGCTCGTAGCACTCGACGCCGCGCGACGGGTTGTACTCGGTCTCGCACTCTTCCCACAGAATCTTGACGCCGTTGACGCCGCCGTTGGCGTTGACCAGGTTGAAGTAGTCGATGGCGCCGCCGTAAAAACCGGAGCCGCCGGCCGCATAGGCGCCGACGCGGTACGACGGCAGCGCCACGAACTGGTCGGCCGCCTGCGCCACCTGGGTGAATGCGCCGCTCAGCGCGGCGCACAGCATGATCGATTTAAAGCCTTTCATTCTCGTCTCCTCTTGGTCACTTCATTGACTGCGATTGCGTGCCTTCAGCCTTTAATGCGGGAACGGCCACAGGCGCAACTTCTCTTTACCCACTTGCCACAAGCGCGCGAGGCCATGCGGCTCCACGATCAGGAAAAATATGATCAACGCGCCAAACACCATTAATTCGAGATTCGATGCAAAACTGGTCGGCAGGCCGAGGAAGTGGCCGAAGATGTTGAGCCCGACCGGCAGCAGCACGATGAAGGCGGCGCCGAGGAACGAACCGAGAATCGAGCCGACGCCGCCGATGATGATCATGAACAGGATGCGGAACGACAGGTCGAGGTTGTAGGCTTCCGGCTCCACCGTGCCAAGGTAGGCGAACGCATACAGCGCGCCGGCCACGCCGCAGTAGAACGAGCTGACCGCGAACGCCAGCAGCTTGGTGCGCAGCGGCCGGAAACCGATCACCTCGGCCGCCATGTCCATGTCGCGGATCGCCATCCAGGAGCGGCCGACGTTCGAGCGGATCATGTTCTTGGCCAGCAGCGCGAGAAAGGCGACGATGCCGAGCACCAGCAGGTATTTGCTGGCCGGGGAATTGAACTCGTAGCCGAAGATCTGCATCTTCTGCACCGTCACCACGCCGGAGGCGCTGTAGTTGGTCAGGTACGGGATCTTGGTCAGGCACCACACCACGAAGAACTGCGTGGCCAGCGTCGACGCGGCCAGGTAGAAGCCGCGCACCCGCAGCGAGGGCAGGCCGAACACGATGCCGACCAGCGCCGCGCACAGGCCGCCGAGCACGAACGCCACCAGCAGCGGCAATCCCGGCACACGGGCGATGAAGTTGAACGCGGCGTAGGCGCCGACCGCCATGAAGGCGGCGGTGCCGAGCGACAGCTGGCCGGCGTAGCCGGTCAGGATGTTCAGGCCCAGCGCGGCCAGCGCGAAGATCAGGAACGGGATCAGGATCGCCGACAGCATGTAGGGCGTGGCGAACAGCGGCACCAGCACCGCGGCGGCCAGCACCACGCTGGCGATCGCGATGCGGTCCTGCCGGATCGGGAAGATCTGGTTGTCGGCCTGGTAGGAGGTCTTGAACTGCCCTGCTTCACGGTACAGCATCTATATTCTCCGGATGATTTTTTCGCCGAACAGCCCTTCGGGGCGCACCAGCAGGAACAGTAGCGCGAGCACGTACGGGAACCAGCCTTCGATGCCGCCGCCGACCATCGGGCCGATGTAGACTTCCGCCAGTTTTTCGGAGGCGCCGATGATCAGGCCGCCGACGATGGCGCCCGGCACCGAGGTAAAGCCGCCGAGGATCAGCACCGGCAGCGCTTTCAGCGCGATGAAGGTCAGCGCGAACTGCACGCCGTTGCGGGCGCCCCACAGCAGGCCCGCCACCAGCGCCACCAGCCCGGCCACCGCCCACACCACGCCCCAGATCTGCTGCAGCGGGATGCCGACCGCCTGCGCCGCCTGGTGGTCGTCGGCCACCGCGCGCAGGGCGCGGCCGATCTTGGTCTTCGAGAACAGCAGCGCCAGAGCCGTCACCATCAGTGCGCAGATGGCGGCCGCGGTGACGTCGAACTTGGAGACCATGATGTTGTACGAGTCCAGCAGCCAGGGAATCGGCACGTCCTCGATCGGCAAGGTCAGCTTGTGGACCTGCGAGCCCCACACCAGCTGCGCCAGGCCTTCGATGAAGAAGGCCAGGCCGATGGTGGCCATGAACAGCGTGATCTCCGGCTGGTTCACCAGCGGGCGCAGCACCACCTTCTCGATCGCCAGGCCGAGGACGATCATCACCACCATCGTCAGCAGGATGGCCAGCCACATCGGCACGCCGAACTTGTCGACCATGCCGACGCAGGTGAGCGCGGCGAAGAACACCATCGCGCCCTGGGCGAAGTTGAATACCCCGGACGCCTTGTAGATCAGGACGAAGCCGATCGCCACCAGCGCATACATGATGCCGGAGAGGAGACCGCCGATCAGCACTTCAAAGAAAAAGCTCATGGTAAGGGTTCCATTAAATCGTCCTAGTGTTCGGCGCCCAGGTAGGCGCGGATGACCTCCTGGTTGGCGCGTACTTCGTCGGGCGTGCCGTCGGCGATCTTCTTGCCGTAGTCGAGCACCACCACGCGGTCGGAGATGTCCATCACCACGCCCATGTCGTGCTCGATCAGCACGATGGTGGTGCCGAACTGGTCGTTGACGTCGAGGATGAAGCGGCACATGTCCTGCTTCTCTTCGACGTTCATGCCGGCCATCGGTTCGTCCAGCAGCAGGATGTCCGGTTCGGCCGCCAGCGCGCGTCCCAGCTCGACCCGCTTCTGCAGGCCGTACGGCAGGCGCCCCACCGGCGTCTTGCGGATCGCCTGGATCTCGAGGAAGTCGATGATCTCTTCGACCTTTTCGCGGTGGGCGATTTCCTCGCGCCGCGCCGGCCCCCAGTACAGCGCCTGCAGCAGGAAGTTCGACTTCATCTTCAGGTTACGGCCGGTCATGATGTTGTCCAACACCGTCATGCCCTTGAACAGCGCGATGTTCTGGAACGTGCGGGCGATGCCGGCCTTGGCTGCGCTGTAGCAGTCCATGTTCTTGCGGCTCTGGCCGCGCAACATGATGCTGCCCTGCTGCGGGCGGTACACGCCGTTGATCACGTTGAGCATCGAGCTTTTGCCGGCGCCGTTCGGGCCGATGATGGCGCGGATCTCGTGCTGGCGCACGTCGAACGAAATGTCGGTCAGCGCCTTGACGCCGCCGAACGACAGCGAGATGTTGTTCAGGTCGAGGATGACGGGGCCGATCTTGCGCGCCGCGCCGCCTTCGAGCGATTGCGGATTCATGTCCATCACGCTGCGGCCTCCACTGGCGGATAGGTCTTCGCCTCGGCGATGCGCAGGTCGGCGCTGGCGACGCCGGTGCGGCCGTCCTCGAACTTGACCTGGGTGCTGATGAACTGCGACGTCTTGCCCGCATACAGCGCGTCGATCAGCACCGCGTATTTTTCGGCGATGAACTTGCGCCGCACCTTGCGCGTGCGGGTCAGTTCGTCGTCGTCCGGGTCGAGCTCCTTGTGCAGCACCAGGAAGCGGTGGATCTGGGTGGCGCCCATGCCGGGTTCGGACGCCAGGTCGGCGTTGACCTTCTCGACGCAGTCGCGCACCAGCTCATAGGTCTGCGCATGGCCGGCCAGGTCGGTGTAGCCGGAGTAGGCGATGTTGCGCCGCTCGGCCCAGTTGCCGACCGCTTCGATGTCGATGTTGATGAAGGCGCAGACCTGGTCGCGGCCATTGCCGAAGGCGACCACCTCTTTGATAAACGGGAAGAACTTCAGCTTGTTCTCGATGTAGTTGGGCGCGAAGATGGCGCCGTTATTGAGCTTGCCGACGTCGGCGGCGCGGTCGATGATCTTCAGGTGGCCGTCGCGGTCGAACACGCCGGCGTCGCCGGTATGGAAATAGCCGTCGGCGTCGATCACCTCGGCGGTGGCGTCGGGCCGCTTGAAGTAGCCGGCCATCGTCGCCACCGACTTGACCAGCACCTCGCCGTTGTCGGCCAATTTCACCTCGACGCCCGGCGCCGGCAGGCCGACGCTGTCGAACTTGATGTTACCGTCCGGCTGCAGGCAGACGTAGGCGCAGGTCTCGGTGGAGCCGTACAGCTGCTTGAGGTTGACGCCGATCGAGCGGTAGAAGCGAAACAGGTCCGGGCCGATCGCGGCGCCGGCGGTGTAGGCCACGCGCACGCGCGACAGGCCGAGCACGTTCTTCAGCGGCCCGTACACGAGCAGCTGGCCGAGCCAATACTGCAGGCGGTCGCCCGCCGATACCGGCTTGCCGTCGAGGATGGCCGAGCCGCAGCGGCGCGCCACCGCCATGAAGTGATGGAACATGCGGCGCTTGATGGCGCTGGCGTCTTCCATGCGGATCATCACGCTCGTGAGCATGTTCTCGAACACGCGCGGCGGCGCAAAATAATAGGTCGGGCCGATTTCGCGCAGGTCGGTCAGCACCGTGTCGCCCGACTCCGGGCAGTTGACGGTGAAGCCTGCCACCATCGCCTGCGCCAGCGAGAACAGGCAGTCGCCCACCCACGCCATCGGCAGGTAGGACAGGATGTCTTCGCGGTCGGTCAGCTTGTCGAAGCCGACGCCGCCGGTGCCGGCCGCCAGCAGTGCGGCGTGCGACTGCACCACGCCCTTTGGCTTGCCGGTGGTGCCGGAGGTGTACAGGATGATGGCCGGGTCCGAGCCCTGGCCCGCTTCGACGGCGGCTTCGAAGGCGCCCGGATTGGCCTTGTCCCAGGCGCGCCCGAGTTCCTGCAGCTGCGCCAGCGCGATCACGCCGGCCTGCTTGTAGTGGCGCATGCCGCGCTCGTCCTCGAAGGCGATGTGCCTGATCCGCGGGCACAACGCGGACAGCTCGAGCAGCTTGTCGACCTGCTCCTGGTCTTCGACGATGGCGAAAGCGATGTCGGCGTCGTTCAGCACGTACGCCATGTCGGCGGCCGGCGCGTCCTGGTACAGCGGCACCGGCACGCCGCCGATGCTTTGCGCGGCCAGCATGGCCCAGTAAAGGCGCGGGCGGTTGTCGCCGACGATGGCCAGGTTCATGCCGCGCTCGAAACCGAGCGACGCCAGCCCGCATGCCATCGCGCGCACTTCGTCGTTGACCTCGCGCCAGTTCCAGGTCTGCCATATGCCTAAATGCTTTTCGCGGAACGCGGGCCGCGCCGGGCGCAGTTGCCCGTGTGCGCGCAGGCGCCGCGGGAAAGTGTGCAGAGTCGCGCTGTCCGATGTGTTCACTTCATCCCCTCCTGTTATTGCGCCGTGCCCGCTCTGTCCAAAAAGTCGGGCCGGTACATTTTTGTGTGATGATATTAGCTTGCCGTTGATTCCCATGTTGTCTTTTGGGTGACAATCGCGTGACTTTCGATGGTGCGCCGCACAAATGAATAATTCAACACAGACCTTGATCGAACACCTGCGCCAGACCATCTGGGCGCAGAGCCTTTCCACGGCCGAGATGGCGCGCGTGGAAGCCGATTGCCACGAGCAGTTCGTGCCGAAGGGCGGCTTCGTCTGCCGCAAGGGCGAGGCGCTGGAAAGCTGGATCGGCATCATCGAGGGCTTGGTGAAGATCAACAATTTCTCGGCGGGCGGGAAGAGCGTGACCTTTGCCGGTGTGCCTACCGGCGGCTGGTTCGGCGAAGGTTCGCTGCTGAAGGACCAGGCCCGCAAGTACGACGTGATGGCGCTGCGCGACACGCGGGTGGCGCGCATGCCGCGCGAGACGTTCGAATGGCTGCTCGAGACAAGCCTGCCGTTCAACCGCTTCCTGCTCATGCAGCTCAACGAGCGGCTCGGCCAGTTCATCGGCCTGGTCGAAAACGACCGCACGCTCGACATCGATACGCGGGTGGCGCGCTGCCTGGCCGCGATGTTCAACTCGCACCTGTATCCGGGGCTCGAGAAGATGGTGCACATCTCGCAGGAGGAGATCGGCTACCTGTCGGGCGCCTCGCGCCAGCGCGCCAACCAGTCCTTGCAGCTGCTCGAGAAGGAAGGGCTGGTGGCGCTCGATTACGGCGGCGTCCGCGTGCTCGACCTCGAAGGCCTGCGCCACTTCCGCGCTTAGGATGGACAGCCGACGGTGCGAAGGTTAGTGGCAAATGGTCCAAGGAGGTATCATACAAGCATGCAAAATTCACCTACCATTTCAGAGCGCGCCGCAGCCCTCGCGCAGCTGCGCGCCGTCATGCAGCGCGAGCACGTCGACGCCATCCTGGTGCCGTCGGCCGACCCGCACCTGTCCGAATACCTGCCCGGCCGCTGGCAGGGGCGCGAGTGGCTGTCCGGCTTCACCGGCTCGGTCGGCGCCTTCATCGCCATCGCCGGTTTCGCCGGCGTCTGGACCGACGCGCGCTACTGGACCCAGGCCGAGGCCGAACTGGCCGGCAGCGGCATCGACTTGATGAAGATCCCGTCCGGCGCCAGCCTGCTGTACATCGACTGGCTGGCCGCAAACCTGCAGAGCGGCCAGACGGTGGCGGTGGACGCCCGCGTGCTGGGACTGTCCACCGCGCGCCTGCTGGCCGAGGCGCTGGCCGCGCGCGGCATCCTGCTGCGCACCGACATCGACCTGCTCGACGAAGTCTGGAGCGATCGTCCGGCGCTGCCGACGGCGCCCGTGTTCGAGCACGCCGCGCCGTACGCTTCGACCACGCGCGCCGACAAGCTGGCCGAAGTGCGCGCCGCGACGGCAAAGATGGGCGCCAGTTGCCACTTCATCTCGACGCTCGACGACATCGCCTGGCTGTTCAACCTGCGCGGCGCCGACGTCAATTACAACCCGGTGTTCCTGGCGCACGCGCTGATCGACCCGCAGCGCGCGACGCTGTTCGTGGCCGATGGCAAGGTGCCGGCCGACGTCGCCGCAAGCCTGCGGCGCGATGGCGTCGAACTGGCGCCGTACGACCAGGCCGAGTCGGCGCTGGCGAAGCTTGGCGCCGACGAAGTGCTGCTGGTCGACCCGCGCCGCATCACCGCCGGCATGCGCGCCGCGGTGCCGGCCGCCATCAGGGTGGTCGAAGCGGTCAACCCGAGCACCTTCGCCAAATCCAGAAAATCCGAGCAGGACGCCGTCCACGTGCGCGCCACGATGGAGCAGGACGGCGCCGCGCTGTGCGAGTTTTTCGCCTGGCTCGAGGTGCGCCTGGCCGACAAGCGCCGCGGTGCGCCGACCGAACTCGATATCGACACCCATATCTGCGCCGCCCGCGCGCGCCGGCCCGGTTTCGTCAGCCCCAGTTTCGGCACCATCGCCGGCTTCAATTCGAACGGCGCGATCATGCATTACCGCGCCACCGAGGCCGCGCATGCCGACATCGAAGGCGACGGCCTGCTGCTGATCGATTCCGGCGGCCAGTACCTCGGCGGCACCACCGACATCACCCGCGTGGTCCCGGTCGGCACGCCGTCCGCCGCGCAGAAGCGCGACTTCACGCTGGTGCTCAAGGGCGTCATCGCGCTGTCGTCGGCGCAGTTCCCGCGCGGGACCAGGTCGCCGATGCTCGATGCGCTGGCGCGCGCGCCGATCTGGGCCGCCGGCAACGAGTACGGCCACGGCACCGGCCACGGCGTCGGCTACTTCCTCAACGTGCACGAAGGCCCGCAGTCTATTTCGGCGACCAGCATGCCGGAGCCGCATACGGCGATGGAACCGGGCATGATCACGTCGGTCGAGCCGGGCATTTACCGGCCGGGCCGCTGGGGCATCCGCATCGAAAACCTGGTACTCAACCGCAGCGCGGAAACCACCGAGTTCGGCGAATTCCTCAACTTCGAGACGCTGACGCTGTGCCCGATCGATACCCGCTGCCTCGACCTGGCGTTGCTGCGCCCGGACGAAATCGAGTGGCTCAACGACTATCATGCGACCGTGAGCGCGCGCCTGGCGCCGCACGTCGAGGGCGCCGCCAAGGCCTGGCTCGAAACCCGTACACAGGAGATTTGAATGAAGGGCTTACGTTCCACCCGCGGCAGCAACGCCGTCGACCGACTCAAGCTGCGCAGCGGGAACGCCGGCTACACGATGTCGGTCACCGGCGACGGCCTGTTCTTCCTGTCGGAGAAGCCGGGCGGGCCGCCCTTGTGCGCGCCGCTCGAGCTGGCCGAGTTTGCCGCCTTCGTCAATGGGCTCGGGCCGCAGACGCCGAAGCGCGTCAGCAAGCTCGATGTCGCGTTCGAAAAACAGCTGGTCAAGAAAACACCGTCGTCAGCAAAGCCGCGCTGAAAGAACCCCGATGCCGACATTCGACATGCTGGCCGCCTACTGGACCAAGCCGGAGATCGCCACCAATGGCCTGATCCTGCTGAACCTGCTGGGCGCGCTGCTGCTTGGCCTGCTGGTGGGCTACGAGCGCTCCTACCACGGGCGCGCCGCCGGCATGCGCACCTACGGCCTGGTGTGCATGGCGTCGGCCGCGCTGACCATCATCGGCGGCTATCCGGAGTTCTGGTACGGCGGCCATGGCGGCGCGCTCGTCACGGTGGCCGACCCGACCCGCATCATTCAGGGCGTGGTGACCGGCATCGGCTTCCTCGGCGCTGGCGTGATCATGCGCGAAGGCTTCAACATCAGCGGCCTGACCACCGCCGCGTCGATCTGGGCGTCGTCGGTGATCGGCATCATGGTCGGCGTCGGCTTTTACCTGGCGGCGATGGGGCTGGCGTTCATGGCGGCGATGATCATGATCTACCTGCACCGGATTGAAGCGTTCCTGCCGTCGCGCCATGCGCTGGCCGTCATGATGCGCTTCCGGAAGGACTATCTGCCGCTCGAATCGACGCTGCGCCGCGTGGCGCTCGAACGCGGCTACGAAATCGCCGGCGGCACCATGGCGATCGGCGGCAGCGACGGCTGCCAGGAGTGGCGCTTCGTGGTGCTGGCGCTGTCGCGCAAGAGCGGCACGCCGCTGTCGGTGCTGGCGGCGGAACTGGCGAAGTTCGAAGGCCTCGACAGCTACCAGCTATCGCACGCCCGTAACTGATTTTCTCACTTAGGCAGTCTCGATGAATCCACAAGAAGTACTCGATTTCTGGTTCCTGCCGCCTGGCGCGGAAGGCCACGGCAAGGCGCGCGCCGAATGGTTCAAAAAAGACGAGCGTTTCGACGCGGAGATCGCCGAGCGCTTCGGTACGGTCATCGCGCAGGCGCTGGGGGGCGGGCTGCGCGAATGGGACCGCGAGGGCGCGCACGGCAAGCTGGCGCGCATCCTCGTGCTAGACCAGTTCACCCGCAACGCCTTCCGCGGCAAGCCCGAGTCGTTTGGCGGCGACGCGCTGGCGCTGGCCGCCGCTGCCGACCTGGTGGCAACCGGCGCCGACCAGAGCCTGACGCCGCTGCAGCGCTCCTTCGCCTACATGCCGTTCGAGCACGCCGAGGACGCCGGCATGCAGGAGAGGGCGGTGACCCTGTTCGCCGCGCTGGCCGCGGCCAACCACGGCGACTTCGACGGCATGCTCGATTACGCCCACCGCCACCGCGGCGTCATCGCGCGGTTCGGCCGCTTCCCGCATCGCAACCCGATCCTCGGCCGCGCGTCGACCGCGGAGGAACTCGATTACCTGAACCAGCCCGGTTCGGGATTCTGACGTGGCGCGCACGCTCAACATCGTCGGCGCCGGCCACCTGGGACGCGTGCTGGGGCGCCTGTTCGCCGCCAGCGGTGCGTTCGACGTGCAGGATGTGCTGACCCGTTCGGCCGCCAGCGCGCGCGAGGCGGTCGGCTTCATCGGCGCCGGCCGCGCGGTCGACGCGCTGTCCGCGTTGCGGCGCGCCGATGCCATCATGCTGGCGGTCGGCGACGACCAGATCGAGAAGGTTTGCGCGGCGCTGGCCGATGCCGGCGCTCTCGATGGCGCTCTGGTGTTCCACTGCAGCGGCGCCAAGTCGTCGGCGGCTTTGCAGGCGGCCGCGGCCCGCGGCGCGCTCACCGCCAGCGTGCATCCGGTACGCAGCTTCGCCGATTCCGAAGGCGTGGCGCGCGACTTTGCTGGCACCTTCTGCGGCGTCGAAGGCGATGCGCGCGCGCTGGCTCTGCTGGAACCGGCGCTGGCGCTGATCGGCGCGCGCCCGGTGCTGATCGACGCGGCCGCCAAGACGGTCTACCACGCCGCCTCGGTGATGGCGTCGAACTACCTGGTGACGCTGATGGACGCGGCACTGCGCGCCTACCAGGCGGCCGGCATACCGGAAGAGGTGGCGCGCGAACTGGCGCGCCCGCTGGCGACGGAGACGCTGGAGAACGTGTTCCGCCTCGGCGCGCGCGCATCGCTGATGGGTCCAATCGCGCGCGGCGACGTCGCCACGGTGGCGCGCCAGCAGGCGGCGCTGGACGGCTGGGATGCGCCGACCGGTGAGCTGTACCGTGCGCTGGCCGTGGCCACCACCAGCCTGGCGCGGCGCGATCGATGATCAGGAAAGCACAGACGGGCGACCAGGCGCAGGTGATGGCGCTGTACAAGCTGGTGGCGGCGACGCCGGACGGCATCGCGCGCACGCCGGGCGAAGTGACGGACGACTACGTCGCCGGCTTCATGCACAAGGCTGCTGCCAGCGGCGTCGAGCTGGTATGGGAAGAGGGTGGGCGCATCGTCGGCGAGATCCACGCATCCTGTCCCGGCATTGCCGCGCTGGCGCATCTGCTGACCGACCTGACGATCGCGGTGGCGCCGGCGGCACAGGGGCGCGGGGTAGGGCGCGCGCTGTTTCAGGCGCTGCTCGACGAAGTGACTCACAACATGCCGCATATCCACCGGGTCGAGCTGTTTGCCCGGGTGTCGAACGAACGCGCGCGCGGGCTGTACCGCTCGCTCGGCTTTGTCGAGGAAGGCCGGCTGCGCGCGCGCGTCAACAATTCGCTCGGGGTGGCCGAGGACGATACCCTGATGGGCTGGTTGCGCCCGTGATTTTGTTGCCCTATTGCAAAAAAGATGCACGCAAGCATCGACAAGCGTGGGAATTCGCAATAAGCTTGGCCCCCTGGATGTTTTAATTGAGAAACTTACCGACGCTTGCAAGCGCGGGGAAACAGGCCGGGGCGCGGGATCGCGTAACAATATCAAGAGGGAAACATCATGCTGTTTTTGAAAAGTACCGCCGTGACCAAGGCGCCGGGCATCTACGAGCTGGACATCGCCGCCAAGCCGCCCGGCAAGACCTTTGGCATTTTCATGGCTACCGATCCCGACCATCCGCCGACCGACGTGCTGACCGAACTGGCCAAGCTGGGCTTCCAGAACACCTATCGGCAAAGCTACACCCACAAGGACAAGGGCAAGGTGCTCGACATGCACTTCCAGAAGAACGGCACCGACCTGTTCAACGGCTGGAAAACCGAAGAGTGCGCCGTCAACATGGCCGCCATCGAAGCCTTGTTCCAGGGCATAGGCGTCACCGTCGCCCCGCGCGTGATGACGCTGGCCGAAGCCTACGCCTGATCTCCTCCCGGCAGGCTCAAGCCTGCACCTCGATACGATACAGTCCCCACGGGCACGCGCCCAGAAGCCCGGCCAGAGGTTCGATGCCATTTCCGGCGCCCGGTCGGCATCGGCGGGCGGCTGATATGATCGGGGCACCATGGATTTGTTCGATTCCCCAACCACACTGACGCCGATCCCTGTTCCGGATGGCGAATTGTCTTTCCTCGCCCAGCTCGAGCTGCCGGTCCCCAACGACGAGGTGCTGGCGAGGCTGGTGGCCGAGACGGCCTGGCGCAGCGATGTCATTTCCCTGTGGGGAAAACAATACCTGCAGCCGCGCCTGACCGCCTGGCATGGCGAAAAATCGTATTCGTACTCCGGCCTGAAGCTTGATCCGCTGCCGTTCACGCCGTTACAACGGCAAATTCTGGCGGCGGTGGAAACGGTCACTCAGCGGCAATTCAACAGCGTGCTGCTTAATTACTACCGCGACGGCCGCGACAGCATGGGCATGCACAGCGATAACGAAACTGAACTGGGGCCTGAGCCGGCGATTGCGTCGGTCAGTTTTGGCGCTGCCCGTACGTTCATCCTGCAACACAAGCGCAACAAGCAGCGCTTACAAGTCGCTTTGACCGACGGCAGCTTGCTGCTCATGGCGGGAAGTTTGCAAACTAATTGGATGCACGGAATTAACAAATCCGCGCGGCCGCTCGGACCGCGCGTGAATCTAACGTTCCGATTTATCGTCTAAATGCACGTAACTTCGTCCTTTTAACTCATTCATATAACTGAACATTGGGTCAGTTATCTGTCTAGACGGCTTACATCTCATTACATTTCTTACGAAATCGCCAGCGACGCGACCTTTCGACTTTGTTATCTTGTCCATCTCGCGATTCATTGGGAATTGTGGGACAGACGAATAACTCATCAAAAGGATTCCACATGAAAAAGCTCATCTTTGCAGTGATCGCCGCGGCAGCCACTATGGGCGCTGCCCAGGCAGCGGGTCCGGGCCCTTACGTCGGCGTCGGCGTCGCCAGCGCTGACCACAGCTACAAGCTGCCGGGCACTGTCGGCGGCAGCACCGACGGCTACAAGGCTTCGGGCAAGATTTTCGGCGGCTATGAACTGGACCAGCGTTTCGGCGTGGAAGCCGGCTACACCGATTTCCGCAAGTCGAGCCATGATTACACCCTCAACGGCGTCGCCAGCCGCGCTGAATCGGACGGCCACTCGTTTTACGTCGCCGGCAAGGTAACCCAGCCGCTGACCGAGCAGGTGTCCTTGTTCGGCAAGCTGGGCGCGGCCAACAACAAGTCGGAGCTGCGCTCCACCAACGGCGTGTTCAACCGTAGCGAAAGCAAGACCGAGCTGTACGGCGCCCTCGGCGTTCAGTACAACCTGAACCAGAAGGTGGCACTGACGGCCGAGTATGAGCGTTATGGCAAGAGCAAGGACTTCGGTGCGAAAGCTGATGTACTGACCGTTGCTGCCAAGTACGCGTTCTGATAATGCCGGGATAGGAGTGCTATCCCGACGTGAATGATTGAAAGAGCCCTTCGGGGCTCTTTTTGCTTTTTACGCGCGCGCGGCGCTCGACCGGGCGCCATCGCTACCGACCAGCCCGGACGCGACGAAGCGGTGCAGCGACGTCCATTGCCAGTCGGCCGCCTGCGTGCACAGGCCGTGGCGCAGCGGGTTGTTGTGGACGTAATCGATCTGGCTGTTGTATTCGGTATCGCTGGCAACGCGGCGATGCTGGTAGTGCGGCTGCCAGATGACGCTGTCAGGCGCGCAAGTCGCCTTGCGCAGCGCCTTCGAGAAGGCGATCTTGACGGCGCGCCAGCGGCCGGCGCAGTCGTGGTCGCCGGGAGGCAACGTCCAGATCGCGTGGGCATGGTCGGGCAACACCACCCACGCATCGACGTGGAACGGTCGCTTGATGCGGGCCTGGCGCATCGCTTCGCCGAACGCGGAGAAGTGGTCGGTGAGCAGCGTGCTGCCCCGTTCGAGCAGGCGGACAGTGAAAAAGAATGTCCCACCCGGAACGCGGTTGTGGCGGTAGTCATTCATCAGCGTAGTGTGCCGAGTTGATCGTCGATTCATATCGAATCGCTCAAACAAGAGGCGCATTTACCCGACCTCATCATGCGTGGATACTACACAGTGCTGCATTGCTGCGCAGCACGATTGAACCGCTTTGCATAACCGTGACATCGCCAACAAAAAGAGCTCCCCGCGGGGAGCTCTTTTTGTTGCTGCGAAACTGCTTACACCGTGAGCGGCTTGTAGCGGATGCGTTTCGGCTTGGCGCCTTCTTCGCCGAGGCGCTTCTTCTTGTCCGCCTCGTATTCCTGGTAATTGCCGTCGAAGAAGGTGACTTGCGAATTGCCTTCGAACGCCAGGATGTGGGTGGCGATGCGGTCGAGGAACCAGCGATCGTGCGAGATCACCATCACGCTGCCGGCGAATTCCAGCAGCGCGTCTTCGAGCGCGCGCAGGGTTTCGACGTCGAGGTCGTTGGACGGCTCGTCCAGCAGCAGCACGTTGCCGCCTTGCAGCAGCGTCTTCGCCAGGTGCAGGCGGCCGCGTTCGCCGCCGGACAGGTTGCCGACGATCTTCTGCTGGTCCGAGCCCTTGAAGTTGAAGCGGCCCAGGTAGGCGCGCGACGGCATGTCGAAGCGGCCCACGGTCAGCATGTCGGCGCCGCCGGCGACGTCGTCGAACACTGTCTTGGTGTTGGCCAGGTCGTCGCGGTTCTGGTCGACGATCGACACGCGCGCGGTCTGGCCGATCGCCACTTCGCCGCTGTCCGGCTGCTCTTTGCCGGTGATCATCTTGAACAAGGTCGACTTACCGGCGCCGTTCGGGCCGATGATGCCGACGATGGCGCCGGCCGGCACGGTGAACGACAGGTTGTCGATCAGCAGGCGGTCGCCGAACGCTTTCGACACGTTCTTGAATTCGATCACTTCGTTACCGAGGCGCTCGGCGACCGGGATGAAGATCTCCGAGGTTTCGTTGCGCTTCTGGTATTCGTGCTCGGACAGCTCGTTGAAGCGGGCCAGGCGCGCCTTCGACTTGGCCTGGCGGCCCTTCGGATTCTGGCGTACCCATTCCAGTTCCTTGGCGATGGTTTTCTGGCGCGACGATTCGGTCGCTTCTTCCTGCTTCAGGCGGTTGCCCTTTTGCTCGAGCCACGAGCTATAGTTGCCTTTCCACGGGATGCCGTGGCCGCGGTCCAGTTCCAGGATCCACTCGGCGGCGTTGTCGAGGAAGTAGCGATCGTGGGTGATGCCGACGACGGTGCCGGGGAAGCGCAGCAGAAATTGCTCGAGCCACTCGACCGATTCGGCGTCGAGGTGGTTGGTCGGCTCGTCGAGCAGCAGCATGTCGGGCTTGGACAGCAGCAGGCGGCACAGCGCCACGCGGCGCTTCTCACCACCGGACAGGATGCCGATCTTGGCGTCCCACGGCGGCAGGCGCAGCGCGTCGGCGGCCATTTCCAGCTGCAGGTTCAGGTTGCCGCCGTCGGAGGTCGAGATGATCGCTTCGAGGCGTGCCTGCTCGGTGGCGAGCGCATCGAAGTCGGCATCCTCGTCGGCGTAGGCGGCGTACACGGCTTCCAGCTTGGCTTGCGCCTCGAACACTTCGCCGAGGCCCGATTCGACGATCTGGCGCACGGTCATGTCCGGGTCCAGCTGCGGTTCCTGCGGCAGGTAGCCGATGTTCAGGCCCGGCATCGGCACGGCTTCGCCCTGGATGTCGGTATCGATGCCTGCCATAATTTTCAGCAAGGTCGACTTGCCGGAGCCGTTCAGGCCCAGCACGCCGATCTTGGCGCCCGGGAAGAACGACAGCGAAATATCTTTCAGAATCTGGCGTTTCGGTGGGACGATTTTGCCCACCTTGTTCATGGTATAGACGTAATTTGCCATTGAAATATTCTCAGGTGTGACGGAAGGTGCACAGCATACCGGAAATCCGGCGCCGAATCTGACCCGGACTTTAGGAATGTTCTAAAACCGGGGTCAGACCCAGGTTTTCCAAGATATTCCAAATTCTGGGTCTGACCCCGGTTTTGAAAATGTTCTAGAACCTGGGTCTGACCCCGGTTTTGGAATGTTGTAAAACCGGGGTTAGAGCCGGGGTTGGCTGCGATTGCGCCACACGCCTTCGGCGGCGTACAGCGCCAGCGCGCTCCAGATCAGCACGAACCCGACCAACCGCTCGGCCGTGAACGCTTCGTGGAACAGCCAGACGCCGAGCAGGAACTGGATCGTCGGCGAAATGTATTGCAGCATGCCGAGCACCGCCAGCGGAATCTTGCGCGCGCCGGAGGCAAACAGCAGCAGCGGGATCGCCGTGATCGGACCAGCCGCGATCAGCAGCCAGCGCGTGCTGTCGGATGCGCTGTTGATGAAGCCGTTCTGGCCCTGCACGCCAAGCCAGACGAGGTAGCCCAGCGCCAGCGGAAACAGCACCATCGTCTCGAACGACAGCCCTTCGAGCGCGCCAAGCGCCGCGGTCTTGCGCATCAGCCCGTACGCGCCGAAGCTGCTGGCCAGGATCAGCGCGATCCACGGCACCGCGCCGGTCTGCCACGTCAGCCACGCCACCCCGAGCGCGGCCAGCGCGATCGCCAGCCACTGACCGCGCCGCAGCCGTTCCTTCAGGATCAGGTAGCCGAACATGATGTTGACGAGCGGATTGATGAAGTAGCCGAGGCTCGCTTCGATGACGTGGCCGTTGTTGACCGCCCAGATGTAGACCAGCCAGTTGGCGCTGAGCAGGAAGGCGCTGGCGACGAAGCTGGCAATCACGCGCCGCTGGTGCATCACCGCCGGCAACCATTTCCATTGACGCCGAAACGTCAGCACGATCGCCAGGAACAGCAGCGACCACACCACCCGGTGCGCCAGAATCTGGCCCGGCGGCACTTCTTTCAATGCATGAAAATAGATCGGAAACAGCCCCCAGCAAAGAAACGCCAGGGTTGCATTGATGATGCCGGTGCGCATGGAGGACAGTCAGGTTTTCTAAGCCGACATTATCCTCCAATTGCTACGGCGCCGCTGAGCAGGTCTACTTGCCCACCGCGAACAGCACCGCGTTGTTGATCGCGTACACCAGGCCGTCGGCGCCGATCGCGGTCGGCGTGTACGACTCGCCCAGCCCGCTGGTGAGGCGAATCTTCTGGCTCAGCGTATTGGTCGTCAGGTCCCAGCGGTAGAGGTGGCCGTCTTCGCTGTTGACGAGGATCGACCTGCTGAACGGATCGACCGCGGCGGTGTTGATGCACCATTCGGTCACCCCGGCCGGAAAGCTCGGATCGGGCGTGGGTCCGAGGATAGTGAGCACTTCCTTCATCACCGCCTGGCTGGCGATGATGGGGTCCGCCTGGGTGGCGTTCGGATCGAGCACGGCGATGCGGTTCTTGCCGTCGCCGCTGCCGGCGCGGCTGTAGTTGTTGTATTTCACCATCACCAGGTAGCTCGAGTTGCCGGTATAGCCCGGCACCAGCGCGGCCGGCACCACCGACGGCGTATCGTCCCAGCCAAACGAGCCGGGGGTCTTGGTCTGCGCCAGCGTGGCGTCGAAATGCAGCAGCCAGCCGCGCGCGTTGTGCGTGCCCTGCACCGTTTCGAGCACGCCGAAATAGACGTCGCCGTCCGGCCCCACCATCGGCGAGGCGGTGCTGTCCTCGCTGACGCGGGCGTTCTGCGCCGTCGACGGATCGATCAGCCGCGTCTTGCTCTTGCGCGCCAGCGTGGTGCTGTCGAGCGCCAGCAGCTGGCCTTCGATGCCGTTGCCCTTGACCACCACGTACACCGTCTTCTGGTCGCTCGAGATCGCCGGCGCCGCGCCCATCGCCGGCTTGGTGATGCCGCTGTCGCCGGCGGCTGACTCTGCCGACACCCAGCTGCCGGTGCCGTCGGCGCCGATGCGGGCGATGCCGCTGACCAGCCCGCCCGGATTGCCCGCCGTCGCCACGTAGCCGAAGAACAGGTTGCCCTGGTTGTCGGCCGTGATCGGAGTGTTGATGTGCACCGACGCATCGAAGCCGGACTGGTTGGCGGTGTAGGCAGCCTTGCCATAAAACACCAGGCTGTTGGTCGCCGCGGTCGGCGAATCGGCATCGTCGCGGTAGAACACCTTGCCGCCGGCGCCAGGCATCACCACCCGGTTGGCCTTGGTCAGCGTGACGTTGTAGGCTGGCGTCCAGTTGTGGGCGGGGAACACGTAGTCGCTGTCCATGCTCCACGCGAGCGCACCGTTGCCGCCGCTGCGCGCCTCCACCCGGTAACTCTTGGCTACCGCGCGCTTGACCGGGATCACCACCGTGTTCTTCGACGTGATCACCGGCGAGCCGTAGTGCACCAGCAAGTAGCCCTGGGACGTGTACTGCGGCGCCACATCGACCGGCGTCTGCCAGACGATACGCGCCAGCTCCTGGGTCTTGATGCCCGCCAGTGCAGTGTGCTGCGCGTCGCCGCCATAGCTGAGCCAGGCCGGTCCGTTGACCACGGGAGCCGGCGTGGGGACGGGAGCAGGCGCGGGCGCCGGCGCCGGGTCGCTGCCGCCGCCGCCGCTGCAGGCGATGATCGTTGCCGCCATGATCAGCGTCAGCGCGCTGGCCGCGCGCCGTTTGGTCGTTGTCTCGTCGTACCGATGCATTGTTGCTCCGTATCGAATTGTTGATCAGATTGCCACGGGCAAGGTTGCGCCGATCCGGCAAAAATTTCAAGTAGGCAGGATTGCTGGGATACACTCTCGTGTGGCCCGAATCAAGATAACCGTGAGAAAAGTCGTCCTGCGATGCCTCGGCCTGCTGGCCGCGGCCGTCCTGCCCGCATGGGCGCATGGCGCCGGCCCGGCGACGCCGTATCCGATCCTGTTCGTCACCCAGGTGCCGGTGCACACCGACGCGGCGGCGCGCCTGTCGGCCTTCGCCAACCACATGGGCGGGCCCGACCAAGCCCCGCGCGGCGGCGACCTGATGCTGCGCGACCCCGATGGCACGCTGCGCAACCTGACCCGCGAGGCCGGCTTCGGCGCCGCCGGCGTGCAGGGCGCGACGGCGATCGCGGTGCGTGAACCGGCGCTCCACCGCAGCGGCACCAAGGCCATTTTCAGCATGCTGGTCGGCTCACCCACCCGCGCCGGCGACACCACGCCGGCCTGGCAGCTATATGAAGTGCGGGGACTCGGCCGCGGCGAGCGCGCCGTCATCGGCAAAGTGGCGGGGCAGCCGACCGGCTACAACAACATCTCGCCACTGTACGGCAGCGACGACGCGTTGCTGTTTACGTCCGACCGCCCGCGCGACGGCGCCGCCCACCTGTATCCCCAGCTCGACGAGTACGAGGCGACGCCGACCGTAAGCGGCATCTGGCGGCTCGAACCGGCCGGCGCCAGGCTGCGCATCCTCAACCATGCGCCCAGCGGCGCCTTCACGCCGATCCTCGACAGCTATGGACGGCTGCTGTTTACCCGCTGGGACCACCAGCAGCAGGACCAGCTCGCAGAGCGCGACCGCAACGCCGCGCACAACCGTGTCGCCTTGCCGTTCCGCTCGTTCAACTTCGCCGGCGAAGACGCGCGGGCGCCGGCGCTCGACTCGCGCGCCGAGCCGTTTCCGGAGTCGCGCGGCGGCAGCAGCGGCCCGTACGGCGAAGTGAGCGCCTTCACCACCAATTTCTTCACGATCTGGCAGATGAACGAGGACGGCACCGGCGAGGAAACGCTGAACCACGTCGGCCAGCACGAGCTGGCGTTCGGCTTCCTGACCCCGAGTTTCAGGGAAGACCCCAGCCTGTCGAACCGCACCAGCCCGGCCAACCACGCCAACCGCCTGTCGGTGCGGCGCGAGGGCGGCCTGTTCCACCTGCGCGAGGAGCCTGGCCGCGCCGGCAGTTATGTCGCCACCGCGGCGCGCGAGTCGGCGTCGTTTACCACCGGGCCATTGGTCAGGCTCACCGGCGCGCCCAGCTTGAACGGCGACCAGATGAAAGTCACCGCGCTGACCGCCGGCGATCCGGCCGATGCGGTGGCCGGCGGGCGTTTTCGCAATCCGCTGCCGCTGTCGGACGGGCGCCTGGTGGCCAGCCACACCCGCAGCGAACGTCCGCCCGAACCGGGCTTGCCGCTGGCAGACCTGCGGCTGCGCCTGCTGGTTCGCGGACCTGGCGGCCTGTACCGCGCCGGCGCGCCATTGACTGCCGGCATCCACGCCAAAGCCAGCTGGTGGACGCCGGCCGGCGCGCGCAGCTTCGACGGCATCCTGTGGGAGCTCGATGCGGTCGAAGTGCGCCCGCGCGTGGCCGGCAAGCGGATGCGCGTGCCGACCACCGGGCTGGAGGGGCCGGAACGCGCGGTGCTGCGCGAAGAGCAGGTCAGCGAGGCGGCACTGCGCGCGTGGCTGCTGCGGCGCGACCTGGCGCTGATCGTCACGCGCGACCAGACCAGCCGGGATAGGGCAGACTTGCAACAGCCGTTCAACTTGCAGGTTCCGGGCGGCAAGAAAACGGTGTCAAAGGCTTTGCCTGGAGGCAAGGTCTACGACATTGCGCATTTCCAGATTTTCCAGGGCGAGCAGGTGCGCGCCTACCCCGGCCGCCCGGGGCGCCGCGTCATCGCGCAGCCGCTGCGCGACGCCGCTGTCGCCAACCTGGCCAACCCGGCCAACCCGAACGGGCCGGCCGGCAGCGTCCGCATTGCCGCCGATGGCTCCACGGCGGCGTTCGTGCCGGCGCGGCGCGCGCTGACCTGGCAGACCACCGACCGCGCCGGCAGCGCGATCGTGCGGGAACGCAACTGGATCACCTTCCAGGCCGGCGAAATGCGCAGCTGCGCCTCTTGCCACGGCACCAACACCGCCAACCAGGCCGGGCTGGTGCCACTGAACAAGCCGCAGGCCCTGCGCGACCTGCTCAAGCATTGGAAGACCTTGCCGCCGTGACCGGGCGGCTTGAAACGAATTGTCCTTGCAATTTCCAAGGGCCTAAACTATTGTGCAATGCACAAAACAACAATATGGTGCAATTTTGACCTCGGAACATAAGAAAAGCAGTGTTGCCGCCTTGACCTTCGCGGCTGTCGGCATCGTCTACGGCGACATCGGCACCAGCCCGCTCTACACCCTCAAGACCATCTTCGACGCCGAACACGGCCTCGCGCTCAATACCTTCAACCTGCTCGGCGTCATTTCCCTGATCTTCTGGGGACTGACGATGATCGTCTCGCTCAAATATGTGGCCCTGATCCTGCGCGCCGACAACCGCGGCGAGGGCGGCGTCATGGCGCTGATGGCGCTGGCGCTCAATTCGGTCACCAAGTCGTCCGGCTGGTACGCGCCGCTGATGATGATCGGCGTGTTCGGCGCCACCATGTTCTATGGCGACTCCGTGATCACCCCCGCCATCTCGGTGCTCGGCGCGATCGAGGGCCTGGAAGTGGCAGCGCCCGTGCTGCATCAATACATCGTGCCGCTGACAATCGTCGTGCTGGTGGCGCTGTATTCGGTGCAGCGGCGCGGCACCGCCGGCATCGGCCGCTGGTTCGGCCCGATCATGCTGGTGTGGTTCGCCGCGCTGGCCGTCATGGGCGTGATCAATATCGTCGCGGCGCCGGAGATCCTGCGCGCGCTGAACCCTTATTACGCCTTCGCCTTCATGCTGGAGAACCGCTTCATCGCCTTCGTCGCGCTGGGCGCGGTGGTGCTGGCGTTTACCGGCGCCGAAGCGCTGTACGCCGACATGGGCCACTTCGGCAAGAAGCCGATCCGCGCCGCCTGGTTCCTGATCGTGTTCCCCTCGCTGGCGCTGAACTACCTCGGCCAGGGCGGCCTGCTGATCGCCCATCCCGACGCCGTCTCCAACCCGTTCTTCCACCAGCTCGGCGCCTGGAGCATCTATCCGCTGGTGGTGCTGTCGACCATGGCCGCGGTGATCGCTTCGCAGGCCACCATCTCCGGCACTTTCTCGATGACCAAGCAGGCCATCGCGCTGGGCCTGCTGCCGCGCATGCGCGTCAAGCACACGTCGGAGAGCGAGATCGGCCAGATCTACATCCCGGCGGTCAACTGGCTGCAGCTGGTCGTCGTGCTGATCGCGGTGATCGGCTTCGGCTCGTCCGACAAGCTGGCCGGCGCCTACGGCATCGCCGTCACCGCCACCATGCTGTGCACCACCGTGCTGACCTTCTTCGTCACGCGCTACCGCTGGCACCTGCCGCTTGCGCTGTGCTTCGGCGCCACCGGCTTTTTCATCATCATGGACATCATGCTGTTCTCGGCCAGCACGCTCAAACTGTTCCACGGCGGCTGGTTCCCGCTGCTGCTCGGCGCCGTGCTGTTTACCGTGATGATGACCTGGCGCCGCGGCCGCGAACTGGTGTTCGAGAACCTGCAGAAGCACGCCATTCCGCTCGACGACTTCCTGCAGTCGCTGTTCGTCGCGCCGCCGACCCGCGTGCCCGGCACCGCCATCTTCCTGCGCGGCGAAAGCGACGGCGTGCCGCACGCGCTGCTGCACAACCTGTCGCACAACAAGGTGCTGCACGAGCGCGTGGTGTTCCTGACGGTGCACATGCACGAGGTGCCGTGGGTGCCGGCTAGCGAGCAGGTGACGGTGGTCGAACTGGGCCACAACTGCTTCCAGCTCAATATCAAGTACGGCTTCAAGGACGAACCGGACATCCCGAAGGTGCTGGCCGAGTCGCACCAGCAGGGGCTGCCGTTCGAGATGATGGAGACCTCGTTCTTCATCGCCCGCCAGACCGTCATCTCGGCGCCCGGCGGCGGCATGGCGCCGTGGCGCGAGCATCTGTACGTGGCGATGTCGCGCAATGCGCGCGGCGCCGCCGACTACTACCAGATCCCGACCAACCGGGTCATCGAGCTCGGTACCCAGGTCGAGATCTGATACAAACGGATACAACTTAGCGACAGTTTGGCGGAGGATGGCCCCCGGGGCCCTCTGCTAAACTCTGCACACTTTACCCAGCCGAGGATTACCCATGAAACTGAAGCTCACCCTGATCGCCGCTTTTGTCGCCGCCACCGCCCTGACCGCATGTGGCGGCGGCGATTCGGGCAGCAGCTCCGGCGGCACCACCGTCAGCAGCCCGGCCGCGCTGACCAAGAACGACACCGTGCCCGGCACCGGCGCGGTGGCCGCCACCGGCACCATCCCGACCATCAAGTACACCGGCTGGCTGTACAACTCGGCCGCGGCCGACTTCAAGGGCGCCCAGTTCGACAGCGGCACCATCAATGCGAACGGCGCCGCCTCCAGCCCGCTCTTCAGGCTCGGCGCGACGTCCGGTCCGACCCTCATTACCGGCTTCGACCAGGGCATGATCGGCATGAAGGTCGGCGGCAAGCGCACCTTGCTGATCCCGAGCAGCATGGGCTACGGCTCGAGCGGCTACGCTTCGATCCCGCCGAATTCGGGCCTGGTGTTCGAAGTCGAACTCACCGCCGTCAACTAAGGGTGGTATCGATGGCCCTTCATACGGGCCATCGACTCACGACCTGAACAGGTCAGTCGCGAAGCACATGCGCCGGCGTCATCCGCAGGGCACCGAGCGTGTGGCGCAGCGTCGACAGCGCCGCTACCAGCGCCGCCAGCAGCAGCGCGGCGAGCAGCGGCCAGGCGCCCATCGGCGCGCGCTCCACAAAACCGGCCAGATAGCGCGCGTTGACCATTGCCGCCAGCGGCAGCGCAATCACCGCCCCCAGCGCCAGCAGGCGCGCAAACTCCCGTCCGACCAGCCTCACGATGGCCCCATGCCCGGCGCCATACAGCTTGCGCAACACGATCTGGCGCGCCATGCGCTGCACGCTGTAGGTCGCCAGCACGTAAATGCCAAAGGCGGCGATCGCGATGGCCACCATGCTGGCCAGCCCGAGCAGCTTGGCCAGGCGCAGGTCATCGGCGTAATTGGCAGCCAGGTACGCTTGTGCGCGCTCGATCGTGAACACCTGGTCGGGCGCCATGCGCTGCAGCGCGGCGGTGATGGCCCCTTCCAGCGCGCCCAGGTTGCCGTCGCTGCGAACCAGCATGGCGGGCGAACGCCCGGCGCGGATGCGCCACACCACCGGCCTGGCTGCTTCGTGCAGCGACTGCAGGCGCAGCGGCGGCGCGATGCCGATCACCTGCGCCGCCTTTCCCGCGCTCGGCGTCACCGTTTGCCCGACCGCCATTGCGCTGTCGGCGTAACCGAGTGCGCGCGCCGCCGCCGCATCGATGACCACCTTGTCGGTGGTCGTGTCGGTTTCGCGCGTGCTGTCGAACAGTCGCCCCGCGGCTGCCTTGACGCCGACTACCTCGAAGAAGTTGGCGCTGATATCGCGCGTCAGCAGGCTTGCGTGGCCGCCCGATGGCGTGGTATATGCAATATGGTTGCCGATGATCGGCTCGCCGATGGCGTTCTGCGCCCTGGCCACGCCTGTCACTCCGGGCAGGTGCGCCAGCTGCGCGCGCACCGTCTGTGCCGGCTCGCCGGCCAGCGCCTCGGGCAGCTCGACGACCAGCATGCCCGCCGGGTCGAAACCCGGGCTGGCGCTGCTGGCGAAGCGCGCCTGCCAGGCGACGGCGAGCGTCACCGCGGTCAGGCCGATCGCGGTGGCGAACTGCGCCACCGTCAGCGCGCGGCGCAGCCACAGGCCGCCGCTGGTCTCGGTGCTGCCGCGTCCCGCCAGCGTGTGCTGCGGCCGCACGCGCAGCGCCACCCAGGCAGGGTAGATCCCTGCCAGCAGTCCCGTCACCATGCCGAGCGACAGCGCCGCCAGCAGGTTGGCCGCGTCGAACATGTCCTGCAGCTGGCGGTCGACCAGTTCGGCAAACACCGGCAACAGCAGCCAGGCCAGCAGCAGGCCGAAGGCGGTGGCGATCAGCGCCACCAGCATCGATTCGGCGATGAACTGCCCAGCCAGCCGTGCGGCCGGCGCGCCCAGCACCTTGCGCACGGCGATCTCGCGTTGGCGCCGCACGGTGCGCACCGTGGCCAGGTTGACGTAGTTGGTGGCGGCGAGCAGCAGGATCACCAGCGCGACGGCGCCGAGCCCGCCGATCACGCGCAGGTCGCCGTGCTCGGCGCTGCCGGGTACGTTGGCGGTATCGTCATCGAAATACATCGACGGCAGTGCGCCGAGGCGGATCTCGACGGCTTTGCGGCCGGCCAGCTTGGCGATCGTGTCGGCGCCGAGTTCCTTGATCAACGGCGCACGGTCGCCGGCGGCCTGCAAGGCCTGTTCCAGCGCCGCGGCCGAAGCGCCGGGCCTAAGCTTGATGTAGACCTTGCCGCCGATCCCGCCCCAGGAGCCCAGCATCGACTTGCGATAGCTGTCGGGCCAGGCCATGCTGCCCTGGCCGGCCAGCGCTTCGTAGAAGAGGGTGCTGGTGGCTGGCGGGTCGGGCAGGATCGCGCCAATGCGGAATGCGGCGCCGTCGATGGCGACGCTCCGTCCCAGCACGTTGGCGCGGCCGAACAGGCGTTTCGCCGTGCTGCTCGTCAGGGCCACGCTGGCGGGTTCCTTCAATACTGTTTGCAGGTCGCCTTCCAGCGCGCGTACGCCGAACATCGTGCCGAAACCTTCGTTGACGGCGACCAGCCGTATCGGCAGCACCTGTGCATGGGCCTTCATGGTGCCGCCGAGCGGGAACAGCATGGTGGCGTCGGCCACCATCGGGCTGCGCCGGGCTTCTTCGAGGTAGGGAAGCGGCGCCAGTTCGTACCATTTGGCGTCGCCGGCGATATTGAAGCGCGTCTTGACCAGGTACACCTGCTGCGCTTCCGGCACCTGTGCGTCGTAACTGAACGAATGACGCACGAAGCCGAGCAGCAGGACGCAGGCGGCAAAGCCGATCGACAGGCCGAGCACCACCACCGCGGAATAAGCCGGTTCCTGCACCAGCAGGCGCCAGCCGATTCGAAAATCGCGCAATTTCATCCGGTTCTCCTCAAGCCGCCTGCAGCGCGTCGACCACGATGCGTCCGTCCAGCAGGTGCAGCGTGCGCGATGCCTGCGCCGCATGCGCCGGCGAGTGCGTCACCATCACCACGGTCGTGCCTTCGGCGTTGATGTCGCGCAGCAGGCGCATCACCTCGTCGCCGTGCGCGGTATCGAGGTTGCCGGTCGGTTCGTCGGCCAGCAGCATCGCCGGGCCGGCCACCAGCGCGCGCGCGATCGCCACCCGCTGCTGCTGGCCGCCCGACAGCTGCGACGGCCGGTGCGTGGCGCGGTGCGCGATGCCGAGCCGCTCGAGCATGGCGCCGACCCGCGCGCGCCGTTCGGCCGCCGGCGTGCCGGTGTATTCGAGCGCCAGTTCGACGTTCTCGAACACCGACAGTTCTTCGATCAGGTTGAAACTCTGGAAGATGAAGCCGACGCGCCCGCGCCGCAGCGTGTTCAGCTTCGCTTCGCTCCAGCCGGCCACGTTCTGGCCTTCGAACCAGTACTCGCCGCTGTTGGGCACGTCGAGCAGGCCGAGAAGGCTGAGCAGGGTCGACTTGCCGCAGCCGGAAGGCCCGGTGATGGCGACATATTCGCCGGCGTCGATGTCGAGGTCGATGCGGTCGAGCGCCGTGGTCTGCACTTCGCCGGCCAGGTGGATCTTGCTGACGCCTACAAGTTTGAGCATGCTGATTTCCCTTTTATTTGGATAACTGGAGACGTTCGTTTTTGCCGAACGCCGCGTAACTGGAGACGATGACTTTTTCGCCGGGCGCCAGACCCGCCAGGATCTCGACCTGGCTGTTGCTGCGCCGGCCGCTGCGGATCGACCGCCGGGACACCGTTTCGCCATCGGTCGCCACCACGAACACCCAGGCGCCGCCGGCCTCGTTGATGAAGGCGCCGTTCGGCAGCAGCATCGCCTTGCCCGGTTCGCCCAGCGTCACCTGCGCGTCCAGGCTCTGGCCGGGGCTGAGCACCGGCGGCTGGCCGCCGATGAACACCATCTCGAGCGTGAAGCGGCCTTCCTTGATCTGCGGGTAGATCGTGCTGACGTCGGCCGTGTAGCTCTTGTCGCCATGCTTCACGCTGGCGTGGCGGCCGACCGCCACCCGGCTCAGGTAGAACTCGTCGACCTGCGCCGACAGCTTGAATCGGTTCGGGTCGTCGATGCGGCCGATATTCTGGTTGGTCTTGACGGTCTCGCCGATCTGCAGCCGGAAGCCCGTCAGCATGCCGTCGACGGGGGCGCGCACCGCCAGCGCGTCGACCGTCGCATTCACCAGCAGCAGGCCCGATTGCAGGCCCTTGATGGCGCCCCGCATCTGCGCCAGTGCGTCGCCGCGCACGCGCGATTCGGTGTCGGCCGCCGCGCTTTGCTGGCGGAACGCGCGGCGCTGCTGCGCCAGTTTGTCGGCCGATTCCTCCAGGCTCACGCTCGAGATGAAACCCTGCGCCGCCAGCTTGCTGTTGCGGGCATGCTGCTTTTCGGCCTGCGCCAGCGCGAACTCGAGGTCGGACAGGCGGCGCTGGTGGTCGGTGCGGCCGGCTTCCTGCGCCACCCGCAGGTTCGACAGGTTCGAGATCTGCTGCGCGTGTTCGGCCTGGCGCGCCAGCAGTTCCAGGTTGCGCTGCGGGTTCGACAGCCGAAACAGCAGCTGGCCTTTCTTGACCATCGCGCCGTCCCTGGCGAACACCTCTTCGACGCGGCCCGATTCGACCGAGTCGAGGATCACCGAGTTGAGCGGCTCGGCGCTGGCGCGCACCACGAGTTCGTCGAGGAAGACGCCTTGTTCGACGCTGGCGATGCGCACGTCTTGCGCCGCCACCTGCAGCCCGCGCGGCATGAAGTGCCAGGCCGCGTAGGCGCAGCCGGCCACCGCCAGCACGCCCGCGGCGATGCGCGCGATCAGCGGGCCATGTCGTTTCGGCACGCGCGTGTCCATCGCGGCGCCGCTGGCGGCAAGGTGCGGGCTGATTCGATCCATCTGCGTGTTCCATGAGGAGTAAGGTACCCATCCCTCTCGCAAGCGCCGTGCCAGGCCGTTTTGGACGCTTTGACGGGCGATTTCGGCGTCACCTGTCCGGATCCGGACAAGACCTGGTGTTCGGAAATGAACACCTGCCGGCGCAAGTTCCGGTGTCAGGTCTGACATTCGGACATTCAGACCCTGAATGTCCGAATGTCAGACCTGACACCAGAAATGACACCGGAAATTGTGCTGCTAGAATGGCAAGCGATTCTACTTTGGGCTTCCACCGAATGGCCGATAACGCTGCCAGTATTTTGATTCTCGACGACGACCTTGACGTCGCCTGCGCCGCGCAGTTGCTGCTGCGGCGGCGCTACGGCAAGGTCGCCACGCTGAACGACCCGGCGGGCCTGGCGGCAGTGCTGGCGGCCGGCGTGCCGGACGTGGTGCTGCTCGACCTGAATTTCACGCCGGGCCGCATCGACGGCGCGCAGGGCCTGGCGGTGCTCGACCAGCTGCGCGCGCAGGCGCGAGCGCCGGCGGTGATCGCGCTGACCGCCTACGCCGACGTGCCGCTGGCGGTCGAAGCGCTCAAGCGCGGCGCCGGCGACTTCATCACCAAGCCGTGGGATAACGCGCACCTGGTTGCCGCCGTCGACAACGCGCTCGCGCGCCGCGCCGCCGGCACGCCGTCCGCGGTCGCCACCGGCTTGATGGGCGACTCCAGCGCGATGCGCGACGTGAAGGCGATGGTGGCCAGCGTCGGCCCGACCGAGGCGAACGTGATGGTGCTGGGCGAGAACGGCGTCGGCAAGGAACTGGTGGCGCGCGCGATCCACCAGGCGTCGCGTCGCGCCGGCGCCATCTTCATGGCGGTCGACATGGGCGCGCTGCCCGAGTCGACCTTCGAGAGCGAATTGTTCGGCCACCGCAAGGGCGCCTTCACCGATGCCCGGGCCGACCGCGCCGGGCGCTTCCAGGCGGCGCGCGCCGGCACGCTGTTCCTCGACGAGATCGGCAACATGCCGCTGCCAGGCCAGGCCAGGCCAAGCTGCTCACGGCACTGGAGCGGCGCGAAGTGACGCCGCTCGGCGCCGACCGCGCCGAAGCGATCGACGTGCGCGTCGTCAGCGCCACCAACCTCGACGAGGCGCGCCTGTTCGACCCGGCCGTGTTCCGGCCCGACCTGCTGTTCCGCCTGAATACCATCGTGATCCGCGTGCCGCCGCTGCGCGAACGGCGCGACGACATTCCGGCCCTTCTGGTGCATTACCTGGCGCTGTACGAACGCCAGTACCAGCGACCGGCGCGCACGCTGGCCGACGGCGCGCTCGAGCAGCTGTGCCGCTTCGACTGGCCCGGCAATGTGCGCGCGCTGCGCCATGCCTGCGAGCGCGCCGTCATCCTCGGCAGCGAAGTGCAGTACCGCTACGCCGACTTCGGACTGGGCGCGACCGCGACCGCGGCCGCACCGCAGGCGGCGGCGCCGGTGATTGCGGCCGACGGCTTGCGCCTGGGCGCGGTCGAACGCGACACCATCGCCGCCGCCCTCGCGCAGGCGCAGGGGAACATCAGCCAGGCGGCCAGGATGCTGGGCGTGAGCCGCGCCGCGCTGTACCGCAAGCTGGGCAAGCATGGCATCTGAGCGCCGCCTGAAGGGCGGCGTGCTGGCGGCGACCGCGGGCCTGCTGGTGCTGGCCGCCTGCGCCGGCGCCAGCTACCCGTCGCCGCGGCTGCTGGTGCTGTGCGCCTTGCTGGCGCTGCCGCTCGGCGGCTGGCTGTGGCATGGAATGAAAGGACTGGCGTCGCGCAGCGCGGTGCGCGCCGAACTGCGCGATCCGATGCCGAAGGATCGGCAAAGCCTGATGGACAATGCGATCGCGCTCGAAGCGCGTCTCGAGCACGCGCCGATCGCGCTGTTTCGCGTCGAGCCGGCCGGCACGGTGTCGCCGCTGAACGCGAATGCGCGCCGGCTCGTGGCGCCCGGCCGCGCCAGCGATGCGGCCGACCTGTACCGCCAGCTGGCGGCGCAGCCGCTCGACCAGCGCGGCATGATCGGCTTCGACACCGAGCGCGGCGTCGAACGCGCGCTGGTGGCGGTATCGGCGCTGACGCTGCACGGCAGCGCGCAGCGGCTCGCCGCGCTGATGCCGGTCGAGAGCGAACTCGAAGCCGAGGCCCTCAACGCCTGGCGCCAGCTGGTGCACGTGCTGACCCACGAGATCATGAATTCGCTCACGCCGGTGGCGTCGCTGTCGCGCACTGCCTATTCGCTGCTCGAAGAATTTCGCGGCGGCCTGCCGGAGGACGTCAGCGCCGACCTGGTGACGGCGCTCGACGCGATCAGCCGCCGCGCCGACAGCCTGGTCGCGTTTGTCGGCAGCTACCGCAGCCTGTCGAACCTGCCGGCGGCGCATCCCGAGCGGGTGCGGCTCGGCGACCTGTTCGAACGGGTGGCGGCGCTGGTCGACCCGGCCTGGCGCGCTCGCGGCGGACGCACCGTCTTCAGCGTCGAGCCGGCCTCGCTCGAACTGATGGTCGACGCCGGCCAGCTGGAACAGGCCCTGATCAATCTGCTGAAAAACGCGTTCGAAGCGACCGCGCAGGTAGCGAGCGGCGAAGCGCAAGTGACGGCGCGCCTGGGCCGCGGCGGGCGCCTGCGCATCGAGGTCGGCGATAACGGCGTCGGCGTGCCGGACGCGCTGATCGCGCATATCTTCACGCCGTTCTTCACCACCAGGAAGCAGGGCGGCGGCATCGGCCTGGCGATGGTGCGCCAGCTAATTCACGGCAACGGCGGCACCGTGCGCTACGCCAAATCGGTCAGCGCCGGCGCCCGGTTCATCATCAGTTTCTAGCGCAGCATGTCGACGTGCATGATGCCGTCTTCCTCGTACGGCGCGCTGATCGTTTCGAAACCGAAGCTGGCGTAAAACGACTCGAGGTACTGCTGCGCGCCGATCTTGATGCGGTGACCCGGGTGCAGGCGTTCGGCGTGCTCGATGCCCAGTGCGACCAGTTCGCGGCCGATGCCTGATCCGCGCGCCGCCTTGGTGGTGAGCACGCGGCCGATCGACATCTCGGTATATTTGGCGCCCGGCGCCAGGCAACGCAGGTAGGCGGCCAGCTGGCGGCGGCCGTCGACGACGCGCCAGCCAAGCAGGTGGTGCGCATCGAGGTCGAGGCCGTCGAAGTCGTTCCACAGGCACTGCTGCTCGAGCACGAACACGTGCTGGCGCTGGGCCATTACTTCATACACTTCGTAGTTGCTAAGTTCGGCGAAGGTACGCCACTGCCATTCTGTCATTGCTTGTCCAGGTGCTTATGCCGCCGTCTCGAAACCTTCGAGCACGTTGACGACGTTGATGCCGATCTCGCCGACCGCATAGCCGCCTTCGAGCACGAATACGGTGGGCAGCCCGAGGTGGGCGATGCGCTCGCCGATGCGCAGAAAGTCGGCGCTTTGCAGCGCGAAGTGCGACAGTGGATCGCCGGCGAAGGTGTCGACGCCGAGCGACACCACCAGCGCGTCCGGCCCGTAGCTGGCCAGCTTGATGCAGGCCGTTTCCAGCGCGGCGAACCACTGGGCCGGGCTGGAGCCGGCCGGCAGCGGCAGGTTCATGTTGCACCCAAGGCCCGCGCCTTCGCCGGTTTCGTCGGCGTGGCCCAGGTAGAACGGGAATTCGCTGCGCGGATCGGCGTGGATGGACGCGAACAGCACATCGCCGCGGCCGTAGAAAATGCTCTGGGTGCCGTTGCCGTGGTGGTAGTCGATGTCGAGGATGCCGACGCGCTTGGCGCCGTCGTCGAGCAGGTGCTGGGCCGCCAGCGCGGCGTTGTTGAGGAAGCAGTAGCCGCCGAAGAAATCGGCGCCGGCGTGGTGGCCGGGCGGGCGCGTCAGCGCGAACGTGCCGCGCTCGCCCAGGCGCAGCGCGTGCGCGGCGTTGACGGCGCAGTCGGCGCCGGTCTTGGCGGCGACCCAGGTGCCAGCGGTCAGCGGCGTGCCGCTGTCCATCGAGTATAGGCCCATGCGGGCGCTGAAGTTTTCGGGTTCGACGTCGGCGCGCATGCCGCGGATTGGCCATACCGACGGGAACGCGTCCTTGCCGGCGTTGGCCGGATCGAGCGCGACCCAGTCGTTCCAGGCGCCGCGCAGGAAGTGCAGGTAGCGCGGCGTGTGGATGCGTTCGAGCGACGCCAGCGCCACCCCGTGCGGCGTGACGATCTGGCCGAGGCCGCGGCGCCCCAGTTCGGCCACCACCATGTCGGCCCGTTCCGGTTTTTCGAAGCAGGGCGTCAGTTCGCCGCGGAACATCTCGTAGCGTCCGCGGTGCTGCGCATGGTGTTCATTGTAGAAGGTGAGCACGGGTTCCTCGCCGGTTTTAAATGACGGTGTCAGTCACAGCACAGTGTACTCGTGTTGTAGGCAGCGACGAATTCGTCGAAGCTCGGGCCGGGCGCCTTTTCGATCGCGGCCTGCTCGGCCAGAGACGCCGCCGCCATCTCGTCGAACATCGCCATTTCGGCGGGCATCAGCGCGCTCTCGCGGAAGTAGGCCGCGTGCAGTTCGCTCTGGCGCAGGCCGAAGGCGGAAGACGATCCGATCGCGCGCACTTCGTCGAGCACGCGCGCCGACGGCGTCAGCGCCGGATTGTCGATCTTCGCCTGCTGCGCCGCCAGCGAGGCGGCATGCACGCCGCCGTCGTTGTGCTGGTCGTCGAGCAGCGCGGCGACCGGGCGGATGCGCTCGATCAGCTCATGCGCCCACGCCTGCAGGCCGACTTCCTCTTCGCCGCGCGTCAGCGTCAGGCCAGGACGGCGGCCTTCCTTGACGGTGCGGGCAAAATTGCGCGCATGGACGCCGCTCTCGACCACGTTGATGGCCGGGCTCTCGTCGAGCGCGCAGAACAGCAGGAAGGCGTCGAGGAAGCGCCCGGTCTCGAGCGAGATGCCGATCGGCTCGAACGGATCGACGTCGAGGCAGCGCACTTCGATGTACTGCACGCCGCGCTTGCACAGCGCCTGGATCGGCCGCTCGCCGGTGCGGATCACGCGCTTCGGCCGGATCGTCGAATAGTATTCGTTCTCGATCTGCAGCACGTTGGTCGACAGCTGGATCCACTCGCCGTCCTTCTTGGTGCCGAGTTCCTGGTAGGGCGCGTACGGACGATTGACCGCGTCCATCAGCGTGGTGACGTAACTTTCCAGGCTGTTCTCGTGCGGCGTCAGGCCCGATTGCGCGTCGTTCTGGTAACCGAGGTCGCTCATGCGCAGGCTGGTGGCGTACGGCAGGAACAGCGTGTCGTCCGACAGCGTTTCGAGCTTGTGCTGGCGGCCGCGCAGGAAGCCTTTCGACAGCGCCGGCGAGGCGCCGAACAGGTACATCAGCAGCCAGCTGTAGCGGCGGAAGTTGCGGATCAGCGCGATGTAGCTTTCGGACTGGAAGTCGCGCAGGCCGCGGCGCCGCTCTTCCGGAACGCCGTCGCTGGCCAGCAGCAGCTGCCACAGTTTTTCCGGCAGCGAGTAGTTGTAGTGGATGCCGGCGATGCACTGCATCGCTTTACCGTAGCGCAGCGCGAGGCCGCGCCGGTACACGTGCTTGAGCATGCCGATGTTGGAGGTGCCGTAGTGGGCGATCTCGATCTCGTCTTCGCCGGGCAGCTCGCACGGCATCGATTCGCTCCACAGCATCTCGTCGCCCAGCCTGGTGTAGGCGTAGCGGTGGATGGCGTCGAGCTTGTGCAGCGTCAGGCCGATGTCGTGCTCGGCCGGCGTGATGAACTCGAGCAGCGCTTCGGCGTAGTCGGTGGTGATCTGCGGATGGGTCAGGGCCGAGCCAAGCTGCGGCGGATGCGGGGTGCGCGCCAGCAGGCCTTGCGGGTCGACGCGCAGCGTCTCCCTTTCGATGCCGCGCAGGCCCTGGGCGAGCAGGGCGCGGTGCGCATCGTCGTCGAGCAGCGCCAGGCGGCGGGTCAGTTGGTTCGGCACGGTGAATCCTTTCTTGTCCTGCATATCATGTACGGCGCAATAATTGGTGCAGAGATTAACCGAAAATCGTTATCTTCGCCCGGCGCCGCCGAAAACCGCTGCCAGTGCCCCGGCGGGAGTGCCGCTACCCGGCCGGCGCCGCTTTCGACGCCGCCGCGGCGGCGCGGATCCAGCGGTCTACCTGCTGCTCGAGGATCGACAGCGGCAGCGCGCCGTTGTCGAGCACCGCGCTGTGAAAGCGGCGCAGGTCGAACTTCGCGCCCAGCGCCGCCTGGGCCTTTTCGCGCAGCGCCTTGATGCGCAGCTGGCCTATTTTATATGCCAGCGCCTGGCCGGGCGCTGCGATGTAGCGGTCCACTTCGATTTCGTTGTCGGACGCCGGATTGGCGGTGTTGGCGCCGAGGTAATCGATGGCCTGCTGGCGGCTCCAGCCCATCGCGTGGATGCCGGTGTCGGCCACCAGCCGGGCCGCGCGCAGCAGGTCGGAGTTGAGGTGGCCGAACGCCGAAAACGGCTCGGCGAAGAAGCCCAGTTCGGGACCGAGGCTCTCGGCGTACAGCGCCCAGCCCTCGCCGAATGCGGGGTACCAGCCGAAGCGGCGGAATTCGGGCAGGTCGGCCAGTTCGTGCGCGCGCGCGACCTGCAGGTGGTGGCCCGGCACGCCTTCGTGCAGCGCCAGCGTTTCGGTTTCCCACAGCGGGCGCGCCGCCAGCCGTGCGGTGTTGATCACCAGCGCGGCCGGCTGGCCGTCGGCGGCGGCCTGGTAATAGGCAGCGCCCTGGAATTCGGCGCCGCCATCCTGCGCCGGCTTGACCCCGAGCGGCTCGGCCAACCTGCTTTCGAACAGGCGCGGCAAGCCGGCGGCGGCGCGCGCGACCAGCCTGCGGTAGCGCGCCAGCAGCTGCTCCGGGGTGGCGTAGAACAGGCGCGGGTCGCTGTTGGCGAACACGGCGAACTGGCGGAACGAGCCGCGAAATCCGGTGCGCGCGATGGCGGCGTTCATCTCGCCGCCGAGGCGCGCGACTTCCTTCAGGCCGAGCGCGTGGATGGCGGCCGGGGTCATCGCGGTGCCGGCGTTGTCGAGAATGGCGAACTGGTAGTAGTCGGCGCCGCCCGGCAGGCTGCTTGCGGCGATGGTCTCGCGCGCCGCCGGCAGGTATTCGGTGCGCACGAAGTCTTCGAGCTTTTGCAGCGCCGGCGCCGCTTTTGTGCGCAGCGCCGCTGGTCCGGCGACGGCGAGGTCGTCGCGCACCGGCTTGGCGATGGCGCCGGGGATTTCGCGGAACGGCAGGCTGAGCGTCCCGTTGGGCAGGCTTTCGCGCAGCTGGCGCAGCATGGCGGGCAGCGCGCGCAGCGCCGGCCTGGGCGCCGACCAGCCGCTGCGCAGCGCTTCGCGCATCTGCTCGATCAGGCCGTCGACGTGGGCCGGCAACGCGTCGATGCGGGCCAGGTAGTTGCGGTAGTCGGCCTCGGTGGCGAACGGCATCTGCGCGACCAGGCGCGGGAAGGTCAGGTGGAGGCCGTCCTGGGCGGTGAGCAGCTGCAGCCGGTAAGGATAGAAGGCGGCTGCCTTGAGGGCGCGTTCTTTCTGTTCGATGAACAGGTCGTATGACAGCTGCTGCTGGCCGGTCAGGCGATCGCGTTCGATCAGGCGCGCCTGGTCGAGCATTTTCCGTTCGTGCGCGGTAGCGGCGCGGCTGGCGGCAAGCGAGGTGTCGGACAGGGTGGCGTCGTAGCGGTGGTCGCCGATGGTGGTGGCGAATTCAGGGTTGTTTTGCAGGCGCCATTGCCAGTCGGAGGCGAACATGGCGCGCGCCTGCTGGTCGGCGCTGTCCGCGGCCCAGCCCGGGCGCGAACATCAAGACACAGATGGCGAACAGTCTACGCATGGGCCATTTTAGCAAAAGCGGGCAAGGCGCAGCGCCGGATTGGCGCCCCTTAGACGGCCGGAGGCCTGCCGCCCGAAACGCGTTCGATGCCGGACAGGTCGTGCCAGCTTTGCACTTCGGCGTAGTGTTGGGCGGCCAGCAGCGCGCGAACCGCCTCGGCTTGATCATAGCCGTGTTCGAGCAGCAGCCAGCCGCCTGGCGCCAGGTGCGGCGCGGCGCCGGCAATGATGACGCGCAGCGCGGACAGGCCGTCGGCATGGTCGGTCAGCGCCGCTGCCGGCTCGAAGCGCAAGTCGCCTTGCGCCAAATGGACGTCGCCGCTGGCGATGTAGGGCGGATTGGAGGCGATCAGGTCGAACGATTCGCCGGCGAGGGCGCCGTACCAGTCGCTGTGCAGGAAGCGCACGGCGGCGCCGTTGGCGGCGGCGTTGGCGCGCGCGACGTCGAGCGCCGCGGCGCTGGCGTCGAGCGCCGTGACGCGCGCATCCGGACGCGAATGGGCGATGGCGACCGCGATGGCGCCGCTGCCGGTGCCCATGTCGAGCAGCGCGGCGCCGGGCGCGAGGCGTTCGAGCGCCAGTTCCACCAGCAGTTCGGTGTCCGGGCGCGGGATCAGCACCGCATCGCTGACGCTGAAGTCGAGGCCGAAGAATTCGCGCTTGCCGACGATGTAGGCAATCGGCTCGCCGCCGACACGGCGCGCAACGAGCGCAGCGAGCGCCTCGGCTTCGCTGTGCGTGATGACACGATGCGACTGGGTGATCAGGCCGACGCGGTCAAGCGCGAGCGCGTGGCACAGCAGGATGCGGTTTTCCAGCGCATCGAGCGGCAGTGCGGCCTGCGCCGCGGCGACCGTGGCGCCGGCGTAGTTCATGCGCGGCGGCGCAACAGCAGGTAGGCGAGCGAAGCTGCCAGCAGCACGAACCAGACGCCGGACCACTGCGGAATCGACAGGCCGAGCAGGGTGTCGCGCGCGTCCTCGCACAGGCCGTCGGCCTGGAACAGCCACGGCATCATGGTGGCGGTCGGGATCTTGTTGAGCATCGTCTCCATCGGGTCGATGCCGCACGACAGGCCGGGATGGGCCAGCACCCACAGGTGCTTGCCGACCACGCCGAGGCCGCCGAGGGCGCCGAGCAGGCCAAGGCCGGCGCCGATGCGCGGCTTGCCGCCGTAGGCGCCGATCGCGCAGCACAGCGCGATGGCGAGGAACAGGTAGCGCTGGATCACGCACAGGGGGCAGGGCAGCAGGTCTTTCACGTGCTGCAGGTACAGCGCGACGCCGATCAGGGCGAGGCAGACGGAGGCGATGGCGAGCAGCAGGCTGCGGGACGTGATCATGTTGTCGGTTCCGAAAGTGAGAAGTTGGTTAATCGCCGAGCGCGGCCAGCAGTTCGGCCTGGTGTTCGGCGGCGAGGGCGTTGGTCAGCTCGGTGAGTTCGCCGTCCATGATGAAATCGAGCTTGTAGAGCGTCAGGTTGATGCGGTGGTCAGTCATGCGCCCCTGCGGGAAGTTGTAGGTGCGGATACGCTCGCTGCGGTCGCCCGAGCCGATCAGGCTCTTGCGGGTGGCCGCTTCCTTCGACTGCTGCTCGCGCAGCTGCACGTCCTTGATGCGCGCGGCCAGCACCTTCAGCGCCGAGGCCTTGTTCTTGTGCTGGCTGCGGTCGTCCTGGCATTCGACCACGATCCCGGTCGGCAGGTGGGTGATGCGCACCGCCGAATCGGTCTTGTTGATGTGCTGCCCGCCGGCGCCGGAAGCGCGGTAGGTGTCGATGCGCAGGTCGGCCGGGTTGATGTTGACGTCTTCGACTTCGTCCGCTTCCGGCATCACCGCCACCGTGCAGGCCGAGGTATGGATGCGGCCCTGGGTTTCGGTGGCCGGCACGCGCTGCACGCGGTGGCCGCCCGACTCGAACTTGAGCTTGGAGTAGGCGCCGTTGCCGACCAGGCGCACGATCACTTCGCGGTAGCCGCCCAGGTCGGAGGCCGATTCCGACACCATCTCGACCTGCCAGCGATTGCGTTCGGCGAAGCGCGTGTACATGCGCAGCAGGTCGCCGGCGAACAGCGCCGACTCGTCGCCGCCGGTGCCGGCGCGGATCTCGAGGAAGATGTTGCGCTCGTCGTTGACGTCCTTCGGCAGCAGCATTTTTTGCAGTTCCATCTCCAGCTGCGCCTGGCGCGCCCTCGCGGCCTCGATCTCTTCCTGCGCGAAGTCCTTCATGTCGGGGTCGGCCAGCATGTCCTGTGCCTCGGCGAGGTCGGCGCCGGCGGCTTCGAACTGATGGTAGAGCGCCACCAGCGGGCCGATCTCGGCGTGCTCGCGCGTCATCTTGCGGTAGCTGTCCATGTTCGACGTCGCCCCTTCGCTCATGAGCAGTTCGTCGAGTTCGACGAGGCGGTTGGCCAGTTGGTCCAGCTTGGCCAGCATGGATGGTTTCATAGGGATGCCTTGAACAGGTGATGGGAACGGCGGGTGGACCCGCGCGGAGTCCGGAAAGGCTGGCGGAGGACGCTAACGGCGGCCGCGGAACAGCTGCGGCAGCAAGGCCGCGAGACGGGCGCGTTCGTCGCCCTGGGCGCGGTGCAGCGCCTGCTGCGGGCCGTGCAGGAACTTGGCGGTCAGGCCCTTCGACAGCGCGTCGAGCACCGCTTCGACGTCGTCGCCGCGCGCCAGCATCTTGCGCGCGCGTTCGAGTTCGAACAGGCGCATCGCCTCGCTCGACTCATGCATGTCCTGGATCACCGGCACCACCGCGCGGTCGCCCACCCAGTGCATGAAGGACTGCACGCGCGTGTCGATGATCGCTTCGGCCTGCGCCACGGCGGCCTGGCGGCTTTCGAGGCCGGTCTGCACCACCTGGCCGAGGTCGTCGACGGTGTAGAGGAAGACGTCGTCGAGGCGCGCGACTTCCGATTCGATATCGCGCGGCACGGCCAGGTCGACCATGAACATCGGCTTGTGGCGGCGCGCCTTGATCGCGCGCTCGACCAGGCCGAGGCCGATCAGCGGCAGCGACGACGCGGTGCACGAGATGACGATGTCGAACCGCGCCAGCTGCTCGGGCAATGCCGCCAGCGTGATGGCGCGGCCGTTGAAGCGCTGCGCCAGTGCCTCGCCGCGCTCCATGGTGCGGTTGGCGATGGTGACCGATTTCGGGTTTTGCGCGGCGAAGTGCGTGGCGCACAGCTCGATCATTTCGCCGGCGCCGATGAACAGCACGTTCTGGTCGGCGATCTTGTCGAAGATGCGCTGCGACAGGCGCACCGCGGCGGCGGCCATCGACACGCTGTGGGCGCCGATCGCGGTGGTGCTGCGCACTTCCTTGGCCACCGAAAAACTGCGCTGGAACATCTGGTGCAGGTAGGTGCCGAGGCCCCCCGCCTCGTCGGCGTGGCGCACCGCGTCCTTCATCTGGCCGAGGATCTGCGGTTCGCCCAGCACCATCGAGTCGAGCCCGGAGGCGACGCGGAAGGCGTGGCGCACGGCGAGGTCCTGCGGCAGCATGTACAGGTGCGGGCGCAGTTCGGCCACGCTCAGCTTGTGATAGTCGGCCAGGAAGCAGGCGCTCGCTTCCAGCGGGTTGGGCGCGTGGCTGGCGGCGTACATCTCGGTGCGATTGCACGTCGAGAGAATCGCCGCTTCGTCGCCGCCTTGCTGGTCGATGCGGGCAAACCAGCCGCGCGCAGCCCGCACCGCCTGGCCGAGCTGGTCAGGCGCCAGCGCCAGTTGCTCGCGCAGCGAGACCGGTGCAGTGGTGTGATTGAGGCCGACGGCGATCAGTTGCATGGTGGTGCCGGTGGGGGATAAGGCGACATTATAACTTGGATGGGCAGTGAACTTCACTGCGCCGCCCACAATTGGTGCGCTGCGGCAACCCGATGGTTTTCCAAAACCTGGGTCTGACCCCGGTTTTGGAACACGGGCGATTTGCAAAACCTGGGTCTGACCCCGGTTTTGGAACGTTTTTAGGCGCCCATCTTTTCGAGGCGGTAGCCGTAGCTGTAGACCGGCACCAGGCGAAAGCCGTTCTCGGGACGCAGCTGCAGCTTGTTGCGCACCCGCGACACGTGGGTGTCCATCGTGCGCGACGGCACCGCCGTTTCGCGGATCCACACCGCTTCGTGGATGTAGGCGCGCGACAGCGGCCGGCCGATGTTGCGGAAGAAGAGCAGCGCCAGGTAGAACTCCTTGTGGGTGACGTCGACCACCGAGCCGTCCATCAGCAGGCGCCCGGGCCGCGTCTCGAACAGGTAGGGGCCGAACTGCAGTTGCTCGGCGCCGTTCTGCGACGGATAGGCGCGCCGCAGCAGCGCCTGCACCCGCGCCAGCAGTTCGCCGCGGCGCAAGGGCTTGATCATGTAGTCGTCGGCGCCGGCGCCGATGCCGGCCACGATGTCGTCTTCGCCCGAGTTGCCGGTGACGAACATCATCGGCGTGTGGGCCGCCAGCTTTTCCTTGGCGCGCCGCAGTACTTCGGCGCCCGACAGGTCGTTGACATGCCAGTCGAGGATCAGCATGTCGAAGCTGTCCTTCTTGAGCATCCCGAGCATGTCCTTGCCACTGTCGAAAGCCTGGCAGGCGTGTCCGGCCCCGGTCAGTACCTGGCATATCAGGTCTGCCTGGCTGCGATCGTTGTCGAGGACGGCTATTCTCATAGGAGCGGGCTATCGTCTGGAGTTGAGCGATTTGTAGGAGCTATCCTACATGCGCTAATGAATAGTTACCTGAAATACTACAGACATTTACAAACCAATGCTACAAAAATAGCAATATTTTTGGCGTCGGACCCGTCCGCCTGGCGTGCCGTGTGGCGAGTCGATTACAAGGTACACTGGAAAAACCCTGATATCAATGGGACCTTTAGCCACAGGAAAAATTCACGAAGAGGAGAGCGGCGATGGCTGATGCGCTGGCAACCGACTGGGCGTTAATTCCCGGTAACGATAAAGAGATCGCCCAGGTGCGCGAGCGCTGCCGCCGGCTGGTGCGCAAGCGGGCGACGATGGCGGCCGGTTTTTCGGCGGTGCCGGTGCCGGGACTCGACATCGTGTCCGACCTGTCGCTGTTTACGCGCCTGGTCACCGAAGTGAACGAAGCGTTTGGCCTGACGCCCGAACAGGTCGAGCGGCTGCACCCGAAGTTTCGCCTGATGGCGTACGAAGCGGCGGTGGGAGTGGGCGGCATGCTGGTCGGGCGCCTGGTCACGCGCGAACTGCTGCTGAAGGCGTTCAGGCTGGTCGGCGTCAAGATCGCCAGCAAGACCGCGGCCAAGCTGGTGCCGATCGCCGGCTCGGTAGTGTCGGCGGCGATTGGGTTCGCCATGTTCCGCCAGCTCGGCTACCAGCACGTCGAGGCGTGCGCGCGGGTGGCCGACCAGCTGCAGGTGGCGCACCCGGCGAACGCCGCGGCCTGATTCAACGGCAGAAAACTCAGGCGTCCGGCAGCACCACGTTCACCTCGAGCACCTCGAGGTTGCCCTGGCGGTCGAGCGAGAGCTTGATGTTGTCGGCGCTCACCTTGGTGTACTTCGAAATCACCTCGATCAGCTCGCGGTGCAGGGCCGGCAGAAAATCCGGTCCTGCCCTGCCGGTGCGTTCGCGCGCGATGATGATCTGCAGACGTTCCTTGGCTGCGGTCGCGGTTTTCGCCTTGGGTGGGAACAGGAAAGAAAGCAGGGCCATATCACTTCGTCCCAAAGATGCGCTGCAGGAATCCTGGCTTTTCATAGCTGGTAAACCGCAGCGGCAGGTCGGCGCCAAGGAAGCGCGATACCACGTCTTCATATGCTTCGGCCACGTCGGTGCCCTTGAAATGGATCGCCGGATTGCCCTGGTTCGAAGCGTGCAGCACCGATTCCGATTCCGGAATGATGCCGATCAGCGGGATGCGCAGGATTTCCTGCACGTCCTGGTAGGACAGCATTTCGTCGTTCTCGACCCGCTTCGGCGAGTAACGCGTGATCAAGAGGTGTTCCTTGACCGGCTCGGCGCCGGTCTGGGCGCGCCGCGACTTGGCCTGGATGATGCCGAGGATGCGGTCCGAATCGCGCACCGACGACACTTCCGGATTGGTGACGATGATCGCTTCGTCGGCGAACGTCAGCGCCATCAGCGCGCCGTGCTCGATGCCGGCCGGTGAATCGCAGACGATGTACTCGAAGCCCATGTTGATGAGGTCGTGCAGCACGCGCTCGACGCCTTCTTCCGACAGCGCGTCCTTGTCGCGCGTCTGCGAGGCCGGCAGGATGAACAGGTTCTCGCAATGCTTGTCCTTGATCAGCGCCTGGTTCAGGGTCGCTTCGCCGTTGACGACGTTGATCAGGTCATACACGACGCGCCGCTCGCAACCCATGATCAGGTCGAGGTTGCGCAGGCCGACGTCGAAATCGAGTACCGCGGTCTTGTGGCCGCGCGAAGCGAGGCCGGTGGAAAAGCTGGCGCTGGAGGTGGTCTTGCCGACGCCGCCCTTGCCGGATGTCACAACAATAATTCGTGCCACAAATAGATCCTTTGAAAATTTTGGGGGGTTAGGCTCGGGATGCCGGACTGAGCGATAGTATATCGATCCGGTCCCCCACCAATCGGATTTGCGCCGGCTGGCGCGCCATCTCGGGCGGGAAGCCGTCGTCGAAGGTGCGGTACACGCCGGCAATCGAAACCAGCTCAGGCTGCATGGACAGCGCGAAGATGCGCGCCTCGGGATTGCCCGAAGCGCCAGCGAGCGCGCGCCCGTTGAGCGGTGCGTAGATATGGATGCTGCCGTCGGCGATCACTTCGGCGCCGTTGTTGACCGCGGCGGTGATGATCAGGTCGCAGCCGCGCGCATAAATGCGCTGGCCGGCGCGCACCGGGGTGTCGATGATCATCGCGCCGGGCGACACCTGCGCGGTGGCGGCGGCCGGCGCCGGCGCCGGTGCCGGCGCGGCCACCACGGCGGCGGCCGGGGCGTCGTCGGCGCGCGGCTTGGCGCCGCTGCTGCCGTCGTCGAGCGACAGGCCGCGCGCGCGGATGGCGTCAGCCATCTCCGGCGCGGCGCCGCGCACCGCGACCGCGTTCAGGCGGTAGCGCTTGAGCAGGTCGACCAGCGCCCGCCAGTCGATCGGCGGCGAACCGGCGGCAATCGCGCTGACGTCGATGACGGCGAATTCATCTTCAAAAAAGTCCGAGACGCCACCGGTCATTTGCTTCAAGGCAGCGTCAATGGCCAGCGGGTCGGCCGAGTGCAGGATCGCCGAGATCGCGACGACGGTGGAAATCTTGATTTCGATAGGCAGGTGGGACGGGCTTTTTTGCATAAACGACAGTTCGTGAGAGTTGGGCGGGCGTCGCCCAATTGCGGCAAGCCCGTGCATTCTACTGTGAAATTTGCCCGAGGGGGAGTGTTTGCCCGGGTCGTGCCCTCGGGCAACAAACCCTAGGGCCGCCTGGCTCGCCGCCAGGTTGACAGGTGCGCCACTGAACTGCGGCGCGAAATTATGGCCTAACGATAAAGACCGCTATCCTTTCGTGAATAAGCTGATAAGATTGATTTTGCTCAGATTCCGACATAAACCGAAAACTACCATGGATCCTTTGCCGCTTCGGGTCATGCGGGCTTTCGATGACTGCAGCAACGGCGCCGCGCCGACCTGGCGCGCGCCGATGCCGGAGTTGCCGCTGCCGGTTATTCCCGGCGCTGCGGCGCACCGGCCAGCCGTGCCGGACGCGTAACGGCGGCGCCCTTCGCACTGGGCCGGACGCCGAATTGACAACCAGACTGGCCTTGGCGCCAGCAACCTCGGAGATTCAAATGGAAGAAGTCGTAATCGTGGCCGCAGGCCGCACCGCTGTCGGCAAGTTCGGCGGCACCCTGGCGAAAATCCCGGCCGTCGAGCTGGGTGCGCAAGTCATCAAGACCCTGCTCGGGCGCATCGGCGTCGATCCGGGTGCCGTCAACGAAGTCATCATGGGCCAGGTGCTCACCGCCGGCGCCGGTCAGAACCCGGCGCGCCAGGCCAGCATCAAGGCCGGCGTGCCGAACATGGTGCCGGCGATGACCATCAACAAGGTCTGCGGCAGCGGCCTGAAGGCCACCCACCTGGCCGCGCAGGCCATCATGTGCGGCGACGCTTCCATCGTCGTCGCCGGCGGCCAGGAAAACATGAGCGCCTCGCCGCACGTGCTGCCCAACTCGCGCGACGGGTTCCGCATGGGCGACACCAAGCTGGTCGACACCATGATCACCGACGGCCTGTGGGACGCGTTCAACCAGTACCACATGGGCGTTACCGCCGAGAACGTCGCCAAGAAGTACGACGTCTCGCGCGCCGACCAGGACGCGTTCGCGCTGGCCTCGCAGCAGAAGGCCGAAATTGCCCAGAAAGAGGGCAAGTTCAAGGAAGAGATCATCCCGATCGAGATCCCGAGCAAGAAGGGCGCCGTGATGTTCGATACCGACGAGTATCCGAAGCACGGCAGCACGCTCGAGGCGCTGTCCTCGCTGCGCCCGGCCTTCAACAAGGAAGGCAGCGTCACCGCCGGCAATGCGTCCGGCCTGAACGACGGCGCCGCCGCGGTCGTCATGATGTCGGCGTCGAAGGCGAAGGAACTGGGCCTGAAGCCGCTGGCGCGCATCAAGGCGTACTCGTCGGCCGGCATCGATCCCGCCATCATGGGCATGGGCCCGGTCTCGGCCGCCCAGCTGTGCCTGAAGAAGGCCGGCTGGACCCACCAGGAAGTCGACCTGATGGAAATTAACGAAGCGTTCGCCGCGCAGGCGATCGCGGTCAACAAGGAAATGGGCTGGGATACCAGCAAGATCAACGTCAACGGCGGCGCCATCGCGCTCGGCCACCCGATCGGCGCGTCCGGCGCGCGGGTGCTGGTGACCTTGATTCATGAAATGATCCGGCGCGACGCCAAGAAAGGGCTGGCCAGCCTGTGCATCGGTGGCGGCATGGGCGTCGCATTGGCAATCGAGCGGGACTGACACCCCATTTTTAGCAGTTGGCAGGATTTCCAAAAAACGGAGGAGACAAAAATGGCTAGAGTTGCATTAGTAACCGGCGGTATGGGCGGTCTGGGTGAAGCGGTGTGCATCAAGCTCGCAGCGCTCGGCTACACGGTCGTGACGACGTATTCGCCGGGCAGCACCAAGGTGCAGGGCTGGCTGGCTTCGACGCGCGACCTGGGCTTCGATTTCAAGGCGTACGAGTGCGACGTCGCCGACTACGATTCCGCCGCCGCGTGCGTGGCGAAGATCGTCGCCGAGGTCGGCGAGGTCGACGTGCTGGTCAACAACGCCGGCATCACGCGCGACATGACGTTCAAGAAAATGGACAAGGCGAACTGGGACGTGGTGATGCGCACCGACCTCGACTCGGTCTTCAACATGACCAAGCCGATCTGCGATGGCATGGTCGAGCGCGGCTGGGGACGGATCATCAACATCTCGTCCGTCAACGGCCAGAAGGGCGCCTTCGGCCAGACCAACTACTCGGCCGCCAAGGCCGGCATGCACGGCTTCACCAAGGCGCTGGCGCTGGAAGTGGCGCGCAAGGGCGTCACCGTCAACACCATCTCGCCAGGCTACATCGGCACCAAGATGGTGATGGCGATTCCGCAGGAAGTGTTGGACAGCAAGATCATCCCGCAAATTCCGATGGCGCGCCTTGGCAAGCCCGAAGAAGTGGCCGGCCTGGTCGCCTATCTGTCGTCGGACGAGGCGGCCTTCGTCACCGGCGCCAACATCGCCATCAACGGCGGCCAGCACATGTCGTAAAGCGTTACGTCGTCAGCTTTAACTCGTCGTCCTCGCGATAGCGGGGATCCATGCGGAGCGTGCTCGGCATGGGTTCCCGCTGCGCGAGGACGACGTTTTTTGGTCTACGGAGTTTCTTTTTGTGAGGAAAGCATGGCGTTGAGTGCCAAACCCTACCTGCGCGACATCTCGATGCGCGACGGCGAAGACATCGACACCGGGCGCTACCCCTTCAACATCCCCGCCGTGCGCGACATGAACCGGCTGTCGTTCCACCCCGACGTGAATTGGCCGCGCTGTCGGCGATCGACCAGCTGGTCAGGCGCGGCTCGCAATTCATCATCGCTACCCATTCGCCGATCCTGCTGGCCTATCCAAGCGCTAAAATCATGGTGTTCGACCAGGCCGGCCTGTCCGAGGTGGCCTACGAGGACACCGAACACTACGCGGTGACCCGCGATTTCCTCAACCATTACCAACGGCGCATCGAGCAACTGCTCGGCGACGACGAGGACGACGAATGAACACATTGCCCCACGGCGGCCTGGCGCTGGCCGCACTCGACGAACAGCTGCTGCATCCCGGCGTCAAAGGCCTGCCGATCACCGCGCCGCTGCGCCAGGGCGCGCTCGGCGTGCAGGGCTGGAACGTGCTGGGCGGCGACACCAGCTTTCCGGTGGCGGTGCTGAAGGCGTCGGCGCTGCGCCACAACCTCGACTGGATGCGCCGCTTCTGCGCGCAGTACGGCGTCACGCTCGCCCCGCACGGCAAGACGACGATGAGCCCGCAGCTGTTCGGCGCCCAGCTGGCCAACGGCGCCTGGGGCATCACGCTGGCCAGCGCCACCCAGGTGCAGGTCGCGCACCGCTTCGGCGTGCGCCGCGTGCTGCTGGCCAACCAGCTGGTGGCGCGTGCCGACATCCACGCCGTGCTGCAGCTGATGCACGACGATCCCGCGTTCGAATTCTTCGCGCTGGTCGACTCCCTCGCCGGCGTCGACAGGCTGGCGCGCGCGCTGGCCGATCATCCGCTGGCGCGGCCCTTGCCGCTGCTGGTGGAACTGGGCCTGCCGGGCAAGCGCGCCGGCTGCCGCAGCGACGCCGAGGCAATGGCGGTGGCGCGCGCTGTCGCCGCGGCGCCCGGCCTGCAGCTGGCCGGCATCGAAGGCTACGAAGGCCTGCTGGTGTCGGACCAGCGCGAAGCCGACGTGCGCGCGGTGAACGATTTCGTCGCGCGCCTGGCGTCATTGGCGCGCGCCTGCGACGAGGAGCGGCTGTTCGGCGGCGCCCAGATCCTGCTGTCGGCCGGCGGCTCCGGCTACTTCGACCTGGTCGCGCGCGGTTTCGCCGGCATCAAAGGGATGTCGCGCGAGGTGCTGCCGGTGCTGCGCAGCGGCTGCTACCTCACGTCCGATCACGGCTCCTACCTGCGCCAGATTGGCGACCTCGATGCGCGCGAAGCGGACCACCCGGCGCTTGGCGGCGAAGCGCTGCGGCCGGCGCTGGAAGTATGGAGCGTGGTGCAGTCGCGCCCCGAGCCGAACCTGGCGATCCTCGGCATGGGCAAGCGCGACGCGTCGTACGATATCGAACTGCCGATTCCACTGATGACCCACCGCCCCGGCCCGGGCGCGCCGGCGGCGCTGCCGCCCGGTTGCAGTATCGTCAAGATGAACGACCAGCACGCCTACCTGCAGATGCCGGCCGGGCTCGAGCTGGAAGTGGGCGACCTGGTCGGCTGCGGCATTTCGCATCCCTGCACCACGTTCGACAAGTGGCCGCTGCTGCTGGCGGTCGACGACGACTACGGCGTGCGCTACGCGATCAATACCTTCTTCTGAGGCCGGTCTGGCGGGTTACAATCGTGGCTATCCCCACGATGAGAAATGCCATGCACGAGAGCCCGCCGTCCCTGTTCCCGCCGATCCTGCCGAACCGGCACGGCATGCTCGAAGTCGACCCACTGCACACGATCTACTGGGAGGAGGTTGGCAATCCGGACGGCGTGCCGGTGCTGTTCCTGCACGGCGGCCCGGGCGCCGGCCTGTCGCCGCAGCACCGCCGTTTCTTCGATCCGCAGCATTACCGCGTGATCCTGTTCGACCAGCGCGGCGCCGGCAAGTCGACGCCGCTGGGCGAATGGCGCAACAACACCACCCAGCTGCTGATCGAGGACATCGAGACGCTGCGCGTCAAGTTCGGCATCGATCAATGGCTGGTGTTCGGCGGCTCGTGGGGTTCGACGCTGGCGCTGGCGTACGGCCAGGCGCATCCGCAGCACTGCCTCGGCTTCGTGCTGCGCGGGGTGTTCCTGTGCACCGCGAGCGAAATCGACTTCTTCCTCAACGGCGTGCAGTGGTTCTACCCGGAGCTGTACGACGAGTTCATCGCGCCGATTCCCGAAGCCGAGCGCGGCGACCTGCTCAAAGCCTACACCACGCGCATGCTGTGCGACGACCCGCAGCGCTACTGGCCGGCGGCGCGCGCCTGGAGCCGCTTCGAGGGGCGCCGCGTGTTCCTGCTGCCGCAGCCGGAAGACCCGGTGTCGGACACGCTCGACCTGGGCGTCGGCCGCCTCGAATCGCACTACATGGCCAACCTCGGCTTCATGGACGAGGGCCAGCTGATGCGCGACGTCGGCCGCATCGCCCACCTGCCGGCGGTGATCGTGCAGGGCCGCTACGACGTCATCTGCCCGCCGGTGTCGGCCTACCGCCTGCACCAGGCCTGGCCGGGATCGCAGCTAAAGATGATTGCCGACGCCGGCCACGGCGCGCTGGAGACCGGCATCTCGCAGGCGCTGGTGGCCGCCACCGAGCAGTTCAAGCGGCTGCGGCGATTCGAATGAGGCGCTGCTGCTACACTGGCGCCTGACACAATACTCGACAAGGCTCAATGAATATCCAGATCAGCGATATCGGGCATGTGATCCAGCTGGCCATTGCGCCGGTGTTCCTGCTGACCGGCGTGGCCACCAAGCTGACGGTGCTGACCAACCGGCTGGCGCGCATCATCGACCGCTCGCGCGTGCTCGAAGACCGGCTCGAGACCGGCCACGACATCCAATACACGGCCGAACTGGACATCCTGTACGTGCGCGCGCACCTGATCAACACCGCCATCACGCTGTCGACCGCGTGCGGGCTGCTGATCTGCGTGGTCATCGCGATGCTGTTCCTGGGCGACACCACCGCGCTGCCGCTCGACCGCTACATCGCCGCCAGCTTCGTGCTGGCGATGGTGGCGCTGATCGGCAGCTTCTCCTTCCTGCTGCGCGAGATCTTCATCGCCTCCAAACACATGCGGATCGCGCACGACGCGCGCCGCGCGTCGGCGCGCTGAGCGCGCCGACGCCATTACCGGATCCATCACCATGCACGACTACAAACGCCCACCGACGCTTCACCTCTACGGCCAGCGCGCCGAACTCGAACTGGCGCTGCGCGAAGGCCAGTTCCGCCTGATGCCGGCCAACCCGTTCATGACGCTGTCGTTGTCGACCGTCTGGGACAAGTCGCTGTTCGACCTGCTGGGACAGGCCGACAGCTGCCTGGTCATCCATAACACCGACGAATTCGGCGAGATGCTGCATCGCGCGGTGCAGAAGGTGCTGCCCACCTGGGCCGGCATCGACGGCGAAGTCGAATACGGCGTGCGCGCCGCGCTCGGCTCCGCGTTCACCAAGTCAAGCGCCGAGGCGCACGAGCACGAGTGGCTGTTCGCCTGGCGCCCGATGACGCCGCAGAGCAGGATGAATCCGCTGACGATCAAGATCGGCAGCATCGAATCGTTCGCGGAACTGCGCGATCGCGACAGCTACCAGGCGTAGCGCTCGCTACTCGGGGCGATCGAGGCGCTTCATCACGGCCGTCATCATCTTCTCGATGTCGCCGCGGATCATGCTCGAGCCCAGCATCGAGGGCACGGAGAACTTCGGCGCCATGGTGCCGCTGTAGAGCACCCGCGTGCCGCCCGTCTCTGGCAAGGGCACCAGCCGCCAGGTGCAGCGGTAGACCTTCATGTCGCCGTCCACCAGGTTGATGTCGATCTGCGATATCGGCTGTTCGCGCACCTGCACTACCAGCCTTATCTCGCGCCGCAAAAACAGCAGGCGCGCCTCGCCCAGCTGCTCGAGGATCGCCTCGTCGCCGCTGCGCGAGAGCACCCGGCTGCGGCGCAGGTCGGGCACGAATTCGGCCAGGCGATCGTAGTCGGTGAGGACGCGCCAAACCGCGGCCGGTGGCGCGGCCACCTCGCCGCGCGCGCTGATCTGGTAGACCTTGCCGTCGGCGCTGTCGGCGCGCTCGACGCTGACGTCGACAGCGTTCCCCTGCGCCAGCGCGGGCAGCGCGGTTGCCATCATCAGGCAGAGGCAGAGTCGGGCGATCATGGGTGCAGCCTACGGTAAAGCCCGCCGGCTGACAAGCGCGCGTTGGCCGAGGGGTCTGACCCGTTTTCTGGGTCAGACCCCGGTGTCGTTAGCGTCAGCAACACCGGGGTCTGACCCCAAAGAACGGGTCAGACCCCTCGGCGAGCTTTGTCGAAACGATAATTTAGAAGCATGCGTCTACGGAAGTGGGATTTAATGCGGGGTGCGGCGCACCCGCGCCGCTGCCTCTACCGAAACGTCATGACCGCCACTTACCCGCACCTGCTTGCCCCGCTCGACCTCGGCTTCACCACGCTGCGCAACCGCGTCACCATGGGCTCGATGCACACCGGGCTGGAAGACCGCTTCTACAACTACGGCAAGTTGGCCGAGTTCTACCGCGAGCGCGCGCGCGGCGGCGTCGGCCTGATCGTCACCGGTGGCATCTCGCCGAACATGCAGGGTTGGCTGCTGCCGTTCGGCGGCACCCTCAACTTCGCCGGCGACGTCCTCAATCACCGCCGCGTGACAAGCGCGGTTCACGAGGAGGGCGGCAAGATCCTGATGCAGATCCTGCACGCAGGCCGCTACGGCTACCAGCCGCTGGTGGTGTCGGCATCCGCCGTGAAGTCGCTGATCTCGCCGTTCAAGCCGCGCGCCCTCAGCGAGCGCGGCATCGCCAAAACCATCGCCGCCTACGCGCGCTGCGCGAAGCTGGCCAGGCAGGCCGGCTATGACGGCGTCGAAGTGATGGGCAGCGAAGGCTACCTGCTCAACCAGTTCCTGTGCGCGCGCACCAACCAGCGCCAGGACGCCTGGGGCGGCAGCATCGAGAACCGCATGCGCCTGCCGGTCGAAATCGTCAAGCGCATCCGCGCCAAGGTCGGCCCCGACTTCATCATCATGTACCGCCATTCGCTGCTCGACCTGGTCGACGGCGGCAATACCTGGGATGAAGTGGTCGCCGTCGCCCGCGCTCTGGAGCAGGCCGGCGTCACCATCCTCAACACCGGCTTCGGCTGGCACGAGGCGCGCGTGCCGACCATCGTCACGTCGGTGCCGCGCGGCGCGTTCGCCAGCGTGGCCGGCCGGCTGCGGCGCGAAGTGGGCATTCCCGTGGTGGCGTCGAACCGCATCAACATGCCGGCCGATGCCGAAGACATCCTCGCGCGCGGCGACGCCGACATGGTGTCGATGGCGCGCCCGTTCCTGGCCGACCCCGAGTTCGTCGCCAAGGCCGCCGGCGGACGCGCCGACGAGATCAACACCTGCATCGGCTGCAACCAGGCGTGCCTCGACCACACCTTCGCCAACAAGCGCGCCAGCTGCCTGGTCAACCCGCGCGCCTGCCACGAGACGGAACTGGTGTACGCCAAGACGCGCGCACCGAAGAAGGTGGCGGTGGTCGGCGCCGGCCCGGCCGGGCTGTCGGCGGCGACGGTGGCGGCCGAATGCGGCCACGACGTCACGCTGTTCGACGGCAGCGACAGCATCGGCGGCCAGTTCAAGATCGCCATGCAGATCCCCGGCAAGGAGGAGTTCAGCGAGACGATCCGCTACTTCGGCCGCAAGCTCGAACTGCTCGGCGTGAAGGTGAAGCTGGGCCAGCGCGTGACGCGCGAACAGCTGCTGAAGGGCGGCTTCGACGACGTCATCGTCGCCACCGGCATCAAGGTGCGCATGCCGCCGATCGACGGCATCGCGCATCCGAAGGTGCTGTCGTACGTCGACGTGCTGCTGCACAAGGCGCCGGTCGGCAAGCGGGTGGCCATCATCGGCGCCGGCGGCATCGGCTTCGACGTCGGCGAATACCTGCTGCACGATCCGTCGCATCCGCTGCCGCTGCCGATTGCGCAGTGGACGCGCGAGTGGGGCGTGGACCTGGCGGCGACGACCAAGGGCGGGCTGGTGAAGCCGGCCGACGCCGCGCCGGTGCGCCAGCTGTACCTGATGCAGCGCAAGACCTCGAAGCTCGGCGCCGGCCTGGGCAAGACCAGCGGCTGGGTGCACCGCGCCACGCTGCAGCGCAACGGCGTGGTGATGATGGCGGGGGTGCAGTATGACCGGATCGACGACCTCGGGCTGCACGTCACCGTCGGTGGCGAGAAGAAGCTGATCGAGGTAGATAACGTGGTGATCTGCGCGGGGCAGGACAGCCTGACGGAATTGATGCCGGCGGAAGGGGAGAGCGGCGGGCCGCGCTTCCACAAGATCGGCGGCGCCGCGCTGGCGGCGGAGCTGGATGCGAAGCGGGCGATCAAGGAAGGCGCCGAACTGGCGGTGAACCTATGAAGTGCGGGTCTGACCTAGGTCAGACCACGGATGCAGCGCTTTAGTTCCCCCATCCGCAGCACGTCATCCTCGCGAAGCGGGGACCCATGCTGCACGGATAAATAGGTGCAGCTGGCTCAGAATGGGTTCCCGCCTTCGCGGGAACGACGGTTATGCGTAGGTTCAAGGGTCAGGGTCAGACCCCCAACGGAAGAACCGGGGTCTGACCCCTTTTGCGGACGACGACGCAACCGATCGAGTAGCCTGCGCCGAACGAGCAGATCACGCCCAGCGCGCCGGACGGCAGATCTTCCTGGTGCTTGTGGAAGGCGATGATCGAGCCGGCCGACGAGGTGTTGGCGTAGGTGTCGAGAATGACCGGCGCTTCGCCTGGCTCGGCGTCGCGCCCCAGCAGCATCTTGGTGATCAGCAAATTCATGCTGAGGTTGGCCTGGTGCAGCCAGAAGCGCGCTACCTGCGTCACGTCGAGCCCGGCGGCAACGACGGTGTCGCGGATCATCTCGGCGGCCATCGGGCACACTTCCTTGAACACCTTGCGCCCCTGCTGACGGAACAGCTTGTCGGCTTGGCCGACGCCCGACTCGTCGAAGCGGTTCATGAAGCCGAAGTTGTTGCGGATGTTGTTGGAGAACTTGGTCTTGAGCTTCGATTCGAGGATCTCGAACTGGTGCTCGCCGACGGCCTGGTCGGCGCCTTCGATCACCAGCGCGGTGCAGGCATCGCCGAAAATGAAATGGCTGTCGCGGTCGCGGAAGTTCAGGTGGCCGCTGGTGATCTCGGGATTGAGCACGAGCACCGCGCGCGCCTGGCCGCTTTGCACGGCCGCCATCGCGGTCTGGATGCCGAACGTGGCCGACGAACAGGCGACGTTCATGTCGAAGCCGAAGCCATCGATGCCGAGCGCGTCCTGCACTTCGACCGCCATTGCCGGATAGGCGCGCTGCATGTTGCTGCAGGCGACGAGCACCATGTCGATGTCGGCCGCGGTGCGGCCGGCGCGGGCCAGCGCCTGGCGCGCGGCGGCGACGCAGATCTCGGCCTGCAGCGACAGCTCGTCGTCGGCGCGTTCGGCGATGCGCGCCGTCATGCGGGTCGGGTCGAGGATGCCTTGTTTCTCCATCACGTAGCGCGACTTGATGCCGGACGCCTTTTCGATGAAGGAGGCGCTCGAGGCCTCGAGCCCGGTGACTTCGCCGGCGGCGATCGCGGCGGCGTTTTCCGCGTTGAAAAGCTGCACGTAGGCGTTGAAGGCGATCACCAGTTCTTCATTGGAGATCGACTCGGATGGCGTGAAGAGGCCAGTGCCGCTGATGACGACTTGTTTCATGGTAGTGCTTTCAGGGAAGAGCCAGGCGCGCCGGCATGTGCGCATATTTTACACATGCGCGTTGCGGCGGGGGGATTTGAAGCCAACAGGGCGCGGGCGGCCCTGCGGCCGCTCAATGCGCGGGCGCTTTGCGGTCCTGGCGCGCCAGCCTGGGCGCGGCCGCCGGCTTGGCCAGCTGCACCGGCAGCCCCTTGAGATGGTTGAGCGCCTGCTTGAGCTGGAAGTCGTCGGCGCTGCCGTATTCGAGCGGCTTGCGCTTGCGCTCCATGGCGATCAGGCGCAGTTCGTCCTCGGCCTCGTCGCGCGCGGCGCGGGCTTCTTCCTTGCTGCGGTCGTTCGACAGGTGCTTGCTGAGGTCAGCTTCGCGGATGCGCAGGCCGTTGAGGCCGTCGCCGTCGGCGTTTTCGTCGACCAGGAAGTCGGGCACGATGCCGCGCGCCTGGATCGAGCGGCCGGTCGGCGTGTAGTAGCGCGCGGTGGTGAGCTTGACGGCGGCGTCGTTGGCCAGCGGCCGGATGGTCTGCACCGAACCCTTGCCGAAGGTCTGGCTGCCCATGATGATGGCGCGCTTGTAGTCCTGCAGCGCGCCGGCGACGATTTCGGAGGCGGAGGCCGAACCGGTGTTGACCAGCACCACCAGCGGCACGCTCTTGACGGCCGCCGGCAGGCGCGCCAGCGCGTCGCTGTCGCCGCGCAGCGAGTAGAACTCGGCGCGGCCGTAGAAGCTTTGCTTGGAGTCGGGCAGCTGGCCGTTGGTCGAGACGATCTCGGCATCCTTCGGCAGGAAGGCGGCGGAGACGCCGATCGCGCCCTGCAGCAGGCCGCCGGGGTCGTTGCGCAGGTCCAGCACCAGGCCTTTCAGGTTCGGTTCCTGCTTGTACATCGCGACCAGGCGCGCGGCGAGGTCGTCGACGGTCGGTTCCTGGAATTGCGACACGCGCAGCCAGCCGTAGCCCGGCTCGACGATCTTCGCCTTGACGCTTTTCTGGACGATCTCCTGGCGCTCGATGACAAAGGCGAGCGGCGCGGCCGCGCTCTTGCGCAGGATCGACAGGGTGACCTTGGTGTGCGGCGCGCCGCGCATCTTCTTGATCGCCTCGTCGAGGGCGAGGCCCTGCACCGGCAGCGCGTCGATGCGGGTGATCAGGTCGCCGGGCTGGATGCCGGCGCGCCAGGCCGGCGAATCCTCGATCGGCGCGACGATCTTGATGTAGCCTTCCTCGCTCTGGGCGATCTCGATGCCGAGGCCGACGAACTTGCCCTGGGTGCCTTCGCGCAGTTCGCTGTAGGCTTTCTTGTCGAGGTAGGCCGAATGCGGATCGAGCGAGGACACCATGCCGGAGATGGCTTCGGTGAGCAGCTTGCGGTCTTCGACCGGTTCGACATAGTCGGACTTGATCAGTCCATAGACGTCGGCGAGCTGGCGCAGTTCTTCGAGCGGCATGCCCGCATCGACCGGCTTTTGCGCCAGCGCCGAGAACTGCATCGACACGGCGACGCCGGCGATCACGCCAAGGCCGATGAGGCCGGAGTTCTTCAGTGTTGTGCCCATGATGGTCCTGACGGATGCGGTTGTGCGGGTGGAAACGGATCGCTGGCGGCACGCGGCGTGCGCCGAACCAGTATAAACGCGATTGCGGCGCGCGCATATTGCCTGCGCAAAAATTGCCGTGTTGCGCGCATCGGGTTCGCGCCGCAGACCACGCTCCTGCTGACCAAGATCACCCTGCCTGCCGCGCTCTCTGTCAGGCTTGGTATCGCCGTGCCAATTTGATCACCCCTCTCAGGAACACGCGACCATGACGCCGGGAAAGCACACGATATTGGTGACGGGCGCGGCCGGCTTCATCGGCTGCTTCGTGGCGGCCAGGCTGGCCGGGCTCGGGCACCGCGTCGCCGGCTGCGACAACTTCAACGACTATTACGATCCGCGCCTGAAGATCGGCCGCGTGCGCGCGCTGCTGGGGCCGCTCGAGGTGCCGTGCCGCGCCGCCGAACTGGCCGACCCGGTGCAGGTGGCGGCGCTGTTCGAGCGGGTGCGCCCGACGCTGGTGGTGCACCTGGCGGCGCAGGCCGGCGTGCGCCATTCGCTGGTGGCGCCGGGCGCCTACCTGCAATCGAACCTGGTGGCGTTCGGCAACGTGCTCGAAGCGTGCCGGCGCCACCGCGTCGAGCACCTGCTGTATGCCAGCAGCAGCAGTGTGTACGGCGGCAACACCAAGGTGCCGTTCAGCGAGGACGACCCGACCGACGCGCCGGTGTCGCTGTACGCGGCAACCAAGAAGGCCAACGAACTGATGGCGCATGCATACAGCCACCTGTACCGGCTGCCGGCGACCGGCGTGCGCTTCTTCACGGTCTACGGGCCATGGGGCCGGCCCGACATGGCGTATTTCACGTTCACGAAAAAGTTGCTCAAAGGCGAGCCGATCCCGGTGTTTGCCGAAGGGCAGCTGCGGCGCGACTTCACGTATATCGACGACATCGTGGAAAGCGTCGTGCGGCTGCTGTTCAAGCCGTTGCCGGACGACGATGGGGCGCCGCACTGGGTGGTCAACGTCGGCAGCGAGCGGCCGGTGAGGGTGCTCGACTTCATCCGCACGCTCGAGAAGGTGCTGGGCGTGACGGCGGCGCTCGACTTCCAGCCGATGCAGCCGGGCGACGTTGCGGCCACCCATGCCGACGCCAGCCGGCTGCAGGCGTGGGTCGGCTACGCGCCGACGACGCCGCTGGAGACGGGTCTGGCCCGATTTGGGGAATGGTATAATCGGCGGTCACTTATTCGGCCAACGTAGCCCCTACAACATGAAAAAAGTCCTCATCCTCGGCGTTAACGGCTTCATCGGCCACCACCTCTCCAAGCGCATCCTGGAGACGACCGACTGGCACGTGTATGGCATGGACATGCAGTCGAATCGCATTACCGACCTGCTCGAGAACGACGCGTTCAAATCGCGGCTGCACTTTTTCGAAGGCGACATCACCATCAACAAGGAATGGGTCGAGTACCACGTCAAGAAATGCGACGTGATCCTGCCGCTGGTGGCGATCGCCACGCCGTCGACCTACGTGACCGATCCGCTGCGCGTGTTCGAACTCGACTTCGAGGCGAACCTGCCGATCGTGCGTTCGGCGCACAAGTACGGCAAGCACCTGGTGTTCCCGTCGACGTCCGAGGTGTACGGCATGAGCCCGGACGCCGAGTTCGATCCGGAAGCGTCCGACCTGGTGTATGGCCCGATCAACAAGCCGCGCTGGATCTACGCCTGCTCGAAGCAGCTGATGGACCGCGTGATCTGGGGCTATGGCATGGAAGGGCTGAATTTCACGCTGTTCCGGCCGTTTAACTGGATCGGCGCCGGCCTCGACTCGATCCACACGCCGAAAGAAGGTTCGTCGCGGGTGCTGACGCAGTTCCTCGGCCACATCGTGCGCGGCGAGAACATCCAGCTGGTCGACGGCGGCGCGCAGAAGCGTTCGTTCACGTATGTCGACGACGGCATCGACGCGCTGGTGCGCATCATCGCCAACACCGACGGCATCGCCACCGGCAAGATCTACAACATCGGCAACCCGAGCAACAACTACTCGATCCGCGAACTGGCGACCATGATGCTGGAACTGGCCGCCGAGTACCCGGAGTACCGCGAGTCGGCCAAGCAGGTCGGGATCGTCGAGACCAGCTCCGGCGCCTACTACGGCAAGGGTTACCAGGACGTGCAGAACCGCGTGCCGAAGATCGACAACACCAAGGCCGAGCTGAACTGGGAGCCGAAGTTCGCCATGCGCGACGCGCTGGTGGGCATTTTCGATTCGTACAAGGACAACCTGGTCGATGCGAAGCAGTTGAACAACTGATTACGCGATTGAATCAAGAAAAACGGGCTGCTTCTGCAGCCTTTTTTTATCGCTGTCTTTTGAGTCGTCATTCCTGCCATTGGCAGAAATGACTCCTCGCGCGAGGATGACGTCTTCACCTTCAACACTTATTCCAAGCGCAGCGGTAAGCAAATGTAATGTTCGGCATGATTGCCTAAATGCCAGCTTATAGTGCTTCCGTTTCTCCCCTCCACCTTAAGTGGTTTTGCCCATGGCTTCGCCGTGGGCTTTTTTCATTGCGCGCACGACAAAACAACGGGTTGTGTATCGTAAAGTAAAAAGAAGGGGTTGGTCCGGCTGCGCCCGCCGCCCAAGGGCTAGAATCCCCGTTTGCAGAAGCGACAGGTTCTGCATCACCCCATGGACAAACCGACTCGGTTCGCCTGCCTCGCGGTGGCAAGCCATGCATATGCATATCCAAATGAAGTTGTAGCTGCGCGTCGGGGGATGATACATTCGTCCCTCGGCTCATCCGCCGTCTCTTTTTTCCCTGCCCCATAAGGACAACACGTGAAACGATACATCCTGAGCACCCTGACCCTGAGCCTGATGGCCGCATTCGCCGGCGCCGCCGACAACGCCAAGCCGGCTGCGCCGATCTCCGGCATCGACACGCAGTACATCGACAAGACGGTGCGCGCGCAGGATGACTTCTTCACGTACCTGAACGGCCAGTGGCTCAAGACGACCGAGATCCCTGCCGACAAATCGAGCTGGGGCACGTTTGCCAAGATGCGCGACGACCTGAACCCGCAGCTGCGCGGCCTGATCGAGTCGGCGCAGAAGGATCCGAAGAAGACGGCCGGCACCGACACCCAGAAGATCGGCGACCTGTACACCAGCTACATGGACGAGCCGAAGATCGACGCGCTGGGCTACCGCCCGCTGGCCGGCGAACTCAATCGCATCCGCGCGCTGAAGGACAAGAAGGCGCTGCCGGCGCTGATCGCCCACCTGGCCAAGATCGGCGTGGCGGCGCCATATTCGATCGGCGTCGGCCAGGACCAGCGTGAATCGACCCGTTACGCCGCCTACATCAGCCAGGGCGGCCTGGGCTTGCCGGACCGAGACTACTACCTGAAGAAGGACGACGCCAAGCTGGCCGACGTGCGCGCCAAGTATGAGCGCCACGTCGAGAAGATCCTCGGCATGGCCGGCGAGAAGGATGCCGCCGGCGCCGCCGCCAAGATCCTGGCGCTGGAAACCGCGCTGGCCGAAGTGCAGTGGACCAAGGTCGACAACCGCGACCCGGTCAAGCGCTACAACAAGATGGATTTCACCAAGCTGTCGGCGCTGACCCCGGGCTACGACTGGAAGGGCGCGCTGGCCGCAGCGGGCATCGCCGGCAAGGCCGACTACGTCATCGTCAACCAGCCTAGCTACTTCGCCGCGATGGACAAGATCGTCGCCGACACCGACCTGGCAACCTGGAAGTCGTACTTTGAATGGCAGCTGCTGCGCAGCTATTCGGCCTACCTGTCGAAGCCATTCTACGATGCGAACTTCGCGTTCTACGGCACCACGCTGTCGGGCGTGACGGCCAACCAGCCGCGCTGGAAGAATGGCGTGTCGACGGTTGAAGGCGTGATGGGCGAAGCGGTCGGCCGCCAGTACGTGGCGCAGTACTTCCCGCCGGAGCGCAAGGAGCGCATGGAAGTGCTGGTCAAGAACCTGCTCGAAGCGTACAAGCAGAGCATCGACACGCTCGACTGGATGAGCCCTGAAACGAAGAAGGAAGCGCAGGCCAAGCTGGCCAAGTTCAAGCCGAAGATCGGCTACCCGAACAAGTGGCGCGACTATTCGGCGCTGACCATCAAGCAGGACGACCTGGTCGGCAACATGATGCGCGCGCGTACCTTCGGCTACAACCGCGGCATCAACAAGCTCGGTAAACCAATCGACCGCGAAGAATGGGGCATGACGCCGCAGACCGTCAACGCGTACTACAGCTCGACGATGAACGAGATCGTGTTCCCGGCGTCGATCCTGCATCCGCCGTTCTTCGACATGCGCGCCGACGACGCGGTCAACTACGGCGCCATTGGCGCGGTGATCGGCCACGAGATCAGCCACGGCTTCGACGACAAGGGCAGCCAGTCCGACGGCGACGGCAACCTGCGCGACTGGTGGACCAAGGAAGACCGCGTCAAGTTCCAGGCCAAGGCGGACGCGCTGACCAAGCAGTACGACGCCTACAGCCCGGTCAAAGGCTACAACGTCAACGGCGCGCTGACGCTGGGCGAGAACATCGGCGACAACTCCGGCGTGGCGGTGGCGTACAAGGCCTACAAGCTGTCGTTGGGCGGCAAGCCGGCGCCGGTGATCGACGGCCTGACCGGCGACCAGCGCTTCTTCATGGGCTTCGGCCAGGTGTGGCGCGTCAAGATGCGTGACGAGGCAATAATCGTGCAGGTCAAGACCGACCCCCACTCGCCGGGCCAGTTCCGCGCCAATGGCACCATGATGAACCAGCCGGCCTTCTATGAAGCGTTCGGCGTGAAGGAAGGCGACAAGATGTACCGCGCGCCGGCAGACCGCGTCATCATCTGGTAATTGCAGCACAGGGACGCTGGCCGTAGCCCTAGCCGTCATCCCCGCTTTTCGCGAGGATGACGGTTTTGCGTTTACCACTTATGACAAACAAAGACGAACGGAGAACAAGAGTGAAAAAATATTTGTTGAGCGCGCTGACGCTTAGCCTGCTGGCCGGCTTCGCCCATGCAGGCGGTGCGGCGAAGGCTGTCGCGAAAGCGCCGGCATCGGGCATCGCCGTCGAATACATCGATCCGTCAGTGCGGGTGCAGGACGACTTCTTCAAGCATCTGAACGGCAAATGGCTGACGTCGACCGAGATCCCGGCCGACAAGTCGAGCTGGGGCACCTTCGTCAAGCTCGATGACGACCTGCGCCCGCAGCTGCGCGCGATCATCGAGGACGCCGCCAGGAGCGACAACCGCAAGGCCGGCACCGACGCCCAGCGCATCGGCGACTTCTACGCCAGCTACATTGACGAGCAGCGCGCCGACGCGCTGGGCCTGGCGCCGCTGAATGCGGAGCTGGCGCGCATCGCGGCGATGAAGGACAAGGCCGAGCTGCCGGCGATGCTGGCGCACCTTGGCCATCAAAGCGTCAACGTGCCGTTCGATTTCGCCATCCACCAGGACGCCAAGGATTCGACCAAATACGTGGCCGACATCATGCAGGGCGGGCTAGGCCTGCCGGACCGCGACTACTACCTGAAGGCCGACGACGCCAAGCTGGCCGACGCGCGGGCGAAGTACCAGGTCCACGTCGAGAAGATGCTGGCGCTGGCCGGCTCGAAGACTGCCGCCGCGGACGCCGCGCGCATCGTCGCGTTCGAAACCGCACTGGCGAAAGTGCAGTGGACGCCGGTGGAAAACCGCGACCCGGTGAAGACCTACAACAAGGTCGACCTGGCGAAGATGGCGGAAGTGGCGCCTGGCTTCGACTGGAAATCCTACCTCGACGGCGCCGGCATCAGCGGCAAGACCAGCTACGTGGTGGTCAGCCAGCCGAGCTACCTGAAGGGCTTCGCCGCAGTGTCGAGCCAGACCTCGCTCGACACCTGGAAGGCCTACCTGCAGATGCGCCTGATCAGCGCCTACGCGAATTTCCTGTCCAAGCCGTTCGTCGACGAGCGCTTTGCGTTCAACGGCACCGTGCTGGCGGGGATCAAGGAGATGCAGCCGCGCTGGAAGCGCGCGGTCGGCACGGTCGAAACGGCGATGGGCGAGAGCCTGGGCAAGCTGTACGTCGAAAAGCACTTCCCGGCCGAGCGCAAGGCGCGCATGGAAGTGCTGGTGAAGAATCTGCTGGCGGCCTACAAGCAGAGCATCGACACGCTCGACTGGATGAGCCCCGCGACGAAGAAAGAAGCGCAGGCCAAGCTGGCCAAGTTCACCTACAAGATCGGCTACCCGAACAAGTGGCGCGACTACTCGGCGCTGGTGGTGTCGCGCGACGATTTGGTCGGCAACGTGATGCGTTCGCGCGTGTTCGAATCGAACCGCCAACTGGCAAAGCTCGGCCAGCCGATCGACCGCGAAGAGTGGGGCATGACGCCACAGACGATCAACGCCTACTACAACCCGGAGATGAACGAGATAGTGTTTCCGGCGTCGATTCTGCAGCCGCCGTTCTTCGACGCGAATGCGGACGACGCGGTCAATTACGGCGCCATCGGCGGCGCGATCGGCCACGAGATCAGCCACGGTTTCGACGACCAGGGTTCGCAGTACGACGGCGACGGCAACCTGCGCAACTGGTGGACCCCGCAGGACCAGAAGAACTTCGCGGCCAAGACGCAGAAGCTGGTGGCGCAGTACGGCGCCTACAGCCCGCTGCCGGGCTATAAGGTCAACGGCGAGCTGACGCTTGGCGAGAACATCGGCGACAACTCCGGCGTGGCGATCGCGTACAAGGCGTACAAGCTGTCGTTGAAGGGCCGACGCGCGCCGGTGATCGACGGCCTGACCGGCGACCAGCGCTTCTTCATGGGCTTCGGCCAGGTATGGCGCGCGAAGATGCGCGAGCAACAGCAGATCGTGCAGGTCAAGACCGATCCGCATTCGCCAGGCCAGTTCCGCGCCAACGGCACGATGATGAACCAGCCGGCCTTTTATGAAGCGTTCAGCGTCAAGCCGGGCGACAAGATGTACCTGGCGCCGAAGGACCGCGTGATCATCTGGTAGGTGTACGTGAGCATCTGGCGCACCGGATGTTCGATTCTTTGGCGCGCCAATCCGTTAATGCGGGCTGGCGCGATTTTCAATGGTGCTGCGGGCAGGCCGTTGCTCATGCAGGCTTGCGAAAGACACCCACAAATATCTGGCCGCGGTGGCAGCTATTGCCTGGACTTAAGAGGTTGATCGCTTTACTTAAAAGCAAAAGACGCGGGGATCCTCTCACCATACCGTATGGATCGCCGAATGACTTCATTTCCAGCGATTCAAAGCCGGCCTCCCCGATGCATTTGGAAATCTGCCATTGCGTCAATGGCGTTATGTGACCGTCGCGCCTGTATTCACGATCGCTGAACCATTGAAACGCTCCGGATCGGAGAAAGCCGGTTATGCTCGCCGCGTTATCTAGATTGGGCGTTGACAGCACCAGCACTCCACCGGGAGCGAGGAGATTGAAACATTCACGCGTAAAATTTCGTGGATTCTCCAAGTGTTCGATGATCTCCGAGGCCATGATTGCGCCGAAACTGTTCTCGCGGCCCCGCGAAAACTGCTCATTGAGATCGGCTTGGAAGAACGGGACGCTCGAATGAAGTCGGAAGTTCTCCGTAACGTAGTCGGTTGCGGTTACCACGTAACCGGCATCAACCAACCGTTGGCTCATCGCTCCGGATCCTGCGGCCAAATCGAGTACGCTCGTGCCTGGGGCGACATGGGAATAAATGCATTCAGCGGTATAGTCGTGTAAGCCGGGCAATGCGTGTATGCGCAACCCTTTATAGCCCGTTGCCGAATCGACTAACGCGGCGGCCCGATACATGTCCACTTCGATCTTGCGGTTGCACTCGGCGATATTATCCATAGATTTCTCCGGTGATAGGTTCGGCTCAGGTTATTCAAGGACGGATTTGCTTGGCTTTCTCATCATATGCTCATTCCCCCCAAATTGAAAAAATCCGTAAAGAAGGATTAGGAAGCGGGCATATCTGTTGTGGAATTGGTATTTTTTGCCTTCATGCAGCCGAAAGAATGCTTGATCATCTGGTAGTCTCGGGAGACCACAGGAATATAAGCATGGCCGCATCAGTCGGACTGTTTTCAGCCGCTGAAACGCGATGCTAGAGTGCGTGGCGTGACTCTCGAGTGCTGGTCAGCTGCCCACCGGGGCCTTCGCGACCAACTGGCGCGCCGCTTTGAACATGTCCGGGTGAGCGGCAGCGCAGGCACGCCGTTCGGCCGCGATGCAGTCGACGTTGGCCTGCACGCTATCCGGGTCAAGCCTGGCGCCAAACACCGGCGCGGCTGCTGTCCCTGCCGGCTCCGCCATTACTCGTGCCAGCACGATGTCGCCCAGTTCCTTCTTGAAGTGACCGGCCTCCCGATACAATTGGGTCGCGGCAATGAGTTCGCTTGCGGCCGAAGTCGACCAACGTGATGCTGACGGTCGGATTGCTGCGAGTCGCGTCGGTGTCGGCAACCGGGGTCGCCAATTCGCGCTTCCAGTCCTCAAACAGGGGCCACAGTCCGGAAGGCGACAGGATGTTCCGCGCGCCGGCAGACCGCGTCATCATGGTAAGCGCGGCGCCGGGACGCTGGGCGTCCCGCTACCCGGCATTCTCGCGAATGCGGGTCCCATTTCGTCGCTAGCCGCGCACGCAAATGGGGTTCCCTCGTTCGCGAGGACGACGGTTTTGCGTTCTGCAAGCATGACAAACCAAAACGAATTGAGAACACCCAGTGAAAAATATTTGTTGAGCGCGCCGACGCTTTGCATGCTGGCCGGCTTCGCCCAAGCAGGCCAGCGTGGCGCCCAAGCTAAAGGCGTTGTAACATGTGTGCCGTCCAGCTATTTGCTGGACGGTCGCCGATATACAGCGCGTGCTCATCGACAGGGCTTAGCGCCTCCCTGGTGCAAACCGCATCGTTCGCCACTCTATCCAATGAACAGAGCTTCGTGAAATACATTCCTTATCTAGATGGCTGGCGCGGCCTGGCCATCTGTTTCCTACTGATTGGGCACTTCTTTCCCGTCCCGGGAATCAATCTCGGAACCGCGGGCGTAAATTTATTTTTCGTCCTGTCCGGCTTCCTGATGGCACGGATACTTTTCCTCGAATCGGTACCGATCTCGACTTTTTACGCCCGCCGCGCGGCACGCATCTTTCCCGCTGTTTTGTTTTTCGTCAGCGCCGTGCTGGTGTTGTGGGTCGCACTGGGAAAAACCATCAGCTGGACGGAAACGGCGGCAGCGCTCGCATTTATCAATAATTATTTTCCCGGCGAGCCTGGCGCGGCCGTGATGCCGTTCGGTCATATCTGGTCGCTTTGCGTTGAGGAGCATAGCTATGTGCTGCTGACGATCATCGCGGTGGGCGCGCGAGCGGCGCTCCTGCGGGCGAAATTGACTGTCGGCCTGTGCACCGCTGTTTTCGCGCTGGCAGGGACGGGATACTGGCTAGGCTATACCGGGGAAAATCTCGAGTTCGACCGCTGGCTTCACTCCGAGGTCTCCGCTTTTGGCATATTTGCCTCCGCCTTCATGCTGCTCGTCGCAGACGGGCGGCGAATCCCGCCGCTTCCGCTTCTTGTGGTGCCGGCCCTGATCGGCTTTGGATTCGCCATGCATTGGTGGTCGGTTCCGGCCCCGGTTCGTACAGTATTCGGCGTCGGCGCATTTGCGCTGGCGATTAACCTGCTCGAAGGTGCACCGCGCTTAGTTCACCATGCGCTAAGCTTCGCACCGCTGCGGCAGCTCGGACTTTGGTCGTTTTCGATCTACCTGTGGCAGCAACCTTTTTACCTTCTTGTTCATCGGGACGGCATGTCGCCATTGGTGGGACTGGGACTGGCAATTGCGGCGGGAATAGGATCGTTCTACTTCCTCGAAAATCCCGCGCGCCGGTACTTGAACAGGAAATGGGCGGAGAAGAATGCCCCCGCGCTTTTGAGCGTGGCGCCATCCATCACACCTGAGAAGATCTTATAGCAAGAGCGGCTCGCCGGCCTTGCTTAACCGTAGCGCTGGGGTCGTTCGATTTGAGCATTGCCGACCAAGCACTTCGGCAGGCTCGGCGGATGTTCGAGGCAGCTCCACGGCGTGGACGGAGCATAATGCAGCAGGGGAGTCCTAGGGAGAACGTCAACGCCGCGCACCCCTCCATCGGAAGAAAATTCAGAACTGCGCCGTCACGTGAAAACTAACTGGCCGCCGAGCCGGCGCGGACGCTCCCGTTGATTGTCTCTGCAGGTCTAAGATATCCAATCAGTGCAAAAAAAAAGCCGTCCCAGGGAGGAGCGGCTTTTTGCTAGCGAAAAGGGACTGCTTATTTCGACGCGCTGACCATGTAGTCGACCGCCGCCTTGACATCGTCGTCCGACGCGGTGGAGCCGCCCTTTGGAGGCATCATGCCGGCCTTGCCCTGGAAACCCTTGATCGCGTGCTCGTACAGCACCGCGTCGCCTTGCTTGATGCGTGGCGCCCAAGCAGCCTTGTCGGCCAGCTTAGGCGCGCCGGCGATACCGGCGCCGTGGCATGCAACGCACGAGGCGTTGTAGACGTTCTTGCCAGTATCTGCAGCCAGCTTTGGCGCTGCCGGGGCCGGTGCTGCCACCGGGGTCGCGGCTGCTGGAGTGGCAACTGCCGGAGCTGGGGCGAGTGGCGCTTCTGCTGCAGGCGCTGCTGCTGCCGGGGCGGCTGGCACTGCCGGCTCCTTGAATTTACCGCCCGACTGATTCGCCAGGTAGACGACGGCACGGGCGACTTCGACATCGTCGAGGTCCGGGTTGCCGCCTTTTGCGGGCATACCGCGGATGCCTTCGACGGCGTGCTTGACCAGAGTGTCGTAGCCTTGCGCAATCCGTGGCGCCCAGCCGCCGGCGTCGCCGAGCTTAGGGGCGCCGGCGGCGCCGCTGGTGTGGCAAGCGGCGCAGATGGCGGTGTAGACGGCTTCGGCCGACTGCAGCACTTTCGGAGCGTTGACGTCTTTCAAGGCGAAGCCTTCTTCCGCTACCGGACGCACGCGCGCCGCAATCGCTTCAGCGCTCTGGCTCTCGGTGCCGGCGCCGGTCAGCTTGGTGGTCGTCACAAACGACACCAGCAAAATGATGCCGATGACAGTGACCAGGAAGAAACCGGCCACGGCAGCGACGAGCTGCTTTGGAGTACGGATCGCGGATTCGTGGTGTTCGTTATGTGCGTCGCTCATGATGTCCTTAATACAATTTTGAAATCTGGCCGGCCGGAGCTGTTTGCTTGAGGATATGCAAACACTCGCCAAACCCGCGATTATAGACCCAATGCCCTTGTTTTGGAACGGAAATTGCCCGTGGCGCGACACTTTCCATGGACGGCGCGACGGAAAAACTGTATCCTTCGCATCTCTTCAGATATTCCCCTACGCGGCTGTAGCTCAGTGGATAGAGTATTGGCCTCCGAAGCCAAGGGTCGTGGGTTCGATCCCCGCCAGCCGCACCAACGACGCACGGTGGTTTTTTCGTGCGACTGTCCGTAGTATTCAGTTTCCCATTTATTCGCGGCGCATTCCGGCGGCTCAATAGCCAAGCCTGACGTACACTGTCGCCATTCTCATATGCGGTATTCGGTGGGAATTGCCGGCGGCTGCCGGCATGTGACAGGATTCCCTGCGCGCTCCATCGAACGGCAGGGACCTCCCGCACCGCGCGACGCCATGCAGGCGACGCCGCGGGTGCGTTAGTCAGACTAAGCGAGCCTGACGATTTGCGGCTTGCGGTCTTTGGCGGTCGCGTAGACAAACGCTTTCAGCGACGGCACCCAGCGGAACTTCGACCAGATGCTGTTCTGCGCCGCTTGCAACGTGGCCTGACCGCCGGTGTCCTGCGACCAGTGCTGCAGCGGTTTTACCGTGCTCCAGGTCCATGACCCCGTCGCTGGATTGCTGGCGGGCGGCGTCAGCTTGACCACGACCGGTGGCGATACCGACTGGTCGAGGCCAACGATACAACCGAGCTCTTCTACCCACTGCAGCCCCATGACGTCGGGACGGTTGAAGATATTCGGCGTGCCGTCGTAGCCGGCCGACAGCGACGGCACGTTACCGAGCGTGATGCTGCGGGTGACGCTGCCCGTGCTGAGGTCGCGGAAGTGCATTGTGCGGTAGCCGGTGCCCGCATATTGTCCGGCCGAATAGCCGCCGTCGATCGCGATCAGCAGGTTGAGGGACGGGCACAGCACCAGGGCGCCGTTGGCGAGGTTGCCGCCGACCGCCGGATATTGCGTGATCTGGCCGGTCTTGCTGATGAACAGGGTGTATGCAGCTGAGCCTGACGGCGCCGCCCACCAACCCTGACGATCGTTGTCCATCACCGTGATCGGATACGAGCCAGAGTCAGCCGAGGTCGGGCTGAAGCGGATTTTCGACGGGTCGATATTTTGCGCCTGGTTAGTTTTCATCTGCGAATACCCGTGGGTGGCCTTCGACACGTCGAGCAGATTGATCCTGTTTGAGTAATTGCTGCCCGCCCAGAAGAAGGACACGAGCGATCCGCGGTTTCCGCCGCCCCATGCAGCCGGGAGTTCCTGCAAGCCGAGGTAGGTGTGCGGAGTGTACGGCGTGCCGTCCGGCGCCATTCCATTCGCCATGAACACATCGTTCCTGTTGGCCGCGACAGGAACGTTGGCGGTACTCCACTGCAGGGTCGAGAAATCGCAGATCAGCGACATCTGGAGATTGGCCTGAGCCGTGCTCGATTCATGACCGCCAGAGTAATAGACCTGTGCACCGAGCGGACTGAAGTCGCGCAAAATGGCGCTGCCGCCCCAGTTAATGAACGGGCTGCTCATTCCCATGCTGTCGCCTGCATAAATGGAGGGTAATACATCCTGCGGATTATTCAGCATCGGCACGTCGGCGAAATAGCCAACGGGCGGGACCCATGCCGGCAAGGTCGACGGCACCGGCGGAGTAACAGTCACGGCGCGCATGTTCGGCACAACACTCCACACCGGCAGCTGGTTGAAGCGCATAGCGATGTCCGACCAGTTTGGGGCGCCGATCATACGGGTGTACGCAGCCATTGCACCGGGCACGTTGTGATGAACTGCGTATGCGATTGCTGGTTGCAGGTTGCCCCAGTAGCTGCTCGGTTCCGGGTAGTTGCCGCCCGTAAGCGGACCAGTGACCCCAGGATTCGGTGCGCGTAATGTGGCAGCGTAAATTTCGCCCCAGTTCTTGTACCACGGACCGCTGCCGTTGTCGTAATTCGGCGTCTCGGTCGGTGCCACGGCAACCGTGTAGGCGGCGGCCTGGGTGTACAGGTAATCCGTCGGCGCTGTCGAGCCGAGCCGACCGATAATGCTTTGCGCCTTCCAGGTGAAAAACGCGGCGAGCCTGGCAGTGCTTAACTGCGGCATTGGCGGCTCGAGATCGATCGCATAACCGACGGCGGCGGTGAAGAAGTCCTGCATCCACGCCGCCTCGGAATAATATCCAGCACCACCAGTGTAATTCGAATACGGCGCGACGAAGCCGAATGGATTATTCGGCTGCGCAATGTAGGTCGCGTGATAAAAATCGACGTTGGCCGCCATCGACGCCGCAAACTCGTTGCGCAGCAGTGTATCGTCATCAGGCGTGATGGAAGAGGCTTGCGCCAAAGTCCTGATCGCCCAAGCCGCGCCGCGAGTGGTATTTGCGCCAGCGGTGGACAAAAACACACCGGCCGAAAACTTGCGGACGTGGTCCGTTTGCTTGAGGAAGTTGACTGTGGCGGCGAACTGGACCTCCTCCATGAAGTAGAAGCGGCCAGTCAATAGGTACGCTGTGAAGCCGACTGACGGATGGTGCGAAAGAGCCCAAGTCGACGGGGTGGTTCCCGATGCGGGCGGCGTGTAAGTAGACTTGCTCGACGCGCCCGTGTTCGAAATACCTGTGCTGGCGCCCCCGTCGACCACCAGGTTCGGGTAGCTGGAAAAGAGGAATGGCCGCAACGTGATTTCGTCACGGTAGTGAATGCCAAAACGGCCGGCACTGTAGCCATTGACGATGACGCCGGCGTAAGCCCGCGCGTCGTTGCTGGCGAGGTAGAGCACATCCCATTCGGGCAGAAGTCCGATAGCGCCTTGGTAGCCTGGCTGGCTCATTCCATTGGAGTAATTCCCCTGTTGAAGCGGCGTGTAGGTTTGCGCTAGCAGTGACCACACAGCGGCCGAAGCGGGCACATTGGCGCGGTAGGTTGGCACCAAGCCGGTTGCCTGCAGATACGCCTTGTCGTGATTTGGCACGACCTGCGGCGCGCCGCTCAGCCAGTGGCTAAGGGTGGCGCCGGACGTCAGTACGCTGCGGCAGTGGTTCGGCAAATCGACTGTCGCGCTGAAGCGCTGGGTGCCGCCCATCGTGAATGTGTATGTCGCGCTCTTGTTGGTGGGGTTCGGCACGCGCAGGTAGCCGTTTTCCACCCACGGCAGGATCTCGACCGCTCCGCCGCGGTACATGCGCACTTCGAGCCAGCCGACCAAGTGCTGGTCGTTGCCGATCGGCTTGCGGTAGATCCACGAACTCATGAACGGGCCGCTGATCCATGCCATGAATGGCGTGGCCCAGTCGGCCGCCGTCCACGACACCATGCCGAAGGCGCCGGCGCCGATCGACGCCGTGACGCCGGTGGTGCGCAGGTTTTCGGTGGTCAGCAGCGGAATCGTGCTGCCGGTGCCGATGCTCAGCGTGACGGTCAGCGGAACGCCGGCAGCGAGGTTGGCGCGGCCCGAAATGGTGGCGAATTTGAGCGATCCGTCAGGCCACGTGTTTTTCAAGATGACCTGCAGGTCGAGGATGCTGCCGATGACGCGGGAACCGGCGGGCACGTCGCCCTTGCGGAACGCGTGGCCGAGCGAGAAGGGCAGGCTGGTGCCGGCAACGGCGGACTTCAGCTGGAACGAGGCGAAGCCCGGGCCGCTTCGTGGCGGCACCGCGGTGATTGAACCGCCGGTGGTGGACGAGGCGAGCAGGGCATTGGCGCGCGGCTCCGCCTCGCCGGCTGTGCCGCCGCAGCCCGGTACCGCGATCGATGCGGCGCCGGCGCTCAGCATCGTCATGAAACGGCGCCGGGTCAGTACTTCATCGGAAGGAACGGGCGAATTGCTCGGGTCAATATTATTAAGCGGAGTAGAGGAATAATTCATTTTGGCGTGACTTTCAAGATATAGGGCGTTCACGTAGCTCGCAGAGCTATCGAGTAAATAAAAGTGGCGAAATTATCCAGACAGTTATCTGCGGAATATGAAGTCCGAACGAGCGGTGGTATCGGGCTCAACGGGCTATTGAGCGCCCGCCGAAGAAACGGCCATAAGCCGTGGGCGCAGATAATTATTGAGCCAAACTTCACGGTATTTCTTACGCTGGCACAAATGCGACAAATGCCGAATGGAGGGGATGGTGAACTTGGTAGACATTGAAGGTGATCTATGTTTTGTTGCGCGATTCACGAACTGGCAATTCGAGCCGTCATTGGTGAATTCGACAATTAAGCGAAACAGGCTTGGGCGGGGGCTGCTTGAAGCCGCGGTCGCAAAATGCGCTCCGGTAGCTTTGGTCTCGCCGGCATATCGAATAGTCGGCGGCGTCTTTCTGGTTCAGGCATTCAAGGCGGCCGGCGGCGGATTCGCCCGCCGGTTTGAATCGTCGATGCGCTGGCGGCGGTATTATCGCATTTTGAACATGCTCAGCTCAAGCGAATAATTTGCGGTTTGCGGTTTTTTGCAGTTGCGTATACAAATCCTTTCAGCAACGGCACCCAGCGAAACTTCGACCAGATGTTGTTTTGTGCCGCCTGCAACTTGGTTTGTCCGCCTGCATCCTGCGCCCAATGTTGCAAAGTTGTTATGGTGCTCCATGTCCACGCATCGGTTGCCGGATTGTTCGCTGGAGGCGACAATTTGACTACCGCGGGCGGCGATACCGATTGGTCAAGGCCGACCACGCAATTGAGTTCTTCGACCCATTGCAGGCCCATCACGTCAGGACGGTTAAAAATATCCGGTGTGCCATCGTAACCAGGGGACAGCGAAGGCACCTTGCCCAATGTCGTGCTGCGGGTGACGGCGCCGGTAGCCAGGTTGCGGATGTGAATCGTGCGGTGTCCGGTCCCCGCATACTGCCCGGCCGAATAGCCGCCGTCGATCGCGATCAGCAGGTTGAGGGACGGGCACAGCACCAGGGCGCCGTTGGCGAGGTTGCCGCCGACCGCCGGATATTGCGTGATCTGGCCGGTCTTGCTGATGAACAGGGTGTATGCAGCTGAGCCTGACGGCGCCGCCCACCAACCCTGACGATCGTTGTCCATCACCGTGATCGGATACGAGCCAGAGTCAGCCGAGGTCGGGCTGAAGCGGATTTTCGACGGGTCGATATTTTGCGCCTGGTTAGTTTTCATCTGCGAATACCCGTGGGTGGCCTTCGACACGTCGAGCAGATTGATCCTGTTTGAGTAATTGCTGCCCGCCCAGAAGAAGGACACGAGCGATCCGCGGTTTCCGCCGCCCCATGCAGCCGGGAGTTCCTGCAAGCCGAGGTAGGTGTGCGGAGTGTACGGCGTGCCGTCCGGCGCCATTCCATTCGCCATGAACACATCGTTCCTGTTGGCCGCGACAGGAACGTTGGCGGTACTCCACTGCAGGGTCGAGAAATCGCAGATCAGCGACATCTGGAGATTGGCCTGAGCCGTGCTCGATTCATGACCGCCAGAGTAATAGACCTGTGCACCGAGCGGACTGAAGTCGCGCAAAATGGCGCTGCCGCCCCAGTTAATGAACGGGCTGCTCATTCCCATGCTGTCGCCTGCATAAATGGAGGGTAATACATCCTGCGGATTATTCAGCATCGGCACGTCGGCGAAATAGCCAACGGGCGGGACCCATGCCGGCGTTTCCCCTGACGGCCGCGGAGACTGCACGATTACCTTAAAAAGATTGGAAGATGTTTGCGCCATGGTTGGTCGCCTTTCCTGAAGGTGATTTGCGGAGAGGCGGTTCGCGGCATCGCGCCGACGCCTCTCAGCGTAATTAGGTCCGCGGGACGATACTCCAAACCGGCGAATCGTTGAATCGGTCGTTTATCTGGCTCCAGTTAGGCGCGCCGCGCATGCGCGCGTAGGCTTCCTGAGCACCGGCGACCTTGTGTTGTACGGCATAGGCGATAGCCGGCTGGAGATTGCCCCAGTAGCTAGTCGGTTCCGGGAAATTGCCGCCGCTGAGAGCACCGGTGCTGCCCGGATTTGGCGTGCGCAGGGTGGCGGCGTATATTTCGCCCCAGTTCTTATACCACGGGCCGCTGCCGTTCTCGAAATTCGAGGTTTCCGATGGCGCGACCGCGACGGTATATTCGGCTGCTCGGCAATAGAGGTAATCGGTGGGCGCGGTGCCTCCAAGGCGACCGATGATGCTTTGCGCTTTCCAGGCAAAGAACGACGTCAGCCGAACAATGCTCGCTGCCGGCATGGCCGGTTCGAGGTCGATCGCGTACCCGAAAGCGGCGGTCATGAAGTCCTGCATCCATCCCGCCTCGGAATAATAGCCGGCGCCGCCGGTATAGTTAGAGTACGGCGCAACAAACCCAAATGGATTATTCGACTGCCCGACATACGTCGCATGGTAAAAATCGACGTTGGCCGCCATAGAAGCGATGTATTCGCTGCGTAATGCGGTGTCGGTGTCCGGTGTCACGCAGGCAGCCTGAGCCAGCGTACGGATCGCCCAACCCGCGCCGCGGGTCGTATTCGCGCCGGCGTTGGACAGAAATACGCCAGCCGAGAACTTCCGGGTATGGTCAGTATTCTTGAGGTAATTGATATTGGCGGCAAATTGAACCTCTTCCATGAAATAGAACCGGCCGGTCAAGAGGTAAGCAGTAAAGCCGACCGAGGGATGGTGCGACGTCGCCCAGCCTTGGGGCGCGGTGCCTTGCGCGGCCGGAGTGAAGGTATTCTTGCTGGAGGCGCCAGTATTCGAGATGCCCGAGCTAAGGCCGCCGTCGACCACCAAATTCGGATACCGCGAGAACCTGAACGGGCGGTTGGTGGTTTCGTCCCGGTAGTGGGTGCCGAAGCGACCGGCGCTGTAAGCGTTGACGATGACGCCGGCGTAGGCCTTGCTGTTGTTGCTCGCCAAATAAAGGACGTCCCACTCGGGAAGCAGCCCAATGGAGCCATGAAACCCCGGTTGACCCATACCGTTTGCGTAGTTGCCTTGTTGCAATGGGTAATAGGTCTGGGCCAGCAGCGACCATACGGTAGCAGTAGCCGGCACGACCGCACCGTAAGTCGGCACCAGTCGCGTTGCTTGCAGATACGCCTTATCGTGTGCCGGCACGATTTGCGGGTCGTTGGCCAGCCAGTAGCTGGTATTGGTGCCGGCGATCAGCACCGTGCGGCAATGATTGGGCAGGTCGAAGCTCTTGCGGAACCGTTCCACGCCGCCCAGCGAGAACGAGTATTCAGCGTTCTTGTTGATCGGCGCGGCGACGTTGAGGTAGCCGTTTTCCACCCACGGCAGGATTTCGACGGCGCCGCCCACATACAGGCGCACTTCCAGCCAGGCGACCAGGTGCGGATCGTTGCCAACCGGCTTGCGGTAGATCCACGAACTCATCAGCGGGCCGCTGATCCACTGCTGGAACGGCGCGTCCCAGTCGGCGCCGGACCAGCTGACCGAACCGAAGCTGCCAGCGCCGATCGCGGCGCTGGCGCCCGTGGCGCGCAGTTCGGCCGTGGTCAGGGCATTGCCGGCGGTGGCGCTACCGACGCCGAGCTTGATCTTGCGTGCAGTCTTTGCGGTGAGGTCGGCGCGGCCGGAGATGGTGGCGAACTTGAGCGAGCCGTCCGGCCACCAGTTCTTGCCGCTGACCTGCAATGCCGGGATGTCGCCGACCACCTGCTTGCCGGCCGGTACATCGCCCTTGCGAAACGCATAGCCCAGGCTGAAGGGAAGGTTGGCGCCGCCGACGGCGGAAGTCAGTTCGAACGAAGCGACCAGCGCCGGCTGCGGCAGGATCTGGACCGAAAACAGGTTGGAGGAAATCTGCGCCACGAGTTTAGCCCCCGCTTGCGGTGAGCATCAGGCCATCGCTGCCGCCGACACCGCCGCGGCCGTCGTAGTCGAACGAGCGGGTGGCGGCGTTGAACGTGACGCCGGCCGGCAGCGGCGCACCGTTCAGCGTCAGCGTGTAGGCGGCGACATTGGCGGCGGTGATGTAGTCGGCCACCGAGAAGCTCGACGGTACACCTTGTGTGAAAGCAATAGTTGGTATCGACAGCCAGACCGGCGCGGGCGCGGGCGCGGGCGCGGGCGTTACCGGCGCCGCCACGACAGGGGCTGGGGCTGGCGTTGGAGCAGGGGCCGGGACGACGGGGGCGACCGGGGCAGGCGCTGCCGCGGTGTCAGCGCCGCCGCCGCCGCAACCCTGGACCGCTACCGCTGCCGCGCCCATCGTGAGGTAGCGCATGAAGCTGCGGCGCGAGGCGGAAGGCGTGCCGGCGAATTCTGTAGCCTGGCGGGATTTGGAGGTATGATCCATTGGGCAACTGTCTTATCAAAAATAAATGGTGTTTAGGACAACGCGCGAATGTTTCCGCACAGATTTAATTGTAGGTTCTCACAAATTACGGCATGTTGCCCACAATCATTAGTAACGAAATGTACGAAAATAGTGCTCCACAGAATGATGAGCACCGGAAATAAATTCCTTAGAGCGTAGTTGCCGCGCCACACTGTTGGGTTTGCGGCCGGATCAATTGTCCAAGGGAGGTGATAAAATTGCAGCCTTCCGGCATTGACGCCACCGCGCCAGGGAGCCGGCCGTTTGGGTATTTAGGCGGTCGTGACAAAGTGTGATTTTTGGGGCGCATTGCGCGCGTATATTGTTTGTCTTGACTTGAATGCCGCAGATCTTGAACGGCGCGGCGGGAACGCCCGGCCGACCTGAGTAAACATCCTGGAATGAATTGACGCGACAGCCGTGCAAGTGCGCGGTGGTCGCCTTATTGCCCGCTGAAGGCTATTGAATTGATAACACTTTTATCCGCTTGTTGTTTCTTTTGGATAAATTTAGTTGCTTTTAGTTGAGGCGATTTTCGTTATGTGCTATATTGAAAGTTAATATAATAGCAAAGATTGATTCTTCAACGGAACCCCATTATGAAATCTGATGACATCGTAGCAGTGGTAGGACTTGGATATGTCGGCATGCCGCTGGCAGTCGAATTCGGCAAGAAGCGCACCACCATCGGCTTCGACCTCTCCAGCAGCAAGATCGAAAGCTACAAGAAATATATCGATCCGACCGGCGAATTGTCGTCGGCGGAATTGAAAGCGGCCGACCAGCTGTCCGTCAGCACCGATCCGGCCGCGCTGGCCAATGCCAAATATATCGTGGTGGCGGTGCCGACCCCGGTCGACGAAGCCCACAATCCGGATTTTACGCCACTGGCCGGCGCCAGCAAGACCGTCGGCCTGCACATGAAAAAGGGCGCGATCGTCATTTTCGAGTCGACCGTCTATCCGGGCGCTACCGAAGAAGTCTGCATCCCGATCCTGGAAAAGCACTCCGGCCTGAAATGGAAAGAGGATTTCCACGTCGGCTTTTCGCCCGAGCGGATTAATCCGGGCGACAAGGAACGCACCCTGACGACGATCACCAAGGTGGTTTCCGGCGACGACGCCGAAACGCTGGAACTGGTCGCCACGCTGTACGAGACGATCATTACCGCCGGCGTGCACCGCGCCTCCAGCATCAAGGTCGCGGAAGCGGCGAAAGTGATCGAAAACACCCAGCGCGACCTGAACATCGCGCTGATGAACGAACTGGCGATCATTTTCGACAAGATCGGCATCGATACGCTGGAAGTGCTGAAAGCGGCCGGCACCAAATGGAACTTCCTGCCATTTCGCCCGGGCCTGGTCGGCGGCCATTGCATCGGCGTCGATCCGTACTACCTGACGCACAAGGCCGAGATGATCGGCTACCACCCGCAGGTGATCCTGGCCGGGCGCCGCATCAACGACGGCATGGCCAAGTTCGTTGCCGAGAAAACCGTCAAGTCGATGATCGCCGCCGGTTTCCACGTCAAGGGTTCGAAGGTCAACGTGATCGGCCTGACGTTCAAGGAAAATTGCCCGGACCTGCGCAATTCGAAAGTGGCCGACATCGTCTTCGAACTGAAGTCGTACGGCGTCGATGTGCACGTCTACGATCCAGTGGCGTCCGCCGAAGAAGCGCAGCACGAATACGGCATCGAGCTGGTCAGCTGGGAAGACCTGCCGCGCGCCGACGCCATCATCGCGGCGGTGTCGCACAAGGAATTGCTGGCCCGTCCGCTGTCGGACCTGCAGGCCAAGCTGAACGACGGCGGCTGCTTCATCGACGTCAAGTCGCAGTTCGACCAGAAGGCGATCACCGAGGCTGGCTTCAGCGTCTGGCGCCTGTAAGTCTGTGTAGTAACGGCGCCGCCGCGGCCATAGCGGGGCGGCGCCGCGGATGGCATCAACAAGGAATTCCATAGTGACGAAATTTAACGACCTCCAGCAGCATCTGAGCGGCCACAGCTACCACTGGCTGGTGACCGGCGCTGCCGGCTTCATCGGCTCGAACCTGGTGGAGGCGCTGCTCAAGCTGAACCAGCGCGTCACCGGCATGGATAACTTCGCCACCGGCCACCAGCACAACCTCGACCAGGTCGAGCAGCTGGTCGGCGCCGATGCCTGGCAGCGTTTCGACTTCGTCCAGGGCGACATTCGGGTAGTGGCCGATTGCGCGCGCGCCTGCGAGGGCGTCGACTACGTGCTGCACCAGGCGGCGCTGGGGTCGGTATCGCGCTCGATCGCCGATCCGATCACCACCAACGAAACCAACGTCACCGGTTTTCTCAACATGCTCACCGCCAGCCGCGACGCCAAGGTCAAGCGCTTCGTCTACGCCGCCTCCAGCTCGACTTACGGCGACCATCCGGCGCTGCCCAAGCAGGAGGCCGTGATCGGCAATCCGCTGTCGCCGTATGCGGTGACCAAATACGTCAACGAACTGTACGCTAGTGTGTTCGCGCGCACATACGGCAGCGAGACGATCGGATTACGCTACTTCAATGTTTTCGGTCCACGCCAGGATCCGCACGGCGCCTACGCCGCGGTCATTCCGCAGTGGATCGCCTCGCTGATCGGCAACAAGCCGCTGTTCATCAACGGCGACGGCGAGACCAGCCGCGACTTTTGCTTCATCGACAATGTGGTGCAGGCGAACCTGCTCGCCGCCACGGCCAGCCAGCCGGAAGCGGTCAACCAGGTGTACAACGTGGCGCTGAACCAGCGCACCAGCCTGAACGAATTGCACGCGATGATGTGCGAGCTGTTGCGCGAACGCTTCCCGCATGTGCGCGAGCACAAGCCGGAACACGCGGGTTTTCGCGCCGGCGACGTGCGCCATTCGCAGGCCGACATTTCGAAAGCAGAGTCGCTGCTCGGTTACGCGCCGACCCATCGCATCGCCGAAGGCTTGAAACAGGCGATGGACTGGTATGTCCACAGCCTGGCGAAGGGTAGCAAGTGATACGGCAAGTGATCGCTCAGAAGACAATGCCGCTCTTGAGTTGCGACCAGGCGCATGCCTGATGGCGCGCGGACCGGCACAGAAGAAATCGGGAGATTGACGTGTTAAAAATATCCAACCACTACGTGTCGAAGATCGTCTTCGTCCTGCTGTTCGTCGAAGTGCTGGTGCTGCTGGGCGCCGCATACGCCGGCGCCGCGGTGCGCATGCTCGACGCCGGCGCGCCCGCCGCGCCGCACCTGGAACACTTCTTCATCTCCGCCGTCGCCTTCGCCAGCGCCATCATCTTCAGCATGAGCGCGATGGGCATGTACCAGCTCAACTTCAGCGAGGGCCTGCGCAATCCGTTCTTCCTGAAATTGATGCCGTCGTTCCTGATGGGTTTCGCGATCCTGACGCTGGTGTTCTACATCGCCCCGGAACTGTATTTCGGCCGCGGCATCCTGTTGCTGGTGTTCATTATCGCCGCCTGCGGTATCTTTCTTGCCCGCATCATCTTCTTCAAGACGTCGGAGCAGCGCTTCTTCGAGTCGCGCATCATCTTCCTCGGCGGCGGCCCGCTGGCAAAGGAATGCAGCGACCTGGCGGCGCAGAGCAACAAATACCACAAGTACGACATCGCCGGCTTCATCCCAAGTCCGTCCGAAGAGCTGTGCGTGCCGGCAGACAATGTGCTGACAATCCGCGACGGCGATTCGCTGGTGTCGCTGGCCAACCAGCACAACGTCGGCGAGATCGTCGTGTCGGTGCAGAACCGTCGCGGCGGCTTCCCGATCAAGGAGCTGCTCGACTGCAAACTGCAGGGCGTCAAGGTGACCGACGCCGCCACCTTCTTCGAGCGCGAGACGTGCCAGATCCGGGTCGACTCGCTGCAGCCGTCGTGGCTGGTGTTCGGCGGCGGCTTCGACCAGAGCTTCTTCCGCATCTTCATGAAGCGCGGCTTCGACCTGATCTGCTCGACCATCATCCTGGCGGTGTCGTTTCCCGTGATGATGGTGACGGCGCTGCTGATCTACCTGGAAGACGGCGCGCCGATCTTCTATTCGCAGGAGCGGGTCGGCCTGGACGGCAAGTCGTTCAACGTGCTCAAGTTCCGCAGCATGCGCAACGACGCCGAAAAGGGCGGCAAGCCGCAGTGGGCGGCGCAGAACGACCCGCGCGTCACCCGCATCGGCAACTTCATCCGCCGCGTGCGGATCGACGAGCTGCCGCAGATCCTCAACGTGTTCAAGGGGGAAATGTCGTTCGTCGGCCCGCGCCCGGAGCGGCCGTTCTTCGTCGAGCAGCTGATCGAAGTGGTGCCGTATTACAATGTGCGCCACAGCATCAAGCCGGGCATCACCGGCTGGGCGCAGGTGCGCTACGGCTACGGCTCGTCGGCCGAGGACGCATTGCAGAAGCTGCAATATGACCTGTATTATGTGAAGAACAACAGCCTGTTCCTGGATTTCCTGATCCTGATCGATACGCTGAAGGTGGTGCTGTTCCGCAGCGGCCGCTGAGCGCATCGCCGAACGGCACCCCTCAGACGTCGACCTCGATCGGAACCGCCGCATGCGCATAATCGCTGACCAGATGGATGGTCCACGTTGACCTCTATCACCAGCTTCAGCTATGCGATCGCCGCGCTGGCCTTCTTGCTGCTCAGCGTACTGCTGTCGACCACCTGGCGCGGCCGCGCCCATGGCCGCGTGCTGGTGCTGGCGGCCGCCGTCACCGCCGTGTCGAACGCGCTGCTGGCGTGGGAGGCGCTGCGGCCGGTGCCGTGGTCGATGCTCACCGACAGTTTCGAGATTCTGCGCAACGCCGCCTGGTCGGCCTTCCTGATCATCCTCGTCGGTCATTTCCACGACAAGGACAGCCGGCTGCCGTTCCGCCTGCGCCCGGGCCTGGCGCTGATCATCGTGTTCTACGTGCTGTTTTTCGGCGCCACCGTGGCCGGCATCTTCCACCTCGAACTGCTGACCGAAGTCGGGCTGATGCCGAGCGTGGCGGCGCGCATGGGGATGGCGGTGCTGGGCATGCTGCTGGTCGAACAGCTGTACCGCAACAAGCCGGAGCAGGAGCGCTGGGCCATCAAGTTCGCCTGCCTCGGCATCGGCGGCATGTTCGCCTACGACTTCTACCTGTACAGCGACGCCATGCTGTTCCAGAAGGTAAATGCCGACATCTGGACCGCGCGCGGCGCCGTCAACGCGCTGACGGTGCCGTTGATCGCGGTGTCGGTGGCGCGCAGCGCGTCCTGGTCGGCCGAGCTGGCGGTGTCGCGGCGCGTGATGTTCCACTCGGCGGCCCTGTTCGGCTCGGCCATCTACCTGCTGACGATGGGCTCGGCCGGCTACTACCTGCGCTACTTCGGTGGCAGCTGGGGCTCGGTGATGCAGGTGACGTTCCTGTTCGGCGCCGTTGTTTTGCTGCTCGGCATCCTGTTCTCCGGCACCTTCCGCGCCTGGCTGCGCGTCTTCATCAGCAAGCACTTTTATAGCTACAATTACGATTACCGCGAGGAGTGGCTGCGGTTTACGTCCACCTTGTCGAAGCCGGGTCCCGGGCTGGGCGACCGCGCCGTGCAGGCGGTGGCCGCGCTGGTGGAGAGCTCGGCCGGGCTGATGTGGATCCGCCGCGACTCCGGCCTGTTCGAGCCCGCCGCCAACTGGCAGGCGCCACCGGCGACGGTGTCGGAAGCGGCCGATTCGCCGTTCTGCCAGTTTCTCGACAACAAGCAGTGGGTCGTCGACCTGCAGGAATACGCCGAGTGGCCGTCGAAGTACGACGACGTCGCCATGCCGGCATGGCTGCACGCCTACCCGCGCGGCTGGCTGGTGGTGCCGCTGATGATGCAGGGGCGCCTGTTCGGCTTCATGCTGCTGATGAAGCCGCGCAGCGCCCTCAAGCTGAACTGGGAAGTGATCGACCTGTTGAAAATCGCCGGCAACCAGGCCGCCAGCTACCTGGCCCAGTACGAGGCGGCCAACGCGCTGATGGTGGCGCGCCAGTTCGAGTCGTTCAACCGGATGTCGACCTTCGTCGTCCACGACCTGAAGAACCTGGTGTCGCAGTTATCCTTGCTCATGTCGAACGCCGAGCGCCACAAGCACAATCCCGAGTTTCAGAACGACATGATCGAGACGGTCAATTTTTCCGTCCAGAAGATGAAGCTGCTGCTGCAGAAGCTGAGCCGGACGGTCACCCCCGAGAATCCGGTGGCGCTGTCGATCGAGCGGCTGCTGCGCCAGGCGGTGGCGATGAAGGGCGGCTTCGAGCCGCAGCCGGTGCTGACGGTGGCCGAACCGGGCCTGACCGTGCGCGCCGACGGCGAGCGCCTCGAGCGCGTGGTCGGCCACCTGATCCAGAACGCGATCGAGGCCACCGGCCGCGAGGGCCGCGTCGAGATCGGCCTGGTGCGCAGCGGCGAGAACGTGCTGATCCGCATCACCGACAATGGCGAGGGCATGAGCGAGGAATTCATCCGCGAGCGCCTGTTCAAGCCGTTCGAGTCGACCAAGTCCGCCGGCATGGGCATCGGCGCCTTCGAAAGCCGCGAATACATCGAGGAGCTCGGCGGCACGCTGGAGGTGACGAGCGAGCCGGGCCAGGGTTCCACGTTCACGATCATCCTGCCGCTGCTCAAGCAAGACCGGCAGGAAGCGCCCACCATCAATCAGGCAGCATGAGTACCTAAGGAATTGCCGTGACCCAGACCAAACAAAAACTGCTGATCATCGAGGACGATCCGGGGCTGCAAAAGCAGCTCAAGTGGAGCTTCGACGCCTACGACGTGGTGGTGGCGGGCGACCGCGAAGCGGCGCTGGCGCAGATCCGCCGCCACGAGCCGGCGGTGGTGACGATGGACCTCGGCCTGCCGCCCGACCCGGACGGCTCGACCGAAGGGCTGGCCACCCTGCAGCAGATCCTGGCGCTGGCGCCGGACACGCGCGTCATCGTCCTGACCGGCAACCAGGAGCGCGGCAACGCGGTCAAGGCGATCGCCATGGGCGCCTACGACTTCCACCAGAAGCCGTGCGACCCCGAGGTGCTGGGCCTGGTGATCGAGCGGGCGTTTTTCCTCAACGCGCTGCAGCAGGAAAATCGCCGCATGCAGCAGTCGCAGGCCGATTCGCCGATGTCGGGCGTGATCTCGCGCGACGCCGGCATGCTGAAGGTATGCCGCAACATCGAAAAGGTGGCGCCGACGTCGGCGTCGGTGATGATCCTCGGCGAGAGCGGCACCGGCAAGGAAGTGCTGGCGCGCGCGCTGCACGCGCTGAGCCCGCGGGCGTCGAACCGCTTCATGGCGATCAACTGCGCGGCGATTCCGGAAAACCTGCTCGAGAGCGAACTGTTCGGCTACGAAAAGGGCGCCTTCACCGGCGCGGCCAAGCAGACCAAGGGCAAGGTCGAACTGGCGCACGGCGGCACCTTCTTCCTCGACGAAGTGGGCGACCTGCCGATGGCGCTGCAGGCCAAGCTGCTGCGCTTCCTGCAGGAGCGCGTGGTCGAGCGCGTCGGCGGCCATGAAGAGATCCCGGTCGACGTGCGTATCGTCTGCGCGACCCACCAGAAGCTCAGGGACCTGACCGCCACCGGGCGCTTCCGCGAAGACTTGTATTACCGGCTGTCCGAAATCGTCGTCACCATTCCGCCGCTGCGCGACCGCGTCGGCGACGCCGCGCTGCTGGCGCACCACTTCAAGAACAAGTTCAGCGCGCAGGAATCGCGTTCGGCGCTGCATTTTTCGAACGAGGCGCTGGGCGCGATCGAATCCTACGGCTGGCCGGGCAACGTGCGCGAAATGGAAAACTGCATCAAGCGCGCCGTCATCATGACCGACGGCCAGTACATCGCCGCCGACGACCTTGGCCTGAACGGGCCGGCGCCGGAAGAAGAGCCGCTCAACTTGCGCCAGGTGCGCGACGAGGCCGAGTACAAGGCGATCGTCAAGGCGCTGGCGCGGGTCGACGGCAACATCGTCAAGGCTTCCGAGCTGCTGGGCATCAGCCGGCCGACCATGTACGACCTGCTGGGGCGGCACGGGATCAAGTCGGGCAGCTAAGCCCGGCGGGATCGATGGGACTGACCGCCACGCTGGCGACGGCGTTCAAGCTGCTGGTGCTGCCGCCCGCCGGCATCATCGTGCTGGCCGCGCTCGGCCTGCTGGTGTGGCGGCGCCGCCCGCGCGCCGGCAAGGCCCTGTGCGCGATGGCGCTGGCGCTGCTGTATGGCCTGAGCACCGGCGTCGGCAGCTGGCTGCTGGTGCATCCTCTCGAGTCGCTCGAGCCGGCGCTGGCGGCCGGGCCGTCGCCGGCCGGCGCGATCGTCATGCTGACCGCCGGGCGCGTGCGCGGCAGCCCCGAATACGGGCCGCAGGCGGCGCCCGACTTTACCTCGCTCAAGCGGATCAGCTACGCGGCGCACCTGTACCGCAGCCGCGCGCTGCCGCTGCTGGTGACGGGCGGCCTGGCCACCGGCGACAGCGACGAAGAGCCGCTGGCGATGACGATGAAGGGGGTATTCGAGCATCAGTTCCAGATCCCCGTCAGATGGACCGAAAACGCCTCGCGCACCACGGCGGAAAACGCGCGCTTTTCGGCGGCGATGCTGAAGCAGGCCGGCATCGGCCACATCATCCTGGTGACCGACGCGGTGCACATGCGGCGCGCCCGGCTGGCTTTCGAACGCCAGGGCATCGCCGTCACGCCGGGGCCGACCTTCTACCAGGAGCCGAGGGACTTCGATCCGCTGCGGCTGTGGCCCTCGGCCGAAGGGCTGCGCCGCTCCCATGCCGCGCTGTACGAGTGGTTCGGGCTGGGCTGGTACGCGCTGACCGACAACTGACCGGACAGGACCCCATGCAACCGCGCCGCCGCCGCACCATCCGCCACCTGTCGCTGCTTGCGCTGCTGGCCATCCTCGCCGCCGGCGCGGCGGCCTGGTACCTGCAATCGGCCGGGGTGGCGCCGCGCGCGCTGGCCAGGGATATCGAACGCCGCGCCGAAGGCGCCCAGCCGCTGGTGGCCGACAGCGCGGGCTGGGTGGCCCGCTCGCTGACGCGGCTCGACCGCGGCGACTCCATGGCGCCGGCGGTACCCGGCATCGGTGCGCTGCCGGGGGCGGTCGCCGCCAACCAGGCCGGCCGCGAGGTCTTGCTCGGCAGCGCCGCCGAAGTGCGCAGCGCCATCGACCAGGCGCGCCCTGGCGACGTGTTGACCGTGCTGCCCGGCCGCTACCGCTTCGACCAGCCGCTGTCGCTGGCGCGGCCGGGCCGGCCCGACGCCAAGATCACCTTGCGCGCGCGCCTGGCCGATACGGTCTTCATCGAGTTCGGCTCCGCGCAGGGCTTCGCCGTCACCGCTCCCGACTGGCGGGTGGAAAACCTGACGATCGGCGGCGCCTGCGCACGCCAGCCGGACTGCGAGCATGGGTTCCACGTGGTCGGCGCCGCCCAGCGCTTCGCCTCGCTCAACAACACGGTTACCGACTTCAACGCGCATTTCAAGATCAACGGCGAGCAGGGACGCTTCCCCGACGACGGCCTAATTGAAGGCAATACCCTGACCAACGGCAGCGCGCGCCAGACCGATTCCGCGGTCACGGTGATCGACATGGTGGGGGCCAACGGCTGGACTTTCAGGCGCAACCTGATCAGCGACTTCGTCAAGGTCGGCGGCGACCGGATCAGCTACGGCGCCTTCGCCAAGGGCGGCGGCGCGCGCAATGTCTTCGAACAAAACGTGGTGGTGTGCGAATCGCGGCTGCGCGGCCTTCCCGGCCAGCGAGTCGGCCTGTCGCTCGGCGGCGGCGGCAGCGGCAAGCAGTACTGCCGCGGCGGCAAATGCATTCCCGAGCAGGACGAGGGCGTGATCCGGTCGAACCTGGTGGCGTCGTGTTCGGATGCCGGCATTTACCTCAACAGCGCCGCCCGCAGCGCGGTCTTGCACAATACCCTGCTCGACACCGCGGGCATCGAGGCACGCTTCGCCGGAACCAGCGCCGACGTCGAAGGCAACCTGGTCGACGGCCAGATCGTCGAACGGCAGGGCGCCCTTCTGCGCCGGCGCGAGAACCGCGACACCGGCGCCGCGGCGCTGTTCGCCGGCCAGCATCCGGTGCGGCAGCTGTTCGCCGGCGACGGCGCTGCCATGCTGGCTTGGCGCGCGGCGCCGCCGCGCCGCACCGCTTTCACCCCGGCGCTGCCGGACCTGTGCGCCACCACGCGGCCGCCGCTTGCAGCGCTGGGCGCATTCGAGGATATGACCAGATGCCAAAACAAACCAGCGCTCCGATAGCGGCACGCGCAGGGCGTGCAACGCAAGAGACCAACGCGGCGGCCTGGGTGTTCCTGGCGGCGGTGGTGGCGTTCATCGTGTATGGCTCGCTGTTTCCGTTCGACTTCGCCAGCGAAGGTGTCCCGCTCGGCCGTTTCCTCGCCGAGTCGGACATCTTCGGCAACCGGTCCGATGCGATCGATAACGTGATCCTGTTCGTCCCGCTCGGCATCGCCCTGCACCTGTGCTTGCGCGGCAACGCCGCGCGCGCGGCGGCGGCGCTGCTGTCGGTGCTGGTGCTGGCGATCGGCATCCAGCTGCTGCAGCTGTACCTGCCCAGCCGCACCGCTTCGCTGGCCGACGCCGTGTGGAATGCCGTCGGCCTGGGGGCCGGCTTGCTGGTGGCGGCGCGCGTGCGCCACACCTTGCGCGCCCAGCTGTCGGTGGCGAGCGGGCGGCCCGACCTGTTCCTGGCCTGCCTGGTGCTGCTGTGGTTTCTGTACGAATCGTTCCCGTTCGTGCCGACGCTCGACATCGGCCTGCTGCGCGCCCACGTCAAGTCGGCCGTGTTCGCCGCCACCTTCGAGATGATGCGGCTGTTCCAGCATGGCGTCGCCGCCGCGCTGGCCGGCGTCGCGCTGACGCGCATGGGCATGCTGCGCCGGCCGCTAGCCGGGGTGGTGGGACTGGGGCTGCTGGCGATCGTGCTGGAGGTGCTGGTCGCTTACGGCAGCCTGCGGCGCGAAACGCTGCTCGGCATCGTCGGCGGCCTGGCGGCGGGCTACCTGATCGGCCACCGCGCCAGCGCGCGCAGCCACGACGCCGTGTTCGCGCTGGCGCTGTGCGCCTACCTGGTCACCGTGCTGACGCCATACCGCGGGCAGGCACTGGCGCCGGGCTTTACGCTGACGCCGTTCTCGCACCTGATCTGGCAGGGCGTGCTCAATGACGTGCCGCCGGCGGCGTTCGAGGCGCTGGCGATCGGCGCCATGCTGTGGGCGGGGATGGCGGGGCCGGCGCGCTTTCGCGACCGTCCGCTGTTGTGGTGCGCGCTGGTGCTGATGCTGCTGGCGGTGCTTGAATGGGTGCGTGTGGCGCTGGTCGGCCTGAACGGCGACACCACCACGCTGGCGATGGCGGTAGTTCTGGCGCCGGCCGCGGCGGCGCTGCGCGTGCGGGATGGCGAGAGCACCGCAGGTCCCGTCCCGGCCCCCGCGCTGGCGGCGCATCGCTTACATCCGCTGCTGCCGCTGGCCGCCAGCGCGGGCGTGCTGACGCTCGGCATGTGGCTGGTGCTGCAGTTGCCGGGCATTCCTTACAACCTGAAAAAGCTGTTCGGCGACCATGCGCTGGCGGGTTCGGCGATGTTTTCGCTGGCGCTGCTGTGGCTCGGCAGCGGTCCCTGGCTGGCCGCCCGCGCGGCGCTGCAACTCGACGCGAGCCGCCGCCATGGCGCACTGTGGACGCCACTGCTGGTGGCCGCCATCGCGCTGGCGAGCTACGCGCTGGTCAACCTCGCCACGCCCGCCATCATGCTGGAAAAGATCATCGGCGCGCCCGATCTGTACCGGCGCGTGGTCGACGATAATTACTGGGGCGAGGCGTGGCGCGCGTCGTTCGCCGCCTGGCCGCGCGCGCTGGTCGTCGCTGCCGAGCGGCTGGTGCGCTACGTCGCGTTGTATGCAGTGTTCGCGATCCCGCTGGTGGTCGGGTTGCTGGCAGTGCCGCGCCGCGACCGGCGCGCGCGCGTGATCGTGGCGTTGCTTTGCCTGCTGCCGTTCTGGGTGCTGGCCAAGTTCGTCGTGCTCGACTGGGCGATCACCGACAACCTCACCGAGCTGGTGGTCGACGGCGGCGCTTTCTGGCTGGCGGGAGCGGTGGCGCTGTTCGCGGCGAATGCGGTGCTGCTGGCGACGCGCCCTGGCGCCTTGACGGCGGCGGCGACGGCCGCCATGCTGGCGGCCAGCTGGCTGCTGCTGACCCAGGCAATCGAGACGGTGGTGATCAATAACGGGCGGATCTTCAACGGCTTGCAGTTCCTGCTGGGGCAGGACCGCACGACGCTGCTGACGGCGCCGGAGTTGTTCATGCGCTGGAGCGCGCTGTACCTGGCCGCGCTGGCGGTGGTGGTGGCCGGCATGGTGCTGGCCAGGCGCCTGCGGCCGTTCCCGGCCGCCTGATTACTTATCGTTCCACTTGCCGGCCGCAGCCAGCTTGTTCTTCAGGCCCGGCAGCGGGAAGCCGAGCGCGTACGCCTTCTTCGCGTACAGCAGCGAGTTGTCGTAGTCCTTCTTCTGGAAGTACGCCAGGCCGAGGTTGTAGTTGATGGTCGGATTGTCCGGGCTCATCTCGGCCGCCTCGCGGAACAGCGGGAATGCCTTGTCGGCCTTGCCGAGCGCGTACAGGTAGTTGCCATATTCGGCCTTTGCGCCGCCGTCGTCGGGCTGAAATCGCATCGCGCGCTCGAAATAGCATTCGACTGGCCATTTGGTGCCGGGCACCTGCAGCGACTTCGTGCGTACTGCAACACGTGCGAGTGCGGCCAGCGCGCGGTGATGATTGGGTATGGCCCGCAGCGTGTAGTCGAGGTCGCCGCCGATCAAGCCCGTGCTCCCCTTGATACCGTTCTCGACTTCCGGCGTAAAGTGCGCCATCTCGACCAGGTAGAAGTTTTCGACGTGTTCGGCGCGGGTGCGGTAATCAAATGGCCCGTAGGCGTTTTTCAAGTCGCCGCAATAGTTAATCTGCGCGCTGTTGGCCGCTCCCGCGCTGGCGGCAGCCATCATCACGATGCTGCCGGCGATCCACCACATGCTCTTCATTAGTCGCTCCTAGTGTTTGGTAGCACGCGGTTTCGCATGCACTTGTTCAACCGGTTCTTCATTCACGATCGTATCGAGCAGCGCCGCCAGCACCCCAGTGCGGGCGCGGCGCGAATTTGCATTGACATCTGCGCTCGATGCCAGCGGCGCGGTGCCGGCCTCGGCCAATGCTAGGAAGCGTAGCACAGCCTCGGCAATTGCCGTTTTCGAATCGAGCGGGGCGATGGTATCGATGCCGGCCTTCTGCAGCGTGGCGGCGGTGTCGCCGATCGGATCGGTCAGCGCCAGGATCGGGCGGCGCGCCCGCAGGTACTCGTACAGCTTGGCCGGCACCTGGTGGTTGCAGTTGGTAGCCTGCAGGATCAGCAGGCCGCCGGCGGTGACCATCTCGGCCAGCGCGTCGCGGTAGGAGACGTGCGGCGCCAGCGTCACCAGGTCGCCAATGCCGGCGTCGGCGATCAGCTTGGCGAGGTAGTCGTCGTGGCCGGTCGCGCGCAGCACCAGTTCGAAGCTGTCGGCGCGGATGCTGCCTTGGGCCTTCAGTTCGGCGAGCGCCTCGAACAGCGGAATCGGGTCGCGCTCGGACGGATAGATCACGCCGCTGTGGACCAGCCGGAAGCGCGCGCCTTGCGGCGCTGCCGCCAGGCTCTCGGCGTCGGCGAAGTTTTCCTCGTCGAAGCCGTTTTCGAGCAGCGTAAAGCGCGACGCCGGAATGTCGGGGAAACGGGTGAGGTACGTCTTGATGGCGCCCGGCGTGGTGCACACCGCGCGCTGGCAATTGAGAACGGTTTTCTTCTCGATCCACTGGTAGACCCGGCGCGTGACCGGGTTCGACGGATAGCCCTCGTCGGTCATCGGGTCGCGCAGATCGGCCACCCACGGCAAGCCCGTGAGGCGGTGCAGCACATAGCCGATGATGTGGGCGGTGGCGATCGGGTAGGTCGACCAGATTACCTGCGGGCGGTGCTTGCGCACCAGCCGCAGGCCGGCCGGCACTGCGCCCAGCACCCACGTGGCCCAGCGGTCGGGCAGCGCCATCCAGCTGACGTAGCGGCCCTTGAAGGCAAGGTGGCGCGCGGTGTCGAGCGCGAACGCGCGGTGCACCACCACCTCGGCCGGGATGTCGCGCAGCTGGTCGTCGCCGCTTTGCGCGTACGCGCGCGGATGCGCCGACAGCACCACCGGCTGCCAGCCGAACCGCGGCAGGTACTGGGCGAACTTGAGGGTGCGCTGGATGCCGCTGCTGCCGCGCAGCGGCGGGAAGTGGAAGGCGATCATCAGTACGCGCTTCACCATGATTTCACCCACTCGCCGGTCCAGCCGGATACCTGGTCGCGCCAGGCGCGGCGCGAAAACGTGTGGTCCGCATCGTCGAGCGCGCGGCGCGTGACATGGCTCGCGCCCAGCAGGCGCTGCCACTGGCTGGAGCCCTTCGCCAGGTCGGAAAATTCTTGCGCCGTCAGGTCGCGTCCACTCAGTATCAACAAAACCTTGCCTCTAAATTTAGCCATGCCGGCCAGCATACGGTCGGGCAGCGGCGCGCAGGTGTCGTCGGCCTGGCCGGCAGCCGGCGCCGGCGCGGCGCTCCTGGCGGCGCCGAGCAGGCCGGTAAACGAGCGCAGCGCGCCGCGGTAATCGAAGCGCCCGCTGACGATCTTGCGCCACAACGCGGGCTGCAGCAGGCGGTCCAGGTAGTAGTGCTTCAGGGTCGCCTTAGCGTGGCCGCCGGTGGTGCGCACCCACGGGTTGAGCAGCACCAGGCCGCACACGCGCTTGTCGCTGGCGCCGTAGAACAGCGCGGCCGACGCCGCGTCGCACAAGCCCCATATCACCACTTCGGTCATGCCGGGCACAATGGCGGTGAAATGGTCGACCGCGGCGCGCAGGTCGTGCTGGACGTCTTCGAAGGTGCGCGGCTCGCCGGCGCTGTCGCCCATGCCGCGGTAGTCGAAGCGCATGGCCGGAATGCCTTGTTCCGCGAGGCTGCGCGCCAGCAGGGTGAACTGGCGGTGGCTGCCGACCCGGTATTGCGGGCCGCCGACGACCACCAGCACGCCGCGCCGGCTGCTAGCGGCCGGCAGGCTGGCGATGCCGAACAGGCTGGCGTCGCCGCAGTTGAAGGTGACTGCGTGTTCTTCGTAATTCATTGCGGCGATCCTGATGATTCAGCTGACAGCGCCGACGTGGTGGCGGCGACCAGCGCCGGGCATTCCGTCACTTCCTGGGCGGCCCAGAACGGCGGGCAGGTGACCAGGTGGATGCGCGGCGCGGCGCCGGTGGCCTCCCATGCCGTGGTGACCTTGGCGGCGGCGGGCGAGATCGGGCGGCCGTCGGCCGGCACCGCTTCGAACCAGTGCACCGGGCAGGTCGTCACGGCCAGCGCGGCGGCGTCGAGCGACTCGATGGCGTCGGCCAGCGCCGGCGCCAGCTCGTAGCCGGCCACTTCCAGCGATTCGCCGGCGCGCAGGGCGTCGCGCAGGGCCTTGGTGCCGCCGCCTTTCTCCTTGTCGTCCGACAGCATGTCGTTGGCGATGCGCAGGCGCAGGAACTGGGTCAGGAAGGTGGCGCCGCTTTGCACCGGCTGCCACAGCACCAGGCTGGCGACCGGCGAGCTGGCGCCGCGCGCGTAGTCGAGCGCCAGCAGGGCGCCCAGACGCAGGCCCCACAGGCTGACCGGCACGCCGAGGCGCTGCTGCAGCCACTGCTGGCCGAGCGCCAGGTCGTTCTTCCAGATGTCCCAGCGCGCTTCGCCGAAGTCGCCGCTGCTGTCGCCGCAGCCGTACAGGTCCAGCAGCAGCACGCCGAAGCCGTACGCGGCGAGGTCTCTCGCCTGCAGCGCCGCCATGCGGCGCGCCTTGTTCATCTCTTCGCCGAACGGCGGCACGTACAGCAGCGCGCCGCGGCAGGCGCCGGCCGGAGGATGGAACAGGCAGAAACGCTGGCCCGGCTCCGTTTTCAGGAAGAAGGCCTCGGCGCGCGGAGCGTCTGGAACCGGCACCATTACGCCAGTTTTTGCTCTACGAAAGCGGTCAGGCTGCCGAGCGTTTCGAACGTGGTGGCACTGATTTCGTCGTCGTCGACGGTGATGCCGAAGTGTTCTTCGAGGGCGGTGATCAGGTTCACCACTGCCATCGAGTCGAGTTCGGGGATGCTGCCCAGCAGTGCGGACTGCTCGGTCAGGCTGTCTTTTGCGGCGCCGAGGCTGAGCACGTCCGCCAAAATGGTTTTTACTTCTTCCAGGTACATGATTATTCCGAAGATTGGTTGCTGAGCGGGGTCGAAGCGACCGCCGCCACGGTGGGGGCCGGCGCCGGCTTGCGGCCCGGACGGTTCTTGACGATGGTGTGCAGGCGCAGCAGGATAGGCCAGCGGTAACTGTTGACATGGTACAGCGTCCGCACCTCATCAGTCCATTTCAGGTGCCATTCCATGACCTTGCCATAGAACTCGAGCGACTTGTACTTGTGTTCGCCGAACATCTGCTGGCACGATTCCTCGCGCATCAGGAAGGCCGGCGAATAGTGGCTCGGCACGCTTTCGTCGTACGTGGTCTTCAGCACGATCAGGGTGCCGTCTCCTTCGATGCACAGGTTCATCGCGACTACCTTGTCGTTGAAGAAGTAGCGGATCACCGAGCCAGCGCCGCGGCGGCAGAACCCTTCCAGCATGCTGCGGTAGAAGCGGCCCTGGGCGTTGCCCGGGTGGATCGCGGTGCCGCCCTGCGCCTTCCAGCCGGCGCTCTCGAGGCGGCCGTATTCGGCGATCGCTTCGGCCATGTCCTCCGGCGCGGTCAAGGTGTCCATACGCGGAACGATGCCTTCCTTGATCATGCGGGCACGCTGCTTTTTCAGGTTGGCGCGCAGGTTCTTGCCGCGCGCGGCCCAATAATCGTCGAAGCTGCCGGCAATCGTGATGCGCGCCGTGTCGACGTAGTTGATGGTCTGTAAAGTCGCGCTGTCGGCCGGGCGCGGGTACAGGTAGGGGTCGCGCTGGGGCACGGCGACGACCAGCGGCAGCCCCGGCAGCTTGCGCATCAGGGTGGCGAGCAGGGCGTCGAGCTCGAGGCCGGGCAGGTTGATCCACATGGCGATCGGCGCCTGCGACGGCTGGAAAGTTTCCCAGGCGCCGGTGCGGACCGGTGACATGATCGCCATCGCGACCAGTTGCTGCTGGGACTCACAAATCGCCAGCACTTCCTTGCCCGTGCTGAATTCGGCCAGCAGCGGCTGGACGAATTCGAGTTCGAGCAGCGGCGACACCGGACCCTGGCGGTTGAGTTTGTGCCAACGGTCGGCATGGGCGGCGAATTCGCTCGCCGGGACAATGGTCCAGTTCATCATGATGGCAGGCGGTGCGTCAGCAGCGCTTCCTTAATTTTAGTGATCATCCAGTCGAGTTCCTGTTCATTCAATTCCTGGTGGCAGGAAAACGACATCACGCGCTTCGACAGGTCGACGCTGTTGGCGCAGACGCTGGCGTCGACGCCGGGCCAGAGGTATTCGCCGAAGCGAATGATCGGCACGCCTTGCGACTTGAGCGAGATGAAGACAGGCTGTGGATTATCGGTCAGTAATGGGAACACCCAGGGATAAGCTCCCTCGGGCAAAGTGGCAAACAGCGGCCGGCAGCCAGGCAGGCCGGCGAGCGCGGCGGCGAGCTTCAGGTAATTCTTGCGGCGCAGCGCGCCCATGCGCCGGCGCGACACCAGTTTCAGCATCAAGCGCGAGAAGATCGACGAGCGCTTGTCGAGCCAGGCGGGATCGAAGCTGAAGCCGCCTTCGGACGAGCCGGGCACCATCGACTGCACGCCGTCCGGCTTGCGCTTCTTGATCGTGCCCCACAAAAAGTCCTTGGTCGCCAGCGGCAGCCACAGCAGCGCCTTGACGACGCCCAGGCGGCGGTATTCGAAACTGTCCTCGAGCGCGTTCAGCGTGGCCTTGGCTTCGAAGCCGGCGCCGGCCGATTGCAGTTGCACGGGCTCGAGCGAATGGCGCGCCGACACCAGCAGGCCGCCCTCGTAGATCGGGAAAAACTTCATGCTGCTGGCAATCGCATAATCGCCGTAGGAGCCGACCGGCTGCCCATTATGTTCGCCGAGAAAACAGTGGGCGCAGTCTTCCAGCATCATCAGGCCATGGCGGTCGCAGAACGCACGGATGGCCGACAGGTCCTGCGGGAAGCCGAAGTAATTAGTTACCATCAACACCTTCGCGGTGCCGTCGAGCTTGGCGGCGATGTCGTCGAGGTTGACGGAGGTGTCGTCATTGATGCGGTAGAACACCGGCGTCGCGCCGGACCAGGTGACCGGCTCGATCATCGAGGCGCAATGGAACGACGGCACCAGCACCGAGTCGCCCGCGCCCACCTTCATCTGGCGCAGCGCCAGCGCGATGGCGATGCGCCCGCTGGTGACGGCGCGCGACTGGCCGGCGTCGAGGATCGAGCGCACCGGCGGCGCGCCGTTGCTGAAAAAAGAGGCGGAGGACAGCACCGGCGACACCGGTGCGATGGCTGCAGGGAAGTGCGGATGCGCTGCGGGCGACCCGCCCTGGCCTGCGCTGTGCGCTGTGCGCGGCGGGTGCTGCACCGGGCGCTCGATCGCCCGCTTGACATCAGTGTCCATATTTCCCCAGTTTCAATTTCAACATCGTTTGGGAGTATAACCCGGCTGCGTTTAAATTGGACTCACAGAAATGCAATCGGGCACGACTTGTTGCAAATCCGCTTGCCCCTAGTGCAGGATGGGAATTGTTTGCTGATACAATACCAATCGACAATAAATCCCGTGTGGCAGTCGCAAATCGATTGCTGAAGGAAGCCACTCCCCTTGGAAAAAATCAACAACGAAATCGCCAAGGGCGCTGTGTGGATGGTCGTGTACAAGCTGATCGATCGCGGCGTGGGCCTGGCCAGCACCATTGTGCTGGCCAGGCTGCTGGTGCCGGCCGACTTTGGCCTGATCGCGATCGCCATGATGCTCATCGCCGCGCTGCAGCTGCTGTTCGCCTTCAATTTCGACGTCCACCTGATTCAGAAGCGCGACGCCGGCCGCGTCCAGTTCGACACGGTGTGGACCTTCAACGTCCTCTTCGGCGTGCTGTGCGCGCTGTTGCTGGCGTTGCTGGCGCGGCCGGTATCGGCGTTCTATAACGAGATGCGGCTCGAAGCCGTGGTCTACACGCTGGCGATTGGCTGCTTTGCAGCCGGCTTTTCGAATATCGGCCCGGTCATCTTCCGCCGCGAAATGCGTTTCGACCGCGAATTCAAGTTCATGCTCGGCAAGCGGCTGGCGCCGGTGCTGGTGACGATCCCCATCGCGCTCTGGCTGCACAGCTACTGGGCGCTCGTCATCGGTCAACTGACCGGCACGCTGGCGGCGGTGCTGCTGTCGTATTACGTCAGCGATTACCGGCCGCGCTTTTGTCTGAAGGCGCGCTCCGAACTGTTTCACGCCTCTAAATGGTTGTTTATCAACAACACGTTGCAATTCCTGAACGGACGCGCCGCGGAATTCGTCATCGGCAAGTTCGCCGGCGTCGGCGGGCTCGGCCTGTACACCATCGCCTCCGAAATCTCGACTTTGCCGACCACCGAACTGGTGGCGCCAATCAACCGCGCGGCCTTTCCCGGCTATGCCAAGCTGGCCGGCGACATCGACCAGTTGCGCAACAGCTTCCTTGGCGTGATCTCGGTCATCGCGCTGTTCGCGCTGCCGGCCGGCATCGGCATCTTTTCGGTGGCCGACCTGATGGTGCCGGCCGTGCTCGGCTGGAAGTGGCTGAGCGCGATCCCGCTGATCCAGGTGCTGGCGCTGTACGGCGTGCTGACCGCGCTGCAGACCAACATCGGCTACGTCTATTTGGCGGTGGGGCGCCCGCGCCTGATCACCGCGGTGGCGGCGGCGCAGTTCGTGGTATTGCTGGCACTGCTGTTGCCGGCCACCTGGCGCTGGGGCGCGACCGGCGCGGCGTGGTCGTTCCTGATTACCGCGGTGTGCATGGTGCCGGTCAACCAGGTGCTGATCGCCAAACAGCTGCGCCTGTCGGCGCTGGGCTATGCGGCGCGCCTGTGGCGCCCAGCACTGGCCGCGCTGCTGATGGCGGCGGCGGTCCATGCCGTCAAATTTCAGTTGACCTTGAGCAATGAAACCCATGCATACGTGTTAGCATTATTACTATGTACAGCGGTTGGCGCGCTGGTCTACGCCGTCGTCCTGTATCTCTTGTGGCACGTTGCGGGCCGCCCGGAAGGGGCCGAGCGCGAATGTCTGGTGCGCGCCGAGCAGGCCTGCCGCAAAGTTGGACTGAACCTGAAACTGGTGTAAATAACGAGTGATTTTCTGCGAATGCCGCTGCGCCCGCAGCATCTTATGAGGAAATGTCATGGTACCAGGATGGCGTGAAACTGAAATCGAACAGACCCGCATTGCCGATCTGATGGCAATGCTGCCCGCCGATGCCGGCACCGCTGTCGACATCGGCGCGCGCGACGGCTTCATTTCCGCCCGCCTGGCCGATCGCGGCGTCAGCGTCACCGCGCTCGACCTCGAGCAGCCGCAGATCGACGACGCCCGCATCACCTGCGTCAAGGGCAATGCCACCGCGCTGACGTTCGATGACGGCCATTTCGACCTGGTGTTCTGCGCCGAAGTGCTGGAGCACATCCCGAGCTCGCTGCTGCCGAAGGCCTGCAGCGAGCTGGCGCGGGTGTCGCGCCGCCACCTGCTGATCGGCGTGCCGTACAAGCAGGACCTGCGGCTGGACCGTTCGACCTGTTCAAGCTGCGGCAAGACCAATCCGCCGTGGGGTCATGTCAACAGCTTCGACGAAACACGCCTCGGCGCGCTGTTCCCGACTTGCCGCGTGGCGAAGAAATCGTTCGTCGGCCAGACCCGCGAAGCGACCAACTTCATTTCCTCAAGCCTGATGGAGCTGGCGGGCAATCCCTACGGCACCTACATCCAGGACGAGCCATGCATCCATTGCGACGCTGCGCTGACGGCGCCGGCCAAGCGCACCCTCGCTTCGCGCGTGCTGGCCAAGGGTGCAGTTCTGGCGCGCAAGGCACAGGCGCCGTTCGTCGCGGAACGGCCGAAATGGATCCACGTGCTGCTGGAAAAGCAGGGCGGATGAAAATATTCGTCGGTTCCCAGCCACACCGGTGGCAAATACAACGCGAATTTTGGTAATGAAATGTTAAGATTCGACATTATGTTGCAACTGATTAAATAAAGTTGCTTGACCATCGTATAAAAGACCGAAGCCCATGAGTGACCTGATCCACGATTTCATCTTTAACTCGGCGCAGCGCACACCCGGCGCCGAGGCGCTGGTGTCCGGGCAGCGCCGCCTCGATTACGCCACGCTCGCCGACACCGTCTCGCAGGTGGCGAACGGCCTGCTGGCCGCCGGCCTGGGGCGCGGGGAACGCGTTGCCGTCTACATCGAGAAGAACGTCGAGAACGTCGCCGCGATGTTCGGCGCCGCCGCCGCCGGCGGCGTTTTCGTGCCGGTCAATCCGCTGCTCAAGCCCGAGCAGGTCGGCTACATCCTGGCCGACTGCAATGTGCGCGTGCTGGTGACTTCGGCCGACCGCCTGCGCCTGCTGGCGCCGGCGCTGGCGCTGTGCCCCGACCTGAAGATGGTTGTCGTGACCGGCAATGCCGACAAGCTGCCGGAAGCTGCCGGCGTCGCCGTGCAGCCGTGGGACGCGCTGCTGGCAGGCGCTAGCGGCCAGCGTCGGCACCGCGTCATCGATGCCGACGTCGCCGCCATCCTGTATACCTCCGGCAGCACCGGCAAGCCGAAGGGCGTCGTGCTGTCGCACCGCAACATGGTGGCCGGCGCCACCAGCGTCGCCAGCTACCTCGAGAACACAGCTGCCGATCGCATCCTGGCGGTGCTGCCGCTCAGTTTCGACTACGGCCTGTCGCAGCTGACCACCGCTTTCCACGTCGGCGCCACCGCGGTACTGATCAATTACCTGCTGCCGCGCGACATCGTCAAGGCGGTCGAGACCGAGCGCATCACCGGCCTGGCGGCAGTGCCGCCGCTGTGGATCCAGGTCGCCCAGCTGACCTGGCCGGCCGACTGCACCGTGCGTTACATCACCAATTCCGGCGGCGCCATGCAGCGCCCGACGCTCGACGCGCTGCGCCGCGCGCTGCCGAACGCCAAGCCGTTCCTGATGTACGGCCTGACCGAGGCGTTCCGCTCGACCTTCCTGCCGCCCGAGGAAGTCGACCGCCGTCCCGATTCGATGGGCAAGGCAATCCCGAACGCCGAGGTGGTGGTATTGCGCGCCGACGGCACCGAGTGCGATCCGGGCGAACCGGGCGAACTGGTGCACCGCGGCGCGCTCGTCTCGCTCGGCTACTGGAACGACCGCGCCAAGACCGCAGAAAGATTCAAACCAGTCCAGTCGAACCACCACGGCCTGACGATGACGGAAATGGCGGTGTGGTCGGGCGACACCGTGCGCAAGGACGAAGAAGGCTTTTTGTATTTCATCAGCCGCAACGACGAAATGATCAAGACTTCCGGCTACCGCGTCAGCCCGAGCGAAGTGGAGGAAGTGGTGTACGCCCGCGAGCAGGTGGCCGAGGCGGCCGCCATCGGCGTGTCGCACCCGACGCTGGGGCAGGCGATTGTCGTCATCGCCCATTGCAAGGAAGACATGGCGGTCGACGCCGACGCCCTGATGGCGGCCTGCAAGCCGCACCTGCCGGCCTACATGCTGCCGGCGCGCATCGTCATGTCCGACACCAGCCTGCCGCGCAACCCGAATGGCAAGATCGACCGCAAGCTGCTCAGCCAGCAATTCGAAAACACTTTTATGGAAGCAGCCCAATGAGCGCAGTGCGCCCCCAACATGCGCCGATGACGCAATTTGACGTTGTCGACGATTGCCTGCAGGTCGGCGGCATGCCGCTGACCCGGCTGGCCGAGCGCGTCGGCAGCACGCCGTTCTACGCCTACGACCGCGCCAAGCTGACCGAACGCGTGGCGTTGCTGCGCCAGTACTTGCCGCCCGAAATCCACCTGCATTACGCCATGAAGGCGAACCCGATGCCGGCGGTGGTGCAGCACATGGCGACCTTGGTCGACGGCATCGACATCGCCTCCGGCGGCGAGCAGCGCGTGGCGCTGGACACCACGATGGATCCGGGCCTGATCAGCTTCGCCGGCCCCGGCAAGAGCGATAGCGATTTGTCGTGCGCGATTGCCGCCGGCGTCGTGCTGAACATGGAGTCGAGCGCCGAGATGGAGCGCATCGCGCTGGCCGGCAAGCGGCTCGGCATCGTGCCGAAGGTGGCGGTGCGGGTCAATCCCGATTTCGAACTGAAGTCGTCCGGCATGAAGATGGGCGGCGGGCCGAAGCAGTTCGGCGTCGATGCAGAAGTGGTGCCGGCGATGCTCAAGCGCCTCGGCGAGCTGGAACTCGATTTCCACGGCTTCCATATTTATAGCGGTTCGCAGAACCTGAAAGCGGCATCGATCCAGGAAGCGCACGAAAAGACCTTCGCGCTGGCGATCCGCCTGGCCGCCGACGCGCCGCGCCCGCTGCGCACGCTGAACATCGGCGGCGGCTTCGGCATCCCGTATTTTCCTGGCGAAGGCCGGCTCGACCTCGAAGCGGTCGGCGCCAACCTCAAGTTGCTGCTGCCCGACGTGCTGAATGCGCTTCCCGGGGTGCAGGTGCAGATCGAACTGGGCCGCTACCTGGTGGCCGAAGCCGGCGTGTATGTCAGCCGCGTGATCGAGCGCAAGGTCTCGCGCGGCCAGGTGTACCTGGTTACCGACGGCGGCCTGCACCATCACCTGGCCGCCTCGGGCAACTTCGGCCAGGTAATCCGCAAGAATTATCCGGCGGTGGTCGGCAACCGTGTCGCCGGCGGCGAGCGCGAGACCGCTTCCGTGGTCGGCCCGCTGTGCACCCCGCTCGACCTGCTGGCCGACCAGATGGAGATGGCCAAGGCGGACGTCGGCGACCTGGTGGTGGTGTTCCAGTCGGGCGCCTACGGCCTGACGGCCAGTCCGGCCGCGTTCCTCAGCCATCCGGCCGCGCGCGAAGTGCTGGTATGACGGCGCCGAGAACAAAACAGAATCAAGGAGTGGTGCAATGAGCGGTTTATGTGGTTGGATCGGAAATGGCGCCAGCGCCGCGGATAACCGCGCGCTGGTGGAGGCGATGGCGGCGCCGATGGCGCGCTTCGACGGCTCGGCGGTGCAGACGATGCAGGGCCGCGCCAGCGCGGTGGCGGTGGCCGCCGCCGCCGGCAGCGCGCACCTGTACCAGAACGGCGCGCTGACGGTGGCCGTCTGGGGCCAGGTGCGCATGCGCGACGCCGCGATGGCGCAGCAGGCGGCCGAGCAGGGCATCGGCAAGACGCTGGCCGACGCCTGGCGCCGCTCCCCCCAGCTGGCGTGCAACAGCCTGTCGGGCCCGTTCGTGCTGGCGATTATCGACGACGCCGCCGGTGAAGCGCTGCTGGCGATCGACCACATGGGCACCCAGCCGCTGTCGTACCAGATGGCGGGCGAGGCGCTGGTGTTCGGTTCCTCGGCCGACACGATCGCGCGCCATCCGCTGACGCCGGCGAAGATCGATCCGCAAGGCATCTACAACTACGTCTATTTCCACATGATCCCGAGCCCGGGCACGGTGCACGCGCAGCAACAGCGCCTGCTGCCGGGCCAGTACCTGCTGTACCGCCAGGGCCGCGTCGAGACGCACCAGTACTGGCGCATGAAGTTCGAGGAGCATGGCACCAAGCCGCTGCCGGAACTTAAAGCCGAATTCCGCGACCTGCTGCGCAGCAGCGTGCGCGAAGCGTGCGGCGACGCCACCGTCGGCGCCTTCCTTAGCGGCGGCACCGACAGCTCCACCATCGCCGGCACGTTGACGGAAGTATCCGGCAAGCCGGCCAAGACCTATTCGATCGGCTTCGAGGCCGAAGGCTACGACGAGATGGAGTACGCGCGCATCGCTTCGCGCCATTTCGGCACCGAACACCACGAGTACTACGTCACCCCGGACGACGTGGTGGCGGCGATCCCGAAGATCGCCGGCGTGTTCGACCAGCCGTTCGGCAACGCCTCGGCGGTGCCGGGCTACTACTGCGCCAAGATGGCGCGCGCCGACGGCGTGTCGCGCATTTTCGGCGGCGACGGCGGCGACGAACTATTCGGCGGCAACGAACGCTATTCGAAGCAGCACGTGTTCGCGATGTACGACCGCGTGCCCGGCCTGCTGCGCCGCGCGCTGCTGGAGCCGGCGGTGTTCAACTTCCCGGCGGGGCAGCACATCAAGCTGGTGCGCAAGGCGCGCAGCTATATCGAGCAGGCCTCGGTGCCGATGCCGGCGCGGCTGGAAACCTACAACCTGCTGGGACGCTATGGCCCGTCGCAGGTGTTTACCGACGATTTCCTCGCCAACTGCGACGACGGCGCGCCGCTGAAAAGCCTGGCCAACACCTATGGCAAGAGCGAGGCGGGCAGCCTGATCAACCGCATGCTCGAGCTGGACATGAAGATCACGCTGGCCGACAACGACTTGCCGAAGGTCGTGAAGGCGTGCGAACTGGCCGGGCTGGAAGTGGCGTTCCCCTTCCTCAACGACAAGATGGTGGAATTCTCCACGCGCCTGACGCCGCAGCAAAAGCTCAACGGCACGCAGCTGCGCTGGTTCTTCAAGGAAGCGCTGAAAGACTTCCTGCCGAACGAGATCATCACCAAGCAGAAGCACGGCTTCGGCCTGCCGTTCGGCGTCTGGCTGCAGCACCACAAGCCGCTGCAGCAGCTGGCCACCGACAGCCTGACCGACCTGAAGTCGCGCAAGATCGTGCGCGGCGATTTCATCGACCAGCTGGTCGGCCAGCACCTGTCGGAGCACGCCGGCTACCACGGCACCATGGTGTGGGTGCTGATGATGCTGGAGCAGTGGTACAAACAACGCGAGGCCTGACATGTCTGAAAAAATTGCGGTCGTCATCCCGTTCTACCAGAAGGAAGCGGGCATCCTGGGCAAAGCGGTGATCTCGGCGCTTCGGCAGACCGCCGGCGCGCCGACAATCATCGTGGTCGACGATGCCTCGCCGGTAGCGGCGAAGGACGAATTGGCCGCCCTGATGCGGGAGTATCCGGGACGCATCGTGATTATCGAGCAGCCGAATGGCGGCCCGGCCGCGGCGCGCAACAAGGCGCTGGAGAACGTGCCGGCCGGTACCAGCTATGTCGCTTATCTCGACTCCGACGACGAGTGGATTCCCGAGCACTTAGCCAATGCGATGACGGCGATGTCGAACGGTTTCGACTTCTATTTTGCCGACCACTACCAGCTGCAGCAGACCGTGAGCGCGTTCAAGCGCGCCGGCCGCATCAACGTCGAACAGCATCCGCGCATCGGCGACAGCGAGCACGTGCACGCCTACCAGGGCGATATGTTCGATCAGATCTTGACCGGCAATATCATCGGCACCTCGACAGTCGTGTACCGCTACGCCAATTTCCCGTCGCTGCGCTTTCGCGAGGAATTCGTGTACGCCGGCGAGGATTATTTGTTCTGGCTTGAGCTGTCGGCGTTGACCAAAAAGATCGCGTTTTCGTCGTTAATTGAATGCACGTACGGAAAAGGTGTGAATATTTTCTCGGGATCCGGATGGGGGACAGAGAAGTCGCTGATTCGATGCCATCACGAGATGAAGTATAAGAAAGCGCTGCCGCGTCTTTTCCAGCTCAACGAGGAACAACTCAAGGCTAACCAACGGGCGGTGAGACTGTTGCGACGAAGCTTTGTTGCCGATATGCTTCACCGGATCGCCGATCGTGTTCCAATGGATAAAAGAGTCTTGAGAAACCAGTTCCGCGTTGATCCCCAATCGTTTTATTTTGCGCTACCCCTCGCAGTGATGATCGCTTGCAAGATCTAGATCGAGGACGGGTGCGTGAAATCAGATTTTCGCTCTATCGTTCGCACGATCGCGCAACAACGAAGATGAGGCACTGAGGCCATGCGCACCCACGTCTGCATCACCATCGACACCGAATTCAGCATCGCCGGCGCGTTCGCCGACGCCGCTTGCCAGCCCGTGGCCGAGCCGATGGTGTGGTGCGAGGCGGAAGGACGCTCGCAGGGACTCGGCTTCCTGCTCGAGCAGTTCAAACAGCATCGAGTGCCGGCGACGTTTTTTGTGGAGGCGTTGCATCGCGCCTACTTCAAAGCGGACCCGATGGGGCCGATCGTGCGCCAGATCCAGGATCATGGCCATGACATCGAACTGCACGCCCACCCGTGCTGGTCGGTGTTCGAGCACGACGACTGGCGCGCGCGCGTCAAGGCGCAGCCGCGCCAGGACGATTTTTTCGGCCGCGCCGAGGACGATTCTGTGCGCCTGATCGAACAGGGTATCGCCACCTTCCGCGACTGGGGCCTGGCGCGCCCGCAGGTGTTCCGCAGCGGCAGCCTGCAGCACGACGACGCGCTGTACCGGGCGCTGGCACGCACCGGCATCCCTTACAGCTCGAACGTCGGGCTGGCGATTTTCGACAGCGGCGACCAGGACTACCAGATGAATAGCGGGCGCCACCTGCGCCACGGCGTGGTGGAGTGCCCGGTGCTGACGTTCTGCGACTGGCAGGTCGGCGGGCGTCGCCACCTGAAGTCGCTGACGATTGCCGGCACCAGCTTCGCCGAAACGCGCTCGCTGCTCGACAAGGCGCAGCAGGCCGGCATCGAGCTGGTGGTGATCCTGACCCATCCGTTCGAGTACATCCAGAGCCGCGACATCGGCCGCCAGCCAGCGCGCCGCCACAGCGTCAACCAGCAGCGATTGAGTTCGCTATGCCGCTACCTGGACGACAACCGCGAGCGCTTTACGCCGAGCGGGCTGGCGGCGGCCGCGGCCAGCCCGGCCGCCGCCGGCGCCCCCGCCAATGCGCTGCTGGCCGGCTCGCTGTGGCAGAGCGTGCGGCGCATGGCGACACAAGTAACCTACGATAAATACGGCAACTGGGCGCTGCCGCGCACACAAGGAATGACTGCATGAAGGCCTGGATCAACCGCCGTTTCGGCACCGTGCGGGGCCTGCTGCGCCTGCTGTTGGCGTACGCCGAACTGGCGACAGGGCGCCTGCGCCCGTTCCGCCTGCGCAACCCGCAGCAGGTCAAGCGCGTGGTGTATGTCTGCCTCGGCAATATCTGCCGCAGCGCCTACGGCCACCAGATTGCCCGCGACCTCGGCATGAACGTCGCCTCGCTCGGCCTGTCGACCACCACCGGCGCGGCGTCGCCGGTCGAGGCGGTCGACGGCGCGCGCCGCCAGGGCATCGCCATGGACGCCCACCGCGCCGTCGACTGGAGCGACTTCCAGGTGCGCCCGGGCGACCTGTTCCTCGTCATGGAAGTGCGCCAGGCGCACGAACTGCGGCGCCGGCTGGGGGTGCGCACCGACGTCCAGGTCTGCCTGCTCGGCATGTGGTGCGCGCCGCCGATGCCGCACCTGCACGATCCGTTCTCGCTCAGCGCGGGCTATTTCGACACCTGCTTCGTGCGCGTGCGCGAAGCGACGCTGCGGCTGAACCAGGCGCTGGCCGGCGCCGCAAGGGCGCCGCGCGCCGTCCCCGCTTCTACGGTGGGCAGCGAATGAAGAAGGAATTTTCGATCTACCTCGACCTGGTGCGCTTCATGGCGGCGGTGATGGTGGTGATCTACCACTCGAACCTGCGCGCGGTGATTACCGAAAAGCTGCCGTTCAGTAATCACGGGCACGCTGCCGTCATCGTCTTCTTCGTGCTGTCGGGTTACGTCATTTCGTTCATCCACGCGACGCGCGAAAGCCAGCCGGTCGACTACTGGTCGAGCCGGCTGGCACGCTTCTATTCGCTGGCGCTGCCGGCGGTGCTGCTGTGCCCTTTGCTGGACATGGCCGGCGAAGCGATGGCGCCAAAATTCTATGTCGACGCCACCACGCATTCGATGGCCGGCGTGCGCATCGTCAGCAGCCTGCTGTACCTGAACGAAGTGTGGACGGCTTCGATCATGTCGTTCTCCAACGTGCCGTACTGGTCGCTGTGCTACGAGATGTGGTACTACGTGCTGTTCGCGATCGTCGCCTTCACGCGCGGCAAGGCGCGCATCCTGCTGGTGCTGCTGACGGCGCTGCTGCTGGGTCCGAAGATCCTCGTGCTGGCGCCGTTGTGGATGCTCGGCGTCGTGCTGCACCGCTGGCGCGCGCTCGAGCGCCTGCCGGCGTGGCAGTACTGGCTGATGTTCCTGGCGTCGTGGCCGCTGTACGCCGCGTTCCAGCATTACGAGCTGACCGAATACGGCAGCCAACTGCTTCTGCAGCTGATCGGGCCCGAGTGGCACCGCCAGGCGGCGTTCTCGAAGTTCTTCATCATGGACTACCCGCTGGCGCTGATCATCGCCGCCAACTTTATTGGCTTCCGCGGTATCGCCCACGTGTTCGCGCGCCCGCTGCTGGCGGCTGAGTCCTTGATCCGCTGGCTGTCGGCATACACCTTCGCGCTGTACCTGCTGCACCAGCCGCTGCTGCTGTTCTTCGCCGCCCTGTTCGACGGCGACCCGAACGGCAAGCTGTTCTACGCCGAAGTGATCGGCGCCACGCTGCTGACGATCGGCGTGGCCGGCGCCATCACGGAGCACAAGCGCCGCGACGTGCGCGCGGCCATCAAGCGTGGGCTGTTGGCGCTGACGGGCACCAGCTGGTGGCGCCGCGGCGTCACCGCGCCGCTGGCCGCCAAGCCGGCCGGGGAGTTGCGTTGAATACTGCGGTGACGCCGTCGCTGCCGGCCGTCGTGCTGGGTATCGACACGCCGATTGGCCTGGCAATCATCCGTGACCTCGGCGAGCACGGGGTGCGCGTCGTCGGGCTGGGGCGCAAGGTGTCGGCGCTGGGCATGTACTCGCGCCACCTGCAGGAGGGCCTGGTCCGCGCCGACGGCGAGGCGGCGCTGCTTGACCAGTTGTGCGCGCTCGGCGAGCGGCTGGGGCGCGCCTGCCTGTTCGCCATCTCCGAGGGCGACATCGCGATGCTGAACCGCCACCGCGCGCGCCTTGCCGGCTTCCAGCTGATGTTCCCCGATGCCGCCCGCATGGACCGCGTCCTTAACAAGGAACAGACCTATACCGCGGCCGCCAGGGTCGGTATCCGCGTGCCGCGTACCGAACAGATCGCCGCCATCGGGGAACTGGCCGACGTCGCCGCCAGCCTGCGCTATCCGGTGGTGCTGAAATGGGCCAATCCGAACGAGGTGATCCGCGTCCTGTCTAACGCCGGCCTGGCGCTCGACAAGACCCATTACTGCTACTCCGCCGCACAGCTGATCGAGTACTTGACGCCATACGCGAAGGTCGGCATCTATCCGCTGATCCAGGAATACTGCGCCGGCTATGGCTTGGGGCAGTTCGTGCTGATGAAGGACGGCGTCTCGCACACCACCTTCCAGCACCGCCGCGTGCACGAGTGGCCGCCGGAGGGCGGCTTTTCCAGCCTGTGCGAATCGGTGGCGCTGACTGAACACGCGGAACTGATGAAGAAGTCGGTGGCCTTGCTGCGCGAACTGGAGTGGGAAGGGATTGCGATGGTCGAATACCGCCACGATCCGGCCACCGGCGAATCGGCGCTGATGGAGATCAATGGCCGCTTCTGGGGCAGCCTGCCGCTGGCCTACCATGCCGGCGCCAGCTTCCCGTGGCTGAGCTATTGCGTGCTGGGGACTGGCGCCGCGCAGCCTGCCGCGGCATACCGCAGCGGCGTGCGCTGCCGCTTCATGGTGCCGGAGACGAAGCGCCTTCTGCGCATCCTGTTCCAGCAAAATAAGATCGCCGACCGGAACGTCTCGTTCCGGCGCTTGCCGGAGCTGACCGGCTACCTGGCCGATTTCGTGCGGCCGCAGACCTGCTACTACGTCTACGACGGCCGCGATCCGAAGCCGTTTTACGGCGACATTGCCGCCACGCTGCGCGCGATGGCGCAGCGCCTTACCGGGCGCTAGGCCTGGTCGGCCTTCAAGGTCAGGTTGCGCGCCATGCGCACCGCGAACTTGAGCGACGTTTTGTCCCACGGGCTGAAGCGCGGCAGCTGGAACGGATCCGGCTTGCCGGCGGCCGCGCCCCACGCGGTCGACACCGCGCCCGCAAAACCGAGTTCCCTGACGATCTTCACGTGCTCCGCGAGGTAGTCCGCGCCTGGCTTGCCGTTAGGGTAGGCGAACAGGTCGATGGCGCCGCCAGTGATGTCTTCCAGCTGCGCTTTACCGTCGGCGATTTCCGCGCGCGCGCGGTCAGCCGGCAGCTTGGCGAGGATCGGGTGGTTGACCGTGTGGCCGCCGATGTCCATGCCGCCGTGTTTGAGCTCATTGACCTGCGCCGACGTCATCATCAGGTTGTCGGGCAGCGCCACGCCGGCGATGTCGACCAGCCGGTTGACCTGCTCGAGGCGGGCGTCCATCGGCAGGTATTTCAGCTGGCCGATCAAGGCCTTGATCGCTTGCTGGCGCTGCGCAACCGAGTCGACCGTATGGCTGCCGAGGCCCAGCACGGTAGCGTCGATGGCGCCTGGCAGCGCGCGGCGCACCAGTTCGATCACGGTGTCGTTCCACATGCGGCCGCCATTGAGGAACCCGGTGGCGACGAAAAAGGTAGCGGAGATTCTATGGCGCTGCAGGATCGGCATCGCCACTTCGGCGTTGTCGGCGTAGCCGTCGTCGAAGGTGATGCAGGCGGCGCGCGGCGGCAGCGTGCCGGCGGCGATGTGGCGCACGGCGTCGATCAGTGGGATGACGTTGAACATCGACGTGATCAGCTGCACCGCGTGGTCGAATTCGTGGCGGTCGACTTCGGCCGGGAACAGCTGGTCCTTGTGCGCCAGCACGCGGTGGTAGATGAAGATCGACAGCCCTTTGGCGCCGCCCGGCGACAGCACGCGCATCAGGCCCTTGCCGAGCAGCGCCTGCAGGCCGGCACCGGCAGTCGTCGCCACTGCCGCGTCGGAACTGCGCGCGGCGCTTTCAAGCTTATCCATTCGATACTTTCCTAGGTTTCTGCACGGGTTTTATCTGCAGCGTAGCCGCCGACTGGCCGCCGGCTGCGGTGGCCTTAAGTTGCCGCTCAACGATCACGCGCGTAGCCACCATCACTGCCATGACATAGTAAGGCACGTCGAAATACGCCAAACTGAGAAACGCACCACCGACCGCAAAGCCGAGCATACTAACTTGCAACATGGGGACCAGTTCGGCCGCCCATTTTAGTTCCGGATCGAGCTTGCTGTTCTTGATCACCCAGGTTCCGGTGCGCCAGGTCATAATCCCCAGCGCAAGATAGAGAAACAGGCCGATAAAGCCGTGCTCGCCTAGCACCTGGAAATAGATGCTGTGGGCCGCATGGACGTCTTCCGGCACCGGCGCGTACATCTGGAATACGCCAGGGTCGTAGATTTCAAATCCGCCTCCGAGGGGACGGTCCAGCGCCAAGTTGGTCGCCATGTACCATGCGTTGACCCTTCCCATTGCCGATTCATCTTCCTTATATTCGCTGATCGAATCCATGCGCGCATGCCATTGCTGCGGCATGGCAAGTAGCAACACGGGAACAATCAGTACGAGCACCAGCCCGACCGTCAGTTTTTCCTTGCTCTTGAGCCAGAGGAAGACTCCCATTGCGCCGATCGCCAGCAATGCCCCTCGGGAATACGAACCGAGCGAAGCGAACGCGCACAAGGCCATCGCCGCCATGAAGGCGTAGCGTCCCCACTTGTTAGTGGTGATCTTCATGAGGTAGAACATGAGCGGAATGACCATCACGAAGGCAAGCGCTACTTCATTGTTGCCTTCGATGAAGGTGCCGGCCGGCCCCCAAACCCGCTCGCCACCGCCGCTGCGGATTGTGAACACGCCGCCTTTCACGCCGTAGTAGCCGAGCGAGATCACAATGGACCATATCGCCAGTTCGATGTGCTTGCGCTCTTTCAATAGCATAATTACGATCAGCGTCATGCCGAATATCTTCATGACCTTGTTCCATTGTCCGTAGACCAGGTCGGTATGGATGGCGAACACGGATGTCAGGCACATCCAGAACATAAATGTCAGGAACACGATAAGCGTAGGCACCATCGGCAGCTTCTTGTCGCCCTTGTAAATGATCACGCTGATGATCGTGACGCCGGCGATGATTGCGGCGAACGGGAACGAGCGGGCGAAGCCCCAGCCCTGCGCATGCGGGTTCATGACGCTGATCCAGATCCACAGCACCGCGCCCCAGTACGGCTTCTTAAAAATCAGCGGCAGCGACGCGAACACGAGGATGGTGACGAATATATCTCTCATCGGAAACTCCCGGTCAGCGCGGCGCCGCGGCGTCGACTTTGCTGACGACGTAACGGAACTTGCCGGATTTTTCCGGCAGGATGGCCGGCACCTGCGCGACCTCGATGGCGACCGCGGCGCCGAGTCGCGCCTTGAAGCCGGCCTCGATTTTCTGCAGCAGCGCCGGCGCCAGCGGCGCCTCGGCCACCACCTGTACGCGCGTCAGCTCCAGGGTTTCCTGCGTGATCTTGAACGCTTTTACTTCAGGCAGGTCGCGCAGGATGTACACCAGCGCCAGGCCATGCATGACGGTGCCGTCGTGGGCGACCAGGAAATCGGTGCTGCGGCCCTGGATTTCTTTCAGCAGCGGCAGCCCGCGCCCGCACTTGCAGAGCGCCGTGTCGAGCACGCCGACGTCGCCGGTGCGGTAGCGGATGAACGGGAAGTCGCCGGTGGCCAGGTGGGTGACGACGATTTCGCCGGCTTCGCCTGTCGGCACCGGCTGGCCGTCGGCGTCGAGGATCTCGACGATGATGTCTTCGGCCGTGATGTGCATGCCGCCGCCCGGGCACTGGTGGGCGATGAAGCCGGCGTCGCGGCCGCCGTAGCCGTTCGCCACCGGGCAGCCGAAGGTGTCCGAAATCTGCTGGCGCTGCTCGTCGTACAGGCGCTCGGAGGTGACGAAGGCGACCTTGATGCCGAGGTCGTCCATGCGCACGCCTTTCGCCTTGGCGTGACGGGCGATATGCGACAGGGCCGACGGGTAGCCGAACAGCATGCGCGGGCGCTTCGCGCGGATGCTGGCGAGGAAACCGTCGAGCTTGGCTTCCGACATGGCGAACGCCGGCAGCAGGGCAGTGCGCAGCATGCGGTCGCGCACCGCGCGCACATTGTCCTGCGCACCGAGTTCGATGGGCGAGCCCCAGACGACGATTTCCGGGTCGCCGATGTCGACATCCCACCAGCGCGTGGCGCGCCACTTGGCGGCGACGTCGTGGCTGACGCGCTCCTTGCCGATGTAGAAGATCAGCGGCTCGCCGCTGGAGCCGCCGGTGTTGAAGCGCGCCAGGCCGACGGCGTCAAGCGCCTTCATGCCGTCGCCGGCACCGCGGATGCGCGCCTTGTCGAGCAGCGGCAGGCGGCGCAGGTCGGCCAGCGTGGTCAGGTCGCTCGCCGGGTCGAAGCGGATTTCAGCGAACAGGTCGCGGTAATACGGCACCTTGGCCTGGGCGCGCAGCAGCAGCCGGCGCAGGCGCTTCAGCTGCAAGGCTTCCAGTTCGGCGGCCGGCCACCATTGCGATTGTTCCATCGACTTGCGCACCGCCACCGTGGTGTGGCGCTTCATGCGCTCGTGCAGCGGGAACAGCAGGCGCGACACCACCGAGGTGTACAGGCCGGTGTTGGGCAATGTCTGGGTACTCATGGATGGCTTGCTACCTTGGCTGTGCTGGTGTTGATGACTGATCGATATACCGCGAGCAGCCGCGGCCGGACGCCTGGCCACGCGTATTGTTGCACATAACTAAGTCCTGCCGCGCGTAAACGCGACGCCAGTTCGGGCGAGTCGGCCAGGCGCAACATGGCGTCGGCCATCGCCTGCGGCGAACGCGGCGGCACCAGCAGCGCGGTCTTGCCGTCTTCCACCAGGAAGGGCACGCCGCCGACGTCGGTGCTGACCACGGCGACGCCGCTGGCGAGCGCCTCGAGCACCGAATTGGGCATGTTGTCGACCGTGCTAGGGTTGAGCATGATGTCGGCGCCGCGGTACAGCGCGCCCATGCCGGCGTTGTCGACGCGGCCGGTGAAGGTGATCGCGGCGGCGAGGCCCAGGCTTGCTGCGAGCTGTTCGAGCTCGGCGCGCAGCGGGCCCGAACCGGCCACCACCAGCGTCGCGCCGGGGATCTTTGCGGCGACGATGGCGAACGCGCGCAGCGCGGTGTCGTTGTCGTAGATCGGTTCGAGGTTGCGCGCCACCAGCACGCGCAGCGGCACGGCGGCGCCAGGCGCCGCCGCCGAAAAGCGTTCAAGGTTGATAATGTTTGGCACCACGGTGGTGGCGACGCCGTACTTGCTGAACACGTGTTCCAGAAAGCCGGACGGGACGACCACGGCGTCGGCGCGCAACAGGCTGGGGCGCACCCAGGCTTTCGACTTCTGCATGAAGGTGTCCGCTTCGCCGCCCCGGTAGTTGACCACCACCGGGCAGCCGCGCAGGCGGCCGATCCAGATCGCCGGCGCGGCGAACAGGTGCCAGGACCAGCCGGAATTGGCCATCACGTGGAACAGCTGGACGCGGCCGGCCGCGCCCCACAGGTGCGCCAGGTAGGGCACCAGCCGGAACAGCGCGCGCAGGCCGGGCAGCTTGCCGGCCCACGCCGGCTTGTACGGCGCGTTGACCTGGATGACTTCGACCCGGTGGCCTTCGCCTTCGAGCAGGCCAATCAGCTGCAAGGTCTGGTTGGCCATGCCGCCGGACGGCGGCGGCAGCGGCCCGACCACGCCGATGCGCAGGGATTCCTGTGACATCAGACGGTCGCCTTGCCGGTGACGCCGCGGTAGACGTTCTTGTAGCGCGAAACGCTGGCTTTCCAGCTGCGCTCGTTCTCGACGAAGCTGCGGCCCTGCGCGCGCAAGGCGGCCCAGCGCTCCGGCGCGGCCAAGAGGGCCAGCGTCTTCTGCGCCAGCGCCAGCGGGTCGCCGGCGCGAAACAGCACGCCGGTCTTGCCGTCTTCGATCAGTTCCTTGTGGCCGCCGACGTCGGACGCCACCAGCAGGCGCCCCTGCGCCATCGCTTCGAGCGGCTTGAGCGGCGTGACCAGGTCGGTCAGGCGCATCTTCAGGCGCGGGTAGACCAGCACGTCGACCAGGTTGTAGTAGCGCTGGACGTCGTGATGCGGCACGCGGCCGGTGAAGATGACCTTGTCGGCGACGCCGAGCTGCGCGGCCTGCGCCTTGAGCGCGGCGTCCTGCGGGCCGCCGCCGACCAGCAGCACGCGGATCGCCGGATTCGTTTCCAGCATCGCCGGCAGCGCCTGCAGCAGCACGTCGAGGCCCTCGTAAGCGTAGAACGAGCCGATGAAGCCGAGCACCGACTTGCCCTGCAGGCCGAGCTGGGAGGCCAAGGCTTCGTCGCGCTCGCCGCCGACCGAAAAATCGCCGACGTCGACCGCGTTCGGGATCACCGTGATTTTCGTAGCCGGGATGCCGCGGGTGCCGACGATTTCGGCGCGCAGGCCTTCGCAGATGGTGGTGGCGGCGTCGACGCGCTTGAGCGCATACGTCTCCAGCGCGCGCGTGATGCGGTAGCGCAGGCCCCATTCGCTGGCGGTGCCGTGGTCGACGGCGGCGTCTTCCCAGAAGGCGCGGATCTCGTACACCACCGGGATGCCGAGCTTTTTACCGACGCGCAGGGCTGCAATCGCGTTCAGTGCCGGCGAGTGCGCATGCAGTACGTCGGGTTTGATCTCGCGCGCCACTTCCAGCAATCGCGCGGCGAGGTGGTCAATGACGGCCAACTGGTTGAGCACCGGCAGGCGGTCCATCAGGCCGGTGCTGGGCGCCGTACGGTAGAAACCGAGGCCGTCGACTTCTTCATGCGCCTTCGGCGCCGGCCCCTGCTTCGGGCTGGTCAGGTGGAAGGTCTCCCAGCCGAGCGCGCGCTGCTGCTGCAGGATCGAACGGGTGCGGAAGGTGTAGCCGCTGTGGAGCGGAATCGAATGATCGAGAATATGGAGAACCCGCAGCACGCCCAGCGGCGCGCTCAAGGTATCCGGTTTCGGCAGCGCGCTCATGCGGTCTCGCCCTGCAGTTCCTTGCGCAGGAAGGCTTCGAACATCAGCACGGTCCAGATCGGGGCGCTATAGTCGCGCCGGCCCGATTCGTGCTGTTCGACCATCTGCGCCAGGTAATTGGTGTTGAAGATGCCGGTCGAAGCGAGCGTGTCGCCCAGCAGCGATTCGCGCACGCGCTGGCGCAGCGGGCCGCGGAACCAGGTCGCCAGCGGCACCGCGAAGCCCATCTTCTTGCGGTACAGGATCTCTTCGGTAAGGTGCGGTTCGAGGCTCTTCTTGAAGATGTACTTGCCTTCGCTGCCCTTGAGCTTCATCTCCGGCGGCAGGCCGGAAATCCACTCGACCAGCTTGTGGTCGAGCAGCGGCACGCGCACTTCCAGCGCGTGGGCCATGCTGGCGCGGTCGACTTTCGTCAAAATATCGCCCGGCAGGTAGGTCTTCATGTCGAGGTACTGGATCATCGACAGCGGATCGTCGGTCGGCGAGGCGGCGGCGTGACCCTGCATGACGTCGATCGCCTTGTAGCCCTGCAGGTTCTTGCGGAACTTGTCGGAGAACAGCTGCGCGCGCATGTCGTCGGACATGATCGAGACGCCGTGGAAGTAGCCTTCGACCAGGTCGCGCGACAGCGCTTCGAAGGTGGTCTTGGCGCGGAACACGCGCGGCGCCCAGTCGGCCTTCGGATAGTATTTGCCGAGCGGGCCGAAGATGAGCTTGCGCATCGCCGGCGGGATCTTCGAGCGCACGCTGTCTTCGGCCATCGCGTAGCGGTAGCGGCGGTAGCCGGCCAGGTTCTCGTCGCCGCCGTCGCCGGACAGCGCCACCGTCACGCGCTTCCTCGCCAGCTGGCAGACGCGGTAGGTCGGGATCGCCGAGCTGTCGGCGTACGGCTCGTCGTACAGGTCGGCCAGCGTGTCGAGCAGCGCGTAGTCGTCGGTGTCGACGGTTTCGGTGACGTGCTCGGTCTTGTACTGGCGCGCCACCTGTTCGGCATACTGCGATTCGTCGAAGGCCTTTTCCTGGAACGCGATCGAGCAGGTGTTGACGGGGTCCTTCATCAGGCCGGCCATCATCGCGACGATGGCGCTCGAATCGACGCCACCGGACAGGAAGGCGCCGAGCGGCACTTCGGCCTTCAGGCGGATCTTGACCGCTTCGCGCAGGCGCACGATCAGTTCTTCCTGGGCGTCCTGCTCGCTCATCGGCGCGTGCAGCTTGAACGGCACGTCCCAGAACTGCTTCGGCTGCGGCACCGGCTGGCCGATGTTGATGGTCAGCGTGTAGCCGGGCGAGAGCTTCTTGGCGCCGAGGTAGATCGTTTTCGGCTCCGGCACGTAGCCGTAGGCGAAGTAGTCCTCGACCGCCTGCGGGTCGATCGCGTGCGGCAGGTCCGGGTGGGCGCGCAAGGACTTCAGTTCGGAGCCGAAGATGAACATCCCGTCCGGCAGCAGCGCGTAGTAGAACGGCTTGACGCCGAGGCGGTCGCGCGCCATGAACATGACCTGCTTGGTGCGGTCCCAGACGCAGATGGCGAACATGCCGCGCAGCTTGTGGACGCAGGCTTCGCCCCAGGCCGACCAGGCGTGGACGATGGTTTCGGTGTCGCTCTTGGTGCGGAACACGTAGCCGAGCTGCTGCAGCTCTTCGGTCAGCTCCGGGAAGTTGTAGATCTCGCCGTTGAACACCACGCCGACGTCGCCGGCGGCGTTGAACATCGGCTGCTGGCCGCTGGCGATGTCGATCACCGACAGGCGGCGGTGGCCGAAGCCCACGCCTGGTTCGGTATAGATGTCGCCTTCGTCCGGCCCGCGGTGATGCTGGGTCTCGTTCATGCGCTTGAGCAGCACAGGGTCGATCGGTCGCGCTCCGCGCGTATCAAAAATTCCTACGATTCCACACATGATTTTATGTTCTTTCTGAAGCTGGTCTTGCGTTCACACAGAGTGTCGTACATCGACTGGTAGCCGGCTACCATCGCGTTCATGTTGTAGTGGCGCTGCACGCGCTCGCGGCCGGCGGCGCCGTGTTCGGACGCCATCGCGGGCGAGCGGGCGTAGCGCTCGAGTGCTTGCGCCATCGCGGCCGGATCCGACGCCGGCACCAAGAGGCCGGTGACGCCGTCGGCGATCACTTCGGGGATGCCGCCGACGCGCGTGCCGACCACCGGCAGGCCGCTGGCCATCGCCTCGAGCGCCGAGCCGGGCGTGCCTTCGGCGATCGACGACATCGCGAAGATGTCGAGGCCGCGCAGGATGTCGGCGATGTCGGTGCGCGAACCGGGCAGCCAGACCTGGTCGGCGATGCCGGCGGCGGCCACCTTGGCGCGCAGCTTTTCCAGTAGCGGGCCGTCGCCGACGATGGCCAGGCGCAGGTGCGTTCGCTGCTCGGGCATGCGCTCGAGCAGGAGGAGGAAGGCGTCGACCAGCGTGGCGTGGTCCTTGACGTCCTGGATGCGACCGACGGTGCCGATGACGATGCAGCCGGCGGCGAAGAAGGCATCGCTGCGGGCAGCGCCGGCGGGGCGGAACTTGTCGCTGTCGATGCCGTTCGCCAGCAGCCGGCTTTTATGCGCCGGCACGCCGATCACGGTGCGGTTCCACTCGAGCATGTCGGCCGAATTGGCGTAGCAGCAGTCGTAGAACGGCACCATCGCGCGGCGCAGGAAGTTGTGCTTGGGGTTGCGGCCCTGCGGGTCGGCGGCGTCGCGGCCGTGGGCGCCGTTGACGCGCACCGGCACGCCGGCCAGCAGCGCGGCCGGCGCGTACTCGATGGCCGACAGGTTGTAGCTGTGCAGGACCGCCGGCTTGAGTTTACGCAGCAGCTTCCACAGCGCCGCATGGGTGCCGAGCGACAGGCCGGATTTTTTACCGAGCGAGTACAGCTCGACGCCCGGCCGGGTGATCTTGCTGGCGAAGTCGGTGTAGCCGGTCAGGCACACCACCGCGTGGCGGTAGGCGTCGGCGGGCATGCGGTTGATGCGCTCGACCATCAGGTTTTCCAGCCCGCCAAAGTCGAGCCGGTAAATCAGGTGCACGACCAGCGGCGCCTGGTTCATCGCGGCGCCCATCAGCGGCGCCGCGCCTGGTCGAGGGCCGCTTCCACCGGCGCCAGGTTGGCGGCGAGGAAAGCGCGCAGCGTCGCGCGCGCCTGCTCCGGGTTTTCGTCGAAGCGCGTGTACACCATGATGGCGGCGCCGTCGTCGCTGCCGTGCAGCGCCTTCTGCATCACCTGGTAGGCCTTGCCGACGTAATCGCTGCGGGTGTCCTTGCCGTCGATGCGGTACCAGTGCCATACCAGCATGCGGCCGCGCGCATCGGCGAGGATCTCTTCGCGCACGCCGAAGGTGCGCGCGCCGATGGTCTCGGTGCGGGCGCCCATGCCGTTGCTGCGCCAGTTGCTCTTTTCGGCCACCAGGCGGTTGGTCGAGCTGATCAGGCGGCCGCCGGTGCGCTGGGCGCGGTAGTACAGCAGCGACAGGCCGGCCTGCTGGCCGCCGTCGGTGTAGAAGCCCTGGAACTGCGCGGCCGGCGTGGCGAAGCCGGGCGCCCACTCGGCGAACTGCGGCGCCGCCTGCCACGCCGCCTGCGGCGCGGCCAGCTGCGGCACCGCCGGGTTGACGGCGTTGCGATCGAGCCAGGCGGCGTACAGCGGCCAGGCGCCGATGCAGACGGCGACCGCCAGCGCGGCGGCGGCGAGGGTGGCGGTCGACGCCGGCGGGCCTTGCGGCGGCACCACTTCCAGCATGTCGCTGGCCGGCGTGCGGTCTTCGCGCCAGAAGGTGCCGAGCCAGAACAGCACGAACATGACGATGCCGAAGAATACCCAGCCGTAGATCAGGTGGTCGACGCCGACCGCCATCGTCATGCCGGACAGGTGGCCCATCATGACGATCATGTAGGCGCGGCCGGTGTTGGCGACGATCGGCACCAGGATCGCCAGCAGGATGAACAGCGCCTGGCGCCGGCGCGAGCGGTACGTCAGGTAGGCGTACAGCGTGCCGAGCGTGACCGAGGCGATCAGGTAGCGCAGACCGCTGCACGCTTCCACCACTGACCAGTTGCCGGACGGGATGGAGAAGTTGTTACCTTCGCGCAGAACCGGAATGCCGGTGGCGCGCAGCAGGTCGATGGTGAAGTCGGCGGTGATGTTGATCAGCGGGTCGATGAAGACTTCGCCGAACGGCACCGCGAACAGCAGGAACAGCAGGGCGAACGCCAGCACGCGGGCGATGCGCCGTCCGAGCACGGCCAGCGCGGTCAGCGGCAGCATGGCGGCAAAAGCGTATTGCTTGACGATCTGGACGTCGCCCAGTTCGGCCAGCAGCCAGCCGAGGCCGCACAGCGCCAGCAGCACGAAGCCTGGCCAGAACGGCGTCGCCGTCATCCGCTGCAGCGTCTCGCGGCGCTGCCAGGCCAGCCACAGGCTGATCGGCACGATGATGTAGCCGTGTGCGAAGGTTTCGGAGCGGTTCCAGATCGAGACGATCGACTCTGCGGTGGCGTAGTGGATCAGGAACGGCAGCAGCAGCGCCAGCGCGATGATCAGGTTGCGCGCCATGCTGCCGCGTTCAGCGGGGGCGACAGCGGTCGTCAGCTTGGTAGTGGAAGTGGTGATCATGCGGTTTCAGCGATTGAGGTTGCGTTTTCGAGCAGGGTGTCGACCCGCCCCAGATTGGCGGACCAGCCGTAGCGCGCTTCGACCTTGCGGCGCGCCGCCTGGCCCATCGCCGGGTCCGGCTGCGCCAGCGCTTGCAGTACGGCGGCGGCAAATTGCGGCGCGTCGTTGGCCAGCAGCAGTTCGCGACTCGGCTCGGCCTCGATGCCTTCCAGCGCCTGCGGCGAGACGACGATGGTCTTGGCCAGCGACATCGCCTCGAGCACCTTGTTCTGGATGCCGCGGGCGATGCGCAGCGGCGCCACCGACAGCGCGGCGTGGGTGACGTAAGGGCGCACGTCGTCGACGGTGCCGGTGACGAACACGTTCGGCAGCGACGCCAGCTGCTGCACCGCCGCCGACGGCCGCGCGCCGATGATGTAGAACGCCGCCGCCGGTTCGGCCGCCAGCACCGCCGGCAGCACTTCGGCGGCGAACCACTGCACCGCGTCGATGTTGGGCCAGTAGTCCATGGCGCCGGCGAAGGCGATCACTTTCTGGCTGGCCTGGTAGGGGTTCGGGCTCGACGCGTCCGGCGCGAAAAAGCCGGTGTCGACGCCGTTGTTGAAATAGCCGATGCGCGCGCTGCTTTCCGGCGCCAGCGTGCGGAACAGGTCCGCTTCCGGCTGCGACACGAACAGCGAGGCATCGCACTCGCGCGCGACCTTGCGCTCGTAGGCGAGCAGCTGGCGCGCTTCATGGCCGTACAGCCAGCTCATCGGACCGGATTTCTTCTCGGCGTACTGGCGCCACTTGTCGGAATCGACGTCGCAGAAGTCGATCACGCGCTTCGCCGCCGGGTAGGGCTGGGCGTACTGCGCCATCGGCGACGAGAACACGACGATCTTGTCGATAGCGTGCGCCTGCATGGTTTTCGCCACCCACGCGTGCATGCCGGCGTCGTGGTAATAGTCGAGCGACAGGGCGCGGTTGCCAAGCAGGGCGCCGAGGCTTTTCACGCGCGCCAGGGTCGGATTGAGTTTGGCGAAGTGGCTGCCGGCGCACATTGCCTGCACGCGCGGCAGGTGCTGCCAGTCGTCGGCGTCGTCGACAAACGTGCCCAGGTGCACGCGGTACTTGCCCGCCAGGTGCTTGAGCAGGTTGTACGAGCGGATCTTGTCGCCCTTGTTGGGCGGATACGGCATGCGATGGATCAGCAGGAGCAGATTTTCCACGTCGGTCAGCCCAGGTTCCTGACGATGTGCGGCCCGAGCATGTTGGCCAGCTTCAAAGGCATTTTTTTCCACATCTTGATGAACAGCTGGTACTTCGGATTGAGCGGATTGTTGTCCGGCAGCTCGGTCGACTCGTACAGGCGGTATTCGTACGGCAGCGGCTGGGCGGTGAAGCCCCAGTTCTTCTTGAAGTCGTAGGCGCCGGTGCCGAGCTTGCTGCGGCCGAAGTCGAACAGGCGGGCGCCGCGCGCGGCGGCGGCCTGCATCAGGTTCCAGTACATGAAGTCGTTGCCGGCGACGTCGCGCGCCAGCGGCATGCCGCCGCCGTAGTACGGCACCACTTCGTCGCGCCAGTAAAAGCTCAGCACGGCGGCGACCAGCGCGCCGTTCTGGGTGATCACGCGCACTTCGCAGGCGTCGCCGAATTCTTCCTTCAGCAGCGCAAAGTATTTTTTCGGGAACACCGGCGTGCCGAGCCGGTGCACGCTGCTGGCGTAGGCGTCGAACATGCGGTCGACGTTGTCGTCGACTTCGCCGACCAGGCCGAGCTTGATGCCCTTGCGCACCATCGCGCGCTGCTTGCGCGGGATCGCGTTCATGTTCTCGTCGTCGTCGCCTGAGATCGCCTTGCGGAACGTGACGTACAGTTCCTTGGTATGCCAGGCCGGGTCGCCCGGATGGGCGGCGACCATGGTGCGGTATTCGAGGTGGCCGACCTTGAGCTCGCGCGCCAGCGCGTCGGCGGCGCCGTCGAGCAGGGCGCGCGCCTCCTCGCTGATGGCGGCCACGCCGCCGTAGACGCAGAACTGCATGGCGCCGAGGGCGTGGCCGAACAGCCGGCTGTTGATTTCGCACAGCGGCAGCACGCCCTGGATCTCGCCGCCCTGTTCGGCGTAGTAGAACCAGGTCTTCAGCTTGAACGACTGCTCGATGACGCGCTGCCAGCCGGCCTTGTGGAAGAAGGTGGCGTCGGGGCAGGCGTCGACGAAGGCATCCCAGCGCGCATTGTCCTGCGGGCCCATCAGCTTGACGGTCAGTTGGCCAGGGATCACTCCCGCTTCAGTTGCTGCGAACATCGAACTCATTGCTTACCCAAAAAAATGCGGTCCATCCGGTCCCACGCGAAGTCGCGCGTCAGCGCGCCGATGCGCGCTTCCATGCGGTCGAGGTTGACATAGTGGCGAAAGCGGCTCTTGGCGCCGACGCCCTCGGGGCGCGGCTGGCCGGGATCGACTTCCCACGGATGGAAATAGAAAATGGCCGGCTGGCGGTCGGCCTGGTTGACCTTGTTCATCATCCAGCGCGACAGCGCGTACGGCAGCAGGCGGAAGTAGCCGCCGCCGCCGGCCGGCAGGTTGCGGCCCATCAGCTGCACGGTGGTGATCGGCACTTCGAGCAGGCCGTCGGGGCCGTTCGGGTAGAACGCGAAGCGCGGCGCGTCCGGCATGCCGTAGTGGTCGTGCTGGATCGGGTAGATGCTGGAACTGTAGCGGTAGCCGGCCTCTTTGAGGGCGTCGAGCGCCCACAGGTTGCCGGTGCCGATCGAAAAGCTGGGCGCGCGGTAGCCGAGCACGGCGTTGCCGCCGATGTCTTCCAGCAGCGCCTTGCTGCGCGTGATGTCGTCGGTAAATTCCGCGCGGCTCTGGTCGGAGGCGCGCAGGTGGCCGTAGCCGTGGCTGGCCAGCTCGTGGCCGCCGGCGACGATGCGGCGCACCATGGCCGGATAGCGTTCGGCGATCCAGCCGAGCGTGAAGAAGGTCGCCTCGACGTTGCCGGCGGCGAGGATGGCGAGGATGCGGTCGATGTTCGCTTCGACCCGGCACTCGCGCGTCGGCCAGCTGTCGCGCGAAATGTAGGGCGCGAACGCCGACACCTGGAAATAATCCTCGACGTCGATCGTCATCGCATTGCGGATAGGCGCGCCCGGCGCGGCGGCGGCGCGGGCGGCGGCGGCGTCGCGCATCATTCGCGCTGGTCCAGCGTTTCGGCGGGCGACTCGGTGCGCGCGGCGGTGGTTGACACGGCGGGCACGGCGACGGCGGCCGGCGTGGCGACGATCTTCTTCAGGATCGACAGCACCGACACGATCGACTTCTCGAGCCGCATCATGCGTTCGTCCATCTGGCCGCTTGAGCCGACCGGTTCGGCGGCGACCGGCTCCGACGCTTCGGCGCGCTCGGCTTCGGCGGCGCCCGGCGGCAGCTGGAATTCCTCGTCGATGTCGCGGATCACGGCGTTGACGTCGTCTTCGGTGAACGCGTGCATCTCTTCCAGGTAGCCCATCAGCAGCAGGCGGTCGCACAAGGTGTTGGTCTTGCGCGGGATGCCGCCGGTGTAGCCGTAGATGGCGGCATAGGCGCCGGCGGAGAACGACGGGTCGCCGCTCCAGCCGACCGTGGTCAGGCGGTGTTCGATGTAGGCCTGGGTCTCGTCGGCATCCATCGGCCCCAGGTGATAGCTGGCGATGACGCGCTGGCGCAACTGCAGCATGCTGGCGCTGTGCAAGGTGGTGCGGAACTCCGGCTGGCCCAGCAGGAAGGTCTGCAGCAAGGACTTTTCGTCGGTCTGGAAGTTCGACAGCATGCGCAGTTCCTCGACCGTGCGGGCGGTCAGGTTCTGCGCCTCGTCGACGATCAGCAGCGCGCGCTTGCCCTGCTGGTCGGCGGCGCGCAGGAACTGCTCGAGCCGGGTCAACAGGTCAGGCTTGCTGGCGTTTTCGTACGGCAGGCCGAACGCCGACACCACCATCCGCAGCGTGTCGTCGGAATCGAGGTTGGTGTTGACGATGTGGGCGGCGATGATCTGCTCGGACGGCAAGTTGTTGAGCAGGTTGCGCACCAGCGTGGTCTTGCCGGCGCCGACTTCGCCGGTGATGACGATGAAGCCCTCGCCCTGCGACAGGCCGTAGTCGAGGTAAGCCATGGCGCGCTTGTGGCCCTTGCTGCCATAGAAGAAGTGCGGATCCGGTCGCAGCCGGAACGGCTTGGCGCTGAGGCCATAATAAGTTTCGTACATCTTGCTCGACTTTCGTTATAACTGATATGAAAGGGACGCGCTGATGGCATTCTCGCGATACGTGTGGCCGCCCGACACGGCGGCAGTGCCCTGGCTGTGGCGCAATTCCACCGAGCCCTTGATGCTGCGCTGGAACTGGCGCACCAGCGCCAGCGTCAGCAGAACCTGGTCGCCGGTGGCGCCGGTGGTCAGCGATTCGATGCGCGTCTTGCTGAGTAAAACATTGACGCCGCTGCGCGGCGACATCCGGTAGTTTCCCGCCAGCGTCACCGCCGCCTGGCGGGTGTCGTCGTTGAATCCCGGCAGGCCGCCGCCAAGCTGCAGGCTGTCGCTCGGCGGCGTCGACAGCGCGCGCCGCTCGGTGGCATTGAGCGACAGCACCGCGGTGCTGCGGGCGCCGTTGAAGGCGGCCGCCGCCTGCAGCTGCTTTTGCAGCAGGAAGCGGTTGCCGAAATAATTGACCTCGTCGGGCAGCGTCGGCGGCAGGCCGGTGGCGGCGATGTAGGCGTCGACCGCCTGGCGGCGCTCCTGCGCATCCGGGAAGTTGGCCCTGAACAGGTTGTCGAGCAGGTCGAAGGTGCTGATCTGGTTGGTGCCGAGGAACTGTTCGCGGCTGCTGGTGACGCCGTCGCTGTAGTTCAGGTTCCACACGGTGCGGCGGCTGCGGTGCAGAGCGGTCAGGGCGTAGCTGGAGCCGAAGAAGCGCTTGCCGACGCTGGCGTTGACGCTGGTGCGCAGCGACGGCGTCCAGATCAGGCCGACGAGGCGGCTGGATCCGGCGCTCTTGCCGCCGAGGCCCTGGAAGTCATACTTGTCGTAGCCGCCGGCGGCGGTGAGGCTCAGTTCGCTCGACACGCGCAGGCGCAAGGTCAGCTCGGCATTCTCGGCGCGCGACTGGCGGCCCAGCGAATCGTCGATGTCCTGGCGGCTGGCGGTCAGCCCCCAGCCGACGGTGCGAAACAGCGGGCCGCTGGCGATCGACAGCGAGACGGCGTCGGCGGTGCTATCGCCGAGGCTGGCGTTGCCGGACTTGACCGAGTCGCGCGCGTAGCGCAGTTCGGCGTCGGCGCTGGCGCCGAAGCGGTGCTTGACGTAGGGGCTGGCGCGCCAGGTGCGCACTTCGTTGCTGTTGACGCTGGAGTAGACGTTGCTGGCGACCTGCGGCGCGAAGCCGGAGACGTTCTGCTGGTTGATCGAGGCGGCGCCGTCGAAAAACAGCAGGTCGTCGATCAGCTTGGCGCGGGCGTCGGCCGACAGTTCGCGCGAGTTGCTGCGGGTGCCGTCGAGGCGCTCGCCGAGGTAGGCGAACAGATGGCTGGCGAACGAGGCGCGCAGCTTCAGGCGCGGGCCGTCGCTGGTGAGCGCGACCGACGGCGTCAGTTCGGTGATGAACTGGCCCTGCTTGGTCGCGTCCGCTTCGAGGCGGACGTTGTCGGTGTAGGTGGCGCGCAGGGCGACCGCCGGCACGACCTTGATGTCGGCCTGCGCGTGCGGCGCCATCAGCATGGCCAGCAGGGCGACCGGCGCGGCCATGGGCCGCAGTGGTGCGCCCATGGCCGGCGCCCGTACCCGCTTAGCCATAGTGATAGTCATACGTTTCTTCGATACCCGGGAATTCGCGCGTCTTGTTGTAGATGAGGTTGACGTTGCTGCAGCCCTCGAGCTGGCGCAGCGATTCCTTGACCGCGTGCTGGGTCGTCGTCTCGGACTCGACGACGAGGACGATCTGGCCCATGTGGGTGGCCAGCACGTGCGCTTCGGACGTGAGCAGCAGCGGCGGCGAATCGAAAATGACGATCCGGTCCGGATAGCGGTTGGCGATCTCGTAGACGAAGGTGCTCATTGTCTGGCTCGCCAGCAGCTCGGTGGCGCGCGGCGTGCTGGTGCCGGCCGGCAGGATGCTGAGCGTGTCGACGTTGGTGCGCAGCATGACGTCGGCCAGTTCGAGCTTGTCGTCGAGCAGGATGTCCATCAGGCCGCGCTGGGCCGGCAGGCCGAGCGTGCGCAGCACCGAAGGGCGGGCGACGTCGGCGTCGATCAGCAGCACCGTGTGGTCCAGCTCCATCGCGATGCTCATCGCCAGGTTGATGGCGCAATAGGTCTTGCCTTCGCCCGGCAGCGAGCTGGTGATCATGATCAGGTTGCCCGGCGGCGCGTCGGGAGTCTTCTCGGCGAACGCGCGCTTGATCAGCGGCCGCTTGATGATGCGGAAGTCCTCGACCAGCAGGGTGCGCCCGCCGGCGGCGGTGACCATGCCCATTTCGCGCATCCGGTTCAGGTCGAGTTCGACCTTGCGGGTGCTCTGCTTGCGGGACGGCGGCGCGGCCGGCGCCGGTGCCGGCTCGGCGGCCGGCAACGGCAGCGCGCGCGCCAGCGCAGGCGCCGGAGGGGTGACGCTGGCCGCAGCCGCAGCCGCTGCCGCCGCGGCCGCCGCTGCGGCAGCGGCAACGACGATCGGCGTCGCCGCCACCGCTGTCGGCATCGGCGCCGGCACGATCTCGCTCGGCGAGGCCGGCAGGGCCTCCTTCTTGTGGTCTATCCTACTTGCCGCTTTTTCAATAATGCTCACATTGGCTCCCGTGCTCGTCGCGTTACAGCGAAGGTCTGATCAATATCGCCGCCATGACGCCGCCGTACGCGCCAAACAGCGCGAATACCGAGGCGCCCATCGCGTACAGCCGTCGCCGGCGCTTCACTTTTTGTTCGTTGGTCCAGTTCATGCCGATGGTGCCGAGAATCGGGATGCCGGTGACCTCGCGCAGCGACGCCTGGCTGAGGAAGGTCGGCCGCACCTGGCTCATCAACAGCGCCACGACCAGGCCGGCCACCAGCGCGCCGGCGAACACCAGCGAGAACAGCCGCGGGCGGTTCGGTCCGGCCGGGGTCAGCGGCACGGTCGGCGGATCGATGACGCGGAACGTCAGCATGTCGGTGGCCGAACTGAGGTCGCCCGACAGCTTGGCCGCCTCGCGCCGTTCGACCAGTTTCTGGTAGTTGTCGCGGTTGACCTGGTAGTCGCGGTTCAGTTGCGCCAGCTGCGCTTCGACTTCCGGCGCTTCGTTGCTCTGGCTGCGCATGCGGCCCATGCGCGAGTTGTATTCGTCGACGCGCGCCTTGAGCGAGGCGACGCGCGCTTCGGCCACCGACAACGCCACGTTCATCTGCTGCAGCATCGGGCTGTAATTGATGCCGGGGTCGCTGCTGCGCTTGCGTTTCTTGGCTTCTTCCTTCTTCTTCGCATCGAGCTGGGCGAGCAGGCGCTTGGCGGCGATGATGTCCGGATGCTCTTCGGTGTATTGCAGGCGCAGCAGGTCGAGCTGCTTGTTGAGGGCCGACATGCGGCCGTCGATTTCAGGGTTCTCGGCCGGGTCGGCGCCGGCTTCGGCGGCCGCGGTGACCGGCGCCGGGTCGTCGCCGGCGATCTGGCGCTTGATGGCATTGCGCGACTGCTCCGCTTCGAGCAGTTCCAGCTTGGCCGCGTTCAGCAGGTCGGCCGTTTCGACCATCTTGCCGCTGTAATCGCTGCCGGTGCGCGGCAGCATGCCCATGTTGCGGATCTTGAAGTCCTTCATCGCGCTTTCGGCGGCGGCCAGCTTTTCCTCGTACGTCTTGATCTGGTCGTCGATGAACTGGACGGCCTTCTCGGAATCCTGCTTCTTGCCGCCGAAACTGCCTTCGACGAAGATGGTCAGCAGCGACTGCACGACGTCCTTGCCCAGTTTCGGGTTCGGGTTGTTGTAGGTGATGGTGTAGATGTCGTCGCGCTCGGTGCCGAGAATCTTGATGGAGTTCATCAGACTGTCGACCTGCGCTTCGTGGTCCTTGGCGGTGCTGGACTTGACGTCGAGGTCGACCATGCGCATGACGCGCTCGACGTTGGGCCGGCTGATCAGCGTGCGCCGCATGAACACGACCTGCTGGTCGAGGTTCGGCAAGGTTGTCATGCTAGAGAGCAACGGCTTGAGGATGCTCTGGGTATCGACGTAGACGCGCGCCGACGCCTGATAGTCGTTGGGCAACTTGTAGACCACGGCCCAGCCAATGATCGCCACGACCCATGAAATGGCGACCGCATACCATCGGTATTTGCCGATCGCCTTGAGGAAGCTTAAAACTACGGCTGTCAATTCTGCCATCTCGTCAATCTCGTGTTAATGCTGCGTCTGGGGTTGGGAGCGCCGATGCGCACAGGGAATTCAACGTATCATCGCTTGTACTGAGAGCAATTGCAATTGCGTAATGGAAAAACCCCGGCCCACGTGCAATAAATGCCACGTATTGCAACACATTGCCGGGACGCCATTCTAGCTTGATTGCGCTTGGCGATCGAATTTGACGGGCTTAAAGGGTGCGCGTGCTGATTCCGCCAATGTTGTCCATTGTATTGTTGCTTCTAAAAAAAGGCCAGAAGTAATGTAATAAACACAAATATTTTGCACAGTGCCACTTTAAAATGCGTCAGAGCATCTTTTTCCGACCATCGGAAAGCGCGTGAAACAGTATTAAATAAACAAGCAAGCTGATCCGTGGAAAATCGAACACGCTGTTCAGCAGCGACAGCGCGAGAAAAGCGGCGAGCGCGGCGGCCAGCGCCGGCGCGTGGCGGTCCCCGGCGCGCAGGCGCCGGCCCAGCGCCGCCAGCGCGCACCCCACCAGCGCGGCAAACGCGGCGACGCCGACGACGCCTTGCTCGAAGGCCAGCTGCAGCCAGGTGTTTTCGAGGTGCCACGGCAGGTGATTGTCGCTGGTGAAGTACCAGTGGTCCATGCCGTCGCTGAAGCTGCCGTTGCGTAATAGCTCGCGTCCTTGCGCATCGCGCAGCGAGACGTCGTCGAGGTCGACGGCGCTGCCCTCGGCGTCGGCGAACAGCGACAGCTTGACCGGGCGCAGCGCGTGGCGAAGCGAAGCGGCCGGTTGGCTGGTGAAGGTGACCGACACTTCGCGCCAGGCGCCGCCAGTGTCGCCGACCGCCACCGCCAGCCAGATGCAGCGGCTCGAGTACAGCATCCATTTGTGGCAGATCGGCACCGCCAGCCGGGCGTCGGCGTCGGCGCTGCGGGCGCGCAGGCGCAACTGGTAGCGCCGGCCCGGTTCCAGGCTGATGATCTGCTCGAAGTAGAGCGGCGCGCCGGCGACCATCGCCAGCCAGGTGTTGCTGCCGTCCTTGCCGCGCTGCGCCTGCAGCGCGTGAAAGGCCGGCACGATGCCCTCGCCGCTGCGGCGGAAATAGGTGGCCGGGTAGCGGCCGATGCCCATCCCGGCCAGCAGCGCGGCGGGGGTGCGGTCGATCATGGCGACGGCGTCGGCCCAGTGATCGACGCGGGTGGCGAGGTCGCGCGCGGTGCTGGCGTAGCGCCGCTGCATGGCGTCGCCGTTAGCGACCACCCAGCCGAAGCCGGCCAGCAGCGCGAACAGCAGGGCGGCGCGCAGCAGCCGCACCGGGCGCCCCGGCGCGCGCGCGCGCAACTGCGGCGCCAGCGCCAGCACCGCCAGCGCCAGCGCCGCGGCCAGGTAGCCGGCGCGCGCATAGGTCACCAGCAGGGCGTAGCTGCCGAGCGTGAGCATGGCGGCGCCGGCCAGGCGCTGCGGCCAGCGCCGGCTGGCCAGCGTCCACCATGCCAGGAACGGCAGCGCAATGGCGAAATACGCTTCTATATAGGCGCCGCCGACGTGCATGCCGGAAAACATGCCGACGACGCGGTAGCCGCTGGTGAAATTGAACAGGCCGGTGAAGGCGGCGCGCTCCCACAGCACCGCCAGGTTGGCGGCGCAGATGCCGACGGCCATCCCGAAGGCGAACCGGCGTTGCGTTTTTACGACGTCGGCCGCCAGCGCCGCGCGCAGCAGCGGCCACAGCAGCAGCGCCCAGGCCAGGCCCTTGGCCAGGCGAAATCCGTTGTATGGGCTGTAATAGTGGCTGAAGCCGTTCAGGCCCGGCGCCGGGAAGGGCCAGGCGGCAATCGCCAGCGAGACGGCGGTCGACAGGCAGAACAGCCCCAGCCAGGCGCGCGCGGCGGCGGTCATCGCCGGCGCCGCCGCCGGCAACGGGTCGGCTCGGGCGGCGCGGCCGCGCACGCAGTGCACCAGCACGGTGACGGCCAGCAGCGCGTCGAATTCGTCGAGAAAGAAGCGGCCGGTCCATGGCGCCAGGTCGAGCACCGGCAGCGCCGCCGGCACCAGCACCAGCCAGGCCCGCGGCCAGCGCCACATCAGCGCGGCGGCAAGCAGCAACGGCGCGCCCAGCCAGGCGGCGCCGAGCGGATAGCCGGGCACGACGGCGGCCAGCAGCGCCAGGCAGGCCAGTGCGGCCAAGGCGCGCGGCGCTTCGGACAGCAGCGCCGGGCTGTGCCGGCGGGACCAGGGTGCGATCAAAAGCGTTTCGCCCAGAAAATCTGTTATGGTTGGCGGACACGTCAATCGTGGCCGGACGCCCGGATTCTAGCGCGATTTTCCGGGTACAAACCTTCCCAACCTTTCTCTATTTTCAACATGACCATGACGACACGCGCTTTCGCCCGCACACTGGCCCTGCTGGCCGCCTGCGTGCTGGCCGCGCCGGCGGCGGCCGCCGCAGAACTGGCGCGCACCATCGCCGCGGTCAAGCCTTCGGTGGTCGGCGTCGGCACCTTCCTGCAGACGCGCAGCCCGGCCACCGTGTTCAGCGGCACCGGCTTCGTCGTCGGTGACGGCCTGTCGGTGATCACCAATTCGCACGTGGTGCCGGAACACCTCGACAGCGAGAAGCGCGAAGCGCTCGGCGTGGTCATCGCGCGCGGCGGCCAGATCGAGTTCCGGCCGGCGGTGCTGGCCGGGCGCGACCGCGTGCACGACCTGGCCCACCTGCGCATCGACGGCGCTCCGCTGCCGGCGCTGGCGCTGGGCGACTCCGACGGCGCCGTCGAAGGCCAGGACCTGGCCTTCACCGGTTTTCCGCTCGGCATGATCCTCGGCCTGCATCCGGCCACCCACCGCGCGCTGCTGTCGGCAATCACGCCGATTGTGATGCCCTCGCTTAGTTCGCGCACGCTGGACGTGCGCGCCATCGCCCAGCTGCAGCGCGCGCCCTTCAAGATTTTTCAGCTCGACGGCACGGCCTATCCCGGCAACAGCGGCAGCCCGGTGTACGACCCGGCCAGCGGCACCGTGTTGGCGGTGATTAACATGACGTTCGTGAAGGGACTGAAAGAGAACGCGATCAGCCAGCCGAGCGGCATCGCGTACGCGATCCCGGCGAAATATGTTCGTGACTTATTGCAACAAAAATCGCCGTGAGCAAATATTTGTGAGGGCATGCAGCATGAATGGCATGCTTGATGGTATAAAATACAGGCGAGCAAAAAATATTTAAATTGCAATTATTCGGCGCCAAATCAGGTGCATTTAGGCAAATAACTCGGACCGCGGCCGCCATGCCAGGCGCCGCCGACGGTCTTCTAGGGGATAGCGACGTGACTACATTATCAATGAAATCGATCAAATGGCTGGCCGTTGCCGCCGTCGCGCTGTCGGCGCTGGCGCTGGGCGGCTGCGCCAGCAAGGGCGGCGCCAATGCCGCCGCCGGCATGGCGCCGGTGGAAAACCACGACTACCTGATCGGCCCGGGCGACAACGTCAACATCATCGTCTGGCGCAACCCGGAAGTGTCGATGTCGGTGCCGGTGCGTCCGGACGGCAAGATCACCACGCCGCTGGTGGAAGACCTGCCGGCCAGCGGCAAGACGTCGACCCAGCTGGCGCGCGACATCGAGAAGTCGCTCGCCAAGTTCATCCAGCAGCCGGTGGTGACGGTGATCGTCACCGGCTTCGTCGGCACCTACGGCGAGCAGATCCGCGTGATCGGCCAGGCCGCCAAGCCGCAGGCGTTGCCGTACCGGCGCGACATGTCGCTGATGGACGTGCTGATCGCGGTCGGCGGCGTCACCGAATTCGCATCGGGCAACAAGGCGAGTATCATCCGCACTGTCGACGGCAAGCAGCAGAAGATGCCGGTGCGCCTGAATGACCTGATCAAGGATGGCGACATTTCGGCCAACATCAGCATGCGCCCCGGCGATGTGCTGGTCATTCCCGAGAGTTTTTTCTAAAATAGGCGATCAATTCCTGTCGATTTTTCTTACAGATTAATTGCATTGCCGGCGCCAAAAGCAAGCGCCGGCGGCGCCGTTTTTGTAAGTCGTTGATTCCATGGCGATAAGTTGCCGGGATTGGCGTATGGAACGAATTTTGCTTTTTGTAATGTGGAAATTACTCGCGCCCGGCATCTGGCCTGGCGGCGCCCTTATTGAGGAACACAGACGTGGCTAACGAACGACACACCGACGCAGAGGGGAGCGAGCTTCCCATGGCAGGCGACAATCCGGCCGGGATGACGGCCAAAGGCGCCGGGCGCCGCCGTTTCGCCAGGGCCGGCGCCGGCGCGTCGGCCGGCGTGCTGCTGACGCTGGCCAGCCAGCCGGCGATGGCGGTGGTGTGCACCTCGCCGTCGGGTACGGTTTCCGGCAACTCGAGTCGCAAGACCGGCTTGCACCAGTGCGTCGGCCGCTCGCCGGGGTACTGGAAGACCCACCACGACGAGTGGCGCCGTCTTGCCTCCACCAACGGTGACGCGCTGTTCAGGCTGACGTTCTACTGCGGCGGCAAAGCCTATCCGCTGACCAAGTACAGCTGTTTCGACGTCGTCGATCCCGACAAGGTGACCAACGGCGACGATCCGGACAACGTCGCCATGCACATCATGGCGACGCTGCTCAATGTCCGCTCCGGCAAGATCACTTTTCTGACCACCAACCAGGTGCTGGCGATCTGGTATTCCTACGCCACCAAGGGCACCTACACGCCGACCGTCGGCGTGACCTGGGGCGGCGCGAAGATCGTCGACTACCTGACCAGCACGATGATCTGACCTTCGCCGAGCAGCGCCATTACGGATCTTCGCACCACCCCTCGAGAGCCTGACTTGACCTGGCGCCTGGCGCCCGGTCAAACGCTGCGCCGTCGCCAGTGGCAGGGCGAATCGGTGCTCTACAACGACCTGTCGGGCGACACCCATCTGCTGGCCGACGGCGCCCTCCACATCTTGCTCGCCCTGCAGGCGGGGCCGGCCACGCACAGCGCGCTGGCGGCCGGCGTGCGCGCCGAGTTCGACGCCGAGGACGGCGAGGTCGACGACGCCATGGTGGCCGAGCTGCTGCGCGAACTGCAGGCGCTGGTGCTGATCGAGCGCGCCGCATGAAGAGCGTGTCGTCGCTGTCGCGCGCCGAGCTTGGCCGGCGCCTCGCCGGCGCCGGCATCCACCTGCAAACCGGCGGCTTCGTCACCAGCGTCAGGAGCCCGATCGCCAGCGTGGCCGACGGCATCGCCCTGCTGTATGCCGACTACCCGCTGGTCGAGGACGCCGAATTTGCCGACTTCCATATCAGCCTGGCGCCGGCCGGCGGCCTGCGCCGCTGGTTCCGGCCGCAGGTGCTGTTCGACGCCGACGGCACCTCGCCGTTCCTGCCGCTGCCGCTCGAGCAGGCGTTCCCGCTGTTCGAGTGGTCGATGAACGCGTGCGTCTCGAGCCGCGCCAACCGCTACCTGATCATCCACGCCGCGGTCGTCGAAAAGGACGGGCTGGCGGCGATCTTGCCGGCGCCGTCCGGTTCCGGCAAGAGCACGCTGTGCGCCGCGCTGGTGACGAAAGGCTGGCGCCTGTTGTCCGACGAGCTGGCGCTGGTGCGGCTGGGCAGCGGCGAACTGGCGGCGCTGCCGCGCCCGATCAGCCTGAAGAATGCCTCGATCGACATCATGCGCGGCTACGCGCCGGGCGCGGTGTTCTCGCGCGAAGTGCGCGACACCATCAAGGGCGCCATCGCGCACATGAAGGCGCCGGCCGCCAGCGTCGCCCGCGCGCTCGAGAGCGCGAACCCGGCATGGATCATCTTCCCGCAGTACCAGGCCGGCGCGGCGCCGACGCTGGAGCCGGTGGCGCCGGCGCGCGCCTTCATGGACCTGGCCGGCAATGCATTCAACTACAGCCTGCTGGGCGCCGAGGGTTTCGCCGCGATGGCCGGCCTGATCGACGCCAGCGCGCTGTACAAGTTCACCTATAGCGCGCTCGACGACGCCGTCGACGTCTTTGCGCGACTGCGGCCGCCGACGTGATGCCGCTTCCCCTGGTGGTGCGGGCGTTTCGCCAGCCGCGGCGAATGTCCGCGTTCAGCCTGGCCGAATGGGACCTGCTGCTGCGCCAGGCGGCGAGCGCCAACCTGACCGCGGCGCTGTATTACCTGGCCGCCGAGCATGAGCAGCTCGGCGCGATGCCGGCGCGCGCGCGCGAGCACCTCGAATGGGCACATGTCCAGGGCGAGCGCCACCGCCAGGGCGTGCGGTTCGAAGTGCGCCAGATCCGCCGCGCGCTGGCCGACCTCGATGTGCCGCTGATCTTGCTCAAGGGCGCCGCCTACACGATGGCCGGCCTGCCGCCGGCGCCAGGGCGGCTGTTTTCCGACATCGACATCCTGGTGCCGAAGGAGCGCCTGGCCGAAGTCGAGGCGGCGCTGATGCTGCATGGCTGGGCCGCCAGCCACCACGACGAATACGACCAGCGCTACTACCGCGAATGGATGCACGAACTGCCGCCGATGCAGCACGTCATGCGCCAGAGCCTGATCGATGTCCACCATGCGATCCTGCCGGAGACGGCGCGCGTGCGGCCGGAGCCGGCTTCGCTGCGCGCCGGCGCGCGCGCGGTGGACGGCGACGACGGCCTGCGGGTATTCGCGCCGGCCGACATGGTGCTGCACAGCGCGGTGCACCTGTTCTACGATGGCGAATTCGACCACGGCTTGCGCGACCTGATCGACATCGACCGGCTGCTGCGCCGTTTCGGCGGCGAGGCCGGGTTCTGGGAGTCGCTCGCCAGCCGCGCGGACGAGTTGCAGCTTGGCCGCCCGCTGTTCTATGCGCTGCGCTACAGCAGCAGCATCCTCGGTACCGAGATACCAGCCGCGGTGCTAGCCGCGGCTGGCCGCGCGCGGCCCAACCGCGCACTGCTGGCGCTGATGGACCGCCTGTTCGGACGCGCGCTGCTGCCGCCGCACGCCAGCTGCGCCGACGGCTTCAGCAAGCCGGCCCGCTTCCTGCTGTATATACGCGGCAATTGGCTGCGGATGCCGCCGCTGATGTTGGCGCGCCACCTGTTCCACAAGGCATTCATTTCGCCGCGCGGCGACAAAGCCGCTTAAGCACCCCGGTTGTCCATGCGTCGCCGCGCGACGCCCGGTTGCGCCGTGCACTTTTAGCCAACCTCCATAGCAAAAAACCCCGCCTTCGTGAGAAGACGGGGTTAATCAGGCTGGACGCGCCCCGGTTTCCCGAGGCTGCCGCAAGCGGCAATTAAGCCGATTTGCGACGCATCACGCCGAAGCCGAGCAGGCCCAGGCCCAGCAGTGCAACGGTGCCTGGCTCTGGAACAACATTGTCAGCCAGCTTGAACTGCGCGCCGTTCGACACCAGGAACTGGTTCGGCAGGGTGTTTGGTCCGCCGCCCAGCGCTGCGATCAGGTTAGGATCGGTCGAGCATGGCGATGGGCAGTTGTTCGAGTTGTCCTGCGAAGCGTTGGCCGTCACGAACGAGAACGTGAAGGCTTCTGCCAGGCTGTCGCCCGTGCTGGTGAACCAGGTATTTGCGCGCAGCGACTCAGCCACGAAGTTCAGTTGCAGCTGGCCGTTTGCCGACGGGGTGCCGTCCGGGTTGATCGCGCCGCCGCCGCCGGCGAGCTGGCGGAAGGTAGCGATCTTGGTGCCGGTTGCAGCGCCGTAACGGTTAGCAGCGCTGTCGCCGAACGTCGTTACTGGGTTGTAGTAGATGTCGAACTGTCCGCCCGCATCGAACGTGATCGACGAGCCCAGCTGGCCGGTGCCCGAACCCATGGTGTAATCGCCGGTCAGTTGGCCAAAGCCGAGACCGAGGCTCAGTCCGCCGTTCTTGTTACCAAACGAGAAAACACCGTTGTCGGTGAACGTGAATGGTGCGCCGAGGCCGCCTGGGAAGGTGTTGCGCACGAAGCTCGAACCCGAGAAGTTCAGTTCGTTGATGTTGTTGATGACAGGGCCGCCGAGCGAGGTCAGGTCGATCTTGAAGCCGAAGATCTGGTCTGCGTGGGCAGCAGGAGCGGCGAACAGCGAGGTAGCGACTACCGCGGTGCCGATGAGTGCTGAGTAAAACGATTTGACTGGGGATTTCATTATTAATTCTCCTGAAGAGTTTGTTCTGGGCTGTTTCGACATTTACATAGGGGGATATAGCAGAAACCGTGCCAGCATTCTCAAGTCATTGAATTAAAAGGAAATGCTCCTGTTTTGAGTCGGCCCCTCGGGGCCAACTGTAAGAAATCTCGACAACCAATTCACTCGGATTTTGTCATCAAGGCGGCCAGCGGCCGGCGCACCGAGCGCGCGGTCGGCATCGGGCCGGCGCCGAGACGGCCCATATACACCGGGTGGCCGGCGCCGGTGTCGACCAGGTCGGCCAGCTTGCCCTGCAAGTGCGCCGCGGCCGCCTGCACGTGCGCGAGTTTGGTAAACCGGATGCCTTTCTTGACGTACGAGGAAAAGATCAGCGGCGTCAGTTCCGGTTGCATGCACAGGTCCAGTTTTGTCAGTGTCAGCCAGAAGCGCTGCACCGCGCGGCCGGCGGCGACGTAGTCGTCGATGTCCTGCGGCTGGCGAACGCCCTTGATGACGAAATGGGCGCCGCAGGCGATGCCTGGCAGAAAGTCCATCTGGGCGCGCGCGCCCCAGGTACCCAGCACAGCATTCATCTTTGACAGGCGTGACCAGCTCTTCATGCCCCAGTGCATGATCTTCAGCGTCACGGCGTCGACGCCGAGCGCCTGGTCCGGTACCCGGTCTTCGCTGAAGCGCGCGTTCCATTCGATGATGGCGCGGTGCACTTCGTACGCTTCCGGCATGGTCAGGCGCAGTTTGGCGTTGTCATACATGAGGCGCGCCGCCTGCAGCTTCAGGCGCGTGCCTTCGAGCCACATGACGGTGTAGTCAGGGCCGACGGACTGTTCCAGCGCCAGCTTTTCGCCGGCGGTCAGCGCCCGCTTGCTCATCGGGCGCCGCTGCACGCTGCGCACGGTAATGGTGTCGATCAGCGGGCTCGCCACCACGCCTGGGTCGGCCACGAAACGGACGTCGAACAAGGGATGGCGCTCGTCGCTGTCGGGCCGGCGCACGGCGTCGGCGCGCAGGCCGTGCGCGGTGGCGGCGATCGCCATGGTTTCGAGCAGCGTGCCGATCGAGATCTGGCTGGGGTGGCCGTCGAGGTCGTACACGCAATGGTCGCGCGTGTCGGAGCCATGCACGACGACGTGGCCGGCATCGACGATCTCGAAACGCCAGCATTGGGTGTTGTCGCCGCTCGGCGCCCAGCGGGCGAGGTCGAGAATCTGTTCGATCACTGCGGTCGTGCTCATTGCTTGCTCCCGGCCGCAGCCATTTTTTTCTTGCCGATCATCAGGGCCAAGCGTTGCAGCGGGTGCTTGTTGCCGCCCGGACGCCAGGTATGCGCCAGCTTGTTGCGATAAGCATCAAACTGCAGCCCGTGCGGCGCCGCATAGACCTTGCCGCGCTTGAGCAGAATCTTGAGCGCTTCGCTGCCGGCGATGCCGGCGCACAACTGGCAACCCATGAAGGTCGACGGCCCGCGGCGCTCGGCAAAATTGATCGACGACGGCACCATCAGGTAGGGGCGGTGCAGCCCGGCCGGGGCGAGCCCGACCATGAAGCGCAGCGCCTTGTCGATATCCGGCAGGTCGCCCCAGCCGAAGTACTGCTCGAACGTCATCTTGCCGGGCATGAAATTGAGCAGGGCGGCGCCCATGCCGAGCGGCGCGACGGTGATTGCCGGGATGCCATATTCGGCGCACAAGGCGAAGGTCTGCTGGCGAATCGTAAATGCGAAGAAATCGAGCGAGTCGACGTACAGGTCGACGCCTTCGAGGAATTCGGGGAGGTTGGCGGCGTCAATGCCGGCCGGGAAAATCTTGATGTCGATTTCCGGATTGACATCGCGCGCCATCCGGGCGAGCACGTCGACCTTGGCTTCGCCCAGCGTCGACATGTTGGCGCCGACCTGGCGATTGAAGTTGGCGATGTCGAAGCGGTCGAAGTCGGCGATATGGAAGGAACTGATGCCGAGCCGGGCAAGGGTCAGCAGGTGAACGCCGCCAACGCCGCCGCCGCCGGCGATCGCCACCCGCTTGGTGCGCAGGATGGCCTGTTCTTCCGGCGTGACCCAACCTATATTGCGAGCAAAAGCCTGCTCGTAGGCAAAGGAATCGACTGCTGCTGTCATGTGTGGGCGCCGTGGTGGAAGATTGACATCGGTCAATAATACCATGCATGCCCACCGTAATTATTGCAGTTGTTGCTCGTCGGCACGAAGTAAACGGTTGATGATACCTTGCTCTTCGCGCGGCGAAAAGAAGTAGGGATAGAACGAGCGTTCGTTGTCGGGCGAGGTAAAGGTGCCGCCGTATTTCTGGATCTGTTCGGTCATGTAGGCTAGGCTGCAGCGCAGCAAGTACGCCGGCGCGTTGACGCGCGGATTGATCTTGAGTTCGCCGACGCGTTGAAAACCGAGCATTCTTTCGTAGAAGCGGCGGTGGCGCGGGTTGACCTCGATAAAGATGTCGGTGCAGCCGTGGATGTCGCGCGCGTAGATGACCGCCAGGTGAATCAGGTTGGCAAGTCCGGTCTTCGAGCGAGCTTCGGTGTCGAATGCCAGTTTGGTAAATTCGCATAGCTTCGCGCCGCGCGCGCGGTAGCCGTCGATTTCGTCCTTGAAAACCTGGTCGGCCATCAGCCCGATCGCCGAATCGATGCCGATCGTGAGCGTGCCAACCACTTCACCCTTGTCGGTGGACGTGAGCGTAATGCGGTTGGGATCGTCGCTAAACTGATGCGTACCGGCGTAGCCACGCCAGGCATACATCTTATTGATGAGCATACTGGCAGAATTTCGCCCTTCCGGAGTATCGGTCAGGCGAATGCCGTAGGAATCTTGGTTCACGATAACGTCCTCGAGTGCGTTGGACGACATAGTAGCTTGTTCAACAAAGTCTTGCTCGGCCGATACGGGTTCAACTGAATCGAGGGCGTCCGTGGCGGTTGCTTCGGTGGTTTTTGCGTTCACACATTTCTCCTGGGTTGCGCCAAATCGGACCTGCTACGAGGAACCCGGCACGGCGCTGGCGCCTCGGCTGCCTGACCGCCACGGGATACGATCGCACTTCACTCATATTTCACAGCGTTTTAAGCAATGCCCTAGCTTCACCGACTTTCGCGAAGTCGGTATTGCCCGATAACAACTTTTCCAACTCCTTGCGCGCGCCGGCCTTGTCGCCGGACTTGTTGAGCGCAACGGCGAGGTGATAGCGCACGTCGGCCTTCGGCGACAGGCTTGCCGCTTTTTGCAGCAGCGGCAAGCCGCGTGCGGTGTCGCCTTGCTCAACCAGCATCCACCCCAGGGTGTCCATCACCTCCGGGCTGTCCGGCGCGTGCTTGAACGCCAGTTCGGCGGTGGCGGTCGCGCGCGCATCTTTTTCCTGCTGGTAAGCCAACGCCAGGTTATTCAGGATGACGGGGTTGTTCGGCACTTTTGCCAGCGCCGGTTCGAAGGCGGCGATCGCCAGCTTGTACTGGCCTTTCGCCATCTTTGCTTCGCCCGAATACATCAGCACGCGGACATCGTCCGGATGCCCGGCTACCCATTTGGCCAACAGCGCGTCGGCGTCGTTCGCTTTGCCCGAGCGCTGCAGCGACTGATGCAATTTGACCATCAGGGTGCTGTTCGCCCCGTCCAGGGCGAGCGCGCGCTGATACGCTTGCGCCGCCGGGGCCGCCTTGCTTTGCGCCAGCATCAGGTCGCCTTCGAGCGAGTGGCCGATCGGCGAACCAGGCCGCTGCTTTTGAATCTGCCGTGCAATGTCGAGGCTCTGTTCGGGACGCCCGGAGCGCGCCGCCAGTTCAGCCTGGGCAATTTGCGCCGGCAGGAAATCTGGCTGCAAGGAGAGGGCCTTCTTCAGGCTTTGCGCCGCCCCATCCGGGTTCTTCATCATCATTTGCACGTTCGCCAGGCGAACGTGCGCGCCCGCATTGGCCGGCGTAACGTTGACCAGCTTGCTGTAGGTTTCCAGCGCCGCGGCGGGGTCCTTGCTGGCCACTTGCGCCTGGCCGAGCAGGTCCAGCAAGGCCGGGTTGGCGGAGTTGGCGGTCTGGAACTTGCGGATCAGGGTCAGTGCCTTGTCGGTTTGTCCGGCGCGCAAATATTGTTCGCCGAGCGTGAGGGCCGGGCCGACGCTGTCCGGATTCTGGGTGCTGGCGCGCTCGAGCCAGGTGGTCGCCTCGGCCTGGTTGCCCTGCAGCGCGGCCATGCGGGCGAGGGAGTTCATCGCATCGATATTCTTGGCGTCCTTGGCGAGCACGGTTTCAAAGCGCTTTTTGGCGGCCTCGGGCTTGTTTTCGTTCAGGTCGAGTTGCGCCAGGTTGGCCGATGCGGCGAAGTAGGTAGGCTGCAGGGCCAGCGCTTTCTCGAAGCTGGCGCGGGCGGCGGCGCTATCGTTCTTACCCAGCAACACGCCGCCTTTCAGGTTGTGCACTGCCGGATTGTCGGGCTGCTGCTTTTCGAGCGCCAGTACGGCCGCCATCGCCTTGTCGAAATGTTTCAGGTTCAACTCGGTCTGGATCAGCAAGACGCTCGCTTGTTCCAGTTTAGGGTCGAGCAGGATCGCTGCCTCGAGGTCGCTGACCGCGTTCGATGCGTCGCCCTGGCGCAGCTTGCTCGTCGCCAGCGCGGCGCGCAACGTGGCCGACTGCGGCGCCAGTTCGCTGGCCTTCGCCAGATAGGCGGCAGCTTTCTTGAAGTCGCGCGACTGCGCCTGCGTCTCGGCAGCGATGGCCAGCAAGGACGGATCTTCCGGCTGGGCTTTCAGCGCCGGCTCGAGCACGCTCGCCGCTTCGGTCGGGTTGTTGTCTCTCAACAGCGCCATGGCGAGCAGCTTGCGCGCGTGGACGTGCTGGGGTTGTGCTTCCAGCAGCTTGCGCAGGTGCTGTTGCGCTTGCTGGTGCGAGCCCAGTTTCAATTCGCTGATCGCCGCCAATAAAATGCTCGGCAAATGCTCCGGAGCGACTTTCAATACCTTTTGAATCGTCGCCAGCGCCGCAGCATTTTTTTCCAGCGCATTTTCGAGCGAGGCCTGGGCGTATAAAACGTTCAGGTTATCCGGGGCCAGCTTGAGCGCCGGTTCCAGCGATGCCTGCGCGGCGTCGAATTGGCCTTTCTCGATCCCGAGATTGGCTTTTTCCACGTGCGCCAGCAAGTGATTCGGCTGCAGCGCATGGACCTGGTCGTAGACGACGCGCGCCAGTTCTGGCTTTTGTTGTGCGCGCAGCACGGACGCCTTGAACATCAATGCATCGGTATTCTTCGGATTCTTCGTCACTGCCTCTTCGGTCAGGCGCAGCGCCGTGTCGGCGTCCTGGCGGGTCATCGCCAGCCGGGCGAGGCCGATCAGCGCCTCCGGGTCGCCCGGGGTGGCGGCCAGGGCGCGCTGGTAGGAATCGGTCGCCTTGTCGGCTTCGCCGGTCATGCGATAGGCGTCGCCGCGCATCGCCAGCAGTGTGGGCATGCTGCTCGACGCCTCGGTTTCCTTCAGCAACTTGGCGGCCTGGCCCTGCGCGCGCAAGGCGGCGGCAAGAATCGGCATGGTCCTGTCCGGGGGCAAGCCCAGGCTGATTGCCTTGCGCACTTCCTTTTCGGCGGAGACGGGGTCTCCGGATGCATTGTAGATATCGGCCAGCAGCAGGCGCACTTCGGCGTCTTCCGGGCTGTTTGCCGCGGCATTTTTGAGTTGAATCACGGCGGCGCGCAGGTCGCCCTTGGTCTGGTACTGTTTGGCGTCGGCGACCAGGGTGGCGGTGGACTGGGTTTTATTGCAGCCACTCAGCCCGGCAGTCATCAATGCGCCGGCGAAGAGGGTCGCGGCGGCCGATAATTTGGTCAAGCGCTTGGGCATGTTATGCGTCCTATGTATTGTGCGAAGTACATATTGCAAATGTAATTTAAGCAATTTATATTTTAGTTCGTTAATAATAACTCAGCAATGCGCGCGCATGCCGCCTATGTTGCCCGTTGTTGTAAAAGAATCGGAATGGGCGGCGAAAAGTTTTGCTGATGGGCGCGCGGCGGCCGGCGACGCCACCGGGGTGGCGTCGCCATCGGCGCGCCTGGTCAGGCCGCCACGGCTCAATTACAGGTGAAGAGGGATCAGATTACAGCAGCTTGAGCAAGGCCCTGGCTTCATCGATTTGCGGGAACGGCTTGTTATCTGAAAGCAGCTTGTCGAGTTCCACCCTGGCGTTTTTCTTGTCGCCGGACTTGTTCAGGGCGACGGCCAGGTGATAGCGGAATTCCGGCGCGTCCGGCGCCAGCGCGACGGCTTTCTGCAGCATCGGCAAGCCGCGTGCGGTGTTGCCCTTTTCCACCAGCATCCAGCCGAGCGTGTCGATGACCGGCGCGCTGTCCGGCGCCGCGGCGACTGCCTTTTCCGCCGTTGCCAGTGCGCGCGGGTCGTTCAACTGCTGGTAGGCCCAGGCGAGGTTGTTCAGCGCCACCGCATTGTTGGGGGCAATCTTCAGCACCGCCTCGAGGCGGTCGGCGGCCTGCTTGTATTGTTTTTTCGCCAGCGACGTCTCCGCCAGATAGGAGGCGACCACGATATCGTTCGGGTTGGCGGCCTGCCATTGCAGCAGGCGCGGCTGCGGATCCTTGCCGTCGAGCCTCATCAGCTCGGCGATCTTCACCAGCAATTGCGGCGACTTGCCCAGCGCGAAGGCCTTTTCATAGGCCGCCAATGCCGGCACCGGCTTTTTCAGGTTGACCTGGAGTTCCGCTTCCATCATGTAGCCGGCCGGCGACTTCGGTTCGAGTTTCTGTACTTCGCGCACGATCGCCATTGCCTCGTCGCTGTTGCCCTTGCGCATAGCCAGTTCCGCCAGCGCGGCGCGGGCCGGCATGTAGCGCGGTTCGGCCGCCAGCGCGCGCTTCAGGTCCTGCACCGCAGCCGTTTCGTTTTTCATCGCCATGTGGACCGACGCCAGCCGCATGTGGGCCTGCGGCGACTTCGGCGTCAGGCCGGCGAGCTTGCTGTAGGTTTCCAGCGCGCCGTTCTGGTCCTTGTTCATCAGCTGGACCTGGCCGAGCGCGTCGATCACCGCCGGATTGGTCGGATTGGCGGTCTGCAGCTTGCTGATCAGGGTCAGCGCTTTCGCCTGCTGCTTGTTGCGCACGTACAGCTCGGCCAGCTTGAGGGCGGGCTCGACCGCGTCCGGTTTCTCGGCGACGGCTTTCTCCAGCCACGTGATGCCCTGCTCGGGCTGGTTCTGCGCCGCTGCGATCTCGGACAGCGCCATCATTGCCTGGATGTTCTTCGGGTCGGTCGCAAGCAGCGCTTCGAAACGCTTCTTGGCGCCGTCGATCTTGCGCTCCTGCATGTCCAGCCGCGCCAGGTTGGCCACCGCCGGGAAGTAGGCCGGCTGCAGCGCCACCGCCTTGTCGAAGCTGGCGCGGGCGCTGGCGGCATCGGCCTTGGCCATGAGGACGCCGCCTTTCAGGTTGTGCATCGCCGCATCCTGCGGGTGCTGCTTGACGAGCGCCTCGGCGGCGGCGAGCGCCTTGTCGAAATGCTTGAGCGCCAGTTCGGTCTGCACCAGCGCAATGCCCGCCTTCGCCGATTTCGGGTCGAGCGCGGTGGCTTTTTCGAGTTCGCTGACGGCGCTCTCCCGATTGCCCTGGCCCAGCTTCGACAGGCCGAGCGCGGTGCGAAGTTCCGCCGATTGCGGCGCCAGCGCGCTGGCCTTTTCAAAATACTCGGTCGCCTTGCCGAAGTCCTTGGTCTGCATGTACGACTGGCCGGCCAGCGCCAGCATCTGCGGATCGACCGAGGACTCCTTCATCATCGGCGCCAGCAGCGCGACGGCGTCGCCCGGCTGCGAACTCTTGAGCATCGCCTGGGCCAGCAGCTTGCGCGCGTTGTCGTCCTTCGGGAACGTTTCCAGGTATTTGCGCAAGTGCTGTTCGGCCTGCTGGGTGGCGCCTGTCTTCATCTCCAGCTGGCCGGCCAGCAGCAGGCTTGGCATGTGGCCGGGCGCCTGGCGCAGCACTTTCTGCACCGATTCGAGCGCCACGGCGTCCTTGCCCTGGCGGAATTCAAGCAAGGCCTGGACATACGTGATCATCATGTTGCCGGGCGCCAGCTTGCGCGCCATCGCCAGGTCGGCCGCCGCCGCGTCGAGCTTGCCGGCGCCGATTTCGAGATACGCCTTTTCGATGTAGGCGCCGCGGTGCGACGGGTTCAGCTTGATGGCCTGGTCGTAGGCGGCGAGCGCTTCCGGCAGCTTGTCCTTGCGGCGCAGCAGCATCGCGTTGACCATCCAAACTTCCGGATTCTTCGGGTCCTTGACCAGGCTGTCGGCCGAGTAGCGCTCGGCCGCGGCGGCGTCGTTTTGCAGCAGCGAGTACATGGTCAGGCCGATCAGCGCGCCGCCGGCGTCGCCCGGCAGCGCGAGCGCCTGCTCGAACGCGGCCTTGGCTTGCGCAGGGTCTTTCAATGCCAGGTAGGCGTTGCCGCGCAGCGTAGACAACAGCGCCGATTTGCCGGCAGCGGCTGCGGGGATTTCGTCGAGAACTTTCTGAAACTGGCCCAGCGCAATCAGGTTCTTGCCCAGCAACGGCATGGTGCGCTCGGCGGTCACGCCCAGGCTCATCGCCTTGCGCACTTCTTTTTCGCTCGACACGACATCGCCGATGTCGTTGTAGAAGGTGGCCAGCAGCATGCGCGCCTCGGCGTCCTCGGGACTCTTGGCCACCGCGTTCTTGAGCTGGATCAGCGCCGCCTTGTTGTCGCCTTTTTGCTGGTATTGCTTGGCATCGGCCAGCAGGCTCTCGGTGGTTTCCTCACGGCTGCAGGCGCTGATGCCGACGCTGAAAAGCAAGGTAAGGATGAGGGCGGCATTTTTCGAACGCGTCTGGACGGCCATGTTGTTTCCCTTATGTCGGGCCGCTTCGGCAAGACGCCGGCGGCCATTCGATGATATTTAGTTACTTAGCGCTAATAGTACCCCAGAGAATGCACTTGTTGTCCAAGGTAACGAGGGCTGTTGCAATTCTGGCGCAGCGACTGCGCGGACCCGACCCGGACGGAAGAACCGGGTCAGACCGCTGCGGATGCGCCTTGTTATTCCGGCTTGCGCAGGCGCGCCAGCAGGCTCTCGACGCCGTCGCTGACCGGCAGGCCGTGGCGGCGCAGCAGCTGCAGGTGCAGCACGAGGTTTTCCAGCACCAGCTTGGCCGACACCGCGAGCAGCGTCAGCAGCCGGTCCTCGGTGCTGAAGTTTTCCATCGCCGCGGCCATCTCGCACAGGTGCGAGGCCACCAGGGCGCGCAGTTCGTCCTCGGCGAACGGCAGGTCGGCGAAGTCGATCGGGTCTTCCAGCTCCACCTCGTGCATCAGCGCAGCGAGTTGCTCGGGCTTGATCGGCATGGTGTTTCTCCGCTGGTTCGCATGCCTTTCATTCTAGGCCAGCAGCGGCGCGCAAATCAGCTAAAATCGACCTCACTTGATGACATTGACGGGATAGGCGATGGCGCGACTGTTCTTTACCCAGCAGCTGGCGCGCTTCACCACGCTGCCGCAGGTCGACACCGAGGCCACCGGCCTGCGCGCCGGCCTCGAGGCCGCGTTCGCGGCCAATCCGGCGCTGCGCGGCTATGTCCTCGACGACCAGGGCCATCTGCGCGACAACGTCGTCGTCTTCATCGACGCGCGCCGCTGCACCGACCGGGTGGCGCTCGACGATCCGCTGCAACCCGACAGCAAGGTCTACATCCTGCAAGCACTTTCCGGAGGTTAAATGAGCGACCGCGCCTACCTTTCCACCCGCAAGGGCCTGTTCGAGCTGGACCGCACAAACACCGGCTGGCGACTCGGCGCCAGCCACTTCCTTGGCGAACCGGTGTCGTTCACGCTGGCCGACCGCCGCGACGGCACCCTGTACGCGGCACTGAACCTGGGCCACTTCGGCGTCAAGCTGCACCGGCGCGATCCCGGCAGCGCGGCGTGGACCGAGATCGCCGCGCCGGCCTACCCGCCCAAGCCCGACGGCAGCGCCGACACGGTCGAGTGGAAGAACAAGCTGATCTGGTCACTGGCGGCCGGCGGCGACGACCAGCCCGGCGTGCTGTGGGCCGGCACCCTGCCGGGCGGGCTGTTCCGTTCGAGCGACCGCGGCGACAGCTGGGAACTGGTGCGTTCGCTGTGGGACGTGCCGCAACGGGCCGAGTGGTTCGGCGGTGGCTACGACGTGCCGGGCATCCACAGCATCTGCGTCGACCCGCGCGACAGCAGCCGCGTGCTGGTGGCGGTGTCGTGCGGCGGCGTCTGGCAGAGCGTCGACGGCGGCGCCAGCTGGCAGATCAGTTCCACCGGCATGCGCGCCGACTACATGCCGCCCGAGCTGAACGAAAACGAAGCGGTGCAGGATCCGCACCGCGTGGTGCGCTGCGGCGGCAGCCCGGACGTGTTGTGGTGCCAGCACCACAACGGCATGTGGCGCTCGCGCGACGGCGGGCGCCGGTGGGACGAGATCAAGGCGCCGTTATCGAGCTTCGGTTTCGCCGTCGCCGCGCACCCGGACGACCCGCTCACCGCGTGGTTTGTGCCGGCCGAGGCCGACCAGCGCAGGATCCCGGTGGCCGCGGCGCTGGCGGTCAGCCGCACCACCGACGGCGGCGCCACCTTCACCGCGCTGCGCAACGGCCTGCCGCAGCAGCACTGCTACGACCTGGTGTACCGCCATGGCCTGGCGGTGGATGCCGACGGCCGCACGCTGCTGATGGGATCGACCACGGGCGGGGTGTGGCTGTCGGCCAACGGCGGCGACGACTGGGAAACGGTGTCGACGACGCTGCCGCCGGTGTACGCGGTGTGCTTCGCGCCCTGAGGGCGCAAAGCGACGCGGCTTACATGTTGCGGCGGTACTGGCCGCCCACCTCGAACAGCGCGGTGGTGATCTGGCCCAGCGAGCACACGCGCACCGCGTCCATCAGCTTCTCGAACACGTTGGCGTTGTCGATCGCGGCCTGCTGCAGCGCAGCCAGCGCCTGCGGCGCCTCGCCCGCGTGCAGCTGGTGGAACTGTTCCAGGCGCGCCAGCTGCGACTGCTTTTCGTCGTCGGTGGAACGCGCCAGCTCGATCTTCTGCGGCACGTCGGACGCCTTCGGATTGCGGAAGGTGTTGACGCCGATGATCGGCAGCGTGCCGTCGTGCTTCTGGTGCTCGTACAGCATCGACTCTTCCTGGATCTTGCCGCGCTGGTAGCCGGTTTCCATCGCGCCCAGCACGCCGCCGCGTTCGGCGATGCGCTCGAACTCCTGCAGCACCGCTTCCTCGACCAGGTCGGTCATCTCGTCGATGATGAACGAGCCCTGGTTCGGGTTTTCGTTCTTGGCCAGGCCCCACTCGCGGTTGATGATCAGCTGGATCGCCAGCGCACGCCGCACCGATTCGTCCGTCGGCGTCGTGATCGCCTCGTCGTAGGCGTTGGTGTGCAGGCTGTTGCAGTTGTCGTAGATCGCGATCAAGGCCTGCAGCGTGGTGCGGATGTCGTTGAAGTCGATTTCCTGCGCGTGCAGCGAGCGCCCCGAGGTCTGCACGTGGTACTTGAGCTTCTGGCTGCGGTCGTTGGCGCCGTACTTGTCGCGCATCGCCACCGCCCACAGGCGGCGCGCCACGCGGCCGAGCACCGTGTACTCCGGATCCATGCCGTTACTGAAGAAGAAAGACAGGTTCGGCGCGAAGTCGTCGATGTGCATGCCGCGCGCCAGGTAGGCTTCGACGAAGGTGAAGCCGTTCGACAGCGTGAACGCCAGCTGCGAGATCGGGTTCGCGCCCGCTTCGGCGATGTGGTACCCGGAGATCGACACCGAGTAGAAATTGCGCACCTGGTGGTGGACGAAATACTCCTGGATGTCGCCCATGACCTTCAGCGAAAACTCGGTCGAGAAGATGCAGGTGTTCTGGCCCTGGTCTTCCTTCAGGATGTCGGCCTGCACGGTGCCGCGCACGTTGGCCAGCACCCACTCGCGGATCTTGGCCGCTTCGTCGGCGGTCGGCTGGCGCTTGTTTTCAGCCACGAACTTGTCGATCTGCTGGTCGATGGCGGTGTTCATGAACATCGCCAGGATGGTCGGCGCCGGGCCGTTGATCGTCATCGACACCGAGGTGCTCGGGCTGCACAGGTTGAAGCCGTCGTACAGCACCTTCATGTCGTCGAGCGTGGCGATCGACACGCCCGAGTTGCCGACCTTGCCGTAAATGTCGGGGCGCAGCGCCGGGTCGGCGCCGTACAGCGTGACCGAGTCGAACGCGGTCGACAGGCGCTTGGCGTCCATGCCGGTCGAGACCAGCTTGAAGCGGCGGTTGGTACGGAAGGCGTCGCCTTCGCCGGCGAACATGCGGGTCGGGTCCTCGTTCTCGCGCTTGAAGGCGAACACGCCGGCGGTGAACGGGAACGAGCCTGGGACGTTTTCGAGCATCAGGAATTTGAGCACTTCGCCGTGGTCTTCGTATTTCGGCAGCGCGACCTTGCGGATCACGGTGCCCGACAGCGTGTGCTGCACCAGCTGCGTGCGGATTTCCTTGTCGCGGATCTTGACGACGTATTCGGCGCCGGCGTACGCGGCCTGCATGTCGGGCCACATCGCCAGCAGTTTCTTGGCGCCGGCGTCCATCGCGCTGTCACGCTCGGAGATCAGATCGTCGAAGTCGGTAGCCTTGCTGGCGGCGGCGAGCATGCGCTTGGCGGCGGTGAGCTGCTGGCGCTCGCGCGCCAGCGTGACCTGCTTGCGGGTGTTCTTGTGATAACCGCGCACGGTGTCGGCGATTTCGGCCAGGTAGCGCGCGCGGGCAGGGGGCACGATGACGTGCTTGCCGCTCGAGTGCCTGGCGTCGACGGCCGGCAGCTTGCCCGGCTGGACCGCCAGGCCGAGTTCGGCCAGCTTCGGCAGCAGGCCCTGGTACAGCGCGGTGACGCCGTCGTCGTTGAAGCGCGACGCCTGGGTGCCGAACACCGGCATCTGGTCCGGCGCGACGCTCCACATTTCGCGGTTGCGCTGGTACTGCTTGGCGACGTCGCGCAAGGCGTCCTGCGCACCCTTGCGGTCGAACTTGTTGATGGCGATGAAATCGGCGAAATCGAGCATGTCGATTTTTTCCAGCTGCGAAGCGGCGCCGAATTCGGGCGTCATCACGTACATCGACAGGTCGACGTGCGGCACGATGGCGGCGTCGCCCTGGCCGATGCCGGAAGTCTCGACGATGACGAGGTCGAAGCCGGCCACCTTGCAGGCGGCGATCACGTCCGGCAGCGCGTGCGAGATCTCGGAGCCGGCTTCGCGCGTGGCGAGCGAGCGCATGAAAACGCGCGGCTGGCCGTTCCACGGGTTGATCGCGTTCATGCGGATGCGATCGCCCAGCAGCGCGCCGCCCGATTTGCGGCGCGACGGATCGATCGAGATGATCGCGATGTTCAATGCGTCGCCCTGGTCGAGGCGGATGCGGCGTACCAGTTCGTCGGTCAGCGACGATTTGCCGGCGCCGCCGGTGCCGGTGATGCCCAGCGTTGGCACCTTGCGCGCGGCGGCGGCATCGGTCAGCTGCTGGCGCAGTTCGGGCGCCGCCTTGCCGTTTTCGAGCGCGGTGATCAGCTGCGCGAGCGGGCGGTGGCGTTGTGCCATCTCGCCGCTTTGCAGCGGCTCGAGCGAGGTCGGCGAGTATTCGGTCAGATCGATGTCGCACTGCTGGATCATCGACTGGATCATGCCCACCAGGCCCATGCGCTGGCCGTCCTGCGGGCTGAAGATCTTGGTGACGCCGTAGGCGTGCAGTTCGTCGATTTCCTCGGCGACGATGACGCCGCCGCCGCCGCCGAACACCTTGATGTGGGCGCCGCCGCGTTCGCGCAGCAGGTCGATCATGTACTTGAAGTATTCGACGTGGCCGCCCTGGTAGCTGGAGATGGCGATGCCCTGCACGTCTTCGGCCAGCGCGGCCGTCACCACTTCGTCGACCGAGCGGTTGTGGCCGAGGTGGACCACTTCGACGCCGTTCGACTGCAGGATGCGGCGCATGATGTTGATCGAGGCGTCGTGGCCGTCGAACAGCGAGGCGGCGGTGACGAAGCGGACCTTGTTGGCCAGCTTCGGCGCTTCAGGAGGGGTCAGTTTGGCGGCGGCGGTGTTGTCGTTCATGTTGATCCTTGGTGATCTTGTACGTTATATGACGTTTACGTTAACGTCAAGCGCGAGGCAGCCCGCGGCCTCAAGGCCTTCATCCTCGCGTAGCGGGGACCCATGCTGAGCGAGCTGGTAGGGGGCGTTCAGCTCAGTATGGGTCCCCGCTTTCGCGAGGATGACGGTTCATACGTTAGCGCAAAGAAAATTTACGCGGCTTGCTGCTGTTTGCTGGCAGAAAGCAGGCGCGCTTTCTCTGCGCGGAACTTCGCAACGGCTGTTTCCTTGACGTGGCCGAAGCCGCGCACCTGCTCCGGCAGGTTCGCCAGGTCGACCGCGTTCGCCAGGTTGTCGGCACTCAGGCCCGCCAGCAGGCCTTCGACCATCTCGCGGTACTCGATGATCAGCGCACGCTCCATCTTACGCTCTTCGCTGTAGCCGAAGATATCCAGCGCGCCGCCGCGCAGGCCCTTGAATTTGGCCAGCAGCTTGAACGCGCTCCACATCCACGAGCCGAATTCGGCCTTGACCAGGTGGCCCTTGCCGTCCTTCTTGGCAAACAGCGGCGGCGCGAGGTTGAATTTCAGCGAGAAGTCGCCTTCGAACTGCGCCTTGAGCTGCTCGACGAAGCGGCCGTCGGTGTACAGGCGCGCGACCTCGTATTCGTCCTTGTAGGCCATCAGCTTGAAGTAGTACTTCGCCACCGCGGTCGACAGCCTGGTGCCGAGGCCCTGCGCCGCTTCTGCATTGCGCACCCGCGCCACCAGGTCGGTGTAGCGGCCGGCGTAGGCGGCGTCCTGGTAGGCGGTGAGGAATTCGACGCGCTTGTTGATGACGTTGTCCAGGCTTTGCGGCATCTGCACGACGATGGCCTGGGTCGGGGTGGCGACGCGGGTCACGCGCGCCAGGTCGACCGCGGCGCGGCGGCCCCACAGGAAGCTCTTCTTGTTGGACGCGGCGGCGACGCCATTGAGTTCGATCGCGCGCAGCAGCGACGCTTCGTTCAATGGGATGCGGCCCTTCTGCCAGGCATAGCCGAGCATGAACAGGTTGGCGGCAATCGAGTCGCCCATCAGCGCGGTGGCCAGGTTGGTGGCATCGAGGAAGTCGGCGCCGCCCGCCGATTCGCTGATCAGCGCGCGCACTTCTTCCACCGGATACTGCCAGTCGGCGTTCTGCGCGAAGGTGCCGGGCGGTTGCTCGTGCAGGTTGATGACGGCCATGGTGCGGCCCGGGCGCATCTTCGAGATTGCATCCTGGGCGCCGGCGGTGAGCATGTCGCAGCCGAGTACCAGGTCGGCTTCGCCGGTGGCGATGCGCTGCGCGTGCAGGTCGGAGGGCAGCCGCGCGATCTTCACGTGCGAGGTGACCGAGCCGTTTTTCTGCGACATGCCGGTCATGTCGAGCACCGACGCGCCTTTGCCTTCGAGGTGCGCGGCCATGCCCATCAGGGCGCCGACGGTGATCACGCCGGTGCCGCCGATGCCGTTGATGAGGATGTTGTACGGCGCATCGAGCGCTGGCAACACCGGTTCCGGCAGCGCGCCGAAGCCGTCGTCGGCGTTATCCTTGGTGACGCCGGTCTTGGTTTTTTTCAGCGTGCCGCCTTCGACCGTGACGAAGCTCGGGCAGAAGCCCTTCACGCACGAGTAGTCCTTGTTGCAGGACGACTGGTCGATGGTGCGCTTGCGGCCGAATTCGGTTTCCTTCGGCAGGATCGAGGTGCAGTTGGACTGGACGCCGCAATCGCCGCAGCCTTCGCAGACCGCTTCGTTGATGACCATGCGTTTGGCCGGGTCGGGGAATTCGCCCTTCTTGCGGCGGCGCCGTTTTTCGGCGGCGCAGGTCTGGTCGTAGATCAGCACCGACACGCCTTCGATCTCGCGCAGTTCGCGCTGCACCGCGTCCATGTCCTTGCGGTCGTGCAGGCTGACGATGGCCGGCAGGCTTGACCTGTCGGTGTAGCGCGACAGGTCTTCGGTCACCAGCGCGATGCGCTGGACACCTTCGGCGGCCATCTGCTGGGCGATCATTGGCACCGAGGTCTGGCCGTCGACCGGCTGGCCGCCGGTCATGGCGACGGCGTCGTTGTAGAGGATCTTGTAGGTCATGTTGACCTTGGCGGCGACGGTGGCGCGGATCGCCAGATAGCCGGAGTGGAAGTAGGTGCCGTCACCCAAATTCTGGAACACGTGCGGCACCTTGGAGAACGCGGCCTGGCCGATCCACGGCGCGCCTTCGCCGCCCATGTGGGTGGTCAGCTTGTTCATCTCCGGGTAGATCGAGGTGGCCATCACGTGGCAGCCGATGCCGGCCAGCGCGAACGAGCCTTCCGGCACCTTGGTCGAGGTGTTGTGCGGGCAGCCGGAGCAGTAGAAGGCGGGGCGGAACGGCGTGTTGATCGCCTTCTGCAGCACCGCGTCCTTGGCGTCGAGGAAGGCCAGGCGCGCGCGGATCAGGTCACAGGTCTTCTCGTCGCTGATCAGGCGCGACACGCGTCCGGCGATGACGCGCGCCACCTGCGACACCGAGAAGTCGGCCTTGGAAGTGAGCAGCCATTCGCCGCGCGGCGCCACCCATTCGCCCTTGTCGTCGAACTTGCCGACGATGTGCGGGCGGACGTCGTCGCGCCAGTTGTAGAGCTGCTCCTTGAGCTGGTACTCGACCATCTGGCGTTTTTCTTCAACCACCAGGATTTCTTCCAGGCCCTGGGCGAATTCGCGCACGCTGTCCGGTTCGAGCGGCCACGGCATCGCCACCTTGAACAGGCGCAGGCCGACTTCGGCCGCCATCGTCTCGTCGATGCCGAGCGCTTCGAGCGCTTCCAGCACGTCGAGGTAGGATTTGCCGGAGGCGATGATGCCCAGCTTGGCGTTGGGGCTGTCGATGGTCGTGTGGTTAAGCTTGTTCTCGCGCGCATACGCCAGCGCGGCGTAGATCTTATAGTCCTGCATCAGCGCTTCCTGGTTGCGCGCCTGCTGGCCCAGCGGCACCGACGACAGCCGTGCGTTCAGGCCGCCTTCGGGCATGGCGAAGTCAAGCGGGATCTTCACTTGCACGCGGTGCGGATCGGCGTCGACCGACGCGCTCGACTCGACCGTGTCGGCCAGCGCCTTGAACGCCACCGTGCAACCGGAGAAGCGCGACATCGCCCAGCCGTGCACGCCGAGGTCGAGATACTCCTGGACGTTGCACGGATACAACAGCGGCACCATGCAGGCGGAGAAGATGTGGTCGGACTGGTGCGGCAGGGTCGACGAGTAGGCGCCGTGGTCGTCGCCGGCCACCAGCAGCACGCCGCCGTGCCTGGCGGTGCCGGCGTGGTTCATGTGCTTGAAGACGTCGCCGCAGCGGTCGACGCCGGGGCCCTTGCCGTACCAAATGGCGAACACGCCGTCGTACTTGGCCGGGCCGATCAGGTCGACCGTCTGCGTGCCCCAGACGGCGGTGGCGGCGAGGTCTTCGTTGACGCCGGGGACGAATTTGACGTGGTGCGCCTCGAGGTGGCCCTTGGCCTTCCACAGCGTTTCGTCGAGCCCGCCCAGTGGCGAGCCGCGGTAGCCGGAGATGAAGCCGGCGGTGTTCAGGCCGGCGGCGAGGTCGCGTTCGCGCTGGATCATCGGCAGGCGTACCAGCGCCTGGATCCCTGACAGGAAAATGTTGCCGGATTTTGCGGTGTATTTGTCGTCGAGGGTGACGGTGGTGAGGCGCGTTGAGACGTCCTGCGCGCTGGCAGGATTGGCCGCCGTGGTATCGGGCATGGGGTGCAGCTCCAAAATGGTGTTTCAGAATGTCGCCCGCCAGGGACGGCGCCGGGTAGGCGCCTGGCGGCGGGCCAGGGTGCCGCGGTTGGCGGCAGCCGGTTATTTTACCCCGGCTGGGTCCGGCCGCACCGATGGCGATGAGGGCATAGCAAAATAAAACTTGTACTTTGTTAAATAACAATGCTTTAAGGAAATTGATTGGCTATACTGGCGGTAGCGCTTTTTGCGCCTGGCAAAAACATTGATAGCGGGACAAGATAATGCTGAAGAAAATCGACGCGTCGCAACTGAAGGTGGGGATGTACATCCACGACCTCAGCTGCGATTGGATGACCCATCCGTTCGCGCGCAACCGGTTTCTGCTGACGACAGACGAAGAAATCGGCAAGATCCACGACGCCGGCATCCACGACGTCATCATCGACAATGCCCGCGGACTGGACGTCGAGGATGCGCCGACGCTGGCCGAGGCCGAGGCGCGCACCGAGGCCGAGCTGACCGTGATCGCCGCCAAGCCGGTGATCGTCACGCGGGTGTCGCTGGGCGAGGAGTTGCAGCGCGCGGCGATGATTCGCCGCCAGGCCACCGGGCTGGTGCGCACCGTGATGCAGGACGCGCGGCTGGGCAAGGCGGTCGAGCTGGACCAGGTGTCGCCGGTGGTGGAAAGCATCACCGAGTCGATCCTGCGCAATCCCGGCGCCTTGATGGGCTTGTTGCGCATCAAGAACGCCGACGACTACACCTTCCTCCATTCGGTCAGCGTGTGCACGCTGCTGGTGGCGTTTTGCCGCTCGCGCAAGATGGATGCCGCCACCACCTACGAGGCCGGGCTGGGCGGGCTGCTGCACGACACCGGCAAGGCGCTGGTGCCTGACAAGATCCTCAACAAGCCGGGCCCGCTGACGCCGGAGGAATTCGACATCGTCAAGCGCCATCCGCGCGATGGTTACGACCTGCTGCTGAAGACGCCGGGAATCGGGCCGATCCCGCTCGACATCACCTTGCACCATCACGAGCGCCACGACGGCAGCGGCTATCCGGACAAGCAGGGCGCGGACGCGATCAGCGAGCTGGCGCAGATGGCGGCGATCGTCGACGTCTACGATGCCATCACGGCCGACCGCTGCTATCACAAGGGCATTTCGCCGGCCGAGGCGCTGCGCAAGATCTACGAGTGGAGCAAGTTCCACTTCAATCCGGGGTACGTGCAGGAATTCATGCGCTGCGTCGGCATCTATCCTGTCGGCACCATGGTGATGCTGGAGTCCGGACGGCTGGCGGTGGTGATCGAGCCGCACGAAACGAACCTGCTGGCGCCGAAGGTGAACGTGTTCTTCAACAGCAAGAGCAAGGTCTACATCAAGCCGGAAACGGTCGACCTGTCGCGCGCGCTCGGCTTCGGCGGCGGCGACAAGATCGTCGGCCACGCGGCGCCCGCCCGCTGGAACGTCGATCCGATGAAGTTCCTCAACGTCGCATAACAAGCGCATCGCCGGGGTCGCGCTGCATGCGCGACTCCCCCTTCGCCGGCGCCGCGCGCGCCGCAGCTTCCCCCACCCCTCCAGATCATCCTCGTCGAAGTTTCGTCGCGTCATCAAATAATGCCGTGCGGAAAAGTTGCGCAGAGTCAAGTTGCCGCGTGGAATCAATCTATATAGTTACTTCAATGGCGCGGCACTTGAAAGACAGCAGTCAGGTTGAACAGGTGAAGGTCGCGGTTGGACGCTCGTCACACGCCAGGGTTTGCACTTTTATCCACTTCACAGGAGTTAGCCATGAGCAAGATCATCTCGACTGTACGCGCTTTTGTTGCCGACGAAGACGGTGTCACGGCGCTGGAGTACGGCATGCTGGCAGCTGCGATTGCCGCCGTCATTGCCGCTACCGTCATGGCGATTGGCCCGCACATCAAGACCGCGTTCACCTCGGTCCTGGTTGCCTTGGGCGGTACCGCAGTTTAAACCAGCCCAGCCTCCCCGACGGGGCCCCGTCGGGGAGGCTTTTTTCTTCCTTCACAGCGAGTCGTCCATGACTTTGCAACTTTCCCTCGAAGTTTCCCTTGTTGCGCTGCTGCTCGTGGCCTGCTGCTACGACCTGGCGCAGCGCCGCATTCCGAACCGGCTGCTCGCCTGCGCGCTGGTCTGCACGCTGGTGCTGCACCTCGTCCTCGGCCCCGCGATGGCGCTGCTGGCGACGGTCCTGGCCGGGTTCCTGACCGGCCTGCTGATGTTTCTCCCCTTATATGTCGTGCGCGCGATGGCGGCCGGCGACGTCAAGCTGATGGCCACCGTCGGCACCTTCTGCGGCCCGCTGCTGACGTTCCAGATCGGCCTGGCGACCTATTGCTGCGGCGGCCTGCTGGCGCTGGCCATCGTGCTGTGGCGCGGCAAGGCCCGCACCGCCGCGCTGAATGTCGGCGCCCTGCTGCGCCCGCTGCTGTGGCGCATGACCGGGGTGCCGCTGGCGACCGAGCCGATGCCGGCGCCCAGCGTCGGCAACATGCCTTACGCGCTGGCGATTGCGCTGGGGGCCTTCCTGGTGCTCGGGCTGCACCACCTGTAAGCGCCGGCAACAATTTCGGCTATGTCACCGCAAAGTCGGGGAAAACGCCGAGTGCCGATCTCAGCAGATTTTCCAGCGAGCCGATCCGGCCGCCGTCGAGCGCCATCACCGGCGGCAGCCACGCTGCAACTGCACCGCCTTGCATGGCGTTCGGTCTGTTTCAGACCTCAGCCGTTGAGGATTGATATCCCCGACTTGGTGGAGACATCGCCAAAATTTCCCCGGGGGATGAGCTTGCTTCTGGTCAATAGGCCATCTGCAACGCTCGCTAGAATGAATCTTAATCCAGTGAAACAGTCTGGTGCCCGTGGGAGGTAAGCGATGTTCGAGACCGAAACGATGATTGCGATGGCGCCGCCGTCCAGTAGCGCGGCGGCGCCGGGCGCCGGCGAGATCGTCGCCCGGTTGCCGCCGCAACCGAAGAGCGTCGGCGACACCGGCCTCGAGCTGGCGCTGCTGGTCGAACTGGCGGCCAAGACGATGTATGCAGTAGGCAAGATGCACTTGCCGGTCCTGATGGGCAAGATGCGCCTGTCGTTCAGCGTGTTGCGCGAAGTGCTGGGCTTCATGGTGGCCGAGCAGGTGGTCGAAGTGGCCCTGCGCGGCGACTCGGACCTCGATGTGCATTACCAGCTGACCGCCACCGGCAAGCTGCGCGCCGCCGAATACCTGGCGCGCTGCCGCTACATCGGGCCGGCGCCGGTGACGCTGCACGCCTACCGCGAGCTGGTGCTGCGCCAGTCGCACCGGCAGGGGCGCGTCAACCGGGTCGGCGCCGCCGAGCTGGCCGCCGCCTTCGCCGACGACGGCCTCGACGGCTCGGTGCGCGAACTGATCGGCGCGGCGCTGCAGTCCGGCCGCTCGCTGCTGCTGCACGGCCCGTCCGGCAGTGGCAAGACGACGGTGGCGCGCAAGCTCGGCCAGCTGCAATGCGGGCTGGTGGCGACGCCGTACGCGATCCTGGTCGACAACGACATCGTCCAGTTCCACGATCCGCTGCTGCATCCGGCGCCGCTGCAGCTGCGCCAGACCGAGGACCGCCGCAGCAGCGACAGCCGCTGGGCGCTGTGCCAGCGTCCGGTGGTGCAGGTCGGCGCCGACCTCGGCGACGAGATGCTGGACCTGCGCCACGACAAGGCGGGCGGCGTCTACCACGCGCCGCCACACTTTTTGGCCAACAACGGCATGCTGGTGGTCGACGACCTCGGGCGCCAGCGCATTCCCGCCGCGCAGCTGCTCAACCGCTGGAGCGGCCCGCTCGACAGCGGCGCCGACCAGCTCACCATCGAAGGCGGCCACAAGATCAGCGTGCCGTTCGACGTCACGCTGGTACTGGTGACGCACCTGGCGCCGCACTGCCTGCTGGACGAATCGGCGATGCGGCGGGTCGGCTACAAGATCCACATCGGCGCGCTCAGCGAAGCCGGCTACCGCAGCCTGTTCCGGCGCCAGTGCCTGCTGGGCGGGCTCGAGTGCGACGACGGCGTGCTGGCGCACCTGGTCAACGTGTTGCACGGGCGCGGCGGGCGCGCGCTGCTGGCGAGCTATCCGCGCGAACTGATCGAGCGCATCGCCGACTTCGCCAGCTTCGCCGGCACCACCCCGCGCCTGACCATCGGCGCGCTCGAGCAGGCCTGGATCAGCATGCTGGCCGGGGAGGGCGGCGCCAGCGGCGCCCGCGCCTTGCAACCGGTTCCCTATTTTGTCGCCGGCGGCGACCCATTGAGCGAGAGAGTCTGATGAAAAATAAGCGCGCACTGGCGATGATGGCGGTCGCGGTCCTGTTGGGGACCATCGCCGTGGTGCTGGCCTCGTTCTGGCTGTTGCGCCAGACGGCCGGCAATATGAGTCGGATCGTGGTTGCCACGGTCGACGCCAACCGCGGCCAGCGGCTGACCGCGGAAATGGTCGGCTTCGCCGAGTGGCCCACCAAGGACATTCCGAAGGACGCGTTCACCGATCCGGCGCGCCTGCAGGACCGCGTGCTCAAGGGCAATCTGCTGAAGAACGAGCCGATCAGCGAATCGAAGCTGGCGCCGGCCGGCACGCTGGGCGGGCTGTCGGCGCTGATCAGCGAGGGCAAGCGCGCCATCACGGTGCGCGTCAACGACGTCATCGGCGTGGCCGGCTTCGCGCTGCCGGGCAACTACGTCGACGTCATCGTGCATACCGAACGCGAGGCGGGACCGAACGTGATGCCGGGCGCGGCCCAGCACATCTCGAAGATCGTCCTCGAGCGCATCCTGGTGCTGGCGGTGGCGCAGGAAGTGAGCCGCGACGAAACCAAGCCGAAGGTGGTCAACGCCGTCACCCTCGAGGTGTCGCCCGAGCAGGCCGAGCACCTCGACCTGGCGCGCGGCGTCGGCACCCTGTCGCTGGCCTTGCGCAACCAGGTCGACCCGTCGGTGCCGGCCACGCTCGGCGCCACCAAGCGCACCTTGCTCAAGGAACAGCAGGCCGCCGTCGTCAAGCTGCAACCGGCGCTGGCGCGGCAGGCGCCGAAGCCGGCGGAGGTGGAACCGCCAGCACGTGCCAAAGGCGATTGTGCCGGTGTGTTCAACGGCGCCCGGTGGACGCAAGTCTGCTTCTGATTTTTCACATTCTAGCGGGAGCAGCAAGATGAACCTGATCATCAAAAATGGCCAGCGTGTACCTGCCGGGCGTCTTGCCGCGCTCGGTATCCTGGTCCTCGCCCAGAGCACGGCGAGCGCCGCGGCGGCGAAGCCGGAAGCACAGTCCGAGCAGGTCAAGGTGCCGGCCTGCGTCGGCCCGGCGCTGGCGCCTATCAGCAAGTCGCTGCAGATGGGAAAATCGGAGCTGATGACGCTGCCCGAGCGGGCGCAAAACGCCCTCGATATCGGCAATCCCTCCGTGGCGCGGGGGGTGTTGGTCGCCAAAGACAACCTGTATCTGACCGGCCTCGACGTCGGCACGACCAACCTCATCATCCATACCCAAAGCGGCAACTGCCGCATCATCGAGGTGGTCGTCACGATGGACACGGCGGCACTGCGGGCCGCGCTGGCGACCGCCTTGCCCGACGAGAAAGACATCACCGTGACCAGCGCCGGCGATACCATCGTGCTCAGTGGCACGGTCGCCGACGGCCCCGCCGTGGCTCGCGCGGTCGAGCTGGCCAGCGCCTTCGTGCGCAAACCGCTGCGCTCGCTGGCCAAGGGCGAGGGCGCCGGCGGCCAGCACGCCGCCAGCGAGGCAGCCGGCGCCGCCGGCGGCGCGTCGACCCGGGTCGTCAACATGCTGTCGGTGAGCGCGCCGCAGCAGGTGATGCTGGAGGTGAAGATCGCCGAGGTGTCGAAGAGCCTGCTCGAACGGCTCGACGTCGGCCTGACCTGGCGCTTTTCGTCGGGCAGCTGGGCGGCGACGCTGTTGTCGAATTTCCTGGCCGGTAACTCGAACAGCCTGACGCCGCCGAATGGCGTCATCGATCTGCGCAAGTCGAACGGCAACCGCGTCGGCGTCGGCGCCGAGAAACAGGATGGCCTGGTGCGCATGCTGGCCGAGCCGACCGTGATGGCGCTCAGCGGCCAGGAAGGCAGTTTCCTCGCCGGCGGCCGCATCTTCATCCCGGTCGCCCAGGACAACAACAAGATCACGCTCGAAGAGCGCGAGTTCGGCGTCGGCCTGCGCTTCACGCCGACCGTGCTGGCGGGCGGGCGCATCAACCTGAAGGTGGCGCCGGAAGTGTCGGAGGTGTCGCGCGAGGGTATCGGCATCACCGCCGGCGGCGGCCTCGCGGTGCTGCCGCTGATCACTACCCGGCGCGCCAGCACCACGGTGCAGCTGTACGACGGCCAGAGCTTCGCCATCGGCGGCCTGATCAAGAACAACACGGTCACCGGCATGAATGGCACCCCCGGCCTGTCGGAGGTGCCGATCCTCGGCGCGCTGTTCCGCAGCACCGACTATCAGCAGGACAAGACCGAAATGGTGTTTGTCGTGACGGCCCACCTGGTCAAGCCGCTGACGGCGAACTACGCCTTGCCGACCGATCCGGTGACGGCGCCGAGCCGGACCCAGCTGATGCTCGGCGGCCGGCTCGAGGGCGATGCGCCGGCGCCCGTGCAGCGCCAGGCGCCGGCGCCTATGCCGCCTGCCGCGCAGGCGCAGCCGCCGGTGGCCACCGCGCGTGGATTCGAACTCAAATAAGGAGTGATCATGGCAACGCGATTGAACAAGGCAGCGACCGCCGCCGTGCTGGCGATGGCAGCGATGCTGGCCGGCTGCGCCCAGACCAGCTATCGCCAGGACAGCGGCAACGGCGCACCCGGCGAAGCCGTGCGCAGCACGCTGGCGGCGCAGGTCGTCGACCCTGCGGCTGGCCTGAAGCCCAAGCTCGTCGAAAAAATGGACGGCCCCAGCGCGCGCGCCGCCACCCAGCGCTACGAGCAGCCGCCCGAGGCCTCGAACGGACCCGCCATCACGATCCTGGGAACGATGAAATGAAACGGCGCCGCGCCGCGCAGCCGACCCCGATGCCGCCGCTTGCATCGGTGTCGTGCGCGTGCGCGTGCGCCTGTGCGTGGCCGCCGCCGCCTGCTGCGCGTGAGTGCCGTAGATGGCGCTGACCGGCATCATTCCCGCCCGGTTCGCTCGACCTGCCGCACTTCACCACCGTCACCCTGGTCGTTACGCTGGGCTACCGGCCTGGCATGGCCGGCGCCTGCAGCTGGAATGGTAGCGCCTATCAACGAGGATAGTTTATGAAAGCCTTACTTATCACGCGCGACGGCGACTTGCAGGCGGAGATCGCGGCGCAGGGCGCGGCGCGGGTGCCGCCGCTGAGCCTTGGCGCCTGCCGCAGCAGCATCCAGGATGCGCTCGACCGGCCGCTGCCGGACCAGCCGGCGCTGGTGGTGATCGACGCCAGCGAACTCGATGATGCCGACGCCGCCCATCTCGCCCGCCTGGCCAAGCACTATCCCGGCGCCAGCCTGATGCTGCTGACGCGCGAGCACCACCAGGAACTGCTGATCCGCGCGATGCGCGCCGGCGTGCGCGAGGTGCTGCAGCTGCCGCTGGTGCATCGCGCGCTGCACGAGGCGATCGACCGCGTCGCCACCGCCGCCGGCGTCACCAATATGCGCGACGGCAAGATCCTGGCGTTCATCGCCTGCAAGGGCGGCAGCGGCGCGACGTTCTTGTCGACCAATTTCGGCTACGCGCTGGCCACCCTGGCCGACAAGAAAGTGCTGCTGATCGACCTGCACGGCCAGTTCGGCGACGCCACGCTGTACGTGTCGGACCAGAAGGCGGCGATGACGCTGTCGGACGTGTGCCGCCACATCGCCCGCCTCGACGCCGCCTTCCTCGAGTCGTCGCTGGTGCACGTCTCGCCCGGCTTCGGCATCCTCGCCGCCGCCGACGACCCCGGCCAGGCGGTCGAACTCAAGCCCGAGCACATGGACGCGATCCTGCGCGTGGCGCGCCAGCACTACGATTACATCGTGCTCGATGTCGGCCGCCAGATCGACGCCATCTCGCTGCGCGCGCTCGACAACGCCGACGTCATCTACCCGATCCTGCAGCTGGGCCTGCCGGACATCCGCGACGGCCGCCGCCTGCTCGACATCTTCCGTTCGCTCGGCTACCCGCCCGAGCACATCCGGCTGATCGTCAACCGCTACGAAAAGGGCGGCAAGCTGCGCCTGCAGGACCTGCAGAGCGCGCTGGGCGCCGAAGTGGTGCACACCATCCCCAACGACTACATTGCCGTCACCGACTCGGTCAACCAGGGCGTGCCGGTGCTGCGCCTGTCGCGCGCGGCGCCGGTCTCGCGCAGCCTGTCCGAGCTGGTCGAACTGGTGACGGCGCGCCGCGTCGTCGAGAACAAGGGCCTGTTCGACCGCCTGTTCGGCCGCGCCGACACCGACCAATAACCGAGGAAACCAGCGATGACTTTACGCGAGCGCTTGAATGGGGCCGACGATCCGCGCACGGCCACCCTGGCAGCTCCCGGCGCGGCCACCCAGGCCTACCAGGAGCTGCGCAAGAACGTCCACCAGATGATCCTCGACCGCATCGACCTCGAGCGCCTGAAGCGACTCACCACCGAGCAGTTCAAGCACGAACTGGCGCTGCTGATCCAGCGCATCATCGAAGACGAACGGATCGTCCTCAACCAGACCGAGCGGCACAACCTGGTGCTCGACATCCAGCACGAGATGCTCGGCTTCGGCCCGCTCGAGCCGCTGCTGGCCGACCCGTCGGTGTCCGACATCCTGGTCAACACCCACTCCAGCGTCTACGTCGAGCGGCGCGGCAAGCTCGAGCTGACCGACACCAGCTTCCACGACGCCGCCCACCTGATGAAGATCATCGAGAAGATCGTCTCGCGGGTCGGCCGCCGCGTCGACGAGTCGAGCCCGATGGTCGATGCGCGCCTGCCGGACGGCTCGCGCGTCAACGCCATCATCCCGCCGCTGGCGGTGGACGGGCCGATCCTGTCGATCCGGCGCTTTTCGACCTCGCCGCTGACGGTCGACAACCTGCTCGCCTACAAGAGCATGACGCCGCCGATGGTGCAGGTGCTGCAGGCGCTCGGCCACGCCAAGATCAACATCCTCATTTCCGGCGGCACCGGCAGCGGCAAGACCACCTTGCTGAACCTGCTGTCGGGCTTCATCCCGCCCAACGAGCGCATCATCACGATCGAGGACGCGGCCGAACTGCAGATGCGCCAGCCGCACGTGGTGCGCCTGGAGACGCGGCCGCCGAATATCGAAGGCAAGGGCGAGGTGTCGCAGCGCGCGCTGGTGCGCAACGCGCTGCGCATGCGGCCCGACCGCATCATCCTCGGCGAGGTGCGCGGCGCCGAGGCGCTCGACATGCTGCAGGCGATGAACACCGGCCACGAAGGCTCGCTGGCGACGATCCACTCGAACACCCCGCGCGACGCCCTGGCGCGGCTGGAGAACATGGTCGGCATGGCCGGCGTCAACCTGACCCCGCGCGCCACCCGCCAGCAGATCTGTTCGGCGGTGACGGTGGTGCTGCAGGTCACGCGCCTGACCGACGGCGCGCGCAAGCTGGTGAGCATGCAGGAGATCACCGGCATGGAGGGCGACATCATCGCGATGCAGGAAATCTTCCGCTTCGACCAGACCGGCGTCGCGCCGGACGGCAAGGTGCTCGGGCATTTCTGCGCCACCGGCGTGCGCCCGCGCTTCGCCGAGCGGGTGCGCCTGTTCGGCGCGCCGGTGCCCGATACGGCGTTCGACCCCACCCGCATCTTCGAGTAGCGCCAGGAGACGACATGGACGCACTATTCTACGGTTTCGCGGTACTCACATTCGCCGCGGTGATCCTGGTCATCGAGGGCGCCTATCTGTGGTGGACCGGCGTCCACGGCAGCGCCGCGCGGCGCATCGCGCGCCGCCTGCGCCTGATGTCGGGCGCCATGGCAGACAGCGGCGAGCGCGTCTCGATCCTCAAGCAGCGCCGCTTTGCCAGGTCGGAGTGGCTCGACCGCCGCCTGCACCGCCTGCGCCTGGCGCACGCGATCGACCGCCTGCTGCTGCAGTCTGGCCTGAAGTGGTCGGTCGAGGCCTTCATCGGCGCCATCGCGCTGGCGCTGGTGGCCGCGCTGACGCTCGGCATGCTGCAGCCGATGCCCGGTCCGCTGCAGCTGGTGCTGACCTTGCTGCTGGTGTCGGCGCCGGTCATGTTCCTGCGCCGCGCCCGTACCTCGCGGCTGCGGCGCATCGAGCGCCAGTTGCCGGAGGCCGCCGATTTCCTCGCGCGCGCGATGCGCGCCGGCCACTCCTTCAACAACGTCATGCAGATGGTCGGCAACGAGCTGCCCGAGCCGCTCAGCGGCGAGTTCCGCACCTCCCACCAGGAAATCAATTACGGCGTGCCGATGAACGAAGCGCTGCACAACCTCGCCGAGCGCGTGCCGCTGACCGACCTGCGCTACCTGGTGATCGCGGTGGTGATCCAGCGCGAGTCGGGCGGCAACCTGGCCGAGATCCTCGGCAACATCAGCCACATCATCCGCGAGCGCCTGAAGCTGGCCGGCAAGGTGCGGGTACTGTCGGCCGAGGGCCGGCTGTCGGCCTGGATCCTGGCGTCGCTGCCGTTCGTCATGATGGGCGTGATGCTGCTGGTCAATCGCAGCTACGTCAGCATCCTGTGGACCCATCCTCTCGGCGTGCGCATGCTGTGGGTCGGCGCCGTCATGATCATCCTGGGCGGCTTGTGGACCCGCCGCATCGTCCGCATCCGCGTCTGAGGAGCCTGGCCATGACCACATCGCATATCGTCTTCCTGCTGATCCTGTTCGCCGTCGTGGTGGGGCTGGTGATGCTGGCGGTGACGATCTTTTCACCGAACTACATGCGCGACCGGCTCGCCAGCTTCGACAAGCCGAGCGAACCGAGCGCGCTCGAGAGCAACGGCTGGGTCGAGAAAGTGGTCAAGGCGGCGCAGCCGTTCAGCCGCCTGTCGCTGCCGGAAGAGGGCTGGGAGCAGTCGCCGCTGCGCACCCGCTTCATGAATGCCGGCTGGCGCACCTCGGGCGCGGCGACGCTGTACTTCGCCGCCAAGACGCTGCTGGCGCTGATCGTGCCGTCGATCGCCGCGCTGTCGATGGTGTGGGCGGCGCCGAAGTGGGCCGCGCACCAGTTCATGCTGCCGCTGCTGCTGGCGGTGGCGTTCGGCTACTACCTGCCGAACGTGATCCTGGCGCGCACCGCCGCGCGCCGCCAGCGCGAGATCTTCGAAACCATTCCCGACGCGCTCGACCTGTTGACCGTCTGCGTCGAAGCGGGCCTGAGCCTGGAGCGCGGCCTGATCAAGGTGGCCGGCGAGATCCACATCAAGAGCATGGTGCTGGCGCAGGAGCTGCAGCTGGTGCTGATGGAAATGCGCGCCGGCTTCACCAAGGAAAAGGCGCTGCGCAATTTCGCCCTGCGCAGCGGCGTCGAGGACGTCGACACGCTGGTGGCGATGCTGATCCAGTCGGAGCGCTTCGGCACCAGCATGGGCCTGTCGCTGCGCGTGCATTCGGACACGCTGCGCTCGAAGCGCCAGCTGCTGGCCGAGGAAGCGGCCGCCAAGATCGCCCTCAAGCTGCTGTTCCCGCTGATCTTCTTTATCTTTCCGACGCTGCTGATCGTCCTGGTCGGGCCGGCCGGCATCCAGGTCGCCGCCGCGCTCAGCGCGATGAGCGGCGCCAACTGAAACCTCCGAGGAGCACACCATGCGCCCTAGCTTGAAGCATCTCACCGCGGCGTGCGCAGGCACGCTGCTGATGGCCTGCGTGCAGGTCGGCCGATCCGACCAGCCGGTGGCCGCGCTGCCGGCGTTCGCCCAGGCCGACCAGGCCTACCTGGCCGGCCGCAACGCGCACCTGGCGCAGCGCGCCGACGACGCGCTGGCGGCCTACCGCGCCGCGCTGCTGGTCGATCCGGCGCACGTCAACGCGCAGAACGGCCTGGCCACGCTGTACGCCGAACAAGGCCAATACGCGCGCGCCATCGCGCTGTGGCAGGCGCTGACGGCGGCGGCGCCGGCGACCACCGCCAGTGCCTACCTGTTCAGCAATCTCGGCTACGCGCATCTGCTCAATGGCGCCGCCGCCGCCGCCGTGGTGGCGCTGGAAAAGGCCTGCCTGCTCGATCCGCTCAGCCACCGCGCCTGGCGCCACCTCGGCAACGCGCTCGAGAAGCTCGGCCAGCACGAGCGCGCGCAGCACATGCTGCAGCAGGCGGCCGGCCTCGAATCGCACGACTTCAAGGTCGATTACACGGCGGCGCAGCGCAGCGGCGTCGCCGCCGCCATCGACACGGCGGTGGCGGCCAGCCAGGCGGTCGAGACCTACCCGCTGGCCGACCTGCGCCCGGGCAGCGGCGGCATCTTCGAGCTGCGCCGCGCCGGCGGCGCGGAGAGCGCCGCCACCGAGGCGCCGCCGGACAGCGACCCTGTGCCGGCCTCGGCGGCTCCGGCCAAAGCGCTGGCCGCCCGCGAGCCGGCCGCGCCGCCGGCCCGCACGCCAGTCAACACCACGCTTGAAATTCGCAATGGCAATGGCGTCACCGGCATGGCGCGCCGGCTGGCGCGCAAGCTCGGCGACGCCAGCATCCGCGTGGCGCGCCTGTCGAACCACAAGGGCTTCAACATCGAGCACACCCGCATCGAGTACCAGCCGGGGTTTCGCGAGGCGGCGCTGCGGCTGGCCGAGCGCTTCGATGACGCCGCGCTGGTGGAAGTTGCCGCGGGCGAAAAGGTCGACGTCCGACTGGTGCTCGGGCGCGACCTGATGCGCAGCAAGATCGAGGCGCGCCGGCTGATCCGTGCCGCGCTGGCACGCACCGCGTCGCGCGCCGCGCTCTGATCCGCGGCAGGGCCGGTTCGTTTGGCGGACATCAAATCCGCGTTGCGGGGCCACGGGAAAATGGGGCGATCAACCCCTTGACCCTGGAGCCTCGCCATGCGCCTCGCACACTTTCTCAAATTCCTGTTCGCCAGTCTGCTGATCCTGTCGATGGTCGCCTGCGCCCCCACGGCCAAGCGCGAAGGCACCGGCGAGTACATCGACGATGCCGTGATCACCACCAAGGTCAAGGCGGCGCTGGCGGCCGATCCCGCTGTCAAGGCCACTGAAGTCAATGTCGAAACCTTCAAGGGCGCCGTGCAGCTGAGCGGCTTCGTCTCGTCGCAGGAAGCCATCCGCAAGGCGGTCGAGCTGGCGCGCAACGTCGAAGGGGTGCGCGGCGTAAAGAACAACATGGTCGTCAAATAGCGGCGTAAAAAGGCCGCCTCGCGGGCGGCTTGTCGACGACGCGGTGGGCGCAACCGCGCTTACTCCCAGCTAACGCTGCCCAGGCCGCTGGCGGCCGACTTGCGGTTGGCCGGCTTGCCGTACACGGTGGCCGAACCGAGGCCGTTGAGCACGAGGTCGGCGCTGGTCTTGGCGTACACCGTAGCGCTGCCAAGGCCGGTCATCTTCAGTTCGACCGCGTCGGCGCGCAGTTCGCGCGCTTCGAGGCTGCCGACGCCGCCGAGCTTCGCGCGCAGCAGCTTGCTGTGTCCGTTCACTTCGATGCGGCCGGCGCCGCGCAGGCTCAGTTCGACGCGCTCGCTGTCGGTGGCGCCCAGCGTCATGCTGCCGACGCCGCCAAGGCTGGCGTTGATGTTGCGGTAGCGGCTGGCCAGCGTGACGGTGCCGGCGCCATCGAGCGCCAGGCGGATCTGCTCGCCCGAAAAGCCGGTGATGCTGGCCGCGCCGACGCCTTGCGACACCAGCTCGTTCAAGTCCGGCAGCGTCAGTTCGGCACGCAACTGTTCCTTGTTGTTCTTGCCGAACTGGAAGTGGCGGTTGTTCTCGATATCGATATGCAAGGTGTCGCCCTGCTGGGTTGTGACCACTTTCGGCACATGGCGCTGGTCACCGCTGATCACCAGCGAAGCGGCCGGCCCTTGCTTGATGCGCAGGTCGATGACACCGCCCAGTTTTACTTTCTGCACGCGTGCATCGATGGCGCGCGTCTCGCTGCTTTGCTGGGCCAGCGCGGCGCCCGCGGTGGCGCACAGCGCCAGTGCCATGCAGACAGTACCGATCAGTTTATTCATGGTGGTTCTCCGCGTGATGTTGGTGTGCCGATCAGTTCGCCAGCTGCGCTTTTTGCGCCGCGCTCAGGCGCTTGCCGGTGATCGTCACCACCGTCATCGGCGCAGCCGCATCGGCTTGCTGGACGATCGGCGCCGGTACGCGGTGCGCGGGCGCCGCGGCGCTGGCAAGGCTGGTCACCGAGACCAGTGCGAGGGCGGTGATGAAGATGACTTCCATGTTTTTTGCGATGTTCATGCTGGGCTCCTGGGCGCTTAAAGTTCGTTGGGTTGAGTGAACTATAGCCAGGTGCCGGGCACAACCCTACCGGATTGCGACAGACTGCATTTTATGCGGCATGGAGTGCAGGAAACGGCCCGGAGGGCGCAGGGGATGGGTGGGCGCGCAGCGTCGGATGCGGCGCGCGGCGGCAGCGGGATGGCTCCCGCCGCGCGCCGTACTGCCTGCTGCTTACTGGCGATTCGGATTGTTCGGGCGTGCGTCGTAACGGTTCGGCACGCCGTCGCGGTCGCGGTCGCTGCGGCCATCCGCACGCTCGCCACGCTGCCAGCCGCCGCGCTGCAGGCGCCAGCCGCCGTCACCCTGCTGCCACTGCGGCTGCTGGTAGACGTAGCCCTTGCGCACGCGCTCCCAGTGGCCTGCGGTCCAGACGTGGCGGCGGCCAGTCCAGTTCCAGTACCCGGGCACCCACGCGTGGCCGCGCCGCGCTTGCGGCACTCTTTCGTGGCGTGGCGCCGGCGGCGCGGTGCGTACGACGATGACGCTGTCGCGTGCATAAGCTTGTGCCTGCGCCGGGGCGAAGGCGGCACTGCCGATCAGCAGCGCGACGGCGGTACCGAGGATGGTGGCTTTCATTTTGCATCTCCTGGTGAAGTTGGTGTGACTTCACTATAGCGAGTCCACGCCGCGCGGACGGAATTGATGCGTTCGCTTACACGAGATACAGTACGCCACACGCTGCTAGCGCCGGCCGCCGCCGTGGCCACCGCGTCCCCAGCCGCCATGATGGCCGCCGCCGCCGCCGCGATGGAATCCGTGGTGGCGGTGGGGGCCGCCGTGGCCGCGAAAGCCATGGTGGCGGCGAGATTCGAACCACAGGCCGAGCGTCACCGGCGGGCCGACGTAATAGGGCACGCCGGAATAGGCCGGCTGCCCATACGGGTAGCGGTAACCGTAGGGGTCGTAGGTGCTGTAGGTTGCCGGATAGGGCTCGTAGACGGCGCAGCCAGCCAGCGAGAGCGCCACCGACAGCGAAAATAGAAGGCGTTTCGCGGCGCCTGTCAGATGCGGATTCATGAGTGTCACATTATCAGGTGAAGCAAGTCCGTTAGATCTGCCCTCGCAGCCCCGGGTTCTCTCTAGACACACACCGTTACAATGTTAAATCGCGTCCTCCCCCCCGACACGCCCGCAAATTATGCAGCTAGCATTTATTTACTTTTATAACTAATATGACTCTTCCGGCATGCGCCGCGCAACTGAAGCAGTCTGGCCCGTGCAGCGGCCAACTTCGCCCGCAGTCCCTGGTTTTCGACCACGAAACATCGGTGCAACATGCAAACATACAAACCGTACAAGGGTTCATCGCTGGCGTTGCGTCCGCGCGTGCGGCGCAGGGCGCAGGCACCGGCGGGCGCGCCGAATGTCCTGTCGCCCGACATGTTGCTCAATATCGAGCAGATGCTGATCAACGAGGCCCTGGTGGCCCGCATCCTGCAATGCGAGCAAGCTTACGCGGCGCTGCGCGCCAACGAAAAAAAACTCAACGAACTGCTGGCGCACCAGGTCGCCACGCGCGAAGAAGAACGCAAGCGCATCGTGCGCGAGATCGACGGCAACCTCGGCCAGCACCTGCTCGCGCTGAGGCTGGACGTCTCGGCGCTGCATGCGCGCACCGCCGGCTCCCATCCGCGCCTGCACGACTGGGTCGACAAGGCGCTCGACAACCTCGACATCACCATCAGTTCGGTAGGGCAGATCGTCGCCCACATGCGCCCGCTGCAGATTGAACTTGGCCTCGGCGCCGCCGTCGAATGGGAACTCAAGAAATTCGAACAGGCGTCCGGCCTGCGCTGCAACCTGTCGCTCGATGGGCGCCTCGAAGACTGCGTGCTGGCGGACGAGCAGACGCTGGCGTTGTACCGGGCCTTGCAGGCGTGCCTGAGCAACGTGTTTCGCCATTCGCTGGCAAGCCGGGTCGATGTGATGCTCGAGGTCCTGAATAACACGGTGTTGATGAACGTCAGCGACAACGGCGTCGGCTTCGACACCAGCCAGCCGAGGAAATCGAGTTCCTACGGCCTGCTCGACGTGGCTGAACGCATGACCGCGCTCGGTGGCCGCCTGGTCGTGACCAGTTCGCGCCCGCACGGCACGACTGTCACGATATCGGTCCCGATTACCCGGTCGCTGACCGGTGATCGTTAATTTTCAACAGTGAAGTTCACGCAATCGGCTAAAATCTCACCATACGAACCAGGCCCGAGAAGGCGAGAGCGATGTTAGTGACAGTGGAAGAGGGCGGCGCCCTGCTGTCGCCGAAAGGGCATCTATGGCTTTAAGAAACGAGCTTCTGCTGACGCTGATGAAACGGGTGGACGTCAGCTCGGACGCCTCAGCGCTGCGCGACGTCATGGCCGTCTGGCTGGCACTGCTGGGGAAATTCTCTCCGCTGATCGGCCCGGCCAGCGTGCACTTGCTGTTCATGCGCGGCCTCGATATCAACCGGCCCGTGTTCCCGTGGCTGCCGGCGTTCGCTCCTGGCAGTGCCGGCGACCATTACTTCAGCGCGTTCGAGGCGAGCATCAATATGCAGCCATCCGCCGAAGTGATCCGCGCCACGCGGGCCCTGCTGGGCACATACATCGACTCGCTGTTCACCTTGATCGGGCCGACCCTCACCGCGAAATTCGTGGGTGCCGCCGTCGGTGACCAGCGACCAAAAAAGTAGATAGGAGCATTTGATGAGCGAGAAACTAAGGGTAAAACTGTTAAAGACCGGCGTCCCCGGGCTCGACGCGATCCTTGGCGCCGGCTTGCCCGAACTGTCGTTCAACATCATCGGCGGCGCGCCCGGCAGCGGCAAGACCACCTTTGCCCAGCAGATCATGTTTTCCCTCGCCACCCCGACCTCGAAGGCCTTGTTTTTCACGGCAATGGGCGAGCCGCCGGTCAAGATGCTGCGCTACCAGCAGCAGTTCGGCTTCTTCGACTTCGACAAGGTCGACGGTTCCATCGAATTCATCAATCTCGCGCAAGAGGTCGAGCAGGGTAATTACGACGTCGTCCTGGCGCAGATCCTGGAAGCGGTGCGGACCCATTCGCCGGCCTACGTCTTTATCGACTCGTTCCGTTCGTTCGTGCAGGGCGCCAAAGGCGAGCACAAGGAGATCCAGGCCTTGCAGTCGTTCGTGCAGCAGCTGGTGACCCACATGACCGGCTGGCGCGCCACCACCTTCCTCATCGGCGAATACCTCGCCAACGAGGCCGACCAGAACCCGATCTTCACCGTCGCCGACGGCATCATCTGGCTCAATCAGTGTGTCCAGCGCAACGCGATGGTGCGCAAGGTGCAGGTCATCAAGATGCGCGGTCAGGCCCAGCGGCCCGGCATGCATACCTTCCGCATCACCGAGGCCGGCATCGAGATCTTCCCGCGCATGATAGGCGCCGCCGAACCCACCGGCAGCGAGGCGCCGGCGCCGGCGCCAGCCAGCGCGCGCCGTCTGTCGATGGGCGTGCCCGAGCTCGACGACATGCTGGGCGGCGGCGTGCCGCTCGGCTATTCGATGCTGCTGGTCGGCCCCTCCGGTTCCGGCAAATCGACCCTGGCGACCGAGTTCGTCGCCGAAGGCGTGCGCCAGGGCGAGAATTGCGTCATCGCGCTGTTCGAGAAAAGCCCGAGCCAGATGATGAACGACAAACTCGGCGCACTGGTGCGCTCCGGCAAAGTCGCCATGCTCAATGTGCGCACGCTCGACCTGTCGATCGACGAGACCTTGCACGAACTGGTCATGCTGATTGACAAGACCAAGGCCAGCCGCGTCGTGCTCGACTCGCTGTCCGCGTTTGAACTGGCGCTGGCGCCCGAGTTCCGCGAGGACTTCCGCGAATCGCTGTTCCGCCTGACCACGGTGCTGACCGAAAAGGGCGTGACGCTGCTCATGACGGCCGAGCTCGAGGACCGCTTCACCGAGCTGCGCTTCAGCCCGAACGGCAGCGCCTTCCTGGTCGACGCCATCGTCATGCTGCGCTACATCGAAACCGAGGCCGAGATCCGCACGCTCATTTCGGTCATCAAGGTGCGCGGCAGCGCCCACAGCCGCGAGTTCCGCCTTTTCGAGATTGGCCCGGACAGCGTCGCCATCGGCGCCCGTCCCGCACCCTACGCGGGCATCCTCGGCGGCAGCCCTGGCACCATCGCCAGCTGAGTGCCAGGCTAGTCCGCGGCCATGGTCGAGGGGCTAGTCGCGTACGGAACTGCCGCCAAACACTGCGTGCTGGCGCAGCGACGGTGTGAACAAGCTGTAGAGCATCTTCTGTTCCGGCGCGCTGATGGCGTCGAGCGTAGCGCGCTGTTGCGGCGACAGCACGATGTCCAACGCAGCGACGTTGTCGGCGATCTGCTCCACCCGGCTGACACCCATCAGGGTAGATGCGACGCCGGCGCGACCGGTGACCCAGGACAAAGCCACCGTCGCCTGGCTCAGCCCGCTGTCGTCGGCGACGGCCTTGAGCGTGTCGAGGATCTTCCAGTTGCGTTCGGTAAATAGCGAATCGCCAAACGGGTTGGCGCCATCAAGCCGTTTGTCGCCTTCCGGCCTTGCCGCGCCCTCCTTGGCCGTATCGCGCGGCAGTCCACTCTCTCGCGGCGCCGCGCTCTCGACGCTTGCCCGGTCATACTTCCCGGTAAGCAGACCGAATGCCAGCGGACTCCATGGCACGATGCCCATGCCAAACTCCGCCGCCAATGGGACGAACTCGTCTTCGATGTCGCGATTGGCCAGCGAATAGAAATACTGCAGGGAGATAGGCCCCGGCAAGCCGCGCACCGCGGCCAGGGTCGCCACTTTGGCCGCGTACCAGGCCGGCGTGTTCGACATGCCCCAGTAGCGGATTTTTCCAGAGCGAACCAGCGAGGCCATCGTCTCCAGCAGTTCTTCGGCCGGCGTGACGGAGTCCCACACGTGCACCCAGTACAGGTCGATGTAGTCGGTCTTTAGTCGGCGCAGCGACGCCTCCAGCGCAGTGCGGATATGCTTGGCGCCGTTGCCGCCGGCGTGCGGTCCCTGGCCATCCGCGAAACCGGATTTCGTCGCCAGCACGATGCGGTCGCGCAGTGCAGCGTCGGCAATAAATCGTCCGATCATTTCCTCGCTGCGGCCACTGGAATACACGTCAGCGGTATCGATAAAGTTTCCGCCCTGGTCCACGTAGGCGTCGAATATTGCCCGCGACTCGGCTTCCCCCGAGCCCCAGCGAGCAGTCCCGAACGTCATGGTGCCGAGGCAAAAAGGACTGACCACCAAGCCAGAACGTCCGAGGGTACGATAGTCTCGCATAGGCATGGCTTTACTTTCCGAGTGATTGATAGGAAAATAGTAGCCTAGTTTCTAGCGCCCCACAACAAATTTCCTAGCGATCACTAGAATGTATGACTGAAACCATGAAAAAGAAGGGCCGGCCATTGTCGTTTGACCGCGACGATGCCTTGCGCAAGGCGATGCTGCTGTTCTGGCGGCATGGCTACGAGGCGACGTCGCTGAACGACATCACAGCGGCGTTGGCGGTAAAGCCGTCCAGCGTCTATTCGGCATTTGGCGACAAGAAGCGGCTGTTTCTCGACGCCGTTGGGCTGTACATGTCGGGGCCGGTCACGTCCGACACCATCATCGATCAAGCGCCGTCGGCGCAAGAGGCTGCCCGTGAATTGCTGCGCGCCTCAGCGATCGGCTTCTCAGGTGAGAGCACGCCGCCAGGCTGCCTGTTGGCGAGTTCCGCGATCAGTTGCTCGGACGCTGCCAATGACGTCAAGCTAGAGCTGGCGGCGATCCGCCGCGGCATCGAAGCGCGCTTACGAACGAAAATTCTGCAGTCGATCGAAGACAAGCAGCTGCCGGCCGACTCAGACGCCGATGGCCTGGCGGCGACTACGATGGCCGTCATCCAGGGCATGTCGACACTCGCCCGCGACGGCGCCACCCGGGAAAAACTATTGCGGGTCGCCGCTGTTGCGATGCGGTCCTGGCCATCGGTTGGCAATCGTTGAGGCTCAGAAAGCAAAAAGCCCAACCTGAAAGGCTGGGCTAAAGTGCTTGATTCTGTTGGTGCCGACTGCCGGTTTCGAACTCGCCACCTGATGATTACAAATTAGCAAATAAAACAGTATGTCTTTGATTACTAAGCGAATTGTACCGTAATTTAGCCAACTTGAAAGTACTTTAGAATCAGTAACTTAGCGTAGTCTAACGAAGGCTACAAGAATTGATTGCTGTACCGAATTTGTATCGGCAACGAGCTAGTCGTACGTCCGAGAAATTTCCTATCGACCGTCACTTCACAAGTTGCAATACTGGACGGGCAGAAATTGCTGGCACAGGGCCCGCCACGTCTCTGGTAGAACTTACGCCAGAAATTGACAAGCAAAACGTTAAATTGTCGAGTTCATCAGGGCTCACACATAGGTCGCGAGCGATATCTGACCGATTAATTCCCTCTGCGCGCAGCACCTTGAAGACCTTGGCTAGGGTCAGGGAAGTTTCGTGGGCCATTGGCTCAGGCTCTTTAGTGCGATATCCATGCTTTGCAATTTGGATGCAAAGATTTCTGTATGTCCACTCAGTAAACAACGAAAGTTGGTTCATGCGAAAAGCGAGTGCAGCCAAGGACACTCCCCAAACATGTTTCAGCTTTATGAGCTGCGGCAGGGTCGGAAAGTTAGGTTTATGAGCAATTACGCTTGCTCTAGGCATCAAAAAAGCTGATGCAAATGCTTGCGCTTCCCTTTCCATTTCCGGACTATGGGCTCGTCCGTGAAGCATGCTGTGACGATCCCGCACCAAATGTGCCAACTCATGAGCTGCATCGAATCGACTATGCTCCGCCGACTTAAATGTGTTCAGTAAGACAAATGGTCGATTGTCATGCCAAACGCTGAATGCATCGACTTCTCTTGCATCAATTGTCAACGAATAAACGCGAATCCCCATGGACTCAAGCAGGTGAGTCATATTGCTAATCGGTGCTTCGCCAAGCCCCCATATTCGCCGTAGCGTAGCGGCTGCATCCTCTGGCGAAAGATCACTTAGGTCGGGCAGGTCCGCCACAGGTAACTTGAATTGCTTTTCTATCCAGTCATCCAACAGGAACGCCATCGTCCCAGTTCCTAAGGCGCTCAACTTGAGGCTCTCTGACATCTTGGACATCGATCGAAAGCTCGCTGTGTGATCGGCAATAATGGGTAGATCATCGCCGAAGAAGAACTCAGCCGGGAAACGCAGAAGCTGTGCGATTCGTTCCAATCGCTCAGCTTCTGGCGCGTATTCACCTGACTCGTATCCTTGAATAGACCGAACCTGCACTCCCAGCTCCTTGGCCAAACGTGTTTTAGTCCAACGGCGTCGGTTGCGGGCAAACTCAATTCTTGAAGGGTTAAGCATCACATCAGTTTCATATTTCACCCTGCGTTGCGGCGCTCAACAGGAAAATCAATAGGTTCGACAGGCGCCGGCCGCTCGATTGCTGGCTCGGCCCCTACATCAAGACTGCGAAGCACAATGCGCTCCGTCCAACCCACAATTTTCTTCTTTTCAAAGCGAGAAGGCAAGGACAGCTCGGTACGAATTTCCTTTGGCATACCGGTGCTATCGCGCTCAACATGATAGAGCAGTACCCAAAGTTGAGTTCCTGATGCCCCTCTTTCCATGTGCGAAATAGCGGCGGACTCAAATAAGTCATAACTCTGGTTGATATCGATTGCGTCGCTAAGGACGCGCCCTTTATCGGCCTGGTTCTTTGGAATTCCGAATTCCTTGCCTGTCTCGGAGTCACCAGTCATGACCAAAATAGAAACGGTCTTATCCGGGGAGATCACAAAAGGACAGTTCATATGATTCTTGATGGCCCATCCTCGCTCCTTCAGGGCGATGCGCATTGCAAATACGAATGCGTGCCAATGATAGGTGCCAGCCGCTGTAGGCGCGTGGGCAGGAGTCGCTTCCAGGCGCGCATCAAACCCACGGAGGTTCGCTTCAAGCAAGAGATCTTCGTTAAGCGATGCTTGGAGTTCCAACAGCCTAGAGGCGACCTCATGTGCATCTGTGATCACGCGCGCGCGTGATGCAGGTTCAGTATGTGCGAGCAGCAAAATAATTTCCTCTAGGTTGTGAACTTCCGGTTATCATACCACATGTTGAGGTTGGGAAACCGGAAGCTGAGGGGAAATTCTTCCTGACTAGCAACGAAATCAGAAGAACTCAGCCGTTGCAACGCGCTGCCACCACCACCTATCGCAAAGGTACCCATGACAAACCCGTTCCAAGACCGCGAACCGCATATCGAGAGCAACGACCGTATCCGCACGCCTCAGCGGGAAACCTACCTTGCCTTGCGCGCGGTCTTCGAGGCGGACGACCAGGGGGAGCGTGAGTTCGCTGTCATCCTGCCCGTCGGATGCGGCAAGTCCGGTAGCATCACGATAGCGCCATTCGCGGCCCGTTCGCGTCGCACTCTCGTAGTTGCGCCTGGCGTGGCTATCGCGCAGCAGCTCGCGCGAGATTTCGACCCGTCCAGCCCGGCCATGTTCTACCAGAAATGCGCGGTCCTGACCGGGGGGCCATATCCTGAGCCAGTGGGGATTCGCGGGATGACTACCAATCGCGCGGACTTGGACGAGGCGCACGTCGTCATCACCAACATCCAGCAACTCCAGGGCGGGGATACGAACCGTTGGTTGAGGCAGCTTCCGGGTGACTACTTCGACTTGATCTTGTTCGACGAGGGGCACCACGGCGTGGCCGAGAGCTGGATGGCACTTAAGGCGCAATTCCCGGAGGCGCGGATTGTCAACTTTAGCGCCACGCCGATGCGGGCCGATGGACAGATCATGGAGGGGCGGGTCATTTACACGTATCCGATCTTCGAGGCTATCCAGGAAGGCTACGTCAAGCGCCTGAAAGCCGTGCAACTGAACCCGCGTACGCTTCGTTACGTCCGCCGCGAGGACGGCCAGGAGATTGAAGTCGGACTCGATGATGTACTGCGTCTGGGCGAGGAGGAAGCCGATTTCCGTCGCAGCATCGTAACGTCCACGGAAACGCTAAACACCATCGTCGACGCTTCGATCAATGAATTGCAGCGGCTGCGCGGTGAGACCGGCGAGCGCCGGCTGAAGATTATCGCGTCCGCTCTCAACTACGAACATTGCCGGCAGGTGGTCGAAGCGTACGCTGCACGTGGCCTTCGCGCAGGGTACGTCCATTCGCGAGATAACGCGCCAGCCAACCAAGCCGTAATGCAGCGCCTGGAAAATCATCAGCTTGATGTAATCGTTCAGGTACGCAAGCTCGGCGAAGGGTTCGACCACCCCTATTTGTCTGTAGCTGCCGTGTTCAGCATCTTCAGCAACCTGTCGCCGTTCGTGCAGTTCGTCGGACGCATTATGCGCGTAATAGAGCAAAACGCCCCTGGACATATCCTCAACCAGGGCGTTGTTGTGTACCATGCGGGCGCGAATATCGCGCGGCGCTGGGCAGACTTTCAGGAATTCAGCGAGGCCGACCGAGACTACTTCGACCAGCTCATGCCCGTGGAAAGCGTCGATCCGGACAGCGGCTCATTCGGACGCGAGATCGAGCCCGTGCCGCACGATCTGGACGGCGTGGAAGTGCGCGGTCAATCCGAAGTCCATCTGGAGGAAATCCCTTTGCTTCAGGACGACGCGGCTCTAGCCGCATTGCGCGTGCTCCAGTCGCGCGGCTATACCACGGACGACATAGCCGCCGCATACCAGACCTTGCAGCCAATCCCGGTCACCCGGGTACGCCAGCGCCAAGCAATGCGGGGCGGGCTCGATATGCGGGTCCGCACTGCTGCAGGTAGGATCCTCGGCGATCGCGCCATCAACCCTCAAGGTAGCGAGCTTGATACTCGGCGTCTTGGACGGACCAACTTGATTGTGATGAAGGCGGCTGTTGACCGCCAAGTAAACGCCCTCGTCGGACGCGGGCCAGGCCAACGGCACGAGTTTTCACGCGACGAGCTCGACCGGATCGACCACGGATTTGAAAACATTCTCGCGGCAGCTACAAGGGAGGTATTTTTGGATGGCAACTAAATCACTCATCATCCGCACTGAGGTGGACGCCGCCGGAAAAGCTCATAACTGCCAAGCCAGCGTGAAGCACCGAATCGAGAAGGGCGACGTGCGGCTTAAGGTCAGGAATGGCCGTAGCTGGGACCACTACTGCCTGGCGTGCGCACAGAAGATCATCGGCCTAGACATGGCCAAACTCTCGGAGCTTCAGAAAATGAAACTCTCAGCCGCCGGCGCAACCTCTACGTAGACTACGCATTGATGTGATGTAGGCAGCGAAGAGGAGGGGATGCAAAAAATGCTTCCAAAAACGGAAACCCCGGCTCTAGGCCGGGGCGAATTTTTTAGGTCTTTGTGAAGGGTCGTAGATTCTCATCCATTGGAGCCCAGCACCAACCTTAGTTCCTACTATAGGGCCTTTATGGCATAGTGTCAAGCCCGTCACGACTAACGCGGAATCATCCGGAGAACACATGCCTCAAACCGTAGCTTACCGTCCACTATTGATCGACAACCTGATCACAAACGAAAGACTTAATAGCTACAAGACAACATTCAAAACTTCCACAGATGTTGAACTAGTCGGTGCATATTTGTGGAATATTAACGTATGTTCTGAGATTTATCACTTGATTTCAGCAGCAGAAATAACTTTGCGCAATGCAATTGATAAAGCGTTGACCGCCGATTTAGGCTATTTCTGGTGGAAAAAAAGCAAATTACACTACAAATCATTTGCGCCCGGACAAGTCCCTCCGTTTTTTGTTAAATGCGTATACGACAATTTTGATTCCGCATCACGGGCTGTCATTAAAGAGAAGAAGGATCGATATGGCATAACTGGAAACGTAAAGCCATCGCATCATGAAATAATAGCAAAAACCGAATTTTCGACATGGGAATTCATTCTAGATCATGAATTTATGGGGAATAATCTCATCTGGCCTAGGAATATGGGTAAGGTTTTCTTAGGCAACTGGCCGTCCTTATCAGCCAATACGACGCTAACCTACATGAGGGATCTTGTTAAAACAATCAGAGAATTCAGGAATAGAATTTTTCACCATGAGCCTGCTTGGAAGAAATTTGGTGTACAAAACGAATCGGATGCAATAGTTCATTTGCATGAAAAAATAGCAAAGATCATAGAATTGATTAATACTACGGCGCCTGAGAAAAAAAATCTTCTTGATAAGAATAAAATAATTCAAAACGCGTATAGATCGTGTTCCATTTCTGAAATACGACGTTTTCAACATAAATCCGCTGTTACCCAAGTGAAGACGATTGCAAAATTTCGAACGCTTATCGACAGGGCTACAGGGACAGACTCTATCGAGAAGATGGTTGTCTACAGTGACAAGAAGCGAACCTTACTCATTCAACCATATTGAGTATGCCCAGGAATTGTCGGCCGTATCGTAGCGACAATCACCCTCGCGGTTGCGTACTGGTAGGCGCGCCTCGGGTCAGCATCGCGTATCGCAGGTGTCCCTCGCCTCTCTAAAACGTCTGCATGACAATAGGGGACGACGCTGCAATCGTGCATGCTTTCGACCGAAGAATCCCACAATCGGTTAACTTTACGCATGAAGTCATTGTTTCATGCGCAAATCAGTGATATTGTGCGTAAACTGACAAATTCGTGGAGACAAATGATGGTGTTCAGAGCAGATGAAGCGGCGCGAGTAGGTTTCGAAGAGGTCCTTGGTTACCTCGTTCCCCGTCCAAGGGAGGTGGACGAGGCTCAACGAGCGCGCAGCAAGGAAGCGTTGTTAGAGATTCTTAGCGAGTGCGGCCCGGTGGTGGACGGATATCCAAGTTGGCATCCGCTGGTCCGCAATCACAACGACCGCGATCCCGTAACGGGACCTAGCGAGGATTGCGGGTATGAAGGGCTCGATCACACAAGATACTTTGCTAACGGATTCATCACTTGCCCTTACGGTGACGGTCAAAAAGTTCTAGATTCCGTTTCGAACCTTCCATCTCACCATGCTGCTCGCATCACTGCTGAGAAACTCAAGGTGCAGTTATACAATTCTGAGACGACCCCGATACTGGTTAGGTGCCACTGGCATACGCCTCTGCAAGCCGATGGAATGATTCCGTTGTCTGTGGCCATGCCTCTAATTCTTGAGAAAGAGCTTCCTTGCTGGGAATGGTCACAGGTAGCTGAAACTTGGGACTCAATGCGACCTTATTTTCTAGGACGGCCTCACGGCAGCCGATCGTCGCTATTTGTGAATCAAGAGACAGGCCAGGCGATAAAGAAAATTTGGGATGCGCTGATCCATACCGGAATGTTTGGCCCGATCAGAGTTTAATTTCCTAAACGACCAAATGCGACCGTATATTTCTGCTGTTGTGTTTCACTGACAGGGTGAACCAGGAATTTGCTTTCGAATATTCGCACCTCTTGAGTAACGCGATTAACGGTTGCGCCCGGCCAGGCGTTTCCCCTTCGGGGAACGCTCGTACGTCGTTCGGTTCTCCGGTGCGTCTCTCATCTTCCGATAGGCCTCTATTAGCTCGGCTTCCTCAATCTCTCGGAACTGGATGCTCTGGGCGGATTCGGCCGGAACCCGCAGGACTGTCCATGGATCCCCAGCACCTAGCTCCCCCAGTTCCACCAAGTCAAAGCGCGTGATCGGATTCACAACCATAGTACGGGTATGGTTATCCTCCCACGCTATCAAACACAAGTCGCCCACCTCGACCAGGTAGTGAATCGGTCCGTCGCCGAACACCCGGCCGGATGGGTCGTAGTTGAACTGCGCATGGCCGATACACGACAGCCGTAGCATCGCCTCGCGAATAGACTTTATTTCCGTCATTTACTTGTTCACTCCACTTTTGGTGCATAGTTTCTTAATCAGCTTCATGAAGTCCGCTCTCGTGAGCTGCCGGCGCGGCGGCGGATACCTTCCCACATTCCGTTCGCCTAGCCTGGTATTAGAGCGACAGGGCACATGAATGGCGATTCCTGACAACATTTCTGCTCCTATGAATGATCATCCTGAGGTCCTTGCGTTCAATAGAGGGCGACCGCCGGCATCTTCATACTTGGCGTCGCACTTTGGTGCCGCATCCCAATTTGTGCAGTACCAGAACAACCCACGTTTCCCTTCCTTGCATTTCAATAGGCCAGTCCCGCATGCAGTGCACTCCGTCACAGTGGCGTCTTTCGCTGCCATGAAAGTGGTGATCTTCGCCCTCCCTTGAGATGCCATCATCAGGTGCAAATCTCGGAAAAAGACATCACTACGTTCGCGTTGGATTTCTTTGGCCGCTGACTTGTCAGTGACCGCCGGCAGCGCAAACGCCAGCCATTCCCGTAGATAGTCCAGCATGCCGACGACAAGCTGCTGTTCCGCCCGATCTTTTTCCACTTGGCGGCCGAGTCGGTTGATGGCGGTGGCGATTCGACTTTCCACTTCGGACAAGTAATCCTTCTCCTCCTGCTGCCGCAGAAAATCGTCAATCGCGCAGCGCATAAGATGGCCTACCGGTAGCCCGATTGCTTCCGATCGCGCCTCAAGTTGCCGCCGCTGCTGTTCGTCTAGACGTACTGAATATGTCTGCTTCGCCACCATGATTCATCCTTAAATCCGTATTGCAAATCTGTCCTGCAATCGCAGTACCATTTCAAAAATTGCAGTACGTCAAAAACCGCGTACTGCAAAGCAAAATCCACAAAAACAGCAGCGCAACGTAATACCCCCTTTATGTTCCACTAGGAGAATTCGTCGAGGGTTGCGTGTTGCATTCGGTTGCAGACTCCAAACATGGACCGAAAACGCACCTGGCGAAGCCCGCCGTGGTCTCTTGAAGCGCGCATCCGGCGAATGTTTTGTGATCTTGTATCAATTGATGTATCGGCTGCACATAGCAGCTCGCAATCTGCATGCAACCAATTTGCTATCCGCACGCCACTCATTTGCCATCCGATGCAACCGTTTTGCAGCCCATTGCCACCGATTTGCCATCCGCAAGCCATCCATTGGCGCGCAGAGAATGTGGGTAATGCATATTTTTCATATTGCCGAAGTGGGGAATGGACGACTTCCCAACTTACGGAGCGATTCGATGATTCGCTTGTTTCCTCTGCTGCGCGGGGGCCTGGGAACCGGAAGGTGTGATTGGAGATACGCAGTCTTGACGGAATCCCATTTGAGTTTCAGTGCGGAATATGCTTCCTCACGCGATGTAGCCTTTGCACTGGCAAAGGGCGGGTCAACGATTCTAGCGATGAACCACACTTGACCGTCTCGGACCACTTCAAGGACCTCGACATTAAAGCCATCGATTCGTTTTGCTCTCTTCACTTGATACTCCTTCGATCAGGGATTGGTTATTCGTGTTCCGGGGCCTGAATGTTCAGACTGGAAGCTTGGGCGCTGTCGGCTTGCTTCAGCTCATTTGCCAGGTTGCTGGCCAAGCGTCCAGCTTTGCCTGGCGCGGATGGCAGTTCCGCACCGTCGATCGCTGGTGCGCTTGACTCTGATGGTGCTGGCGGCGTAACACGGCCCCGATCAGCAGCTGCAGCAACTGGTTCCCCTCGGCCTTGCAACGCTGGCGACCTGGCCGACTGCGGATCGCCCGGCGACGGTGCGGACGGTTGGCTACCAGGGACAGATGTGACAGGAACTGGGCTAGCGGCCTTTGCCTCATTGATGCTCGCTGTACTGGCACTGATCCGCTGCGCCACGCTTCCACCGCCGGCAGCCGAACCTCTTCCAAGGCCCTTGATGGTGTCGCTGGCGGCCTCCATGCCGGCGCTGCCAAGTGCGCGGACTGCGCCGGCCGTGACACTGCCGATTCCAGTGGCGCCTGCTGCTCTGGCATTGTCGATAGCAGCGCTGCCTGCTTTGACTGCGGCGCTAACGCTGCTAGTGGCGCCACCAGCGAATGCCGCCGCGCCTCCGGCAACAGCTGCGATCGCAGCACCGCTGGCTGCACCGGCCGCTACTGCGTCTCCGCCGGAAAGCGAAATCGTGCCGCTCATGAGGTCGCTTGCCATTGCCGGGGACTTGACGGCCAAAAATGCCATCAGGCCAGCCATACCAAGGACTGCGAACATTGGCGTTAAATCGACAATTGAAAAGTCCTTGAGGATATTTTCGACGCCGGCCGTCATTTGCTGCGCGACCGACAGCACAAAGTACAGTGCCAAGAATTTCACTCCCATGACAATCGCTGACGAAATAGGCTTGATTCCAATCTCGCGGCCGTGTTTGAGCGCAGCCATTGCAACGATCAAAGGGGAGCACGCCAAGAAGAAATACATTTCGACCAAGAGCACCGCGTATTGCGACATCATCACAAGGTATGCAAACAGTATAGTGATAAGAATGAGCCCGACCATGAGGGCAACAAGCGGGTTGGCTGCTGCAGCAAGGCCCGCCGGAACTGGCACGCCTCCAATGTTAGCGGCGTCGGAAAATTTGGACATCAGCAGATTCACGATGTCGCAACCTTGCCAGAAAATGTCTGCGGGGTTGACGATGCTAAGGCCGCTACCATCCTCGCCTAACTGGCGGAAGCCGTTGATGAGCACTCTAAAATTTTCGACGTTCATTAGGAACTGAAGAAAGCCGAACCACATTACCCGCTGCATCACGGCGACCAGCATTTCGTGCGATCCGTCACCCTTGAGCAGCTTTTGCTGAAGCATGATCGATACATCAATGGTGGCTAGAATCACTGCCAACCATTTCGCGGCGGCGAGGACTGTAGAAGCAAATTTTGTGGTGGCGCTTTGGAAGTAGGAGACTACGTTGCCAACGTCTGGCGGCGTTCCGGCGGCCGTGGCGCTTGAGCAGATCACCAAGCCGAACAGGGCCACAACCGAGGCAAAGAGCAGCTTACTTGGTCGCATCATCGACTCCTGGAACGACGTTCAACGCGCTGGCGGCTGCGCGGGTTCTATCGCCCGACTTGCGTACATGACCATTGCCTTGCCTCATGAAGACAGCAGCGGCCTCATTGGTAGCCTTCTGTGATGCCGTCGCTTGTTCTGCTTCCTTGTTACCGGAGCCGGTTAGCATCAAGGCCAGACCGACCACGGCGACTGCGATGGTCAGGGAGAACCATTTTTTTTGCGAGTGAGTCATTTGAATAATTTGGGTGACGAGGCGGGTAATAGACATAATTTATTTCCTTATTGCGATTTGGTTCCGAAGCCAACGAAGCCGCTGGTCCCCATTTTTCGCACCGTGCCAGTCCCTTGCTTCAGGAAGGTTTGCGCTGCGTCGGTTTGATCGGCCTGCTGTTGTGCCTGTCCGGCCAGATAGCTGTTTTGCGCCTGCATCTGGCTCATTGTCAGTTGGCGCAACTTCTGCAGTTGGTCGATAGTCTGCGAAGCAATCATGTTTCCGGCCTGCAGCGCCTGCAGCGACCCTTGCGAACCGGCGGAGATACCTTGAATTTGCTGCAGGGCGGCGCGTTCGTTGACGAACTGCGACGATTGCAAGCCGGCCGCCTGCAGAGCAGAATTCAATCCGTCCAGCTGGGATTGCACAAGGCCCTGGTACTTTGCCCCATAGTTGGAGTTGCCTGCCGTTCTGGCGTAACCAGGAAATTTTTGCCTGAACAGCTGGTCGATGTTGCCACTGGCATAGGTGAGCGCGCCGGTCTTGGTAACTAGATCAGCCAGCGCTGCCAGGTCCTGCTGCGCCTGGCCCCAGTTCTGGACCGGAGCTGCGAGCAAATTCTGCAACTGCTGTTTTGCCATAACTACCTGTTGGAGCGTTTGCTGGACTTGCAGGTACATCTGGGCTGACTGTCCCACCAGCTCGACGTTGTTCAAGAGTTGTGTAATTTCCGTTGACCCACCAAAGCCGGCTACGCTGCCGGCATGGGTTGCCGTGGCCAAAACGCCATTCGCGAGGACTGCCGATGCGAACTTGAAAATATTAACTTTTCTCATGTTGCTGTTCCTTTCCATTTCATTTGAGAGAACTTCGAATTTGCGTTCCGTCGAGGCCATCGCGCATTGTTAGTCTTGTTGCACTTTTCCTGCATTGGTTTCTGCGGGGAGGCGGATCAAGAGTTTTACTTGCTGGAGTGATGTTCTGGCTATAGCGCGGTCCGTTGGGGCCGCATTTTCCTCGCCAGAAGGAGTCAGTTGTAGCTGTAGCTCTTGCTTGCGGCGCTCTGCAAATCTAATCCCGCCGGCAGGAATAAATGCGCCGGCTTTCTGCTTCATTACCAATCCACGAAACCATCGCAGCGGATTCGTTTTGATGGTACCGGTCACAATTGCATCGGCGAGCTCGTCCAACATCGCCTGTCCGTCGTCCGATGGGATAGCGGCGACCTGCTCGGCAATCGCTTGCCGTTCTCCGACAGATAGCTGCCTTGGGAACTGTAGTGGTTGTTGTTTGGATTCCTTTTGTGGTTCTGGAGGTGACACAGCTATGTCACCATCGACGGTGACACTTGATGTCGCCCCCGCCCCTGACAAAATGTCACCGCGCTTGTTCTTGGCGGGTAGGGGGGGTGACAAATTGTCGAGGCTACTTTCGCGGTCGATTTGTAGGCGATACGAATTCGACGTTCGCCTGCCCGTGGCTGTGAATCTTTCACTAATGGACATCAATTTTATGGCTTCGAATTCCCTTAGGACGCGTTGAACAGTTCGCTCTGAGACACAGCATTTTTCCGCGATAAAAGGGATTCCTGGCCAACATTCATTGGCATGGTTGGCCGCGTCAGCCAGCGCCATCAAGATTAGTTTCGGAGTCGGTGGCATCTCTTGCGCCCAGGCCCAATTCATGGCTCGGATGCTCATTCCCTAAGCGTTGGCGAGATACTGGGCGATTTCCGAGGTCCGGAAGTAAACACGACGGCCGATCTTTAGCCGAGCTGCGTTGATCCTCTCGGACCAGGCGTTTTTCGTGCGCAGACTAATACGCGTTCCGTCAACTGAGCGCGACAGGATTTCTGCAAGCTGGGCAATTGTCAGCAGTGCGCCATATTTGTTGATTAGTGTTTCCTCAATTGTCATGCTAGAGTTCTCCGTAACGTGCCGTAAAGCACCGATGACTAATCTTAAAGTTCACTTGACTACGCCGTAATGGGGCCAAAAGAAATGAGTTTCGCTACACCTGCGCCAGACATGTCGAATCGGCAGACTGGCCCGTTCGTTTCCACAATCGGCAAGCGCATCGGACGCCCGAAGCGTACGGAGCGTGATGAAATTCAAACCGTCGCCTGGTTCCATTTCGTTCGGATTGCTCTCGGTGAGACTGCGCCTGGTGCTATGGCGAAGCGGGCGCAGACGCACTTCGACGCCAGGGGCGTGACGAGCAATCACGTCTTGTCAAAACGTTGGTATAGATATCGGGATGGATTAGAGACGCCGGATGCGCACACGTTGAAGTTAGTGGACGAAATAGCTCCGGGTTCGCTGGATTTTTTTCAGGCAGGGCCCGGTGATTTGTGGCTGGCGTTGTGGGCGTACCGGATAGAACGGTGGAGTGAGGATGCTGCGGAGCGGCTTCTCGATGTTAGAGAAGGCGAGATAGATTTCTTGTGGCTGACCAGGTTAATTGCGACCTGGACAAAGCGCGCTGAGTTGGTAGGTTCGGGCGTTCCAGGCACGTTTGTGGACGGCTTCTACGAAGCGATTTTCATGGCGCTAAATCGTTCAGGGATCAAAGCGCCATTGGAACAATTCGGAGTATGGGCCAGACTTGTTGAGATCATCACCCACCGGGAGGCCGAACATCTTCGCTGTGACGTGATGAAAGCGCGCGAGCTTCACGCTGTAGCCATTGAATGCGGAATCGGCAATGCCATCGAGACCTATGTAAAGAATCCGCTCGGATTTCTTCACGCGGCATCAATTGGTCATACTAGTCAGAACGTGAGCTGACGGCGACTCGAGAGCAGGCCACCAATCGCCAAGCTGGGCTCGGTCACATGCTCAGTACGCTGGCTTCGATTTCAAATTAAGCAGCGGTTAATAGTTACAACATTTGAGGGATTCGGCATGGCTGAACAAAGGTCTTCGTTACCAAGACCTCTTACACGTACGGGTTTCATGAATAGTCCCATAGTAGCTGACGGGGCACGGGAGACGGAATTCTCCAGGGCGCATGAGATAGTACTTGAGAAGATATTAAAGAACTGGTTAAGTGCAAAGCCGGTCGAGAGAGCAGAGTTTGACGTTGATAGCTTGCGTCATGGCGCAGCCTTAAGCAGTTTGTATGGACGAGCGGCAAAAATCGTTTGTGAAATTTACCAACCAACTGGCTATGGAATCGCCTTGATGGCGGCTCGCTCCGTGCCCGGATCCGCGCTCATTGCGTCTAAATGCGCGAAGGCATACGATTTCCTGCGGAAGACCTATATAAAGTGCCCAAGCGCGCCGTTCGTTCAAGCTTCAGTCTTAAGCGAATGCTTGGAATTGGATAATCCACGGTTCTCAAGAGCCCTCGAAATTCTTGAGGATATGTCGATTTGTAGCCGCACGGGGAATGATGGTTCTCGAATTGCGATCCATGCTTCTATCAAGGACAAGGCTGATATATGGGCTGTTTTTGAGAATCTCATTGCTGTCTATTCATCGCAAAATTCTTCACGCAATGGCTACGGGATGTTCCAAGAGTCGAATACTGCCCTGACAGCCGATATCTCATATGCAACCATTGCGATGTGTCCGGCCGCTCTGGATGACTGGCAAAAGATGAACGACAGATTATTGGCGGACCCTGCCGGTGCTATGACCTCTTCTCGCTCCATGTTGGAGTCGGCAATTAAATGGATTCATCATCAGCGTCAAGTCGATCCTCCCTCCAATACTGCTAGTTCGGGGCGTCGGCTTAAAGACTGCCTAAAGCTACTTGGTGGCGCTGAAAACGATTTTGAAAAGCCTGGTATGAGGGTCATGCTGGCGGGGATGGAAACCGCCATGCAAGGGTTGGATGAAGCTCGCAATGGCATGAGTGACGGGCACGGTAGATCGCCAACAGGCCCGCAAGCCAATCCACGGATCGCGCGGGTGGTCGTTGGGCTCGCAACAACAGTTACAGTCTTTCTCCTCGCCACGTACGAATCTCGATTGCGACCATAAATATCGTTTCGAATCACAGCGACACTTAAGGATTTCGCGGAGACCTCGGCATATATCGGCGCACGCAGGGATCCGTCGCCACTAAACAAGTTCAAGCAAGCCCGATAGCGATGACAACCTACTTCTAGTATTTTGCATCGACCTCCGGTCGAGAAGAATGGATTGCATCCCAAATTCGCGCGGCCCATCAACATCTGCCTCTCTCGTATCGCCCACCATGAGGACTTGATGCGGCGGGCATCCGAGCGCGTTGCAGACGTGTTCATAGATGCGCAAGTCGGGTTTCAGGGCGCGCACCTCGAAACTCCACGCATAAGTGTCCAGCCGCATTGGTAATAGTTCGGTAATCGGTGGCGCGTAGGCGGCCGCAAGGTTCGAGCAGACTGCGATCTTAATGCCGCGGTCTTGAAGCGCGCGGATGGTGGAAAGGACTTCAGGGTAAAGCGTAATCGATTCTAGTTCTTTCTCTAGGTCGCCTTCCAATCCTTCTAGTTCAGCGGGCGTTGCCTTAATGCCGAGGATGTCTGCTGCTTCGCGCAAGCTCAACGGCGAGCTCATGAGCAGGTGATGGTCGTTGTTCGTCCTGGCGCGGCCACGCGTCTCACCGAGCCGGATGAGCTTTGCAAACGGCCTCCGCTTGTCACCGATTGACGCGAGGGTCCCATACACGTCAAATACGATAGCGCGAATTTTCTCCAATCCGTCGAGTTTGGATACCAGATCCTCGGCCCTCAGATGCGTGTACCGTCGCAGCATCTGCATCGACTTGTGTCCGCTGATCGATGCGACTTCTTGATCGCTTAGGCCGCCTTCAACCAAGCGGCTTACCGCTTCGTGGCGCAGGTCGTGAAAATGAAGATCTGCGATTCCGAGAGTCTCCTTGATGTCCCCCCAAATCTTTGTGAACTGATAGGGGCGTCGCGTTCCGTCTCTCCCTGGTTCACCAAAAAACACTAGATCGGTTTCGTTCGGCCGAAGCGGGTTTGCAATTGCGGCCTTAAGAATTGCAGTGGCAGCAGCCGTTAGTGGCACAGTACGAGCGGAATTGTTCTTGGTGTCAGAAAGGCGGACGACTCGGTTCCGAAGGTCAACGTGTTGCGCTCGCAAATTCAGTATTTCAGACTGGCGCATGCCGGTCTCAATAGCTAAATTTACGACCCACGAAAGCATCGGGTTACTGTGGCGCTCAACAGCATCGAGGAGGCGCTTTTCTTCATCCCCAGTCAGGCGACGGTCGCGCCCCTTGCCAGGACTCGGCTTGCGGATCGTTGCAACCGGATTGTGTGCGAGACCAAGGCCCCATTCTTGGATGGCGATGGTGAACAAGTTGCTCAACATCGCCAACTCGATGCGAACAGTGTTGTTGGACTTGCCTGCGGCCAGTCTGTGGTCGCGGTAAGACGCGACGAGTTCACTACTGAGGGCTGCCATTGAATATTTTCCCAAGAAGCCGATCAGATGCTGGGAGGTGATTTTCTCGCTTCGTTGAGTGGTTGCTTTTTTCGTCGGCGTTACCTCGGCCAGATAGCGCTGAAGAGCCTCTTCTGCGGTCATGCGCTCAGAGCCGCTGCGTGAGATGTACACGCCACGAACCATCTCGTCTTCGGTCCGACGAGCCCAGTCGATAGCATCGCGCTTCAGGCGGAAGGTTTTCGAAACGGTAGGCCAGCCCTTCATGCGGACAAGCGCTTTGTGGGTGCCGGATGGGGTAGGTACGATGGTCGCCATGGAGCCTTTGTGATTGCTGAGTGTACTGAAATTGTACTTTTCACGGAACACAAAGACAAATGCCTCACATGATCTCCATGTAAGGCATTGTTTTCATTGCTAATTTTTGGTGCCGACTGCCGGTTTCGAACTGGCCACCTGATGATTACAAATCAACTGCTCTACCAAATGAGCTAAGTCGGCATGGCGCGAATTATACCGCTATTTGATGACAGTCAGCGTCGGCCGGCCGCCTTTTTTGGGCGGCTCGTCGTTATCGTCGGGAATCTGCGACAGCGCCGTGGCGCTCTTTTCCGGGGCCGCGCTGGGTACCGAAGCGAGGGCCGGCGCCGACGCTGCTGGCGCCTCCGCGGCCGGCGCGACAGCGCTGTCGGCGGCGGTGCTGCTGACCTCGAACGCCATGCCCTGGCCGTTCTCGTTGGCGTAGATCGCCAGCACGTTTTGCACCGGCACGTAGATCTCGCGCGAGACGCCGCCGAAGCGCGCATTGAAGCGCACCGCGTCGTTGTCCATCTTCAGGCCGGAGGTGGCGCCGAAGCTGATGTTGAGGACGATTTCGCCCTTCTTGACATACTCCATCGGCACCGTCGTGGCGGCGTCGACCTTCACCGCGAGGTAGGGCGTGAAGCCGCTGTCGGTGCACCATTCGTAAATGGCGCGCAGCATGTAGGGTTTGGTTGAGATGTCAGGCATGTTCTGGGATGAGAATGTTGCGAGTGATACTTCTGTAATGCGGGCACTAATGCTCGCTTGCACGCCAGTCTAATGCGGTTCGCCGAACGGTGTCGCCGCTCTGGCGTGCAAGCTTTTGCCGATGATTAACGGCGCATGACCTTCTCGGACGGCGTCAGCGCTTCGATGTAGGCAGGGCGCGAGAAGATGCGCTCGGCGTACTTCATCAGCGGCGCCGCCGTCTTCGACAGCTCGATGCCGTAGTGGTCCAGGCGCCACAGCAGCGGGGCCACCGCCACGTCCAGCATCGAGAACTCGTCGCCGAGCATGTACTTGTTCTTCAGGAACAGCGGCGCGAGCGTCGTCAGGCGGTCGCGGATTTCGGCGCGCGCCTTGTCGTGGCTCTTGTCGTTGGCCTTGGCGCGCTCGCTCTCGAGCACGTGGACGTGGACGAACAGTTCTTTCTCGAAATTGAACAGCATCAGGCGCGCACGCGCGCGCATCAGCGGATCGGCCGGCATCAGCTGCGGATGCGGGAAGCGCTCGTCGATGTACTCGTTGATGATGTTCGATTCGTACAGGATCAGTTCGCGCTCGACCAGGATCGGCACCTGGCCGTACGGGTTCATCGTCGAGATGTCTTCTGGCTTGTTGAACAGGTCCACATCGCGCACTTCGAAGTCCATGCCTTTTTCGAACAGGACCAGGCGGCAGCGTTGGGAGAATGGGCACGTGGTGCCGGAGTAGAGAACCATCATTTTTATAGTTCCTTAGAAACAAAGGGGGTGAAACGGCTAGCGGCTCACCCCAAAATGATCGCCCGCGAACTTCACGGGCGATGAATGACTTACTTGACGTCTTTCCAGTACGATACCGACAGGCGCCAGCACAGCAGCGAGAACAGCGACAGGAACAGCAGCACCCACACGCCGAGGCGCTTGCGCGTGCCCTGCGCCGGTTCGGCCATCCACTCGAGATAGCTGACCAGGTCAGCCGTCGCGGTGTCGAATTCCATCTGGTTCATCGTGCCCGGCGTCACCTGCTGGAAGCCGGCGAACTTGTGCACCGTCTTGCTGGCGTCGTGCGGATCCTTCTCGTCGACCATCTTGACGGTACGCACACCTTGCAGCTGCCACATTGCGTGCGGCATCGCCACGTTCGGCAAGACCATGTTGTTCCAGCCGGTCGGACGGGTGTCGTCCTTGTAGAACGTACGCAGGTAGGTGTACAGGTAGTCGCCACCGGTGCCGGCCGGCGACGCCTTGGCGCGCGCGATCACCGACAGGTCCGGCGGAACCGCGCCGAACCATGCCTTGGCGTCCTGCGGCCGCAGCGCGGTCGTCATCAGGTCGCCCACCTTGTCACCCGAGAACAACAGGTTGTTCTTGATCTGGTCTTCGGTCAGGCCCAGGTCCTTCAGGCGGTTGTAGCGCATGTTGACCGCCGAGTGGCAGTTCAGGCAGTAGTTGACGAACAGCTTGGCGCCGTTTTGCAGCGAGGTCAGGCTCGTGCGCTCCGGTGCCTTGTCGAGCGGGATACCGCCTTCGCTGGCAAATGCCAGACCAGGCAGCAATGCCAGGATGGCGATCAGTTGTTTCGGAAAATTCATGTAAAGAGTCCTTTTGCGCTTGTGATGTCGTCGATTAGTGCGGCTGGAAAGTCACACGTTTCGGCACCGGCTTGAAGGTGCCCATCGCGCTCCACCATGGCATCAACAGGAAAAAGCCGAAGTACAGCAGCGTGCACACCTGCGACACGACACTGCCGATCGGGCTCGGCGCCTGGGTGCCGAGGTAGCCGAGAATGACGAACGACAGGCCGAAGACGATGTACACCCACTTGTGCCAGTCCGGACGGTAGCGGATCGACTTGACCGGCGAATGATCCAGCCACGGCAGGCCGGCGATGATCATCACCGACGCGCCGAACAGCACCACGCCCCAGAACTTGGCGTCGAGCACCTGCGGCAGCATGCCGATGATGACGAGGATGCCGATCGCGGCGATGACCATCTTGGTCATCGACGACAGGCGCGACTTGAGCCAGATGAACACGACGTAGGCGGCGACGACGGCCATCATCACGTACATGAAGTCGGCGGTGGTGGCGCGCAGCACCGAGTAGAACGGCGTGAAGTACCAGGTCGGCGCGATGTGCAGCGGGGTCTTGAGCGAATCGGCCGGGATGAAGTTGTTGTACTCCAGGAAGTAGCCGCCCATCTCAGGCGCAAAGAACACCACCGCGCTGAAGATCAGCAGGAACACCGACACGCCGAACAGGTCGTGCGCCGTGTAGTAAGGGTGCGAAGGCACCGCGTCGAGCGGATGGCCGTCCGGGCCCAGTGTGTCTTTCACTTCGATGCCGTCCGGGTTGTTCGAGCCCACTTCGTGCAGCGCGATCAGGTGCGCCATGACCAGGCCGAGGATGACCAGCGGAATGGCGATGACGTGGAAGGCGAAGAAGCGGTTCAAGGTGGCGTCGGAGACGACGTAGTCGCCGCGGATCCACAGCGACAGGTCCGGCCCGATCAGCGGAATGGCGCCGAACAGGTTGACGATCACCTGGGCGCCCCAGTACGACATCTGGCCCCATGGCAGCAGGTAGCCGAAGAAAGCTTCCGCCATCAGCGCCAGGAAGATGCCGAAGCCGAACAGCCAGATCAGCTCGCGTGGCTTGCGGTACGAACCGTACAGCAGGCCGCGCGTCATGTGCAGGTAGATGACGATGAAAAACGCCGACGCGCCGGTCGAGTGCATGTAGCGCACCAGCCAGCCCCACGGCACTTCGCGCATGATGTATTCGACCGAACCGAAGGCCAGGTTGGCATCCGGCTTGTAGTGCATCGTCAGGAAGATGCCGGTGACAATCTGCAGCACCAGGATCAGCGTCGCCAGGATGCCGAAGATGTACCAGAAGTTGAAGTTTTTCGGCGCGTAGTACTTGCCCCACTGGTCGTTCCACAGCTTGGTCAGCGGGAAGCGGTCGTCGACCCAGCCCAGCGCCTTTTCGGCGACGGGCGCGTTGGCCGGGAATTTGGTTTCTTTAAAAGCTGCCATGATTATGCATCGCCTTTCTCGTCTTTACCAATTACGATCCTGGTATCGGACAGGTACATATACGGCGGCACGTCGAGGTTGGTCGGCGCCGGCTTGTTCTTGAATACGCGCGCGGCCAGGTCGAAGGTCGAACCGTGGCATGGGCAGATGAAGCCGCCGGCCCAGTCGTCCGGCAGGCTCGGCTGGGCGCCGGTAGCGAAGCGCGACGACGGCGAGCAGCCCAGGTGCGAGCAGATGCCGACCACGACCAGCACTTCCTTGTGCTCGGCGCGCGAACGGGTGGCGTTCTTGGCGTACGACGGCGTGTCGATCTGGTAGAACTTTTCCGATGCCGGATCGGCCATTTCGCCGTCGAGCTTGGCGAGCGAGGCCATCATCTCCGGCGTGCGGCGCAAGATCCATACCGGCTTGCCGCGCCACTCCACCACCTTCATCGTACCCGGCGCAATGTCCGAGATATCCGCTTCCACCGGCGCGCCGGCCGCTTTGGCCCGCTCCGACGGCGCGAACGTACTGACCAAGGCGCCTGTCGTGGCTAAACCGACAACTCCGCCCGCCGCGCACGTGGCGACGATCATGCCGCGGCGGCCTGGATCGACCTGTTTTTCGTTACTCATACCAACCCCAATCAGTCAAAATGCGAAATCTTCAGAAGCCGTACAGAGCTTCTAGCAACCTTAAATTATAAGGGAAGCGGCACCCGAATTAAAGAAAAAATGTTGCAGTTGCCCCATCGCGCCCCATATGCAGGCCTTTTTCGCCCCTAATGTGCGCATAAAACTGCCCAATTCGGGTACAAAGGACAGGCCCGCCATTCAATTGGAACGGCACAGGGATGTTTAGTTTCCGATAGGTTCACTGTATGATTGTGATGCAATTTAAACATAATCCACCGGAGATCACGATGAGCATGATGGGCGAATTCAGGCAGTTTGCGATGAAGGGCAATGTCGTCGACCTGGCGGTAGGCGTGATCATCGGCGGCGCGTTCGGCCGGATCGTCGACTCGCTGGTGCAGGACATCATCATGCCGCCGATCAGCCGGCTGTTCGGCGGACTCGATTTCGCCAGCTATTACATCCCGCTCAATAACCAGAGCTGGACGCTGCCGCTGGCGGAAGCCAAGAAGCTCGGCGCTGTGCTGGCATACGGCAACTTCCTCACCGTGCTGATCAATTTCATCATCCTCGCCTTCGTCATCTTCCAGATGATCCGCATGATGAACCGCCTGCGCATCACCGAAACGCCGGTGCCGGTAGCCACGGTCACGCCGGAGGACGTGCTGCTGCTGCGCGAGATCCGCGACAACCTCAAGACCCGGGGCATTTGACCATCAAGGACTCACCGATGCGACGCTTCTGGCTGCTGTTTGCGCAAACCGTCACCATTGCCCTCGGGCTGTACGTGGTGGTGCTGGCCATGCGTCCGGACTGGCTGGCGGCGCCGCCGCGGCTGCAGCCGAGCAGCCCGGCGAGCCCGGTGGCGGTGCTGCAGTCGCACGGCGGGCCGCCGGCGTCCGGCAGCTACCGCGATGCCGCCGGCCGCGCCATGCCGGCGGTGGTCAACATCCTCACCAGCAAGGCGCTGCGGCAAAACCATCCGCTGCTGCGCGACCCGTTCTTCCGCAAGTTCTTCGGCGACCGCCTGCCGCGCGACGAGCAGCAATCGAGCCTGGGCTCGGGCGTCATCGTCAGCCCGGACGGCTACATCCTCACCAACAACCACGTCGTCGAGGCGGCCGACGAGATCGAAGTGGTGCTGGCAGACGGCCGCAAGGCGCCGGCCAAGGTGGTCGGCACCGATCCCGAGACCGACCTGGCGGTGATCCGCATCGATGAAAAGAACCTGCCGGTGATCGTGCTCGGCCGCGCCGAGCAGGCCCGCGTCGGCGACGTCGTGCTGGCGATCGGCAACCCGTTCGGCGTCGGCCAGACCGTCACCATGGGCATCATCTCGGCGGTGGGGCGCAACAACCTGCACATCAACCAGTTCGAAAACTTCATCCAGACCGACGCCGCGATCAACTTCGGCAATTCGGGCGGGGCGCTGATCGACACCAGTGGCAACCTGATCGGCATCAACTCGGCGATCTACTCGCAGACCGGCGGCTCGGTCGGCATCGGCTTCGCCATCCCGGTGTCCACCGCCAAGTCGGTGATGGAAGAAATCATCAAGACCGGCCAGGTGGTGCGCGGCTGGATCGGCATCGAATCGCAGGACATCACGCCGGACCTGGCCGAGAGCTTCGGACTGGCGCGCCAAAGCGGGGCGATCATCGCCGGCGTCGTGCGCAACGGCCCGGCCGACCGCGCCGGCATCCGGCCCGGCGACATCCTGCTGGCGGTGGCCGGCAAGCCGGTCGCCAACACCACCGAGATGCTGACCATCATCGCCCAGCTGGCGCCCGGCGCCAAGACGCCCATGACGGTGATGCGCAAGAACAAGGAGGCGACGCTCGACGTCACCGTCGGCAAGCGCCCGCGCGCCGCGCCCGCAGAATAATCTTTTTTTTACATCATCCTGGAAGTGGCTCCATGCATTTGCGCGACCTGACGCAGTACCTCACCGAACTGTCCAGCAATAACAACCGTCCCTGGTTCATCATGAACAAGCCGCGCTACGACATCCTGCGCGAAGAATTCCTCGACGTCGTGACCCAGCTCATCGCCGAGCTGTCGAAGTTCGATCCGCAGGTGGCGGCCTGCAATCCGAAAAAGGCGATGTTCCGCATCAACCGCGACATCCGCTTTTCGCACGACAAGAGCCCGTACAAGACGCGTTTCTCGGCCGGCATCACGCCGTTCGACAAGCGGCGCCCGAGCGCCGGTGGCGGCTCGACCTATTACTTCCAGCTCGACGGCAGCGGCAAGCTCAGTTTCGGCGCCGGCGAATATTTGCCGCCGCCGCCGCGCCTGAAGGCGATCCGCGCGCACGTGGTCAACGACGCGACAGGATTTGCCAAAGTGTTGAAGAATAAACAGCTACGCGCCACGTATGGCGACCTGCTGTTCGAAGACAGCTTGCAGCGCCCGCCGAAAGGCTTCGACCCCGACCACCAGCACATCACCTACCTGAAGCTGAAAAGCTTCTTCGTCTGGACCGAGGTCGACCTGGCGCTGAACAAGCCCGAGCTGCTGGTGCCGCAACTGGCGCGCGGATTCAAGGACGCGTTCGCGCTGGTCACCTGGCTGCGCGGCGTGAAGGAAACATTCGACGAAGCGGACGCAGCCGCTTAGAAAAGGACCCATCATGGCATTGCATCACGCAGCATCCGGCGACAAGATCAAACTGGCGCGCGGCGACGACGACATCGCTTTCTTCACGTCGGTGGCGCTGGCCAAGACCCGCCACATGGAGCTGATCCGGCTGGTGCTGCCGAAAGAGCGCCCGATGCCGGTGCACCGCGTCGACGGCGACATGACGCTGCAATGCCTGGAAGGGGAGATCGAGGTCGACGCCCACGACCGCACTGTCAGCCTGGCGCCCGGCGAAATGCTGTACCTGGCCGGCGGCGTGCCGCACGCGGTGCGCGCCGTGGTCGATTCGGTGGGATTGATGACGATCCTGCTGCACCAGCAGAAGGACACGCCGGCCGAAGCGGAAAGGTTGGCCGGCAACGAGGCACAAATCGCGTAGTTATCCCTAAGACCGTCATCCTCGCGAATGCGAGGATCCAGTTTCTTCGCTTTGTGTTGGCGGATCAACGGAATGGGGTCCCCGCGTTCGCGAGGACGACGTGCTAAATTTTCGAATGAAGCTTACGCCGACTCGCCGCGCGGGTCGCGCGCCAGCAGCTGCGCCACCATCGCGCGCGCATCGTCGCCGTCGAACAGCACGCCGGCCACCGCATTGGTGATCGGCATGTCGACCCCCAGCCGCGCCGCCAGTTCGCGCACCGCGCGGGCGCACGGCACACCTTCGGCCACATGCCCCAGTTCGGCAACGATGTCGTCGAGCTTCTTGCCGCGCGCCAGTTCCAGCCCGACGCGGCGGTTGCGCGACAGGTCGCCGGTGCAGGTCAGGATCAGGTCGCCCATCCCGGTCAGCCCCATGAAGGTACTCGCCTGCCCGCCGAGCGCGGTGCCGAGCCGCGTGATTTCCGCCAGCCCGCGCGTGATCAGCGCCGCGCGCGCATTCAGCCCCAGGCCGAGGCCGTCGGCCGCGCCGGTGGCGATCGCCAGCACGTTCTTGACCGCGCCGCCGACTTCCACGCCGACCAGGTCGTCGCTCGAATACACCCGGATATTGCCGCCGTGAACCAGCGCGACGACGCGCTCGCACAGCGCGGGGGAATCGGACGCCACCGTCAGCGCGCACGGCAGGCCCTTCGCCACTTCCTGCGCGAAAGACGGCCCCGACAGCGCGGCGCCGGCGACGTCGTCGCCCAGCACCGCGCGCACCACCTGGTGCGGCAGCAGGCCGGTGCCGTACTCGAAGCCCTTGCACAGCCACACCACGTTCGGCAGCGGATGAGATTTCAGTTGTTCGAGCAGCGGCCGCAGGCCGGCCACCGGGCAGGCCGCGATCAGCAGCGCACGCTCGCCGTCGCCAACGTGCGCCACCGCGGCGTCGAAATCGGCGCTGATGCGCAGCTGCGGCGGCAGCGCAAAGCCCGGCAGGTAATGGCGGTTCTCGCGCTGCCCGGCCATCTCGGCCATGGCGGCGCCGTTGCGTCCCCACAGCAGCACGTCGTGGCGCGCGGCCAGCGCGATGGCGACCGCGGTGCCCCAGGCGCCAGCGCCGAGTACGGTGATCTTGCCCGGTAATTGTGTATTATTTTGCAATCAGATACCCCAGACGTCGGCCGCCTTGATGAAACCGGCAATGCCGTCCTTGTGCCGCACCTTGACCCAGTTGCCGCCTTGCGGGTCGACCAGTTCGAGCAGCACGCCCTTGTCCGCGGTCATGATCGCAGCAGCGGCATCGTCGGCGGTGGCGCGCACCTTGGCGTTCGGGTTGCGCACGACGACGTTGCGCCGCGCGCTCAGCAGCTTCGCTTCGGTCCACGCCATGTCGCCGGCGACGTCGCGCACCTTGACCCAGTCGCCGTAGCTGAGCACCACCTCGACCGGCATGCCGCGCGGCGCGATGAACAGCTTGCCGCCCTTGACCGACGGCGCATCGTACAGGATCGCCGGCGCAGCGCCCACGGTCTTGAAATCGAAGGCGGCGCCGGCGCCCGAAGCGAGCATCAGCAACGCACCTGCAACCAGGCGGGGAACATTCATGGACGAAACCTTTGGCGGATGAGACAAGGGCGGGGAAAACCCCGCCCGCTGTCGATTTGTTGCTGAATTGCTACTTAGTTGACCGCGCCGTCCGTCGGAGCGGCGGCAGCTGCATCAGCCAGTGCCTGACGGCGCTGCTGGTAGAACACTTCGAAGTTGATCTCAGCCAGGTGCACTGGCGGGAAGCCGGCACGGGTGATGATGTCGGCGATGTTGCCGCGCAGGTAAGGGTAGACGATGTTCGGGCAACCGATTCCCAGCAGTGGATCCATCTGGTCCGCAGGAATGTTGCGCGCTTCAAAGATACCGGCTTGCTTGCCTTCAACCAGGAACGCGACCTTGTCCTTGACCTTGGCGGTCACGGTGATCGTCACGGTCGACTCGTAGATGCCGTCGGCAATTGCCTCGGCGCCGACGTCGAGCGACACTTCGATGGTCGGTGCTTCCTGCTCGAGGAAGATCGATGGCGAATTCGGCTGTTCCAGCGACATGTCCTTCAGGTAGACGCGTTGGATTTGGAATACGGGTTGCAGGTTTTCGTCAGACATGGAACGCTTTCGTTGAGAGATGAGAGAAACGGCAATCGGCCGTTCCAAATGTGCTTGGGATCAAACGCGACGGCAATTGTATCAAAACCAATGTCTTAACAATAGCTTTGCCGCCGCGGCGTCAGTTTTTCAGTCAAACGCCATTTAACAAGGGATCGAGCCGTCCGGCCTGATCGAGCGCATACAAATCGTCGAAACCACCGACGTGCGTGTCGCCCACGTAGATCTGCGGCACTGTGCGGCGGCCCGTCTTTTTCATCATCACGACGCGCTGGTCGGGATCGAGGTCGACCCGGATGCGCTCGATGTCGGTGATGCCTTTCGCTTCCAGCAGGCGCTCGGCGCGCACGCAGTAGGGGCAGCTGGCGGTGTGGTACAGGACTACATGGGCATGGCTTGTCATTTACGAACTCCTTGTTGATTACTTGGTCACCGGCAGGCCAGCGGCCTGCCACGCGGTGAGGCCTCCCTCGAGGCTGACGACGTCGTCGAATCCGGCCGCGGCGAGTTGCCGGACCGCCTTGTCGGCGCGCGCGCCGCTCTGGCACACGACTACCACGGACCGCGCTTTCGATTTGTCGAGTTCGCCGATCCGAGTTGCCAAGTCTGCCAGCGGAATGTTTTTCGCGTCGCGCAAATGCCCTTTGGCAAATTCTTCAGGCGTGCGGACGTCGACGATGGTCGACTTACCACGGTTGATGACCTGGGTCACTTGCAGGGAAGTGGCGCGTTTTCCGCGCGGCTGCAGGGCCGGCCACAGCAGGGCGCCGCCCGAAAGTACCGCCACGGCTACAATAAAAATATGGTCGAGAATGAATTTCACAAAGGTTCCAATGGTTTAAGTCAATCCGCGCATTATAAAATAGAAGCTGGAACTACTTACAATTCGCCGCTTTTTGCCCTGCGCCCGTCCACCGTTAATTTAAAGATTACTAGATCATGTACAAAATCGTTCTCATGCGCCACGGCGAATCGACCTGGAACCTGGATAACCGTTTCACCGGCTGGACCGACGTCGACCTGACCGAAAAGGGCGCCGCCGAAGCGAAGAACGCCGGCAAGGTATTGAAGGAAGCCGGCTTCAGCTTCGACCTGGCCTACACCTCGGTGCTCAAGCGCGCGATCCGCACGCTGTGGCTGACGATGGACGAGATGGACATGATGTGGCTGCCGGTGATCAACGACTGGCGCCTCAACGAGCGCCACTACGGCGCCCTGCAGGGACTCGACAAGGCCGAGACGGCCGCCAAGTACGGCGACGCCCAGGTGCTGGTCTGGCGCCGCAGCTACGACACGCCGCCGCCGCCGCTCGAAGAGGGCGACGAGCGCACCTCGTTCGGCGATCCGCGCTACGCCCGGCTGCCGAAGTCGGCCATTCCACTGACCGAATGCCTGAAAGACACCGTCGCGCGCGTGATGCCGGCCTGGGACGAGGACATCGCGCCGGCCATCCGCGCCGGCCGCCAGATCCTGATCTCGGCCCACGGCAACAGCCTGCGCGCGCTGATCAAGATGCTTGACGGCATCAGCGACGAAGACATCGTCGGCCTCAACATTCCAAATGGCCAGCCGCTGGTGTACGAACTGGACGCCGACCTGAAGCCGATCCGCCACTACTACCTGGGCGACCAGGCAGCGATCGCCGCCGCCACCGCCGCCGTCGCGGCCCAAGGGAAGGCCAGGTAAGGTTTTGCAAGAAACAATGTTGAAGCAAGCCAGCAGGGCGGCGCTTGTCGTCGCCCTGATGCTGGCCGCCGGCGGCGCCGCTTACGGCGCCGCCAAGCCCACCGAACGCAGCAAGCAGAAGGCCGCCGCCGAAGCGACCCGCGCCGGCATCCAGCAAAAGCTGTCGACGCTCAAGCGCGACATCAGCCGCACCGAAAGCGAAAAGGAAGACGCCGCCGACACGCTGGCCGAGTCGGAGGAAGCCATCTCCACCGCCAACCGCGAACTGCGCGACCTCGCCGCCGAGCAGGGCGGCACCAATGCCAAGCTGCGCGAACTGGAAGCGTCGCAGGAAGCGCTCGCCGCCACCATCGCCGCGCAGAAAAAGCAGCTGGCCAAGTTGCTGCGCGAGCATTACATGGCCGGCAACGAAGACCGCATCAAGCTGCTGCTGTCGGGCGACAACCCGAACCGCATCAACCGCGACCTGCAACTGATGGCCTACGTGTCGCAGGCCCAGGCGCGCCTGCTCGCTTCGCTGCGCGGCAACCTCGCCGCCGTCGAGACCAACCGCGAGCAGACCCAGAACGCCAAGGACGAGCTGGAAGAAATCGCCGCCGAGCAGCAGCAGCAGAAGGCCGTGCTGGAAAAGGAAAAAGTGCGCCGCGCCGCCTTGCTTGGCTCGCTGTCGAGCCGGCTGGCGGCCCAGCGCAAGGAAGTGGGCACCCTCGAGCGCGACGAGCAGCGCATGGCCGGCCTGGTCGACAAGCTGACCCGGCTGATCCAGGAACAGGCCGCCGCCGCCGCCGCCGAGCAGCGCCGGCTTGCCGTCGTCGCCGCCGCGCGCGCCAGGGCGCAAGCCGAAGCGCAGGCGCTGGCCGCCGCCCGCAGGAAGGCCGAACGGGAACGGCTGGCGCGCGAGGCGGCCAGGCCGAAGCCGAAGCCGGGCGAACCAAAACCGGCCTTCAAGCCCGATCCGATCGATGCCGACGAGCCGAAAGTGGTCGCCAGGCCGGTGCCGCCAGCACCCGATCCCGCCGCGGCGCGCCCGGCCGACATCGCGCTGGCGCCGACCGGCACCGACGGCGCCTTCGCCAGTCTGCGCGGCCAGCTGCGCCCGCCGGTGGCCGGCCGCGTCACCGCCCGCTTCGGCGCCAAGCGCGAAGGCGTCACCTGGAAGGGCGTCTTCATCAAGGCCGCCGCCGGCGCCGAAGTGAGCGCGCTGGCCGCTGGCCGCGTCGTCCACGCCGGCTGGCAGCGCGGCTTCGGCAACCTGATCGTCGTCGCGCACGGCACCAACTACCTGGCCGTCTACGCCAACAACGAGACGCTGCTGAAAAATGTCGGCGCCGCGGTCAACGCGGGCGATCCGATTGCCACCGTCGGCAACACAGGCGGTAACGAGGAATCGGGTCTATACTTTGAAATAAGGCATATGGCCAAGCCGCTCGACCCGGCAAGCTGGATCAAATTCTAAGGCTCATCATGAAGCAACTCACTATTGGCAAGCCGGGCGGTCGCGTCCGTACCGCCGGCCTGGTCGGCATCGGCCTGGTGGCCGGCGTCGCCCTGTCGCTGCAGTTTCCCGCCGTCGCCCAAAAGGCCGCCGGCGTGCCGCTGCCGCTCGACGAACTGCGCCAGCTGGCCGACGTCTATGGCCTGATCAAGTCCGACTACGTCGAACCGGTCGAGGACAAGAAGCTGCTGTCGGAGGCGATCACCGGCATGGTCGCCTCGCTCGACCCGCATTCTGTCTATCTCGACAAGAAGGCCTACAAGGAAATGCGCGAGAGCATGCAGGGGCGCTTCGTCGGCCTCGGCATCGAAGTGTCGACCGAGGACGGCTACGTCAAGATCGTCTCGCCGATCGAGGATTCGCCGGCCTACCGCGCCGGCATCAAGCCGGGCGACCTGATCACCCGCATCGACGCCACCCCGATCAAGGGCCTGTCGCTGGAGGAAGCCATCAAGAAGATGCGCGGCGCCCCCGGCAGCAAGGTCACGCTGACGATCGCCCGCCGCGGCGAGGACCGGCCGCTGACGGTGCCGCTGGTGCGCGAGGAAATCCGCGTGCACAGCGTCAAGGGCAAGATCGTCGAACCCGGCTACGGCTGGCTGCGCATCAGCCAGTTCCAGGAACTCACCCTCGACGAGCTGGCGCAGAAGGCCAGCGCGCTGTATGCGCAGGAGCCGAACCTGAAGGGCCTGGTGCTGGACCTGCGCAACGACCCGGGCGGGCTGCTGCCGGGCGCGATCGGCGTCTCCGCCGCGTTCTTGCCGAAAGATAAAGTCATCGTCTCGACCATCGGCCAGTTGCCCGATTCCAACCAGACCTTCTACGGCCGCCGCGAATTCTATGCCGGCCGCAGCAGCGCCGATCCGCTGGCCAAGCTGCCGGCGGGGCTGAAGACGGTGCCGATGGTGGTGCTGGTCAACACCGGCTCGGCGTCGGCGTCGGAAATTGTCGCCGGCGCATTGCAAGATTACAAGCGCGCCATCATCATGGGCAGCCAGACCTTCGGCAAGGGCTCGGTGCAGACCTTGCGCCAGCTGTCGCCCGATACCGCCGTCAAGCTGACCACCGCGCGCTACTACACCCCGACCGGGCGCTCGATCCAGGCCAAGGGCATCATGCCCGACATGCTGGTCGACGAAACCGCCGACGGCGACGGCATCAACGGCCTGCGCGTGCGCGAGGCCGACCTCGTCAAGCACCTCGGCGGCGAGGGCGACAAGGCGGCGACGATGGGCGAAATGCAGGCCAACAAGGTCAGGCGCGACGAGCTGGAAGAAGAGCGGCGCGTCGCCGCGGCGATGAAAAACCGCAAGCCGCTCGAATTCGGCAGCAAGGACGACTTCCAGCTGACCCAGGCACTGAACCATTTCAAGGGCTTGCCGGTCAAACTGGCCAAAGCCGACCTCGCCATCGAGGTCGAGCCGAAGGCGCTGCCGGCGCCGGCGGCCACCACGCCGCCCGACATCAAGGGCGGGCCGGTCAAGAAATGACCCACGCATGAACGACTCGCGCCGATGACCGACGACCAGCTGCTGCGCTACTCGCGCCACATCCTGCTGGACGAGATCGGCATCGAAGGCCAGCAGCGCCTGCTCGCATCGAGCGCGTTGCTGATCGGCGCCGGCGGCCTCGGTTCGCCGGCGGCGATGTACCTGGCCGCCAGCGGCGTCGGCCGCATCGTGCTGGTCGACGACGACGACGTCGACCTGACCAACCTGCAGCGCCAGGTCATGCACGCCACCGCGCGCATCGGCCAGCCGAAGGTCGATTCCGGCCGCGAAGCCTTGAGGCAGATCAATCCCGGCATCGAGGTGGTGGCGCTGCGCGAGCGCGCCGCCGGCGCGCGCCTCGCCGAACTGGTCGGCGCCGCCTCGGTGGTGCTCGACTGCAGCGACAACTTCGCCACCCGCCACGCCGTCAACCGCGCCTGCATGGCCGCGCGCATTCCGCTGGTGTCGGGCGCGGCGATCCGTTTCGACGGCCAGCTCAGCGTGTTCGACCCGCGCCAGCCCGATTGCCCGTGCTACGCCTGCCTGTTTCCGGAAGCGGCCGGCTTTACCGATGCCGCCTGCAGCAGCATGGGCGTGTTCGCCCCGCTGGTCGGCGTGATCGGCGCGATGCAGGCCGCCGAGGCGCTCAAGCTGCTGCTCGACGTCAAGCCGTCGCTGGCCGGGCGCCTGCTGCTGCTCGACGGCCGCGCGATGGAGTGGACCAGCATCGCCGTCGCCCGCAGCGCCGCGTGCCAGGTCTGTCACCCGGTCTGATCGAAGCGGCAACGCGTGGGCGCCGCCCCGCGCGCTGCCTTACAATATTCACCGGCCCGCAAAGTGCCCGTCGGGGCGAAACCGCTCTATACTCTGCCAATCTACTCTGCAATCCTTTTTTCGGTACAGACACACATGACTATGCAAACTGAATTTCGTACTCCACTGCGCCGGCGCCTGCAGCGCGGCTTCACCCTGGTCGAGATCATGGTGGTGGTCGTCATCATCGGCATCCTCGGCGCGCTCGTGGTGCCCAAGCTGATGGGCCGCACCGGCGAATCGCGCATCACCGCCGCCCGCGTCGACATCTCGACGCTGATGCAGGCGCTCAAGCTGTACAAGCTCGACAACCAGCGCTACCCGACCACCGAGCAGGGCCTGCAGTCGCTGGTGGCCAAGCCGACCGGCGGCCCGGCCGCCAACGGCTGGAAGGCCGGCGGCTACATCGACAAGCTGCCGAAAGATCCATGGGGCAACCCTTACCAGTACATGTACCCGGGCGTGCACGGCAGCGAAGTCGACCTGTTCTCGCTTGGCGCCGACGGCCAGCCGGGCGGTACCGGCGACGACAGCGACATCGGCTCGTGGGACAACTAACACAGCGCAGGACACCTAAGTCAGCAATCTAGCCCAGGGGGGTCGCTTGCCCGTCATCGACAGCCGCCGCGCCGCCCGCGGCTTCACGCTGGTGGAGCTGATGGTCGTGATGGTGATCATCGGCATCACGCTGGGCATCGTGTCGCTCAATGCGATCCCCAGCCCGCAGCAGAACCTGCAGAACGAGGCCCAGCGCCTCGCGCTGCTGCTCCAGCTCGCCCGCGACGAAGCGATCGTGCGCAACCGGCTGGTGGCGTTCGAGGCCGACGGCGAGCGCTACCGCTTCCTGGTGCGCAACGAAACGCGCTGGGACCCGGTCACCGGCGACGACCTGCTGCGCGAGCGCACTTTCAAGAACGCCCCGGTGTCGCTGCTGATCGACCCGCCCGGCGCCGGCGCCGGCACGCCGCTGCGCATCACGTTCGGGCGCGAGCCGGTCGACAAGCCCTTCCTGCTGACCCTGGCCGTCGGCGACGCCCGCGTCGGCATCCGCGCCGACGGCATCGGCCACTTCGTCGTCGAATGACCATGCGCGCCCTCCCAAACCACGCCGGCTTTACCCTGCTCGAAGTGCTGGTGGCGCTGGTCATCGTCGGCACCGCGCTGGGCGCCTCGATGCGCGCGGTCGGCAGCCTGGCGTCAAACAGCGCCGGCCTGCGCACCGCGATGATGGCGACCTGGTCGGCGGAAAACCGGCTGGTGCAGATCCGCCTGGCGCGCGAATTCCCCAGCGTCGGCAAGCGCAGCTTCGAATGCCCGCAGGGCGACCTCAAGCTGGTGTGCGAAGAAGAAGTGCTGGCCAGCCCGAACCCGCTGCTGCGCCGCGTCGAGGTCGGCGTCTACGACATGCAGAACCCCGAGCGCCGCATCCTCAAGCTGGTGCAACTCGTGATGAGGCCGCAATGACGGGCCGCCTGCACCGCGCGCGCGGATTCACCCTCGTCGAGCTGCTGGTGGCGATCAGCATCCTGGCGATGGTTGCCGTGCTCGGCTGGCGCGGCCTGGACGGCATCGTGCGCGCGCGGGTGGCGCTGACCGACCAGATGGAAGTGACGCGCGGCATGCAGCTGGCCTTTGCCCAGATGCAGAGCGACGCCGAGCACATGGCCGACGCCGCGCTGCTCGACAGGCGCGCCTTCCTGCAGGCCGGCGAAGACCGCCTGACGCTGGTGCGCACCAGCTACGTCGAAAACGAGCCGATGCGCCTGCAGGTGGTGTCCTACCGGGTGCGCGACGGCATGCTGACGCGGCGCGAATCGGCCAGCACGCGCGACCTGATGCAGCTCGATGTGCTGTGGCAGGCCGCCATCAGCGACATCGACCCGACCCCGCCGGTGACCTTGCAGGGCGGCGTCACCGGCATGCTGATCGAATCGTGGCAGCAGAACCAGTGGCGCCAGAGCGGCCAGCAACAGCAGCAGGAACCGCAGCCGCAGCCGGCGCCGGGCGAAGCCGGTCCGGGCGGGCTGCAGGTGGCGTTGCAGGTGCAGGGCCTGGCGGCGCCGATGCGCAAGGCCTTCCTGCTGGGAGGCATATGAAAAGGAACCGTCCAGCGCGCCAGCGCGGCGTCGCGGTGATCACCGCCTTGCTGCTGACCACGCTCGCGGTGACGATCGTCGCCAGCCTGTTCTGGGCGCAGCAGGTGCAGGTGCGCTCGATGGAAAACCAGCGCCTGCACCTGCAGACCAAGTGGATCCTGCGCGGCGCCCTCGACTGGGCCGGCCTGGTGCTGCGCCAGGACGCGCGCGACAACGATTACACCTCGCTCAACCAGGTGTGGGCGACGCCGCTGGCTGAAACCCGGCTCGACCAGTACATCGAGCGCGAGCGGGTTGCCGGCGAGGTGTTCGACGCGACCTTGTCTGGAAGCATTGTCGACGCCACCTCGCGGTACAATCTGGCCAACCTGGCGAAGCAGCGCATTCCGGAACAGAAGCAGATCGCCATTTACAAGCGTCTGCTGACCAACTTGGCACTGGACCCGGCGCTGGCCGAGCGCACCGCCAAGGCGGTGGCCAGCGCGCAGGTGTTGGTGGCTAGCGCCGATCCGCCGGTGGATGGGGCGCCGACGCCGGTGGTCACCAGCAATGCTCCGGTCCGCTTGACGCAGTTGGACGACCTGCTGACGATTACGGGGTATACGGTGGAAGTGGTGAATAAGCTGCGCGAATTCGTCATCGTGCTGCCGGAAGCGACCAAGGTCAACGTCAACACGGCGCCGCCGGAGGTGCTGGCCGCGGTGATCGAGGATTTTTCGATCGCCGAAGCCAATTCGCTGGTGGCGCGGCGCAAGAGCGCGAGCTGGCGCGACATCGGCCAGTTCGGCACTGAACTTGGCGGTAAGACGGTGATCGATAACGCGGCCGGTGTGCAAAGCAATTATTTCCTGGTGCTCAGCCGGGTGCGGCTCGACCGCGCCGCGCTGAACGCCGAAGCCCTGATCAACCGCGGTGCCGACGGGCGCAAGCTGACCACGCTGGTGTGGGTGCGGCAAAACTAGAAGAAAGCGAGACCGTTTGAGCACTTTATATATCCGCCTGCCGGCGCGCGCCGACGGCGATGCCGCCTTGTCGCGCTTCGCGCTGGTGGCCGACAGCGGCGCCATCGAGCAGCAGGGCGAGGGCGCGCTGCGCGGCTTCGCCGATCTCGCCGCCGCCAGCCGCCGCGTGCTGCTGCTGATCGCCGCCGTCGACGTCACCATGCTGCACGTCAAGGCGCCGCCGCTGTCGGGCGCGCGCCTGAAGGCGGCGCTGCCGAGTCTGGTCGAAGAGCAGGTGCTGGGCGACCCGTCCGAGGCGGTGCTGACGGCGGCGCCGGCGCAGTCGGCCGACGGCATGCGCAGCATCGCCGTGGTGCAGCGTTCCTACCTCGAAACACTGGTGCGCACCGTGCTGGCGATGGGCGCGCGCAGCGTCGGCGCGCTGCCGGCGCAGCTGTGCCTGCCGCTGCAGCCGGGCCATGTCAGCGCCGCCGTCGACCATTCCGAGCTGACGCTGCGCGACGGCCTCTATCACGGCATGGGGCTGGCGATGGCCAGCACCCCGGAAACGGCGCTGCAGACGGTGCGCGCGCTGGCCGGCGACGCCCCGCTGACCTTGTTCGTGCCGGCCGCCGACGTCGGCCTGTTCCAGGCGCTGGCGGCCGAGGCCGATCCCGCCACCACCGTCGAGGCCGACGAGTGGCCGCACTGGATTGCCGGCTCGCGCACCACCAATCTCGACCTGGTGCCGGCGCTCGGCGCCGCCGGCGCCCGCGCCACCGACTGGCAGCGCTGGCGCTGGCCGCTGCGCCTGGCCCTGCTGGCGCTGGTGGTCAACCTGGCCGGCCTGAACATCGAGTGGCTGCGCCTCAAGCGCGAGGCCGACGCCACCCGCGCGGCCATGCTGCAGACCTACAAGGCGACGTATCCGAAAGACACCGTCATCCAGGATCCGCTGCTGCAGATGCGCATGAACATCGCGCGCGCCCGCGCCGGCAGCGGCCAGCTCTCGCCCGACGAATTCACCTACCTTGCGGCCGCCTTCGGCGAAGCGGCGCGCGGCCTGCCGCGTCCGCTCGCGATCGTCTCGCTCGATTACCGGGAACGCGCGCTCGGCGTCAAGGTCAAACCTGAGTCTGCCGATCCGGGCGTGGCCGGCCAGCTGAAAAGCACGCTTGCCGCGCGTAATCTCGCCCTCACCGAAACGGCGCCGGCCACCTGGCAGATCCGCCACACAGGAGTGAAGCCATGAGCGCCGTCAGCAGCATTGCCCAATTGCGCGAGCGGATTGCGATCGGCTGGCGCGCGCGCACCGACCAGGAACGCAAGTTCCTGATCATCGGCGGCGGCATCGCCGCCGGCGCGCTGATTTACATGCTGTTTATCGACCCGGCCGTCAGCGGCCGTGCCCAGCTCGAAAAGGACTTGCCGCGCCTGCGCCAGGAAAGCGCCCAGCTGCGCTCGATGGCGCTGGAAGCGGGCGAGCTGGCGCGCCAGCCGGTGCCGCAAGTAACACCGATGACGCGCGAGAGCGTCAGCGCCAGCCTGGCGGCGATGAGCATCACGGCGCAGACGCTGACGGTGTCGGGCGAAAGCGCGCGCCTGCAGCTGACCGGGGTGTCGTTCGCCAACCTCGTCACCTGGCTCGACGCCCAGCGCCGCGAGAACCGCATCGCCGTGCAGGAAGCGGTGATCGGCGCGCAAAGCGCCGCCGGCCAGGTCGACGCCACGCTGACGCTGCGCCAGGACAGCGGCGCCGGGACGCAGCAGTGAAGCGCGCCTTGCTGTGGGGCCTGGCGACCTTGCTGGCGGGCGCCTTGACGGTGCTGGCGTTTTTCCCGGCCGCGTGGCTGGGGCCGATCGTCGAACGGCAGACCGGCGCCCGTTTGACTCTCGGGGATGCGCAGGGTACGCTGTGGCGCGGTTCGGCCTTTATCGGCGGCGCCCCCGGCGCCGGCGGCGCCGTGACGCCGCTGCTGCCGGGACGCTTCAGCTGGCGCCTGTCGCCGCTGGTGCTGCTCGGCAATGTCGCGTTGCAGTTGGAAAACCCGCTGGCGCTGTCGCAGCCGATCCGCGTCGAAGGCAGCTGGTCGCAGTGGCAGGTCAGCCCGGCCGAGCTGATGTTGCCGGCCGAAGGACTGGCCGGCCTGGGCGCACCGCTCAATACCTTGGCGCCGAGCGGGGTGATGCGGCTGTCGTGGACTACACTGGAGCTGCTGCGCCAGCCGAACACGGTTGCCGTCAACGGCCGCACGGTGCTGGTGATGAACGACATGGGCTCGCGGATGAGCCCGGTCAAGCCGCTCGGCAGCTACGAGCTGGCGATGGATTGGCAAGGCCAGCAGGCAAAGCTGAACCTGACCACGACACGCGGCGCGTTGCTGCTGTCGGGCAGCGGTTCGCTCGAGGGCGGGCGGCTGCAGTTTTCCGGCCAGGCCTCGGCTGCAAATGGATACGAAGAAACGCTGGGCAATCTCCTGAATTTACTGGGCCAGCGCCGAATGGTGGGCGGCAAGAATATTATCGCGTTAGAGTTCAAATGATGAAAAAACCAGCACACAGCACTATTCCCGTCCCGGCGCTGCGCCGGCTCGCCGCCGCCGTCCTGTTGGGCTGCGCGGCCGCGCCGATCGCGCTGCCGCTGCCGGCCACCGCGCAGGAACCGTCGGCGTCCGGCGCCGCCCTCAACTTCGTCAACGCCGACATGGAGTCGGTGATCAAGGCGGTCGGCCACTACACCGGCATCACCTTCGTCATCGACCCGCGCGTCAAGGGCACCTTGACGCTGGTGTCGGAAAAGTCCTTGACCAAGTCGCAGGCGTTCTCGCTGCTGACGTCGGCGCTGCGGCTGCAAGGCTACGCGGTGGTCACCGCCGACGGCTACGCCAAGGTGGTGCCGGAAGCCGAGGCTAAATTGCAAAGCTCGCCGACCCTGGTCGGCCTCGGCGCGCCGCGCGTCAAGGGCGACCAGATCGCCACCCAGATATTCCGCCTCAGTTACGAGTCGGCCGCCAACCTGACGGCGGTGCTGCGCCCGCTCATTTCGCCGAACAATTCGATCATGGCCAACCCCGGCAACAACAGCCTGGTGATCACCGACTACGCCGACAACCTGCGCCGCCTGGCCAAGATCATCGCCGCGCTCGACGCGCCGGTCTCGGGCGGGCTCGACGTCGTGCCGATCCGCTATGCGATCGCCAGCGACATCGCCACCATGGTCAGCCGGCTGATGGAGCCGAGCGCCGGCGGCGACTCCGGCCGCGTGTCGGTGCTGGCCGATCCGCGTACCAATTCGGTGGTGGTGCGCGCGCCCTCGCCGGCGCGCGCCAACCTCGCCAAGTCGCTGATCGCCAAACTCGACCAGCCGACCGCGGAAGCGGGCAACGTCCACGTCGTCTACCTGAAGAACGCCGACGCCACCAAGCTGGCGCAGACGCTGCGCGCGGTGGTGTCGTCCGACACCTCGCTGCCGCAGCAGGCGCAGGGCACCAGCGGCGGCTCGGTGCAGGCCGGCGCCGGCATGGCCGGCCAGGCCGGCGCCGGCCAGCAGCAGGGCGGCTCCACGCTCGGCGGCACCGGCGGCAGCAGCATGAATGCGCAGAGTCCCGGCCAGACCACCGGCAGCGGCGGCGGCGCCACCGGCGCCGGCTTCATCCAGGCCGACGCCTCGACCAACACGCTGATCATCACCGCCAGCGAGCCGGTCTACCGCAACTTGCGCGCCGTCATCGACCAGCTCGACGTGCGCCGCGCCCAGGTCTACATCGAGGCGCTGGTGGTCGAGGTCAATTCCGACAAGGCCGCCGAATTCGGCGTCCAGTGGCTCGCCGCCAGCGGCGACGACGGCAGCCGCTACCGCGTTGGCGGCATCCAGAACTTCAACGCTTCGGCCATTGCGCCGGGCAATGGCCTGGTGTCGCTCGCCACCAAGGCGGCCGCGCCCGGCCCCGGTTTCTCGGTCGGCCTGTTCAAGCAGATCAATGGCATGCTGAGCCTGGGCGCGGTCGCCCACGCGCTAGAAAACAACAACAACGGCAACATCCTGTCGACGCCGAACATGCTCACGCTCGACAACGAGCTGTCGACGATCAAGGTCGGCCAGAACGTGCCGATCATCAGCGGCCAGTTCACCACCCCGACCGGCGGCGCCAATGCCAACCCGTTCCAGACCATCGACCGCCGCGACGTCGGCCTGACGCTCAAGGTGCGGCCGCAGATTTCCGAAGGCGGGACCATCAAGCTGGCGATCTACAACGAGAGTTCGAGCGTGGTGCAGGCCAGCCGCGGCGACGCCGCCGGCGTCACCACCGACATCCGCATCATCGAGAACAATGTGCTGGCCGACGACGGTCAGATCATCGTGCTCGGCGGCCTGATCAAGGACGATGCCAGCGCCATCGAGGAAAAAGTGCCGGGCCTGGGCAGCCTGCCGGTCATCGGCAACTTGTTCAAATACCAGGCGCGCAAGCGTACCAAGACCAACCTGATGGTGTTCCTGCGCCCGGTCATCGTGCGCAGCAAGGAAGACAGCAACGACATCTCGCTGAGCCGCTACGATTACATGCGCTCGTCCGGGATCGATGCGGTGCCGCGCGACAAGTCGGTGCTGGTCAGGGAACTGGGCGAGCCGGTGCTGCCGCTGCTGACCAACGGCCAGCCGCCGCCGGGCGACGCGATGGCGCCGCTGCCGCCGAAACGCCCGGCCCCGGTGCCGGCGCGTCCGGGCATGGCGGCGCCACAGCAACAACCGCAGCAGCAAGCGCCGCTGCCGGCTTACCGCCCGGTGCAGAAATAGAAAGGCAGTACCGATGAGTAATTTGTTGCCTTATGCCTTCGCCCGCGATTTCGGGGTGCTGGCAAAGAGCGTCGACGGCGGCGCCGATGCCGTCGAGGTGTGGGTGTCGGGCGCCTCGGCGCCGGCGGCCATCGCCGAAGTGTCGCGCCGTTTCGGCCGCGTCGCGCTGCGCCGCATGGAGCGCGCCGAGCTCGAGGCGGCGATCGCCACCGCCTACGCCGGCGCCGGCGGCGACGCCTCGCAGGTGGTCGACGAATTCGATGCCGACCTCGACCTGACCAAGCTGCTGCAGGACGTGCCGGCCATCGAAGACCTGCTCGAATCGTCCGACGACGCCCCGGTGATCCGCATGATCAACGCGCTGCTGACGCAGTCGCTGCGCGAAGGGGCGTCGGACATCCACATCGAGCCGTTCGAGCAGACCTCGGTGGTGCGCTTTCGCATCGACGGCGCGCTGCGCGACGTCGTCCGCCCGCGCAAGGCGATCCACGCCTCGCTCATTTCGCGCATCAAGATCATGTCGCAGCTCGACATCGCCGAAAAGCGCCTGCCGCAGGACGGCCGCATCACCTTGCGCATCGGCGGCAAGCCGGTCGACGTGCGCGTGTCGACGCTGCCGACCGGCCATGGCGAACGCGCGGTGCTGCGCCTGCTCGACAAGGAAGCCGGCAAGCTCGACCTGTCGAAGCTGGGCATGAGCGCGGGCCTGCTGCCGCAGTTCGACCGCATGATCAACCAGCCGCACGGCATCGTGCTGGTGACCGGCCCGACCGGCTCCGGCAAGACCACCACGCTGTACGCCGCGCTGTCGCGCCTGAACGCGTCGACCACCAACATCCTTACCGTGGAAGACCCGATCGAGTACGACCTGGCCGGCGTCGGCCAGACCCAGGTCAACGCCCGCATCGACATGAGCTTCGCCAAGGCGCTGCGCGCGATCTTGCGCCAGGACCCCGACGTCATCATGATCGGCGAGATCCGCGACCTGGAAACCGCGCAGATCGCGGTGCAGGCGTCGCTGACCGGCCACCTGGTGCTGGCGACCTTGCACACCAACGACTCCGCCGCCGCCGTCACGCGTTTGCTCGACATGGGGATCGAGCCGTTCCTGCTGTCGTCGTCGCTGCTCGGCGTGATGGCGCAGCGGCTGGTGCGCAAACTGTGCGAGAGCTGCAAGCAGCCCGACGGCCAGTACTGGAAAGCGGTCGGCTGCGACAAGTGCGGCCACACCGGCTACCAGGGCCGGGTCGGCGTCTACGAGCTGCTCGAGACCACCGACGACATCCGCGCCCAGATCCACAACCGCGCCTCCGAGGCCGACATCCGCACCGCGGCCCAGCGCCACGGCATGAAGACCATGCGCGAAGACGGCGAGCGGTGGCTGCAGAGCGGCACCACCACCCAGGCCGAACTGCTGCGCGTGACCAAGGACTAGAGCCCAGATGCCCGCCTTCCGCTACGAAGCCGTCGATGCCGGCGGCGCCACCCGCAAGGGCGTCGTCAATGCCGACAACCCGCGTTCGGCGCGCGCCGACCTGCGCAGCCAGGGGCTGACGCCGCTGATGGTCGACGCCATCGCCGCCCAGTTGGATGCCGCCGGCGTCGCCAAGAGCCGCGGCTTCGGCGAGCGCCTGTCGCAGATCGAGCTGGCGCTGTTTACCCGCCAGCTGGCCAGCCTGCTCGAAGCCGGCCTGCCGCTCGAACAGGCCTTCACCGCGCTGCTCGAGCAGGCCGAACGCGCCTACGTGCGCGACCTGGTCGCCTCGATCCGCTCGGAAGTGATGGGCGGCGCCTCGTTCTCCGACGCGCTGTCGCGCCACCCGCGCGACTTCGCCGAAATCTACCGCGCGCTGGTCGCCTCCGGCGAGCAGATCGGCCAGCTCGCGCGCGTGCTGTCGCGCCTGGCCGACTACATCGAGCGCAGCAACGCGCTGATCGCCAAGGTGCGCCTCGCCTTCATCTATCCGGCGATCGTCACCGTGGTGGCGTTCGCGATCGTCATCTTCCTGCTCACCTACGTGGTGCCGCAGATCGTTTCGGTGTTCGCCAACACCAAGCAGAAGCTGCCGCTGCTGACGGTGATGATGCTGGCGGTGTCGAACTTCATGCGCGCCTACGGCATCTACCTTGCCATCATCCTGATCGGCGCCGCCTTCGCGTGGCGGCAGGCGCTGAAGAACCCCGACCTCAAGAAGCGTTTTCATTTGTGGCTGCTGGATGCGCCGGTGTACGGCAAGTTCGAGCGCAGCATGAACACCGCGCGCTTTGCCAGCACGCTGGCGATCACCACCGGTTCCGGCGTGCCGATCCTGCGCGCGCTCGACACCAGCCGCGACACGCTGTCGAACGTCGCCATGAAAGACCTGGTCGAAGAAGCCAGCGCCAGCGTGCGCGAAGGCGTCAGCCTGGCGCGCGCGCTGTCGGCGCAGAAGTACTTCCCGCCGATGCTGATCCACATGATCCGCGCCGGCGAAATCACCGGCGAGCTGCCGGCCATGCTCGAGCGCGCCGCCAGCGCCCAGCAGGCCGACCTCGAACGGCGCGCGCTGACGATTGCCGGCCTGCTCGAGCCGGTGCTGATCCTGGTGATGGGCGTGGTGGTGCTGCTGATCGTGCTGGCGGTGCTGATGCCGATCATTGAAATTAACCAGCTGGTGCGCTAATGATGGAAACCGAATGATCTCGATGAAGCGTATGCCTGTCTTGTTAAGCCTGCTGGCCCTGATCCTGTTGTCGGTGTCGGTCGTGTACTGGGTGATGCAGCTGTACCAGCCGGCCCAGCGCCCGCTGGCGGCGGCGGCGCCGGCCGCCATGCCGGAGCCGGGCATCGACGCCGCCGCCACGCTGTTCGGCGGCCAGGCGTCGGCCGCGGTGGCCGCCAACTACCAGCTGACCGGCGTGGTCGCGGCCGGGCGCGAGAGCGTCGCCATCATCGTCGCCGACGGCGCGCCGCCGAAGGCGCTCAAGCTGGGCAAGGAAGTCACTGCCGGCGTCACCGTGCGCGAAGTGCATCCGCGCTACGTGATGCTGTCCGATGGCGGTGTCCTCAAGCGCATCGAACTGGCGATCGAAAGCCGCGCCGCCGGCGGCGTGCCGCCGTCGCCGCTGCCGGGCCAGCAGCAGTTCCAGCCGCAGCAGCAGCCGATGCAGCCGCCACCGCAGCAACAGCAACAGCTGCAGATGGGGCCGGTCATCCCGCAACAGCAGCAGGCGCAACCGGCCGCAACGCCGCCGCCGCCGGCGCCGGTGCAGATGGCGCCGCCGACGCGCGCCGTCAATCCGGGCGGCGCGCCGTCGCAACTCCAGTAAGCCGGCGTGCCCAGCCATCCTCGCGGCGACCGTTGCATGACCCTGAGCGCCCATTTTCTGCGCTTCGCCTGCGCCTGCGCGCTGCTGTTCGTCGCTAGCGCCGCGCCGGCCGCGGCGCGCGCCGATCAGCCGACGGCCGCCGCGCGGCCGCGCATCGCGCTGGTGCTGTCGGGCGGCGGCGCGCGCGGCTTCGCCCACATCGGCGTGCTGCGCGTGCTGCGCGAACTGCGCGTGCCGGTCGACCTGGTAGTCGGCACCAGCATGGGCAGCGTGGTCGGCGGCGCCTATGCCGCCGGCGCCTCGGTGGCCGACCTCGAGCGCATGGCGCACGACACCGACTGGGAGCAGGTGGTGGCCGACCGGCCGGCGCGCGACGCGCTGGCGTTCCGCCGCCGCGAGGAAGACGTGCTGCTGCCGTCGCGGATCGAATTCGGCGTCTATCCGGACGGCCTGTCGCTGCCGCCCTCGGCCGCCGGCAACGCCGCGCTGGAACAGGCGCTGGGGCGGCTGCTGCCGGCCGGCACGCGCGACCTGGCGGTGAGCCAGCTGGCGCTGCCGTTCCGTTCGGTCGCCTCAGACCTGCTCAGCGGCCAGCCGGTGGAACTGGTCGACACGCCGCTGTTTCTGACGATGCGCGCCTCGCTGGCGGTGCCGGGCGTGTTCGCGCCGGTGCGGGTCGACGGCCGGCTGGTCGTCGACGGCGGCCTGGTGCGCAACCTGCCGGTCAACCTGGCGCGCGCGATGGGCGCCGACATCGTCATCGCCGTCAACGTCGGCACCCCGCTGGCGCCCGAGAAAGAGCTCGGCAGCGCGCTCGGTGTCGCCCAGCAGATGCTTAACATCCTCACCGAACAGAACGTCCAGCGCTCGGTCAAGGAACTGCAGCCGCAGGACATCCTGGTCGCGCCCGAACTCGACGGCATGGGCTTCCTCGACTTCCAGCAGTCGACGGCGGCGATTGTCGCCGGCGAAAAAGCCGCGCGGGCGCTGGCGGCCCGCCTGGCGCCGCTGGCGATGGATGCCAGGCAGTATGCGCTGTTCGAAAACGGCCGGCTGGCGCCGCCGGCGCTGCAGGACGCCGCGCTGCCGCTGGCCAAAGTCGAAGCGACCAGCTCCGGGCGCATCAATCCGCAGGCGCTGGTGGTGCAGTCCGGCCTGGTCGAAGGCAACAGCGCCACCGAGGCGCAGGTGCGCCACGCCGCCGACGCGCTGTACGGGCGCGGTGACCTGGCGCGGGTCGAGACCGACATCGGCGACCAGGACGGCAAGCGCAGCGTGCTGATCCGCGCTACCGAGGCCGACTGGGCCAGCGACCGCCTGCGCGTCGGCCTCGAGCTGGCCAGCGACTTCTCCGATGCCAACACCTTCGCGCTCAAGCTGATGTACGTGCGCACGTCGGTGAACCGCTGGGGCGCCGAAGTGCGCGCCTTGATGGGCATCGGCGACAAGCGCGACGCCGGCGTGCAGTTCTGGCAGCCGCTCGGCGCCGGCTCGCACTGGTATGTGGCGCCGTCGCTGCAGTACGGCTCGTCGTCGGGCGACGTGTTCGCCGCCGGCCGGCGCCTGTCGCGGGTCGGCTACAACGTGCGCAGCGCCAGCTTCACGCTGGGGCGCCAGCTGGGCAACTGGGGCGACGCCCAGGTCGGCGTCACGCGCCGCAGCGCCGGCAGCCGCGTGGTCGTGCCGGAGCAGGCCGACACCGTCACCGAGCGCGCCTTCGACACCACCCAGTTCGTGCGCTACCGGGTCGACACGCTCGATTCGCTCGGCTTTCCGAGCCGCGGCTACCTGCTCGACGCGGCGCTCGAGCGTTCGCCCGGCAGCAACAGCGGCAGCTCGCTGGCGCGTTCGTCGGTGGTCGGCATGGCCGCGGTGCACACCGAAAACTGGGCCGGCCACCTGTACGGCGAATGGGCGCACGCGCAGGAAGGCGCCGCGCCGCTCAACCTCGGCGGCTTCCTGCGCCTGTCCGGCACCGCCGCCGACTCGGTGCAGGGGCGCACCATCGCGTTTGCGCGGCTGGTGCTGGCACGCCGCATCGGCGCCTTGCCCGTCACGCTGGGCGGCACCGTGCGCGCTGGCTTCTCGCTCGAGACCGGCGGCGGCTTCGAGCAAGACCTGTCGATCCGCAGCAGCTCGCGCAAGCAGGCCGCCAGCGCTTTCCTCGCGGTCGACACCCGCTTCGGCCCGGCCTATCTCGGCGCCGGCGCCACCCGCGACGGCAACCGGACGATGTATTTGTTCCTCGGGCCAATCTGGTAAATGGCGCGTCCTGCAATATTGTTCATTTTCTCGACACGTTCACGTGACGTGAACGAAAATAATACTTGAACGTAGCACAAAGTCGTTCATAATTGTATCTTGTTCACGTAACGTGAAAAGACGTAATTTATGAACGATATTTCTTTCCTTTCAGTTTCAGCAGAATCGTTGATCGACGAAGCCTTGGTTGGCTTGCGTCAGTCCACCGGAATTGCTGGCACGATGATTCTTGAGAATGTCGGGGGAACTCATGCCGCTGTTAAACTCGAAGTCGCGGGCAGGACGCTCCAGTACAGCTGCGAGCTCAAGCAAAAAATTGATCGATACCTGGTCCTTGACGACCTGAAAGCCAGGTCTATCGTCAACCAGTCAACCTTGCTTGTATCTGGGCCACTCACCGATTCCATGGCGTCCCGCTGCCGCGAACTCGACATCCAGTTCATCGATACCGCCGGAAACGCTTACGTTACCGACGGACAGGGCATACTCATTAATGTGATGGGGCGAAAGCTTGAAAAAGCGTCGAAGTTTGCTGCGCGCGAGATGACGATTACACCCGCAGCGGTGCGCATGATGTTCGCCTTCCTCGCCGCCCCGAAAATGCTGAACGCTCAGTATCGAGACATATCCGCCGCCGTACGAGTATCAACCGGGGCAATCGGAAAAATTTTCGACGTATTGGAAGCGAGAGGTTTTGTCGGGACCGCGCCGGGTGGAAATCGCATCATTACTTCTCCCGAGCGCATGTTAAGCGAGTGGGCCACCGGCTACATGAGCCGGCTGAGGCCCAAGCTCAAGAAATTCCGGTTTACCTCCGCGAACCCCTCCTATTTTCATATGGGATGGGACGCTGAATATCGCGTGTCCGCGCGGGCCTTTTGGAGCGGTGAAGTGGCTGCCGAAAAAATCACCAAGCACCTTAACCCTGCAACCTTCAGTATCTATTTGGACATGGAGCGAGAGCCGAGCGCGCTTCCTGAAATGGTAAGACAGTTCAAACTCCGAGCGGATCCACATGGGCCCATCGAGGTTGTGCAACCGTTCTGGAATATGGATTACTTCGCCGAATCCTTTCCGACGGTTCCGCTGCATTTAGTCTACGCAGACCTTCTAGGAACCAACGAACCGCGCAATCTTGACGTTGCCAGCCAAATCTTCCGCGAGGTCATCCAGCATGTACACAACTCGCAGCGATAAGCCGTTCGATCCGATCACACATTCGATCCTTGGAGTGCTTCACGCCATCGCAGCGAAACACAATGCGAGCTATTTCATCATAGGCGCGACGGCCAGAGACATCCTGCTGAACAACGTATTCGGCATCGACCGCGGGCGCGCGACCCGCGATGTCGACTTTGCCATAGCACTAGCGGACTGGAACGAGTTCGAAGTCATAAAGCAGGAATTTATCGATAGCGGAGATTTCCAGCCCGCGGCTGGGTCGGCGCACCGACTTTACTATCAGCAGCACAAATTCGGAATTGCATATCCGCTCGATTTAATACCCTTTGGGGAAATCGAAAGCGCTGAAAATACAATTGCCTGGCCCCCAGATATGGCCGTGGTGATGAATGTAATTGGTTACCCAGAAGCGTTGAAATCGCAGTTCAGGTCGATGTTGGCGCTGACCTGATCGTCAACGTCGTTTCGATACCTGCGCTGGCGGCCCTCAAACTGTTGGCTTGGAACGATAGAGGGTTGCTCGACAACAAAGATGCGCAGGATCTATTCTTCCTGCTCAGGCACTATCACGAAGCGGGGAATTCAGACCGACTTTACGAAGAAGCACTCGCACTCATGGAACGCTGTGGTTATGACGTCGAGTTGGCCGGCGCCGCCTTGCTCGGTTACGACGCAAGTCGGATCATTTCAGACGACACACGCCGAGCGATTCTGGAAGTACTCGCAGACCCGGTCAAGCGCGATCGGCTGGTGATCCATATGGATCGGTCAGTTGCCGTAAGTGCCTCGATCCCGTTGAGTTTGATCGGGCAATTCGAACGCGGACTCGGTCTGTCCATTTTGTAGTGTGCCACCCTGGCTCCGTCCAATTGAGGCAACGTGTGTCACAGCCTCGATTTCGAGGTACATTATTTCGATCGTTGGATCCTCCCCCAAAGGGTACTTCGCAGGATAAGTTTCGCTAGCATGAGCGATCCCGCGTCTAATTCGCCAGCTTCCGATCGATTGCCAGTTCCGCGGTTCGGCCCGCGGCTGGAGGCTGCGGTGGCGAGGATCGATGCGCGCATGTCGAGTATCGAAGCGTGGATGTCGAGTATCGAATCGCACATGTCGAATATCGAAGCGAGCATCTCGAGTATCGAAGCACGCCTGTCGAATCTTGAAGCGATGGTCACCGAAGCTCGCAATTCAATCAGCGGACTCAAGTCCACGATGATCCTCTCTGCCGTCGGCGCCGTGCTTGGCATCGCCATGTTGAACGCGACGGTGATGTCCAACATGGTCGCCGCTTTCGGATCCTCTCAACATCTGCGTGAAACCGAGGCGAAAATCGATCGCCAGCTTGAGAAGAACGCGGCTCTTCTCACCCAGATACAGCAGGGGCTGCTTGTCCCTGCGCCGAAACCTCAGCCGGCGAAATAGCCTAGCCGTGCCGCCGCATTTCGGTGAAGGCGGCAAACTCCCACGACCTGAATCCGAGCAGCAAGGTAAAGCCGTCGCGCTCCTCGGCCGGCAGGCGGCGGTCGCCCTGGTGCAGGCGCGCCAGTTCGCCGGCCAGCTGCTGGATTTTTTGCAGCAGTTCGCGCGCACTGCCGGGCGACAGCCGGGCAGGCAGGCACATCAGCGTTTCGCCGGGGCCGTCGAAGCGGCCGTTGAAGTAGTCGCCCACCACATGCTCGCGCACGTACTGTTGCACCGGGCCGTCGGCCAGCCAGTGGAAGGCGTTCGAGACGCGCAGGCTGTAGCGGTTCAGCGGCTTCAGCTCGATCACGCCGAGCCGGTCCAGCTCGGCCAAAAAGCCGATGCATTCCGGCTCGCTGATGTCGTAGGTTTCGATCACCTGCTCGAGCGTCCAGTGGCCGAGGCAGCAGATCGCCACCAGCAGCAGGCGCGGCTTGGCGATCAGCGCCTTTTCCTGCGCCGCGGTGAGGGTGTCGGCATGCGGCTGGACGTCGGCGGCGCGGCGCAGCACGTCCTCCATCGCGATGCCGCTGGCGGTGCAGATCTGCGCCAGCCGCGACAACGCCATGTCCTTTTGGCCGAACATGCGCTTGACGCTCGATTCGCTCATGCCGATGCGCTCGGCCAGCGCCTTGTACGTGATCGACGCGGCGCGCAACTCGGCGCGCAGCACCTGCAATACCAGCTCGGGTGAGCTCATGGAAAGTCCTCGGAATAATCGGAATGTATCGAATTACGGTACCGAATGTACAGGCTAACGGTGCTTTGCACAAGGTAATGGCGGCCCGGGCGGGAAGCGGCCACACTTCAGTCATGGCCTGATCGCGGGTGCCCTCAACGGGCGCCCGCTGGCGGCCCCCACCATTCCCGACCCCCCAGGACCCGATGCCGATGCTGCGCCGCAGCCTGCCGCTGGCGCTGACGATCGCAGTGCACCTGCTGCTGCTGGCGTCCTTCTGCCTGGCGCGGCGCGCGCCGACGCCGACCGCCTCGCCCGGCCCGGTAACGTACATGCTGGCGCTGGTCCGGCCTAGCATTCCACCACCGGTTCGGCAACAAATCAAGAAGCCAGAAGTGCGTATCGCGACGCCGCCGCAGACAGTCCGCGCTGCGCGGGCGGCGCCGGTCGTGCGCGCACCATCGCCCCAGGATGAAGCGCCAGCCGCCGAGGCGCTCGTCGCGGCGCCGGTTGCCGGCGACCTCGTGGAGCGGGCCAAGCGCGAGGTCGGGAAGATAGACCTCGCACTGCGGGCGGGGAAAGCGGTTGCCTTGAGCGCCGATTCGCCGCGGGCGCGCTTCGAACGGCTGATGGCGAGTGCCTACATCGACCGCTCCAACACGATGACGGTGGACCGCTACGAGTCGGGCGACGGCGTCTTTATCGAGAGGATTACACGGCGCGGCAAAGCGAGTTGCTACATGAGCGGCACCGTCAACTTCGTGCCCGGCATCTTGAAGGACAGCAGCAAGCCGCAGACGGCGACCTGCCCGCCGGCAGGGGAGGGCTGGACACGGCAGTAGGCGCCCCCTTCTGTCATCTCATCTGTTACGATGAACCTTATGAAAACACAATTATCCAGACTGGCTTTTATCGCCGCGACCTTGCTGGCGACCCACGCCGGCGCCCAGGAAAAAATCACTGCCAAGGGCGTCGTCGACCTCGAACAGGCCAAGCGGGCTGCCGTCGAGGCCGACAAGGATATCCGTGCCGCGGAGCCGAAGCCGGCCCCGGAGCCTGCGCAGAAGCCGCCGGCACTCAGCGGCGGGGAATCGGTGTCGGAGCGCTTCGACAAGGCCGCCGAGGGCGCCTTTGTCGACCGTTCCAACACCCGCACCATCGACCATTACCGCTCGGCCGACGGCGTCGTCATCGAGCGCGTCACCTACGGCGGCAAAAGCTATTGCGTCACCAGCAGCACCGTCAACTACGTCCCCGGCATCCTGCACGACAGCAGCAAGGCACGCGAAGTGACGTGCCCGCCGGCCAATGCCGGCTGGGTGCGCAAATAATCCGCCCTTAGTCGTCCGCCACCAGCTTGGCCTTGGCCAGCGCCCGCTTCTGGGCCTGGCGCTGCGCCGTCGCGCCCTTGGTGTGCGGGCCGGCCGCGCGCAGCTTGGCCGCCACCGCCACCGGGTTGCGCACCTTGCCGGACCTCTGCGACGGCTCGATCCTGATCTGCATCTTCTGGCGTGTCGCCAGCGCCTTGTTCGCCATCGGCGTCTCCTTACAGTACGTAGCGCGACAGGTCTTCGTTCTCGGCCAGCTTGTCGAGCCGGTCGTTGACGTAGGCGGCGTCGATCGACACCACCTGGCCGGCCGATTCGCTGGCGGTAAACGACACTTCCTCGAGCAGCTTTTCCATCACCGTGTAGAGCCGGCGCGCGCCGATGTTCTCGGTGCGCTCGTTGACCGAAAACGCGATTTCGGCCAGCCGCGTGATGCCTTCCGGCGTGAACGCGATCTTGACGTCCTCGGTCGCCAGCAGCGCTTCATACTGCGTGGTCAGGCAGGCGTCGGTAGACGTCAGGATGCATTCGAAATCGGCAATCGACAGCGACTCGAGCTCGACGCGGATCGGGAAGCGCCCCTGCAATTCCGGGATCAGGTCCGACGGCTTGGCCAGGTGGAAGGCGCCGGACGCGATGAACAGGATGTGGTCGGTGCGGATCATGCCGTACTTGGTGTTGACGGTGGTGCCTTCGACCAGCGGCAGCAGGTCGCGCTGCACGCCGGCGCGCGAGACGTCGGCGCCGCCCACTTCCGAGCGCGAGGCGATCTTGTCGATCTCGTCGAGGAAGACGATGCCGTTCTGCTCGACGTTGGCGATCGCCTTCTGCTTCATCTCGTCTTCGTTGATCAGCTTGCCTGCCTCTTCCTCGGCCAGCAGCTTGATGGCGTCGCGGATCTTCATCTTGCGCGGCTTCTTGCGGGCGCCGCCGATGCCGGAAAACATGCTCTTGATCTGCTCGGTCATTTCTTCCATGCCGGGCGGCGCCATGATTTCCATCTGCGGGCCGGCCTCGGCCACCTCGATCTCGATCTCGCGGTCGTCGAGCGCGCCTTCGCGCAGGCGCTTGCGGAAGGTCTGGCGGGTGTTGTCGCCTTCTTTCGCTTCGGTTGGCGCGGCGGCGACGTTGAAGCCGAAATCGCGTGACGGCGGCACCAGGATGTCGATGATGCGGTCTTCGGCGGCGTCCTCGGCCTTCTGGCGCACCTTGCGCATCTCGCTGGCGCGGGTCTGCTTGACGCCGATGTCGATCAGGTCGCGGATGATGGTGTCGACGTCGCGCCCGACATAGCCCACCTCGGTGAACTTGGTGGCCTCGATCTTGATGAACGGCGCGTCCGCCAGGCGCGCCAGGCGGCGCGCGATCTCGGTCTTGCCGACGCCGGTGGGGCCGATCATCAGGATGTTCTTCGGCGTGATCTCGTGGCGCAGCGGCTCGGCCACCTGCTGGCGGCGCCAGCGGTTGCGCAGGGCGATGGCGACCGCGCGCTTGGCCTTGCCTTGGCCAACCACGTGCTTGTCGAGTTCGGAGACGATTTCCAGGGGGGTCATGTTCATGGGTGTGCTCAGTCCAGCGTTTCGATGATGTGGGAAAGGTTGGTATAGATGCACAGCTGGCCGGCGATGGTCAGCGATTTCTTGACGATGTCGGCCGGCGAGAGGTCGGTGTTTTCCTGCAGCGCCTTGGCCGCCGACTGTGCATAGATGCCGCCGGAGCCGATCGCGCCGACGCCGTCTTCGGGCTCGAGGACGTCGCCGTTGCCGGTGATGATCAGGGTCGATTCATGGTCGGCCACCAGCAGCATCGCCTCGAGGCGGCGCAGCACGCGGTCGGTGCGCCAGTCCTTGGCCAGTTCGACCGAGGCGCGCAGCAGGTTGCCCTGGTGCTTTTCGAGCTTGCCCTCGAAGCGGTCGAGCAGGGTGAAGGCGTCGGCGGTGCCGCCGGCGAAGCCGCACAGCACCTTGCCCTGGTACAACTTGCGCACCTTGCGGGCGGTGCCCTTCATGACGATGTTGCCCAGCGTTACCTGGCCGTCGCCGCCAAGGGCGACCTCCTTGCCGCGCCGCACGCACAAGATGGTGGTGCCGTGAAATTGTTCCATTGTCTGCCTCGTAGTGTCCTGACTACCAAACATTGGGGGTGCTGCGCGAAATTGCAAGACACCGGCCGCGACAGGAGCGGGTTATCGACGATGCTCAGTACTTGTGCGGGAACAGCCGCGCCGCTTCCTGAAACCCCATCAGTTTGAACAGCGCGGCCACCAAATGGTTCACGTCGCGCAGCTCGATCGTCTTGCCGCCGGCGGCCAGCGCGCGCAGCCGCTTGCCGAGCGCGCCGGCGGCGGCGTAGTCGACCCGCGCCAGGCGCGAGCAGTCCAGCACCACCGGCTGGTATTGCTCGGCGTAGGCGTCGATGGCGGCGAACAGTGGTTCGCAGGCGCCGTCGATCAGCGCCGGCAGCAGGAAGCGGTCGGAACGCGACGGCGCGCGCGCGCCGGCGGCGTTGGCGACGTTGGCCGGCGCCTCGAACGACGGCGGCGACAGCTCGTAGGTGACGCAGTAATCCATCGCCGTCTCCTCGAAGTCTTTCTCGCGGTTCATCAGTTGCAGCAATTCGAGCAGCAGCAGCCACGGCGCCTCGCTGGCGTCGCGCTGGCCGATGGCAATGGTGGCGCGCACGGTGTCGGCCAGCTCGGCGGCGCCGGCGACGATCAGCTCGCGCCCGCCCCCGCGCAGCAGGCTCAAGGCGGCCAGCAGGCGCGCGCAGCCGTCCGGCGTGACCGCCTGCACGCGGCCGAATTCGAGCCGGGTGGCGGGGCTGGCGGCGGCCAGGTCGAGCAGGCGCGCCAGCTGCGGCGCGATGGCGCCGTCCAGCACCGGGCCGAACGACTCGGTGGGGGTGACGCCGGCGAGCGCGGGCTCGGCGCCGGCCTGCGGCAGCGGATTCCACGCCGGCGGCGACGTTTCGAAGCGGCTGGCGTAGTCGATCGCGATGTTGTCGAAGGCGTCCTGCTGGCCGCTCGCCTGGTACAGGTCGAACAGCATCCACCACACGCTGCGCTCGTCCTTGCCGACGTCGGCCAGGCTGCCCAGCAGCATCTGCTCGGCGACGTCGCGCTGGGCGTTGGCATACATGATGGCGATTTCCTCGATCACCGGCTCGGTGCCGGGCGCGGCCAGCTCGAGCACCTCGGCGTCGGCCAGCAGCTCGGTGGTGGCCATCTCCAGCAGCGACAGGGTGTCGGCGCCGCGCGCCTGGTCGGCGATCTGCGCCTCGGTGCGGGCCGGGCGCCGCGCCTGGCTGCCCCAGGCCGGCTCCGGCTCATTGAAAATGTCGAACGCCATCGCCGATTCGATGGCGTCGATCTTGGCGGTGGTGGCGCGCGCGATCTCGCGCTGGCGCGCGCGCTCGGCTTCGGTGTCCAGAGACAGGCGCGACGGCTCGCCGCTGCGCAGCCGGGTGTCCGGCCCGGCGCTATCCGGCTGCCCATCTTTCTTCTTGAGGAAGGAGAAAAGTCCCACGTCGGTTCCTGTGTGCCCTAGATGCCCGCTGACGGCGTACGCCTTGACGGAACGTCAAACGCCGTGCGGTGTCGCCATAGTGTATCCCATGGGCAAGGTATTCGCCCGCACAGCAGGTCCACAAAACAAAAAAGCATGCGGCAACGGCGCATGCTTTTCAGTCTGCCACAAGCGCGCGCGGCTCAGTCGCCGTACAGCTTTTGCTTCAGTTCGCGGCGCTGCTGCGCTTCCAGCGACAGCGTTGCGGTCGGGCGCGCGATCAGGCGCGGGATGCCGATCGGCTCGCCGGTTTCTTCGCACCAGCCGTAGTCGCCGCCGTCGATGGCGGCGATCGACTGCTGCACTTTTTTCAGCAGCTTGCGCTCGCGGTCGCGCGTGCGCAGTTCCAGCGCATGCTCTTCCTCGATGGTGGCGCGGTCGGCCGGATCGGGCACCAGCACCGTTTCGCGCAGGTGCTCGGTGGTTTCGCCGGCGTTCTTGAGGAGGTCTTTTTCAAGCTGCTGCAAGCGCGCCTTGAAAAACGCCAGCTGCGCCGGGTTCATGTAGTCCTTCTCGTTCATCGCCCGGATTTCATCTTCGGACAGGAGACGGATTTCTGTGGTCGCGGCGGGGGAGGATTTAGTTGTTTTAGTCATGACTTCACTTACCTTCGATACGACAGAGGTTTTCATTTTATCAGCTAACTCGGCCGCGTCATCCGGTTCTGCGGCGGACTTTTCGGAAGAGTTCACTACCTTGGCGGCCGGCTGCGCTACCGCTTTTTTGTTGCCTGCGCCCGCTTTCGCGGCCGGCCTCGTTACGCCATCCTTGACACTATCCTTCACGCTTTCCTTGATGGCCATTCCGATGTCTTCCTGTCGCCGCGATAACGGCGTGTTGGTGATTCAGTCGTCAAACCCAAGGCGCCGCCTCGTGAGCGGGCGCGCTCGTAAAACCGGGATAGTTTATACCAAACATTGCTCCAAACCTCGGATAAAGACGTCCTTTGGTAAATTTTTGCCAATAAACACCATTTTGCTGCCACGTTCCTCGGATTCGCCCCATTTTGCGCCGAGGTCGCTGCCCATGATCTGGTGCACGCCCTGGAACACCACCTTGCGGTCGGCCCCTTCCATCAGCAGCACGCCCTTGTAGCGCAGCATGCGCGGGCCGAACACGTTGACCAGGCCGCCGAGGAACTGGTCGAGGCGGGCGGCGTCGAACGGCCGCTCGCTCTTGAAGACGAAGGCGGCGATGTCGTCGCTGTGGTGGGCGTGGTGGTGATCGTTGCTGTGGTCGCACGCCTCGGTGTGGACGTGCTCGTGCGCGCCGTCGCCATCTTCATGGTGGGCGTGCCCATGGGCTTCGTCGGCGGTCAGGAAGGCCGGGTCGATGTCGAGCTTGTCGTTGAGGTTGAAGCCGCGCAGGTCGAGCACCTCCGCCAGCGGCGCGCGGCCGAAGTCGGACTGGCTGATCGGCGCGCGCGGGTTGATGCGCTTCAGGCGCGCGGTCAGTTCGGCCAGCTGGGCGGCGTCGACCAGGTCGGCCTTGGAAATGAGGATCTTGTCGGCGAAGCCGACCTGGCGCTGGGCTTCCTCGTGTTCGTCGAGCTGCGCCATCGCGTGGCGGGCGTCGACCACCGTCACCACGGCGTCGAGCAGGTAGTGGGCGCCGACTTCCTCGTCGACAAAAAAAGTCTGCGCCACCGGGCCGGGATTGGCCAGCCCGGTCGTCTCGATCACCACGCGGTCGAAGGCGATCTCGCCGGCGTCGCGCTTTTGCGCCAGGCTCGCCAGCGCCACGATCAGGTCGCCGCGCACGGTGCAGCAGATGCAGCCATTGTTCATCTCGACGATCTGCTCGGTGCTGTTTTGCAGCAGGATCTCGTTGTCGATGTTTTCCTGGCCGAACTCGTTCTCGATGACGGCAATGCGCAGCCCGTGATCCTCTTGCAGGATGCGGTTGAGCAGCGTGGTTTTGCCGGCGCCGAGAAAGCCGGTCAGGATGGTGCTGGGAATCAATGCCATGGTTTGTCCGTGAAACTGCGCCGCTGTGCGGCTGAAAAGAATCGAGCGATTATGCCGGAATTCGCTATTTGCTTCCAATCGGAGCGCCCGGGCTTGATCGGGATCAAGTCCGGCTTCGTGCGCTATTTGGCTTTTGCGCGTGGATGGGCCTGGTCATACACGGCCGCCAGGTGCTGGAAGTCGAGCGCGGTATAGACCTGGGTCGAGGCGATGCTCGCGTGGCCCAGCATTTCCTGCACCGCGCGCAGGTCGCCGGACGACTGCAGCACGTGCGAGGCGAACGAGTGGCGCAGCACGTGCGGGTGCACCTTGACGGCGCTGCCGGCAAGCGCCGCGTGCTTTGCCAGGCGCAGCTGCACCACGCGCGGCGACACCCGCGTCGCCCGGTTGCTCAGGAACAGCGCGTTGCCGCCGTCGGCGGCGGCGGGGCGCACCGCCAGCCAGGCCTGGACCGCGGCGGCGGCATGGCTGCCGACCGGCACGCGCCGCATCTTGCTGCCCTTGCCGGTGACCACCACTTCGCCGGCATCGAGGTCGAGCCAGCCGAGCGGGGCGGGAGCGCCCAGCGCCGGCTTGCGCCAGATAACGTCGAGGCCGGCCAGTTCGGACACCCGCAGCCCGCTCGAATACATCAGCTCGAACATGGCGCGGTTGCACAGCTCGAACGGCTCGGGATGCTCGCGCAGCGCGGCGCCGCCCGCCACCAGCTGCACCGCGTCGTCGACCGACAGCGCCTTCGGCAGGCTCCTGGCGCGGCGCGGCGCGCGCACGCCGTCGACCGGGTTGGCCGCCAGCGGCTGCTGGCCGGACAGCCATTCGTAGAACCCGCGCCAGGAGGACAGCTTGCGCGCGATCGAGCGCGCGCTCTGGCCGCGCGCATGCAGCATCGAGGCGAAGCGGCGGATATCGGCGTGGACGATCGCTTCCCAGGCGCCGGCGCCGGCCAGCGCCGCCAGTTCGAGCAGGTCGCGGCGGTAGGCGGCAATGGTGTGCGGCGACAGCTGGCGCTGGGTGGCCAGCTCGGCCAGGTAGCGCGCCAGCCGCTCGTCTTGGGCGGCGCGCGCTTCCATGCTAGTTGCGCAGCGCGGCGAGCGCGGCGCTGGCGGTTTCGCCGATATGGATCAGGAAATCGGTGGCCATGTCGGCGCCGAAACGGGCCGGGTCGGGCGAGCCGAGGATCAGGAGGCCAAAGGCGCTGCCGCCGCTGCGCAGCGGCAAGATCACGGTCGACTGCACCGCGCCAGCGTCGTCGAGCCAGCGCACCGCCTCGAAGTCGTTGTTGCTGCCGCAGTAGGGCGCCAGCAGGCTGCCGGCGAAGATGCGGGCATCGTCCGACACGCCGTGGGCGAACCATTGCCCGGCGTGGGCCGGCGCCAGGTCCCACAGGCGCAGCGTCGCCTGCGGCACCGCGAACTGCGCGCACAGGCCGTCCACCAGCGCGCGCGGCAGGTCGGCGCCGTGGCGCGCCTGCAGCAGTGCCTGGGTCCAGGCGTGGAACTTGTTGGCGATGGCCGCGTTGTCCTGCGCCAGGCGGATCAGTTCGCTCATCTGCAGTTCCAGCGCCTTGTATTTGTCGCGCATCACTTCCATCTGGCGTTCCTGCAGCGACACCGCCTTGCCCGTCAACGGGCTCGACAGCTTGACCCGGCCCAGCAGCGCGGCGTTCTGTTCGAAAAACTGCGGATTGTCGACCAGAAATTGGGCAACTGCGGCGGGGTCCAGAGTGTCGGTCATTGAATTCTTTACAGGGGATTGGTTGTCCGCAATTCTAACCGATGGCGCATGAAAAAAGACGCCCGCAGGCGTCTTCTTGGCAAGGCGGGAAACCGGTCAGAAACGGTGGCGGATGCCGACCTGCAGGCCGCGGCCGGTATCGCCAGGGGTCTTCAGGAAGCCGCCCGGCGAACCTGCCGCACCAGGGATGTACTGGCCGTCGCGGCTGTTCTTGATCTGCGCGAAGACGGTGTAGATGTCGGTGCGCTTCGACAGGTTGTAGTCGTAGCCGATGGCGAACATGTTGGCGTCGCTGTCGGACGAGGTCTTGTCGTTCTGGTGTGCGTACGAAGCCATGACGCGGCCGGCGCCGACGCGGTAGTGCAGGCCGACCTGGTAGCTGGCAGCATCGACCTGGGTGTTCAGGGCGATGTTGGTCAGGAATACATTGCGCAGGCCGTTGCCGAGCGCGGTAGCGGTGGCTGCGCCGAGCGGCGCCAGTTGTGCGGCAACGCCCGGAGCGATCAGGCCGTTGTAGCCGGCGGTGTAGTCGGCCAGCAGCACCGAGTTGCGGTTGCGCTGGTCGTGGTAGCCGGCGAAGAACTTGAACGCATCCATCGTGTAGGAACCGCCGACGGTGGTGGTGACCAGGCTGGTGCGGTCGGACTGGTCGTAGCCGCGGTTGTGCGCGAGGCCGACGTCGAGGCCGTTGGCCTTGTAGGTGACGGCAGCGCCGAGGAACTTGTTGTAGCGGCCGAGGTAGCCCGACTGCTTGCCGCCGTACATCAGCGAGGCGCCGATGCCGCCAGGGGTGGCGATGCGGTACTGCACCGATTTCTGCGAGCGGATGTCGGCGCCCAGTGCGGTGAAGCCGGCGTTGCCGCCGGTGATGCCGCCCCAGGTGCCGGCGGTGCCGCTCTCGAACACGTCGGCGGCGGCGAACACTTCATAGCCAGGGGTGTACATGCGGCCCAGCAGGATGGCGCCGCCCGGGGTGATCAGGCCGACCATCGCGGTGCGGTCGAAGATCGCGCCTTCCTGGTTGACCGCCGGCGCGCCCTTGACCTGGAAGCCGCTGCGGATGTTCTGCAACAGGCCGGCCGACAAGGCGGCGCCGTTCGGGCCCAGCGGAGCCAGAACGGTCGAGAAGCCCGGGCCCATGCCGCGCGTCAGGAACAGGCCCTGCTCGTCCGACAGCAGCGACGGCTTCTGCGAACCGGTGTCGAGTTCGACGCGCGCTTCCAGGTTGAAAATGGCCTTGAAGCCGCCGCCGATGTCTTCGGTACCCCGGAAGCCGATGCGCGAACCGTCGGCGATGCCGCTGACCAGCCGCACCGACTGGCCGCTTTGCTTCATCAGGCCGGCATCGGCGATGCCGTACATGGTCACGCTCGACTGCGCCAAGACGGGCGCGGCGAAACAGGTAGCAATCACAGCGGCGAGGAATTTTGTCTTCATTGGATCTCCAAGGATTATTTAATTATTTTGTAAAAAAACGAACGCACGTACTAATTCGCCTTTATCCAATATGCCATCGTTCTTGTTGCTTGTACAGAAAGGCGGACCGTACAAGCGTGAACGGGTTGCGTAAAAGACACAATGGCCAGTTTGTCAGACGTGACAAGGGCGAGGATGGTTGCCCATGCTCGCCCTTGCCGGTCGCGTTCTCGTCAGCAGGCCGAGGCCTGCGGTCGATTAGAATGCGTGGTTGACACCGATATCGTAGTGATTGATCTTGCTGGTCGCGGTAGCCGAAACGCCAGTTTGCTTACGCGACGCGTCGACGTACAGGTAGGTGCGCTTCGACAGGCTGTACTCGTAACCGAGCGAGAACTGCTTGGTCTTGGCGATGCCGTCCGGCGACTTCTGGCCGTAACCAGCCAGGAACTTGCCTGGGCCCATCGTGTAGTTCGCGCCCAGGACCCATGCTTTGGTCTTTGGATTGGCGAGCGTGGTGTGGCCACGGTCTTGACGGGTGTACGACGCCATCAGCTTCAGCTCAGGGGTAGGCATCAGCGAACCGGCGACCGACCACAGCTTGGTTTCGACGGCATTGCGCTCGTAGGCCAGCATCGCGGCAACTGGGCCGTTCTTGTAGGTCGTCGAGACCGAGAACGGGTTGACCGAACCTTCGAAGTTAGCTGGGTACTGTGGGAACGCGGTGGTGCCGCGGCCGACCAGTGGTGCACCCGAGTTCGCTTCTTTGGTTGCGATCGCGGTGTTGATCTGGAAACCGCTGAATTCTGGCGAGTTGTACCACATCGCGTTCGAGAAACGGTTGGTCGAGTTACCCAGTGGGCCCAGTGGGTCCGAGGTGTAACCGGCAACGGTCAGGTCGGTCTGGAAACCGGCTGGCGAAGGCACGCCATGGAACGGCTCGAAAGCGGCGCTGGTTTCCTGGAACGGGGTCAGACCGCGGCCGAGGCGAACCATACCGAAGTCACCTTGCAGGCCGACGCGGCTCTGGCCCTGGAACAGTGGACGGGTGACGCTTTCGATGGTGCCGGTGTCCGGCTCGTAGCGAATTTCCAGTTGGAACAGCGCTTTCAGGCCGTTGCCCAGATCTTCCGTGCCCTTGAAACCCAGGGTGTTATTGGCGCGCTTGCCGATGGCCAGCGTCTGGTCGGTGCGCTTGACGAAGCCTGCATCGACGGTACCGTAAATTTGAACCGCTGTTTGTGCGTGTGCAACGCCGGCGAATGCGCCCAGAAGTGCCACGGCAAAGAGTGATTTTTTCATTTATTAGTCCTTAAAAAGTAGATCGGAAAATCCGTTGAGCGTTGAGACTTGTATTTGCTGAACGCTCGGATGTGTTGAACCTTAATTGCTTGTTGCCTCAAGATTGGCTGGTTGGTCAATTATGGGGGTTAGGCTTGGTGGAAAGCCAATAATTCGAGCTGAGCTGTTGTATTTTTGAAACGCGGCAACATCGTCGGATCCCCAATTTTGTGCGCAATGACAATGTTTCCGCGACTTTATGGTGCGCGGCTGCGCTTGCGCAAACTCAAGCAATGGCGCGATCGGCGCGCCGCCGGCGCGGCCCTCGCTTAGACTGTGCGGCGGGTGCGCGCCGGGCAGCGATCGGGCCGCTGCTGTATATTCGGCGCTCGCCGACCGCTCCCGCGCAGCCACTCCCTTTCAATCGTTCACTCTGAATGCACCCTCGATGGCGAATCGTGAAGAATTAGGCATCATCCGCGCCGCCCGCGCCGGCCGCGCCGAGGCGCAGCTGGCGCTGGGCAAGCTGTACCTGTTCGGCGGCGCCGGCTTGCCGCTGAGCCTGCCCACGGCGCTGCACTGGCTCGACCGCGCCGCCCAGCAGGGCAGTGCCGAGGCGTGCGAGCTGATCGGCGCCCATATTCCGTTCGAACTGGCGCGCCGCAGCGAGCGCCCGCTGGCGCAGTGGTACCAGCGCGCCAGCGACGCCGGCGTGGCGCGCGCCGCCCTGGTGCTGGCGCAGCTGCTGGGCGACGGCGCCGCCGCCGCCGCTGCCGTGCAGCAGGGCGCGGGCGCGCCGGCGCCAGGCGAGCGCGCCGGCGCTGGATCGCCGCACCAACAAGTTGCCGCGCTCGACGCCGCCTGGGAAGCCGGCCAGCGCGATCTGTACCTGCAGCGCGCGCTGCCGCTGGCGCGCGCGCTGGTGGCGCGCGACACGGCCGCCAACGGCGCGGCGCCGCTGGCGCCGGCCGACGTCAAGCTGCTGTCGCGCTGCGCGCGCGCGCTCGGCGGCGACGGCGCGCCGGCGGCCGGCGAGCGCGAACTGCGCCGTTTCCGCGAACTGGCCGCGGCCGGCCACGACCGCCACGCGCAGATGGCGCTGGGCCTGTGGTGCGCGCGCATGCGCGCCGACGGCGCCCGCACCGAGGTCGGCGCCGGCTCGGCCAACTTCAAGAAAGCGATCCGCTGGCTGACGCTGGCCGGCGAGCAGGGCCTGGCCGAGGCCTGGTACGCGCTGTCGCGCATATATATAAAGCCGGAATTTTCCCAACGCAACGTCCTCGATGCCCACCGCTACCTCGAGCGTGCCGCCGAAATGGGCTACCGCGACGCCCAGCTCGAATGCGGCAACAGCGCCTGGCGCGCGCGCCGCGAGAACGAAAGCAACGATGTGCGGGCGGTGTACTGGCTGCAGAAAGCGGCCGCCGGCGGCTGCGCGCAGGCGGCGGCGGCGCTGCGCAAGATCGCCCCGCGCGCCGCCGGCCTGGCCGGCACGGCGGCGCTGGCCGCGCGCGCCGAGCGCGCCGGCCACCCGCTGCTGGCGGCGCGGCTCGAGCTGGCCGCGCTGTTTTACCTGAGCCGGGCCGAAGCGTTGCTGCTCGACGTACGCGGCGCCGACCACGGCCACTGCCTGGTGGTCGACATCCGCGCCAGCTACGGGCGCAGCAAGCGCCGCCTGGTGCTGGTCGACACGGTGCAGCAGCGCCAGGCGCTGGACCGCATCGTGCGCGTGTTCGAGAATGTCGATTGCGGGGCCGGCGGGCCGGAAGGAAATTACCGCCAGCGGCTGTACCGGCTCAAGACGCTCGGCATGGCCGCGGGCGCCGCCGACGCCCAGCGCTACGACCTGGCGGCCTAGGGTCGGACCGCGGTTTTTCCTTTAGGGGTCTGACCCGGGTGTGCGCCGGCCAACTCAGCCGGTGATCGCGGCGTCAGACCGTCACTTCGCCTTCGAACACCGTCACCGCCGGCCCGGTCAGGTAGACCGCGGCGTCGCCGCCGGCCCACGCGATCGACAGTTCGCCGCCGCGCGCCGACACCCGCACCGGCGAATCGAGCAGCCCGCGCCGGATCCCGGCCACCGCCGCCGCGCACGCGCCGGTGCCGCAGGCGAGCGTCTCGCCGGCGCCGCGCTCGTACACGCGCAGCCGGATGTGGCCGCGGTCGAGCACCTGCATGAAGCTAGCGTTGACGCGCTGCGGGAAGCGCGGGTGGTGCTCGATCAGCGGCCCGGTCTGCGCCACCGGCGCGCTGTCGACGTCGTCGACCACCTGCACCGCGTGCGGATTGCCCATCGAAACGACCGAAAACAGCAGCGTTTGCCCGCCGATTTCCAGGGGCCACACGGTGTCGACGCCCTCGGCCCGGCCGGCCAGGCCGGCGGCATCGAACGGCAGCGCGGCCGGCGCCAGCCGCGGCGCCCCCATGTCGACGGTGATGCTGCCGTCCGCTTCGAGGCGCGGCGCGATCACGCCGTTCATGGTCTGGACCCGGAGCGCGCGCTTGTCGGTGAGCCCCTTTTCGGTGACGAACTTGACGAAGGCGCGGGCGCCGTTGCCGCACTGTTCGACTTCGCTGCCGTCGCTGTTGAAGATGCGGTAGCGGAAGTCGCAGCCCTCGGTGTCGGGCTTTTGCACGATTAAGATCTGGTCGGCGCCGATGCCGAAGCGGCGGTCGGCCAGCCGCGCCCACTGCGCCGGCGACAGCTCGACCTGCTGGTTGACGGCGTCGACGACGATGAAGTCGTTGCCGGCGCCGTGCATCTTGGTGAATTTGAGTTTCATGAGAGCCAGTATATCGGGTTACTTCGCGTACGGCGAAACCTCGCCCTGCGGCCTGGTCTTGTAGCGCTTGTGGGTCCAGAAGTACTCGGCCGGCGCCTCGCGCACGCGCTCCTCGATGAAGGCGTTCATGCGCCGCGCCGCCTCGACCATGTCGTCGCCCGGATAGTTCTCCCAGGCCGGGTAGAACCTGACCTTCCAGCCGCGGTAGCCCGGCAGGTAGGTCGCCACCACCGGAATGACCTGCGCGCCGGCGGCGGCGGCGATGCGCCCCGGCGCGGTCAGCGTGGCGGCCGGAACGCCGAAGAAGGGCACGAACGGCGCATCCTTGTCGCCGAAATCCATGTCCGGCAGCATGAAGTAGGGCAGGCCGTCGCGCATCGCGCGCAGGATCGGCTTGATGCCTTCCTTGCGCGAAAACAGCTGCACCGGCCGGAAACGCGAGCGGCCGCGCCGCAGCACCTCGTCGAAGGCGCGGTTCTTCTGCTGCACATAGATCGAGCACAGGCTCGACTCGAGCATCACGGCGACGCCAGCCACGTCAAGGCTGACGAAATGTGGACACAGCAGGATCACCGGGCCGGCTTCGATCGCCGCCAGCGGCACCGCCGGCTCGACTTCGATCAGGCGCCGCAGCCGCGCCGGCGGCGCCCACCACAAGATCCCGCGCTCCCACACGCTGCGCGAGTACGCCTGAAAATGCCGGCGCGCCAGCCAGACGCGCTCCGCTTCCGACATTTCCGGCATCGCCAGGCGCAGGTTGGTCAGCGCGACATGGCGGCGCGTGCGCAGCACCATGAACAGCAGGCTGCCGACCGCCTCGCCGAAGCGGCCGAGCACCGGCAACGGCAGCCAGTGCAGCAGCCACATCAGCCCAAGCAGGAACCTCATGCTGCCGCCTGGGCGTCGGGCGCGGCGACGCCGTCGGGCTGCTTGTAGCGGTTGTAGCTCCAGAAGTACTGCGACGGGCAGCGCGCGATCAGCTGCTCCATCGCGCGGTTGATGGCGCCGGCCTGCTCGGCGGCGCTGCCGCTCAGAACGCCCTCGAACGGCACGAAGCGCACGATGTAGCCGCGCCCGCGCGGACGGCGTTCGGCGTACACCAGGATCACCGCCGGGTTGCCGATCTGCGCCAGCTTGGCCGGCAGGGTCATCGTGTAGGCGGCGCGCCCGAAAAAGGGCGCCCACACGCCTTCGCCTTCCTGCGGTACCTGGTCCGGCAGCAGGCCGATCGGCATGCCTTTCTTGAGCGTCTTGGCCAGGATGCGCACGCCCGACATGGTGGCCGGCGCCAGGTGCAGGTTGTGGCGCGCGCGGGCGCCTTCGATCAGCGGCTTGAGCGCCGCTTTTTTCGGCGGGCGGTACATGACCGTGAGCGAGGTGCGCAGCGCGATCTGCTGCGCGGTGATCTCGAAACAGCCCAGGTGTGGCGTCAAAAAGACAATGCCGCGGCCGGCGTCGAGCGCCGCCTGCACGTGCTCCCAGTTTTCTTCGACGGCGTGGCGCGCCACCCGTTCGGGTTTGGCGCACCAGACGAAGGGCAGCTCGACGATTGCCTTGCCGGACTCGGCCACCGCGCGCGCCAGCTGGTCGCCGAAGCCGGCGCCCTCCAGGTTGGCGCGCAGCCGGCGCCGGTACGACGGCGACGCCAGGTAGACCGCCCAGCCCAGTGCCGCCCCCAGAAGATGCAGAACGGGCAGCGGCAGGGCGGACAATAATCTGAACAAAAGGACTAGCATGGGCTTGATAAATGTTGAGAAATGGCGGGTTGCCCAGCCAAAATTTCGTAAGGAGCGTAAAATACCACGTTGAAGGATCCGCCGAGTTAATAGACAACTTGCGAAGCGGAATATAAATGTCGCTAAAG
>JAZKFW010000032.1:0-89838 GCA_040386255.1 Pseudomonadota bacterium
TGCTGCGCATGGTCGCGCGCGACAACGACGTCAACCTGCGCCTGACCGACCATCCGGAGTTCGACGCCTGGCGCTGGCACGAGTACTGGGTGCCGCTCGATTGTGTGATCGAGTTCAAGCGGGACGTCTACCAGCGCGCCCTGCAGGAACTGTCGCGTTTCCTGACGTGGCCGGTCAACGGCGGCCATACGCACGAGCGGCGCCACACCGCCCGCTACCTGCGCCAGCCGCATGCGCCGCGCCAGGCGCCTGCCGAGCCGGACGGTGTCGCCGCCGAGCCCGATTGCGCGCCGGAGCCGCAGCTGGTGCTGTCGCCGGCCAAGGAATAGCCGGCCGCAGTTTCCGTCCGCACAAGGCGGCGTGTCTTCACGCCGTTTTTTTCGCCTGAAGCTTGCACCTGCGGCGCCGGTGTTCGGCGGCGCGCCGCACGCGCTACAATGTCGCCTTCCTCGTTCAGCCAGCCAGCCACCGCCATGTTCAACCCGTCGTCCAATGACGTCCGCCGCTTCTTCTGCGAAGTATTCCGCAAGCAGCGCGCCGGCGAGATCCTCAGCCCGATGGAGGCGATTGCGGGCGACTGGATTGCCGGCCATCCCGAATATGCCGACGAACTGATGGACGCCGACGACGCTGTCGCCCGCGACTACTCCGTCGAGGGCGGCAAGACCAATCCGTTCCTGCACTTGTCGATGCACCTATCGATTTCCGAGCAGGTCTCGGTCGACCAGCCGCGCGGCATTCGCGACGCCATCAACGGCCTGATCGGCCGCCTCGGCCAGCACGATGCCCACCACCAGATCATGGAATGCCTCGGCGAGATGATCTGGAACTCGCAGCGCGACGGCGTGCCGCCGGACGCCGACGCCTACGTCGAGTGCGTGCGCCGGCGGTAATTCAACCGGGGTCAGTGCCGACAATCGGACACGGCCCGATCCATTCAACCGGGGTCAGTGCCGACAATCAGACACGGCCCCATCCATTCAACCGGGGTCAGTGCCGACAATCGGACACGGCCCCATCCATTCAAGGGCTGCTAGCGCTCAGTCCGTGTCCGATTGTCGGCACTGACCCCGGAGTGATTGTCGGCACTGACCCCGGAGTGACCCCGGAGTTGCAGGCGAAAAAAATCCCTTCGGGCCGGTGACGGCGGAAGGGATTTTTTGTGTGCCGTCCGCGGACGGCGCCGAATCAGCGGTGCGTGACCAGCGTCGACGGCAGGCTGCCGAGGTAGGCGGCGATGTCGGCGATGTCCTTGTCCGACAGCGGCTTGACCTGGCCGCTCATGATCGGATTGCTGCGGCCGTTCGGGCCGTCGCCGCGCTTGTACGCCTTCAGCGCGTGCGCCAGGTAGTCGTAGTGCTGGCCGGCCAGCTTCGGATAGCTCGGGTCGATCGCCTTGCTGTAATCGGCGCCGTGGCAGGCCGCGCAGTTGTATTTCTTGGCCAGCGCTTCGCCGTTGGCGATGTTGCCGCCGGCAAGGGCGTTGAACGAGACGACGCAGGCGGCCAGCGCGATAATCAGTTTTTTCATGGTGCTGTCCTTATTTCTGCGCGGCGTTGGATGGCTGCTGCGCGTAGTACGCGGCAACATCGGCGATGTCCTGGTCGGACAGGCTCTGCGCGATGCCGCGCATCGACGGGTGCTTGCGCTCGCCCTTCTTGTAGCCCTGCAGCGCGTTTTCGATGTACTTGGCGGACTGGCCACCGATCATCGGTACACGGAACACTTCAGGGAAAGTTGCTTTGTAGCCGGGGATGCCGTGGCAGCCGATACACATTTCAACCTTGGCCGCGCCGGCCTTGGGATTTCCAACGATGTCCGCCGCTACGGCGACATTGACACTGCCGGCGAGCACGAGAAGTGCGAAGATTTTTTTCATGGTTGCAATGGTAAGGGGATAATCGGTTCCGGCCGTGCAAAAGTTGCAACTTGCACTTTCAACCTGCAATTTTAACCCAAGACCGCATTGCAGTCCAGATTCAAAGTGGCGCCCTGCCGGGCCGACGCAGTTCGCTTATACTCGAAACAATTCCATTTTCCGGCGTCGACATATATGACCGCACCGCATTCACCGCTGCCCCGCTTCGAGGGATCCGACAGTTATGTCGCCACTGCCGACCTGAAGCTGGCCGTCAACGCCGCGTTGACGCTGCAGCGTCCGCTGCTGATCAAGGGCGAGCCGGGCACCGGCAAGACCATGCTGGCCGAGGAGGTGGCGGCCGCGCTGAACATGCCGCTGATGCAGTGGCACATCAAGTCGACCACCAAGGCGCAGCAGGGCCTGTACGAATACGACGCCGTGTCGCGCCTGCGCGACTCCCAGCTCGGCGACGAGCGGGTGCGCGACATTCACAACTACATCGTCAAGGGCGTGCTGTGGCAGGCATTCACGGCGCCCGAGCCGGTGGTGCTGCTGATCGACGAGATCGACAAGGCCGACATCGAGTTCCCGAACGACCTGCTGCGCGAACTGGACCGGATGGAGTTCTACGTCTACGAGACGCGCGAGATGGTGGTGGCAAAACACCGGCCGCTGGTGATCATCACCTCGAACAACGAGAAAGAGCTGCCGGACGCTTTCCTGCGCCGCTGCTTCTTCCACTACATCAAGTTCCCCGACAAGGACACGATGGAGGCGATCGTCAAGGTGCACTACCCGACGCTGAAGCAGGATCTGCTGGCGCAGGCGCTGCAAAGCTTTTATGAAGTGCGCGACGTGCCGGGCCTGAAGAAAAAGCCGTCCACCTCCGAGTTCCTCGACTGGCTCAAGCTCTTGCTGGCCGAAGACATCGGCCCGGAAGCGCTGCGCAGCAAGGACACCAAGTCGGTGGTGCCGCCGCTGCACGGCGCGCTGCTGAAAAACGAGCAGGACGTGCACCTGTTCGAGCGCCTGGTGTACATGTCGCGCACGAATCGTTGACCGCGCCATGATCCAGGTTCAACCGGTAACGCTTGCATTGAACGGCGTGCGCCTCGAGCCGCTGGCGCCGGCGCACGCGCCAGGCCTGCGCGCGGCCGCCGAGGACGGCCAGATCTGGAAGCTGCGCGTGACCTGGGTGCCCGGTCCCGAGCAAGTCGACGAGTACATCGCCACCGCGCTGGCGACGCCGAACCGGCTGGCCTTCGCCGTCATCGACGACGACAGCGGCGCGGTGATGGGCACCACCAGCTATCACGACATCATGGCGGAGATCGACCGCGTCGAGATCGGCCACACCTGGTACGCCAAGAGCCGCCAGCGCAGCGGCGTCAACACCAGCTGCAAGCTGATGCTGCTGGCGCACGCCTTCAACACGCTCGGCTGCGAAGTGGTCGGCCTGCGCACCGACAACCTCAATCACGCGTCGCAGGCGGCGATCGAGCGCCTCGGCGCGCACAAGGACGGCGTCATCCGCCACCACGCCGCGCGCCGCGACGGCTCGGTGCGCGACACCGTCATCTACAGCATCTTGCGCGGCGAATGGCACGGCATCGAGTCTGCCCTGCACGACCGCCTGCAGACCCACGCGAGCACCTAACATGCTGATCGACTTCTTCTTCACGCTGAAAGACGCCAAGATCCCGGTGACCATCAAGGAGTTCCTGACCCTGCTCGAGGCGATGGAAAAGAACCTGATCGACCAGTCGATGGACGACTTCTACTATTTGTCGCGGCTGATGATGGTCAAGGACGAGGCCCATTTCGACAAGTTCGACCGCGCCTTCGGCCAGTACTTCAAGGGCATCAACGGCGCCTTCGAGACCAACAGCGCGATCCCGCTCGACTGGTTGCTCAAGCGCATGGAGCGCGAGCTGACGCCCGAACAGAAGGCCGCGCTGGAAAAATTCGGCTACGACAAGCTGATGGACCGCCTCAATCAGCTGCTGAAAGAGCAGAAAGAGCGTCACGAAGGCGGCGGCAAGTGGATCGGCACTGGCGGCACCTCGCCGTTCGGCAACGGCGGCACCAATCCGGAAGGCATCCGCATCGGCGGCGCCGGCGGCAACCGCACCGCGGTCAAGGTGTGGGAGCAGCGCTCGTACAAGGATTACGACGCCGAGCGCGAGCTGGGCACGCGCAACATCAAGGTCGCGCTGCGGCGCCTGCGCAAGTTCGCGCGCGAAGGCGCCGAGGACGAACTGGCGCTCGACGCCACCATCCGCGCCACCGCCAGCAACGCCGGCTGGCTCGACATCAAGATGCAGCCCGAGCGCAAGAACAAGATCAAGGTGCTGATGCTGCTCGACGTGGGCGGCTCGATGGACGACCATATCGAACGCACCGAAGAACTGTTCTCGGCGGCGAAGACCGAATTCAAGAACATGGAGTTCTTCTACTTCCATAACTGCGTCTACGACTACCTGTGGAAGAACAACCGGCGCCGCAACGCCGAGCGCTTCCCGACCTGGGACATCCTGCGCAAGTACCCGGCCGACACCAAGCTGATCTTTGTCGGCGACGCCACCATGAGCCCGTACGAGGTGCTGCAGCCTGGCGGCTCGGTCGAATACAACAACGAAGAAGCCGGCGCCGAATGGCTGGCGCGCTTCTGCCACGCCTTCCCCAAGTTCATCTGGCTCAATCCGGAATCCGAAGCCTCGTGGCAATACCGCCAGTCGATCTCGGTGATCAAGCAAATCATGAACAATCGCATGTTCCCGCTGACCATCGACGGCCTCGAGCGCGGCATGCGCCTGCTGAGCAAATAGGTCAGGCGCCGCCGCCGGCAGCTGCCGCGCAGGCCGCCTGACAGGTCGCCAGCGTCGCTGCCGCCGTCTCAAGCGTGCTGGAGCGAAGCGGCGTGTAGATCTCGACGGCCTTGCGCGCGTGCGGCAGCGCTTCTTGCGGCTGCCCCTGGTGGACCAATGCCTCGGCGAGGATTCTTTCGGTTTCGGCGATCAGTTCCAATCGGCCGACGACCGCGACGGTGTTCTGCGCTTGCAGCGCCAATTGCTGCGCAGCAGCCCAGTTGCGGCGGATGAGCTGCATTTCCGCAAGATTGATCATGATCGCCGCCGTCGACTCCGAATCGGCGTTGATCGCCGTCGCGATTTCCAAGGCATCCCGGTAATCGGCCTCCGCCCCGTCCGTGTCTTTCGATTCCGCCTTCAGACCGGCCAAGGTATTGAGCAGCGTGCACACGATGCCGCTCTGGGGATCCTCCAGCCGCGCGTGATCCAGACCATCCTGGATTGCCGCGATCGCCATGGACGCGTTCTTCTTCAGGTGATGGCCATTGCCGCGCAAATAACGGATGACCGCGCGTTGCCGTCCGGCGCCGGGATTGCCCCAGTGGTCCATGCAGCGTTCGGCGCAGGCGAAGACCGCATCGGCATCCCCCTGCAAGAAATGGACACAGCCGGCATCGTAGGCGCGCCAGCCGGCGTTTGTATAATCCCCGGCCGCCTGCGCCTTGGTCTCGGCCGCCTGGCTCAACACCAGCAGGCGATGCCAGCGGCCAGTGAAATCGAGAAATTTTTCCAGACTCTCGCACACCTGCTGCAAGCGCGCGTTCTTCCCCGCTATCAGCAGCGGCAGCGCCGCTTGAATGGTGGGCCACGCCGCTTCCAGGTCCGGGTAGCCGTCCTGGCGATGGCCGCCCCACTTGAGCGCGAGCTCGTACGCCAGCCCCGCCAGGCGTTTCCCCGCCAGTTCGAAAGCGCCGCGGCGGCGATGGCGCAAGAACTGGGAAAACAGCGGCGGCAAGAACCACGTACCGCTGATCTCGTCTTCGATCAACAAGGCGCGGTCCCTGACGTCGTCCAGCACCGCGCGGGCCGCCACGTCATTGAGCTGCGCGACCGGCAACAACCGCTCGAGGCGCGCCGGTTCGTCGAACAGGGAAAGCGCGACCAGCATCGCGGTTTCGTTTTTGGTAAAGGTGCCGAGCAAATCGCCAAAGACGAATTCGAGAGGATCATTCTTGCCGTCTGACTTTTGCTGCAAATGGGCTTCACGCAAGCGCGCGACCGCCGCGGCGATGGTGCGGCTGCGGCCGCGCGAGCGACCCAGCTGAGCGGCAGTCCAGGTCAACAGCAAAGGGTTACCGCCGGTCTCGGCATACAGCGTCTGATACTCTGCCCCGGTGAGGCGCGCAACGGCGTCGATGCGTTCGCCCAACTTATCGAGCAATTGCTTGGCGGCGTAGAAATCGAGCTTGTCCAGCTTCAGCGTTCGCGCGGCAGTCTCGTCGCGGCTGCGGGTGGTGACGATGGCGCGGCAGCCGGCAGGCAATACATCGAGCAAATGGAAGGTGCGCCGGCGCTGGTCTTGCGAAAAAGTCTCCAGGTTGTCCAACACCAGCAGCACACGCTGCCCGGCGAGGGCGCGCAAGACCCGTTCGGCCAGCCGGTCCTGCGGCACCCGGTCGATCTCGTCATGCCCGAGTGCGCTGCCAATTTCCGTCAGCATGCCGAAGAAGTCTTCGACCCGATGGTCTTCCACGGCGTGGACGCCGTCGGCGTCCAGCCGGCTCGACTTGGCGGTGATGAACAGTTTCAGGGGGTAGAGCTCGGCGGGTGCGAGGTGCGCCGCCTCCAGCGCCAGCGAGGTTTTGCCCTGCCCGCCCGGACCGCCCAGCACCACGCCCCACCCCTTGTGCTCCGGCCGGAGAAACTTGGCGATATCTTCCAATTCCTTTTCGCGGCCAAAGAATGGACGGCGCGACGGCAAGGTCGAATGTGCAACCACCGGACCGCCACGCGGGCGCGGCGCGCCATTCTCAGCGCTGCTCTGCTGATCGGCGTCGGCCGTGAAGCGGCGGCATGGAAACAGCTCGGACAGCGTGCCGCCATCGGCCTCCAGGTGGATATTAATTGAGTCCGGAACATAGCGCCAGCCGTCGCCGCGCGGCCTGTCGGTGGCGATCCGCGGCCATAACCGCAGGCTTGCGTGTTCGCCCTTGAATTCGATCCTGCCGACGGTGTAGCCGTGGCTGCGCTCCTCCACCGGCGGGTCGCCGCGCTTTTCCATGCCGAACGCCGACTGCCCCTGGCAAAACCGCACTGCCTGGGGACTGCCGCCCCGCCGCACGTGTTGAATCTCGGCCGTGTGCATGTGCCCGTGCAAATGCAGCGCAAATCGTCCCGCCGGCGCGATTTCAGTCTCGCCATGGATGCGCGCCTCGTCCGTCAGCCAGTCCGGCCCCTGGTGCGTCAGCAGAAGGCATACCGAATGCTTGCCCAACCAGTCGTCGGCCGCGTTGCCGCAGACCGCGTGCAGCTGGCTGACATCCCACATCAGCTTGCCGTGATAATCGCCGCCGGCAAGCTGGAAAAAGGCGGTATTCAGGCCGACAATGCCGATGGGGTAGTCGCCACATTTCAGCGTGCATGAGAAATCCCCCGGCAGACTGCCGTGCGTGATCTTGGCAGGCCGGCGCGGCGCCGCTTTCCACCAATCGGTGTAGGCGGCGAAGGCGTCGTGCACCACACGCCGATAGGCGCCGGCCGGGTTGCCCCAGAACTTGGCCGCAACGGCAGCGAAACCATCCTTCTCCAGCAGCTTGTCGACGGCCGGGTTGTCCTCCTGGTTCGGGTTCGGACGAAACAGGTCGTGATTGCCCGGCACCGCCAGCAGCACGGCATCGCGCGAGCCGAGTTCATCGAGCTTGCTCCAGAGCCGCTCCAGTACCTCCTTCTGCATTCCCATGAACTCTTCCGAGCGGCCTTCTTGCACCAGGTCGCCGGTGAACAGGACGGCTTGCCAGGGTCCCGTGCTTTTATGCAGAACAGCCAGGTCTTTGAGGAATGGCTCGCGCAGGTTAGGCCAGCGGGTGTCCTGGCCTTTCAAGCCGAAATGGAAATCGGTCAGGTGCAGCCACGAGAAGGTTGGGTTTGTCATTAGCTTGAGCCTATAAAAACCAGCAAGTTCAAACGTCCTGATGAGTCGCGGGGACAGCCGCACGGCGATTCAAGTATCACCTCGGCCGCGCTTGGTGGTCAATCATATTTTTTTCGTCACGCGAGAATGTCACTTTCCCGTCCAATTCCCCTCGCCGGCGACATACATCGTGGCGTGGGCGGGACACCCTGGTCAGCCTTGCCGCGCGCCAAACGGAACCGGATTGTTTAACTCGTCTTGTAGAATCGGACCACCCCCATCCTCGCGAAGGACCCGCATGCCCGACCTGCTGTCGATTCTCACCAGTCTCGCCTGGCCGCTCGCTGTGGCCGTGGCCTGGCTCGCCGGGGAATTCGGCCAGCGCTGGACCGGCCTGCCGCGCGTCACGTTCTACGGCCTGGTCGGCTTCGTGCTCGGCGCTGCCCAGATCGGCGTGTTGCCCAGGCCCGAAGGCGGCGCGGTGCTGCTGCTGGCCGACATCGGCTTCGCGCTGATGCTGTTCGAACTGGGATACCGCATCAACCTGCGCTGGCTGCGCACCAACCCGTGGATCGGCATCGCCGGCCTGGTCGAGTCGGGCGCCACCTTCATCGCCGTCTACTACGTCGCCACCGCCTTCGGCAGCGCCCAGCTGACGGCGCTGATGCTGGCATCGCTGTCGATGGCGACCTCGCCGGCCACGCTGGTGCGCGTGATCAACGAGCAGCGCAGTTCCGGCCAGGTCACCGAACGGGTGATGCACCTGGCCGCGCTCAATTGCGTGCTGTCGGTGTTTGCCTTCAACATCGTGGTCGGCTTCTGGCTGTTCCGCAGCTCCGAAGATTTGCTCGACGCCACCCTCAACAGCCTGGTCGTGCTGGCACTGTCGGCGCTGGCCGGCGCCGCCGCCGGCGTGGTGGTGCCGGGCCTGCTGCGCGCGCTCGGCAACATGGCGCAGGACGCCACCGTCGCCTTCGCGCTGTCGGTGATCCTGCTGGTGTCGGTGACGTACGCGTTCCAGCTGGCGCCGGTGGTGGCGGCGCTGGCGTTCGGCCTGACCGCGCGCCACCGCCGCGTCACTTTCGGCCAGGCGCAGCGCAACTTCGGCGCCCTCGGCGAATTGCTGGCAGTGCTGCTGTTCGTGTTCGCCGCCTCCACGCTCGACTGGCGCAACGTCGTCGCCGGCGGCCCGATGGCGCTGGCGATCATCGCCGCGCGGCTGCTGACCAAGACCGCCGGCGTGGCGCTGTTCTCGCAACTGTCCGGCATTTCGTGGCGCAAGGGCGCGCTGACCGGGCTCGGGCTGGCGCCGCTGGCGATCTTCGTGGTGCTGCTGCTCGAACACGCGCGCCAGGCCGGCATGCTGATGGCCGAACCGGTGCGGGCGATGGCCGCCGTCATCCTGCTGCTGGAGCTGTTCGCCCCCATCATCCTGCAGCGCGCCCTGGTGTGGGCGCGCGAAACACCGGAGCAACAAGATGGCACTTGAACCGTTTGCCAAATCGGCGGCGCTCACCTTCGGCGTCGAACTGGAACTGCAGCTGGTCAGCCTGTCGGACTTCGACCTGACCGCCGCCAGCCCCGACCTGCTGCACCTGCTGGGCAAGAAGCCCTTCCCCGGCAACGTCACGCCGGAAATCACCGAGAGCATGATCGAAATTAATTCGAGCGTGCAAACCAGCCATGTGCCGCTGCTGGCCGAACTGCACCACATCCGCAACACGCTGGTGACGGCCGCCGACACCCTCAACATCGGCATCTGCGGCGGCGGCACCCATCCGTTCCAGCACTGGTCGCAGCAGAAGATCTACCCCAAGCCGCGCTTCCAGGAACTGTCGTCGCTGTACGGCTACCTGGCCAAGCAGTTCACCATCTTCGGCCAGCACGTCCACATCGGCTGCACCTCGGGCGACGACGCCATGTTCCTGCTGCACTCGCTGTCGCGCTATGTGCCGCACTTCATCGCGCTGTCGGCCTCGTCGCCGTTCGTCCAGGGGCGCGACACGCTGTTCGACTCGGCGCGCCTGAACTCGGTATTCGCCTTCCCGATGAGCGGGCGGGCGCCGTTCTGCCTGCGCTGGGACGAATTCGCCAACGTCTACTACGCCAAGATGGAAGCGACCGGCATCATCAAGAGCATGAAGGATTTCTACTGGGACATCCGGCCCAAGCCCGAGTACGGCACCATCGAGCTGCGCGTGTGCGACACGCCGCTGACGGTCGAGCGCGCCGCGGCGCTGGCCGGCTACCTGCAGGCGCTGTGCCGGCACCTGCTCGAGCGCACCGAGCCGGCGCCGCTCGAGGACGACTACCTGGTCTACAACTACAACCGGTTCCAGGCCTGCCGCTTCGGGCTCGATGGGGCGATCACGCATCCGAAAACGTACCAGACGGTGTCGCTGCGCGAGGATATCCTGAAGACGCTGGCGGCAATGGAGCCGCATGCGGAGGCGCTCGGCAGCACGATGGCACTGCGACATTTGCAGGCGGCGGCCGACGGCGCCAGCGATGCCAACTACCTGCGCCAGCAATATGCGGCGCAGGGCAGCTGCGAGGGAATGGTCGATTCGGCGATCCGGCGTTTCCGCGGGTAACAGCAGGGGTCTGACCCGTTTCTTCTTTTGGGGTCAGACCCCTCGGCATGCGCCTTCGGCGAGCGCCTAGAACCGGGTTTCGCGGGCGGCGCGCAGGAACTCGTCGAGGATCGGCGTGCAGTCGAGCAGTTCCTGGCCGCCGGCGCGGTGGAACTCGGGATGCCACTGCAGGCCCATGACGAAGTCAGCCCGCTGGTAGCGGATCGCTTCGACAATTCCGTCCGGATCGGACATCGCCTCGACGACGATGTCGCGCCCCAGTTCCTTGACCGCCTGGTGGTGGATCGAATTGACCACCGGCCGCTGCTGTTTCGGGAACATCCGGCCCAGCGACGAGCCGGGCGGGAACACGATCGAGTGGCGGTGCGCGTCGTAGTCGGAATGCACGTGCGCCAGCGCCTCCGGGACGTTGGTGGCGACGTCCTGGTACAGGCTGCCGCCGAAGGCCACGTTGATCAGCTGGCAGCCGCGGCAGATGCCCAGCACCGGCTTGCCGGCCTCGACGAATTCGTGCAGCAGTTCCAGTTCGTACAGGTCGCGCGCGCGGTCGCCGCCCCACTCAGGCCGCGTCGCCGCCTCCGAATAAGTCTGCGGCGAGACGTCGGCGCCGCCCTGCAGCACCAGGCCGTCGAGATGGCGCGCGTAGTGACGCAGCGTGATATTGCTTGGGTGGAGCAGGCCGTTGGTGTTCACCGTCGGAATCATGAATACCAGCACGTCGCGCGACATCACCCACTGGGCGATCGACTCTTCGAGGTATTGCAGGTTTTTCGAGCGCAGCCCGGTCGAGCCGGGTTCGGGGTGGAAGATGCGGGCCGATACGCCGATGTTGAGGGTACGGCGCATGAAGTCGCGGCTGAACCGGTCGCGCACCGCGCGCCAGCGCGACGACAGCACGCGTCCGGCCAGCGCCAGCGGCGTATCGTTGCTGCGCTGATAGGGCGGGACGCGGTCGCCGCGCGCAAAAACGTGCTCGCGGGCGCGGCGGTCCGGCACGCGTCCAGGATGCCCCTCCGGTTCCGGATTGACGCGCCGCTCGGTGTCGAGGGGATCGGTCTTGTCGGTATCTGCCATGCCTCAACTATAGCGCCGCTTCCGATCGCACACGATTTGAATTCGTAACAAAATTACCGCGCCGTACTTACGGCAGCGACATCAGCTTCTTGATGGCCGAGCAGAGGTGGCGGTCCGCCACCGGTTTGTCGAGCATGCCGCGCACGCCGACCGCGCGGGCGCGCGGCGCGTCGTAGCTGAAATTGCGCCCGACCAGGAACACTACCGCCGTGCGTTCCGCCGTCGGCAGCCCCTTGACGTCGGCGCACAGCCGGTACGGGTCGACCTGCGGCGTCGAGGTATTGATCATCAGCACCGACACCGACGTCTCGTCGCACAGCCGCAGCGCGGCGCCGGCGCTGTCGGTCCATTCCACCGGCAGGCGGCGTGCGCCGAGCACCCTGGCGACATGGTCGCGGAAGGCGCCGCCCTTGTCGACGATGAGGATGGCGCCGCTCGGGGGCTCCTGGCGTTTTTGCTCGAGCAGGACCGGATCGGTCAGGTCCATGTCGAGGCGCGGCCGGCGGCGCCGCTCGATGACCACCGGCAGCTGGCCGCGCGCGGTCAGCAGCGCCAGCGCCTGCGCCCGCTTCGCGATGAGCCCGGCGAGCAGCTGGTGCATGCGGGCCGGGTCGGGCGGGCGGGCAATCTGGGGGAAGGTAAAGGCGGGGGCGGCCTGGCCGACCAGCAGGGCCGGCGTGATGTCGGTGGGATTGGCGGCCGACAAGGTGGCCAGTGTCGCCAGGTCGTCGGCGTTGACGATATACAGATCGGGTTCTTGCAAACTGTCGTCGAGCAGGCAAAAATACGACGGCCCCGCCGGCGGCGCCTGTGCCAGCGCGGCGCCGAGCTGGGCGGCTTCGGCGCCGGCAAAACCGATCAGGCGCACGGCGAATGGATATTTTGGAGAATGCATTTTTTGCATCGGAAAACGGCACTTCGGACGACGCTGCCGCCAAGAGGCCGGCCCGCCGTATGAATCTAACCACAATCGGGCGCGCTGGCAAGCAGAATCATTCTCGCCAAATTCTGCCTTTTCCGCCTGACAAGATAGAATGCGCAGGCATCCGCATAATTGAAAATCAGTATGGCCACTAAAAAACCCGCATCCGACTACAGCGAATCATCGATCCGCGTCCTCAAGGGACTCGAACCCGTCAAACAGCGCCCGGGCATGTACACCCGGACCGAAAATCCGCTGCACATCATCCAGGAAGTGATCGACAACGCCTCCGACGAGGCGCTCGGCGGGCACTGCAACAACATCGGCGTGACGATCAACGTTGACGGTTCGATCACGGTCGAGGACGACGGCCGCGGCATCCCGGTCGGCCTGCATCCGGAAGAGAACGTGCCGACCGTCGAGATCGTGTTCACCCGGCTGCACGCCGGCGGCAAGTTCGACAAGGGTTCCGGCGGCGCCTACGCGTTTTCGGGTGGCCTGCACGGGGTCGGCGTCTCGGTCACGAACGCGCTGTCGTCGCGCCTCGAGATCACCGTCTGGCGCAAGGAAAGCGACGGCAACGGCCTGCACCACCTGGTGTTCGCCGACGGCGACGTCATCGAGCCGCTCAACTCGCGCCCTGCCCCGCGCGACGGCAAGAAGTCCGGCACCCGCGTCACCGCCTGGCCGAATCCGAAGTATTTCGACTCGCCGACGATCTCGCCGGTCGAGCTGCAGCGCCTGCTGCGCTCGAAGGCGGTGCTGCTGCCCGGCGTGACGGTCACGCTGACCACCGCCAAGACCGGCGACGTCCAGACCTGGAAGTACGACGAAGGCCTGCGCGGCTACCTCAACGAGATGCTGGCGCAGACCACCGGCGGCGGCGAAACCGTGATCCCGGTGTTCGAAGGCGCGCAGTACGCCAGCGCCGAGTCGGAAGGCTTTGCCGAAGGCGAAGGCGCGGCCTGGGTGGTGGCGTGGACCGAGGACGGCGCCGTGGTGCGCGAGTCGTACGTCAACCTGATCCCGACGTCGAACGGCGGCACCCACGAGTCCGGCCTGCGCGACGGCCTGTACGGCGCCGTCAAGAATTTCGTCGAGATGCACTCGCTGCTGCCGAAGGGCGTCAAGCTGCTGCCGGAAGACGTGTTCGCGCGCGTCTCGTTCGTGCTGTCGGCGAAGGTGCTCGACCCGCAGTTCCAGGGCCAGATCAAGGAGCGGCTGAACTCGCGCGACGCGGTGCGGCTGGTATCGACCTTCACCAAGCCGCCGCTCGAAGTGTGGCTCAATCACCACGTCGAATACGGCAAGAAGCTGGCCGAGCTGGTCATCAAGCAGGCCCAGTCGCGCCTGCGTTCGCTGCAAAAAGTCGAGAAGAAGAAATCGTCCGGCGTCGCCGTTTTGCCCGGCAAGCTGACCGACTGCGAATCGTCCGACATCACGCGCAACGAGATCTTCCTGGTCGAGGGCGACTCCGCCGGCGGCTCGGCCAAGATGGGGCGCGACAAGGAATTCCAGGCCATCCTGCCATTGCGCGGCAAGGTGCTGAACTCGTGGGAGACCGACCGCGACCGCCTGTTTGCCAACAACGAGATTCACGACATCGCGGTGGCGATCGGCGTCGACCCGCACAGCCATGGCGACAGCCCGGACCTGTCGGGCCTACGCTACGGCAAGATCTGCATCCTGTCCGATGCGGACGTCGACGGCTCGCACATCCAAGTATTGCTGCTGACGCTGTTCTTCAAGCATTTCCCGGCGCTGTTCGCCAATGGCAACATCTGCATTGCGCGACCGCCGCTGTTCCGCGTCGACGCGCCGGCGCGCGGCAAGAAGCCGATCCAGAAGCTGTATGCGCTCGACGCCGGCGAGCTGGTGGCGATCGAAGACAAGTTGCGCAAGGATGGCGTCAAGGAAGGCGCGTGGGGCATTTCGCGCTTCAAGGGCCTCGGCGAGATGAACGCCGAGCAGCTGTGGGAAACGACGATGAACCCCGACACGCGGCGCCTGTTGCCGGTGACCTTGGGCAGCTTCAACCACGTCGACTCCTCCGCGCGCTTCAACATGCTGATGGGCAAAGGCGAAGCTGCCGCCCGCCGCGCCTGGATCGAAGAGCACGGCAACGAAACCGAAGCCGACATCTAAAACCGGGGACAGACCCAGGTTTTAGAACATTCCAAAACCGGGGTCAGACCCAGGTTTTAGAGCATCCAACACCGGGGTCGAACCAAGTGGTCTGATCCGGGCTTTCAAAACTTGGGTCTGACCCCGGTTTTGGAATATTTGAAAACCTGGGTCTGACCCCGGTTTTGGAACACCGAACAGAATTGAAATAACTATGTCATCACAAGCAAACTTATTCGAGGCGCCACCGGCGCCGCCAGGCGGCGAAGCGCCGCCGCCACCGCCGCCGCATGACCTGGCGCCGCCACCGCCGCCACCACCCGGCGACGACGGCGAATGGCTGACGCTGTCCACCTTCGCCGAGCGCGCCTACCTCGACTACGCCGTCTCCGTCGTCAAGGGCCGCGCGCTGCCGGACGTGTGCGACGGCCAGAAGCCGGTCCAGCGCCGCATCCTGTACGCGATGAACGAACTTGGCCTCGGCCCGACCGCCAAGCCGCGCAAATCGGCGGCGGTGGTCGGCGACGTCCTCGGCAAGCTGCACCCGCACGGCGACCAGTCGGTCTACGACGCGCTGGTGCGCATGGCGCAGGACTTCTCGCTGCGCTATCCGCTGATCGACGGCCAGGGTAACTTCGGCTCGCGCGACGGCGACGGCGCCGCGGCGATGCGCTACACCGAGGCGCGCCTGACGCCGATCGCACGCCTGCTGATGGACGAAATCGACCAGGGCACGGTCGACTTCCAGCCGAACTACGACGGCTCCACCATCGAGCCGAAGACGCTGCCGGCGCGCCTGCCGATGGTGCTGCTCAACGGCGCCTCCGGCATCGCCGTCGGTCTCGCCACCGAGATACCGTCGCACAACCTGGCCGAAGTGGCCAAGGCGGCGGTAGCGATGATCCGCGACCCGAAAATCAGCCACGCCGAGCTGATGGCGATCATCCCCGGCCCGGACTTCCCGGGCGGCGGCCAGATCATCACGCCGGCGGCGCAGATCGCCGAGATGTACGCGACCGGCCGCGGCAGCATGAAGGTGCGCGCGCGCTGGAAGATCGAAGAGCTGGCGCGCGGCCAGTGGCAGGCGGTGGTCACTGAACTGCCGCCGGGGACGTCGTCGCAGAAGGTGCTCGAAGAGATCGAAGAGCTGACCAACCCGAAAATCAGGATGGGCAAGAAGGCGCTGTCGCCCGAACAGCTGACGATGAAGCAGACCATCCTCGGTTCGCTCGACACGATCCGCGACGAATCGGGCCGCGCGGCGCCCGTGCGGCTGGTGTTCGAGCCGAAGTCGAAGAACCAGGACCAGGGCGAGTTCATGCTGATGCTGCTCGCGCATACCTCGCTCGAGTCGTCCAATTCGATCAACCTGGTGATGATCGGCGGCGATGGCCGCCCGCGCCAGAAGGGCCTGTCGGACATCCTGCGCGAGTGGGTGGAATTCCGCTTCGTCACCGTGCGGCGCCGCAGCGAATTCAAGATGGGAAAGGTCGACGACCGCATCCACATCCTCGAAGGGCGCGAGGCGATCCTGCTCAACATCGACAAGGTGATCCAGATCATCCGCAATTCGGACGAGCCGAAGGCGGCGCTGATCGCCGAATTCCGGCTGTCGGACCGCCAGGCCGAGGACATTCTCGAGATCCGGCTGCGCCAGCTGGCGCGGCTCGAGACCATCAAGATCCAGCAGGAGCTGGCCGAACTGCGCAAGGAAAAAGCGACGCTGCAGGATATCCTCGACAACCCGTCGACGATGAAGCGCGTGATCATCCGCGAAATCGAAGCCGACGCCAAGGCCTTCGGCGACGTGCGCCGCACCGTCATCGAGGAGGCGCAAAAGGCGGTCTCCGAACAGAAGGTTGTCGACGAACCGGTCACCGTGATCGTGTCCGAAAAGGGCTGGGTGCGCGCGCGTACCGGCATCGGCCACGACGCCGCCCAGTTCACCTTCAAGGCCGGCGACGCCATGTACGGCGCCTTCGAATGCCGCACCGTCGACACCCTGCTCGCCTTCGGCGACAACGGCAAGGTGTACTCGGTGCCGGTGGCGGCGCTGCCTGGCGCGCGCGGCGACGGCGTACCCGTCACCACGCTGATCGACCTGACCGGCGGGGCGCGCATCCTGAACTACTTCGCCGGCAACGCGCAGACGCAGCTGGTGCTGGCATCGTCCGGCGGTTACGGCTTCGTCTCGAAGGCCGGCGACATGGTCAGCCGGCTCAAAGGCGGCAAGTCCTTCCTCACGCTCGACGCCGGCGAAGTGCCGCTGCCGCCGCGCGTGGTCGGCGACAAAACCAGCGCGATCGCCTGCCTGTCCGAAAAGGGACGCGTGCTGGTGTTCGGCATGAACGAGATGAAGGTGCTGACCAACGGCGGGCGCGGCGTGATCCTGATGCACCTGGAGCCGAAAGAGAAGCTGCTGGCGGTGCAGCCGATCACGCAGAAGGGCGTCAATGTGATCGGCACCTGGGCCGGCGCCAAGCCGCGCGTGGTTGAACTGTTTGCCTCCGGCCTCGAGCCGCACTTCGGCAAGCGCGCGCTCAAGGGCAAGGCGCTGGTGCAGAAGGTGAAGGCCGTATCGCTGGCGATGCGCACTACGGAGTCGGACGCGGGCTGATTGCCGCCGCAGCGTCGACATGCGGGGCCATGACGTCGGCGATCCACTGCATGAAGCGCTGCGCCCGCAGCGCGACGTGGCGCCGGTTCGGGTATAGCAGGGTCACCGGCATCGGCGCGGCGCGGTAGTCGTCCAGCACCGGCACCAGCTGTCCGCGCGCCAGCAGCTCGGCAAGGCCGGTCAGCGGCGCCTGGATGATACCGAGGCCGGCCAGGCAGGCCGCCTGGTAGGCGTCGCTGTTGTTGACGGCGATCGCCGCATCGACGTCGACGCTGCGCTCCTGCGCGCCGTCCATGTAATCGAAGCGTGCCGCCCGGCCCGACAGCGACGGCGCGTAATCGACCAGCCGGTGCGACGCAAGGTCGGCCAGAGTGCGCGGCGTGCCGAAACGGGCCAGGTAGTCGGGACTGGCGCAGTTGATCATGCTGAAGCGGCCGAGCGGCCGGGCGATCAGCGACGAGTCGTCGAGGCGCCCAACGCGCACGATGCAATCGAATCCCTCCTTCACCACGTCGACACGGCGGTCGGTGCTCGACAGGTCCACCTGCAGCCGCGGATGCGCCAGCAGGAAGGCCGTCAGCTGCGGGATCACGATGTTGCGCGCGACTGCCACCGGCATGTCGATGCGCAGGCGCCCACTCAGCTGCGCCCCACCCTGCCTGAACAGGCCCTCCAGCTCTTCCATTTCATCGAGCATGTGCTTGCTGCGCTCGTAGAAAGTCAGGCCATCCGGCGTCATGTGCACCCGGCGCGTGGTCCGCTGCAGCAAGCGCGTGCCGAGCGCCGCCTCGAGCTGGCGGACCGCCGTCGACACCGCCGCCTTCGACATGCCGAGACTGTCCGCCGCCTGGGTGAAGCTGGCCAGCTCGGCCACCCGCACATACACTTGCATTGCTTCCAGTCGATTCATGTTCGCCTCAAGATTGTTCACGCAATCCAAACAGTGTAATCGCGATCGGCATCTTTGTTTGACCCAGGATTCACAATAGACTGTCTTCATCGAACTCAACCACAAGGGAAGCAGATCATGGCAAGCAAACTGGCAATCATCACTGGCGGCAGCCGCGGCCTCGGCAAGAGCGCGGCACTGACGCTGGCGCGGCAAGGCGTCGACGTTATCGTCACGTACCACAGCAACGAAGCAGCCGCCCACGCCGTCGTGGCCGAGGTCGAGGCAGGCGGCGCGCGCGCCGCCGCACTGCGGCTCGACACCGGCAACGCCGCCTCGTTCGCCGCGTTCGCAACGCAGTTGCAGCAGCTGCTGGCGGCCAAATGGCAGCGCACGCGCTTCGACTTCCTCGTCAATAACGCCGGCGTCGGCGCCCACGCGTCAATCGCCGACACCACCGAGGCGCAGTTCGACATGCTGTTTAACATCCACTTCAAGGGCGTCTTTTTCCTCACCCAGCAGCTGCTGCCGCTGATCGCCGATGGCGGCCGCATCGTCAACGTGTCGACCGGGCTGACGCGCTTCGCGCTGCCGGGCTACGCCGCGTATGCGTCGATGAAAGGCGCGGTGGAGGTGCTGACCAAATACATGGCGAAGGAACTGGGCGCGCGCGGCATTGCTGTCAACGTGATCGCGCCGGGGGCGATCGAGACCGATTTCGGCGGCGGCGCGGTGCGCGACAACGCACAGCTGAACGGCTTCATTGCGTCGCAAACGGCGCTGGGACGGGTCGGCCTGCCGGACGACATCGGTGGCGCGATCGCCAGCCTGCTTGGCGAGAACAGCGGCTGGATCAACGCCCAGCGTATCGAGGCATCCGGAGGGATGTTCGTCTGAGCGCCCACGCAACAGGCGAAAAAAAAGGACAGCTCGCGCTGTCCTTTTTCTTACCACCGGGCCGAATTACTTGGCAGCGGCTTTCTTGACGTCGGCAGCTGCTTCAGCTTTCTTTTCCGTGGTCTTGGCGGCGGCGACAGCTTTGTCAGCCTTTGCTTCGACGACAGCTTTTTCAGCTTTTGCATCGGCTTTGACCATGGTCTTTTCAGCTTTCAGGTCGGCCTTGGCGACTTTGGTGTCGGCCTTGGCTTCGGCTTTCATCTTGTCGTCAGCATCGGCCTTGGCGACTTTTTCAGCTGCGGCAGCTTTGGATTTTGCGGCCTTGGCGGCGGCTTTGGCTTTCTTTTCGTCGGCCTTGGCGATCGCTTTTGCTGCTTTTTCGTCGGCTTTGGCGACGTCCTTGGCTTCAGCAGCTTCGGCTTTCACAACGGTCTTGTCAGCTTTCACAACAGCTTTGGCCACAGCCGGGGTTGCCGGGGCGGCGACTGGGGCTTGTGCGTACACCGAAGTTGCGAACAGACCAGCGATCAGGGCAGCGAGTACTTTATTCATGGTGTTTCCTTTAAGTGATAGATAGGGTTCTGGACGTTGTGGGCCGGGCCTGGTCAGGCGACAGTCCGATCGTCTTCTTTCATTACTCGTCCGAAACTTTCGCAAAGGAACGAGGCAAGAATATGACGTCTCAACAACATGGTCAGTACGCTACCGTACACACTTGACCTCGCTGTTCCCTCCCTCAACGTGGCACCGCACCAGTCGGTTGACACACGGCTACGGTTGACCGGACCGCCCGACACCGTGTTTTCGCCCGCCCGCCCGGGCGTAGAGGTCAATAATCGTACTTATTCCGTCTTGACAAACGTTACAAAAAGTTTCACTTCGGTCGAACATGAGGCACTGCATCTGCGACCGGTAGTAGCCCGTGGCCTCGTAATTGGCCCCCTCGAAGGCGCCCACGGCGTGCCGATGCGGCGCCGGCGAGAACAATGCGTTGGTGTGCGCGAGGTCTTCGCTGAACAGCGCGCTCATCTCGGACTCCGGCCGGTTCGCCTTCCTCAGCGCCGCCCGCCGCGCCTGGTAGGCGCGCGAATTTTCTTCGTATTTCGCTTTCGGCCACGGCGTCGGTAGCGGCGTGCCGGCCTTGACGTGCCGTTTCCATTTCAGCCTGGCCGGGTCGCGCAGCGCCGTCACGTTCGGTTCCCACGGCTCGACGCGGGCGCCGCCGAGCTGGTATGCCACCGGCGAAGTGTAGTACTCGTCGGCCAGGCCGGCGAAGTGATGGCCGAATTCGTGCACGAACAGGTAGTTCGACCAGTCGTTGCCGGCCGCCGCGGTGCTGAACTGGCCGAAGATGCCGCCGCCGCCGTAGGTATCGTTGTTGACGAGGATTTCGATGAACTCGTACGGCGCGTACTGGGCGATATCGCGCAGCGCGCGGTTGTCGAGCGTGAGCACATAGCGCTCGCTGCCGAAGATGTCGTAGCGGCTGCCCAGGGCGGACGCATGATGCACGCCGGTCGACGGCCGCGACACGCCCGCCTCCTGGGTCGGCACCGCCATCGCCCAGACGTTGAAGTCGGCAGCGCGCTCGCGGAACGGCGACACCGTAAACAGATGGTCGGCCAGGCGCCGCGCGTCCGCCTCGAACTTCCTCATGTCGACGGCGGTATAGCCGTCGCCGAGGATCAGCAGGTCGACCTTGTCCGGCGACGGCCCGCTTGAGCGGATCGGAATAATCGGCGCCGGCGCCGGCCCCTGCTTGCGGATCACCTCGGGCGCGGCGCCGTCGACGTCGACGCTCCACACCACCGAGAACTGATTGCGCTCGTCGCGCTTGAGGATGCGCACCCGCACCGGCTTGTCCTGCTGCGGGAAGCGCACCGATTCGTGGAAGCCGCGGCTCATCTTGGTCGCCTCGTCGGTGGTGCGCCATTCGCCGAAGATGGTGGAGAAGCCGCGCGAATAGAGAAGGTCGCCGGTCTTGGCGTCGACCACCTCGACGCGGTTCTGGCCGCGGTCGGTGTTGTCGAGATTTTGCGTCAGGTCGCCAGGCCACGGCAGCGGTTCGACCAGCACGCGCTCGACGGCGTAGGTGTCGGACAGCGCGTTACCGGTGTGGAGATAATCGACGCGGATGGTCGCGGGCGCCTGCGCTTGGGCGAAGCCGGCGGCGGCCAGCGCCAGCGCGCCAGCGAGGGAACGGAACAGGGACACGGGTACTCCTCGCGGGATATTGATCGTGCAGCATTGTAATCCCGGCCGCGAGGCCATGGCGACTTCAGTCGCGGCCGTTCTGCGCGACCCGCGCGCCCTCCTGCTTGTACTGGTACAGCGGCAGGCGAATCTGGATTGGCCGGATGTCGAGCCTGACGTTGTAGACCGAGTAGGTCTCCGACGCCGCCGACAGGTAGCCGACGCTGTCGCGGTCGCGGCTGAAGCGGAACTCGAAGCCAAGGTCCGGCTGCACGCTGCGCGGGCTGCCGAGCGTGAGTCCGATCGCTTCCGGCTGGTCGCTGTCGATCAGCTTGCCCATCAGGTCGACCACCGTGGTGTTACCCAGGATGTCGGCATTGAACAGCGGCTCGCGGTAGTACGGCTTGGCCGGATCGAGCTTGCCGTCGGACTTGTCGGCCGACGGCGTGAACTTGCCGCTGGCGATATTGAAGCGGTCGCCGTTATCGAGGTAGCTGACCTTGGCGTTGGACAGGTTGAAGGCGCCCGGCTCGGTGCTGGCGGCGGCCAGGTCGATCACCAGCGCGCCCTTGTAGCCGATCACCTCCACCTCGCGGGTGGGGCCGACCACCATCGCCGTGTTCTCGTCGATGCCCAGACCGAGCTTGTAGCCTTTCTTGAGCATCGCCGGCAGCATGCGCGCAAAGCGCCCGCGCACCAGCAGGTGCTGGTCGATGAACACGTCGTCGCCGATGAAGCCCAGTCCCGGCGCGATCTCCTGGCCCTCGGCCACGCCCTGCTTGAGCGTGGCGAGCACGGTCTTCGGTTCGTCGAACATGGTGCTGCTCATGATGGCGGCGCCGGCGCTCGAGCCGGCGATCACGCCGCCGTTGCGGTACATGTCCCACAAGGCTTCCAGCACCAGCGAATTGCTGCCGTCGGGCCGCAGCAGCGCGCGCGTGATGCGGCCCTGGTCGCCGCCGGCGAAATATGCGCCGCCGGCGCTGCGAACCGCCGCGGCCAGTTTCGGGTCGTCGGCGGCGGCGAGGTAATCGGTGCCGGCCAGCTTGACCGCGACCGGGATGAAGAAGGCGTCCGCGCCGTAGTGGTTGAGCAGACCCATGTTGAACTTGGCGGCCTTCTCGGGATTGGCCGACGCCGATGCAAACACGGCGATGCGGGCGCCCTCGCCGCCGGCGAGGTTGACGATGCGTTGCCACACCGCGGCGTTATCGGCGCGCAGCGCGCCGCCGACGATCACCAGCGAACCCTTGGGGCCTGCGGCAGCTTCGGCCGCGTGCGCGCAAGCGCCGGTGGCCAGGGAGATCACCAGCGCGACGCGGCAAAGGAGGGTGAACATGATGCGTTCCTTCAAAAAGAGCGAGCAGTTCGCTCGCCCGTCGGCATCGCAGCTGTCTGCGCTACACCGGTGCAAAAAAAGCACTCTGGCGCAGGCGCGGGGGCCACGTTTGTCCGTGTCAATGGGGTCATAGCCTGTCAAGAAATATACACGCTGGGGAAGAAATTTGGCGCAGGGTTGAGCACGCTTAGATTACTCGCCGCCGCGCCACGCTGTTTGCCACCGCGCAAACCATCCGATACCTTGCCCTCGAGCTGCGCGTGCGCGCGTGCGGACTTGTCGATCAGCTAATTGTTATGCCACACTGTGCGCTGATTCTCTTCACATCAGGCAGCGTCATGCAATCACAACGACAGCAGATTTCCACCACCGAGGGCGGCGGCAGCTACCAGCTGGCCAGTTTCCACTTCGGCACGCCCGGTCAGGGCAAGAAAGTCTACATCCAGGCCGCGCTGCACGCCGACGAAGTGCCCGGCATGCTGGTGTCGCAGTTCCTGCGCACCGAACTGACGGCGCTCGAAGCGCAAGGCAAGGTGCGCGGCGAAATCATCCTGGTGCCGGCCGCCAATCCGCTCGGCCTGGCGCAGGCGATCCACGGCGCGCCGTTCGGCCGCTTCGACCTGTCGACCGGCACCAACTTCAACCGCGCCTACAAGCACGTCGCCGAAGACCTGAAGGTTTCGCTGGAAGGCAAGCTGGGGACGGATGCCGAGGCCAACGTCGCGCTGGTGCGCGAGCACGCGCGCCAGTCGGTGGCGAACTGGCAGCCGGCCACCGATGCCGAAGCGCTCAAGAAGCTCCTGCTGGGGATGGCGATCGACGCCGACATCGTGCTCGACCTCCATTGCGATAACGAGGCGGTGGTCCACGTCTACACCGGCACGCCGCTGGCCGATGCGGTGGCGCCCCTGTCGGCGCTGATGGGCGCGCACGCGGTGCTGCTGGCGCTCGAAGCCGGCGAGGAGCCCTTCGACGAAGCCTGCAGCCGCCTGTGGTGGGACCTGGCCGCGCACTTCGGCCCGGCGTTCCCGATTCCGCCGTCCTGCCTGTCGACCACGGTCGAACTGCGCGGCGAGATGGACGTCGGCTACGAACTGGCGCAGAAGGACGCGCACGCGCTGCTGCAGTTCCTCGGCCACAGCGGCGTCATCGATGTGCCGCTCGCGCCGCTGCCGGCGCCGCTGTGCGCGCCGACGCCATTGGAGGGCGTCGAGCCGATCGTCGCGCCGCATTCCGGCGTGCTGGTATTTCTCAAGCAGCTGGGCGAGCGCGTCGAAGCCGGCGACGCCATCGCCGACATCATCGACCCGGTCAGCGGCAAGGTCAGCACGCTGCGCCCGACCGTGGCTGGCGTGTTCTTCGCCCGCACCGCGCACCGCCATCTGCTGCGCGGCATGGCCGTCGGCAAAGTAGCGGGCGCCAAGGCGTTCCGCGCCGGGAAGCTGCTCGGTTCATGAGACGCCACCTGCGGCTGCCGAATACCTTCGTCCTGCTGTTCGCCATTCTCGCCATGATCGCGCTGGCCACCTGGCTGGTGCCGGGCGGGCAGTACGACACCCACGTCGTCAACGGCCGCACGGTGGTCGACCCGGCCTCGTTCCATTACGTCGCCAGCAAGCCGCAAGGCCCGGTGGCGCTGATGATGGCGCCGATCAAAGGCTTCGTCGAGGCCGCGCTGATTATCGGCTTCGTGCTGATCGTCGGCGGCGCCTTTGCGGTGCTGCAAAAGACCGAGGCGGTCGATTCGATGATCCGCTCGGTGGTGCGCGCCCACGCCCACTCGCCGTTCGTGCGCGCCGCGCTGATCCCGGTGTTCATCACCATGTTCTCGCTCGGCGGCGCCACCTTCGGCATGAGCGAGGAAGCGATCCCGTTCATCCTGATCTTCGTGCCGCTGGCGCTGGCGCTGGGCTACGATTCGATCGTCGGCGTGTCGATTCCGTTCGTCGGTTCGCAGGTCGGCTTCGCCGCCGCCTTCCTCAATCCGTTCAATGTCGGCATCGCCCAGGGCATCGCCGGCGTGCCGCTGTTTTCCGGCATGGGCTATCGCATCATCGTCTGGTTCGCCGCCACCGGCGTCACGATCCTGTTCATGATGTGGTACGCGGCGCGCGTCAAGAAGAACCCGGCGCTGTCGCCCACCTACGAACTGGATAACCAGAAGCGCAAGGAATTGCTGCCCGACGCGGGCGAACTGGCCGGCATGACGCGCACCCACGGCGCGGTGCTCGGCCTGTTCGTTTCCACGCTGCTGATCATGGTGTTCGGCGTCGTCAAGTACGAGTGGTTCATCGAGGAGATCGCGGCGCTGTTCCTGGTGATGGCGATCGTGATCGGCATCGTCGGCCGGCTCGATGCCGACCAGTTCATGGCCGCCTTCATGCAGGGCGCGAAAGACCTGGTGACGACCGCGCTGGTGATCGCGCTGGCGCGCGGCACCGTGATCCTGGCGCGCGACGCGCATATCATCGACACCATGCTGCATTCCCTGGTGCCGCTGGTGCAGTCGTCGTCGCCGATTTTCGCCGCGCAGAAGATGTTCGTGATCCAGACGGTGATCAACTTCTTCATCCACTCCGGCAGCGGCCAGGCGGCGCTGACGATGCCGATCATGGCGCCGCTGGCCGACCTGGTGGGCATCACGCGCCAGACCGCCATCCTGGCGTTCCAGTTCGGCGAATTCACCACGCCAATGATCCCGACCTCGGGCATCACGGTCGGCGTGCTGGCGCTGGCGCGCATTCCGTGGCTGACCTGGGCGAAGTGGATGGTGCCGCTGCAGCTGATGTACCTGGTGCTGGCGCTGGCGCTGCTGATTCCGCCGTGCCTGATGAACTGGCAGTAGGTCCGATCGCAGTTAGCCCAGGAATCGTCTTTCCCGCGCAGGCGGCGATCCATGCTGAGCGTGCTTCGTCAGTTCTGCATGCTCAGCATGGGTTCCCGCCTTCGCGGGCTGCGCTCTAGGACAGGTAGATGTTCGGGAAGTAGCGCTCCATCAGCGTCTCCGGCCGCTGCGGCGGCGCGAAGCCGAACTTTTCGTATAGACCGTGGGCGTCGCCGGTGGCGAGCGTGAAGCGGCGCAAGCCCTTCAGGCTGGGATGGTTCATCACCGCCTCCAGCAGCTCTTCGGCGAAGCCGCGGCCGCGGTATTCGGGAATGACGAACATGTCGACCAGGTTGCCGAAGGTGGCGAAATCGGTCACCACCCTGACAAACGCCACCTGCCGGCCGTCAAGGTAGCCGCCGAAACACAGCGAGTTTTCAATCGCCCGGTCGACGATCGAACGCGAAATCCCCACCGCCCACGACGACTGTTCGCTGAGGAACCGGTATATCAGCGGAACGTCGAGCTCCGACCGGTCTGTACTGATCTGAAAACTGGACATTAAGTTCATCCTGTAAAAAAACCAATTCTACCGTCGTTTGCGGCGCCCGGATTGGCCGAATCCCGCTTCGCGCAAAAGATATTCCGCATCGTTGATTTGCAGAATGTGCTCAGCGGCTCTTCAGGTAGCGCTCCGATCGCGCCGCGCACAGCGCGTGCAACCTGTTCCAGTCGCGCTGCTTGCCGGCCGCGTCGTGTCATGCGTTCTCCCGAGTGGTTGATCGTGGATGCCGTCGTAAAGCGCGCAATACCCGTCCATATTCCGGCATTTCCCGGCGAAAGTCACGCCCACCCCTGTTCCTTGTTTATAATCAGGTAAATCACATAGGCCCCTCCCATCATGACTGCACAATTCTCCAACAAGGGCGAAGCCTGGTCGGCGCGCTTTTCCGAACCTGTCTCCGATCTCGTCAAGCGCTACACCGCCTCGGTGTTCTTCGATAAACGCCTCGCCATGTTCGACATCCAGGGCTCGCTGGCGCACGCCGAGATGCTGGCCGCGCAAGGCATCATCAGCGCCGCCGACCGCGCCGACATCGAGCGCGGCATGGCCCAGATCAAGGGCGAGATCGAGGCCGGCAGCTTCGAATGGCTGCTCGACCTCGAGGATGTCCACCTGAATATCGAGAAGCGCCTGACCGAACTGGTCGGCGACGCCGGCAAGCGCCTGCACACGGGCCGCTCGCGCAACGACCAGGTGGCGACCGACATCCGCCTGTACGTGCGCGCGGCGATCGACGACATCGTGCTGCTGCTGCAGTCGCTGCGCGGCGCCCTGACAAGCCTGGCCGAACAGCACGCCGACACCATCATGCCGGGCTTTACCCACATGCAGGTGGCGCAGCCCATCACCTTCGGCCACCACATGCTGGCCTATGTCGAGATGTTCGGCCGCGATGTCGAGCGCATGCAGGATGCGCGCAAGCGCGTCAACCGCCTGCCGCTGGGCGCCGCGGCGCTGGCCGGCACCACCTTCCCGATCGACCGCGAACGCGTCGCCAGAACGCTCGGCTTCGACGACGTCTGCCACAACTCGCTCGACGCCGTCTCCGACCGCGACTTCGCGATCGAATTCTGCGCCGCCGGCGCGCTGGTGATGATGCACGTGTCGCGCATGTCGGAAGAGCTGGTGATCTGGATGAGTCCCCGGGTCGGCTTCATCGACATCGCCGACCGCTTCTGCACCGGCTCGTCGATCATGCCGCAAAAGAAAAACCCCGACGTGCCGGAACTGGCGCGCGGCAAGACCGGCCGCGTGTACGGTCACCTGACCGGCCTCTTGACCCTGATGAAAGGCCAGCCGCTGGCCTACAACAAGGACAACCAGGAAGACAAGGAGCCGCTGTTCGACACCGTCGACACGGTCGTCGACACCCTGCGCATCTTTGCCGACATGGCCGGCGGCATCACCGTCAAGCCGGAAGCGATGCGTTCGGCGGCGCTGCAGGGCTACGCCACCGCGACCGACCTGGCCGATTACCTGGTCAAGAAGGGCCTGCCGTTCCGCGACGCCCACGAAGCGGTGGCGCGCGCGGTGCGCGCCTGCGACGACGCCAGCTGCGACCTGTCGGAGATGTCGCTCGAGCGCCTGCGCGAATTTTCGCCGCTGGTCGGCGAGGACGTCTTTGCCGTGCTGACGCTGGAAGGTTCGGTCGCCGCGCGCGACCATGTGGGCGGCACCGCGCCGCGCCAGGTGCGCGCCGCGATCGCGCGCGTGCGCGGCCAGCTGGCCGAATAACCCCACAGGAGGCGCCACCATGTTCATGTCCCTCTCGCGGGCGATCGACAAACTCAACGAACTGATCGCCGGCGCGGTCAGCTGGGCGCTGCTGGTCGCGGTGATCATCTGCACCGGCAATGCGCTGGTGCGCTACATCTTCAAGATGAGCTCCAACAGCTGGCTCGAGATCCAGTGGTACCTGTTCGCCGCGGTGTTCATGCTGGCCAGCGCCCACACCCTCAAGCGCGACGAGCATGTGCGCATCGACGTCGTCACCAGCCATCTCTCGAAACGCACCCAGGTGTGGATCGACCTGTTCGGCTACCTGCTGTTCCTGCTGCCGGTTTGCCTGATCATCATCTACTACGGCGTCCCGTTCGCGCGCTACTCGATCGCCACCGCCGAGATGTCGAGCAGCGCCGGCGGCCTGATCGTGTGGCCGGTCAAGCTGCTGGTGCCGCTCGGCTTCGCGCTGCTGGTGCTGCAGGGGATGTCCGAGATCATCAAGCGCATCGCATTTCTGGCCGGCCGCATCGACGGCCACGAATTCGCCAAGCACCAGAGCACGCCGGAACAGGAAATCGAAGCGATCAAGTCGGCCAATCAGCTGTAGCAATCGACCGTCACAATAAGAACAGCACTACGGGGACCCATGGAACAATTCATCATCGCCAACCTCGCGCCCATCATGTTCGGCGCGCTGGTCATCTTCCTGCTATCGGGTTTTCCGGTGGCGTTCTCGCTGGCCGCCAACGGCCTGTTCTTCGGTTTCGTCGGCATCGAACTGGGGCTGCTCAAGCCGGAGTTGCTGCAGGCGCTGCCGAACCGAATCTTCGGCATCATGTCGAACGACACGCTGCTGGCGATCCCCTTCTTCACCTTCATGGGGCTGATCCTCGAGCGCTCGGGGATGGCCGAGGACCTGTTAGATACCATCGGCCAGCTGTTCGGGCCGATCCGCGGCGGCGTCGCCTACGCGGTCATCTTCGTCGGCGCGCTGCTTGCCGCCACCACCGGCGTGGTGGCCGCATCGGTGATCTCGATGGGCCTCATCTCGCTGCCGGTGATGCTGCGCTACGGTTACGACAAGCGGCTCGCCTCCGGCGTGATTGCCGCTTCCGGCACGCTGGCCCAGATCATCCCGCCGTCGCTGGTGCTGATCGTCATGGCCGACCAGCTCGGCCGCTCGGTCGGCGACATGTACCGCGCCGCCTTCGTCCCTGGCTTGCTGCTGACCGGGATGTACGCCGGCTACGTGCTGGCGCTGTCGATCCTGCGCCCGTCGTACGTGCCGGCGCTGCCGCTGGAAGCGCGCAACCTGCGCCAGCCGAACGGCGACAGCGGCGTGCGTTCGCTGCTGGCGCTGCTGGTGGCGACGGTGGCGATCGGCTACGGCTTCGCCAAATGGTACGGCGCCGCGCATCCGGCCATGCCTGGCGACGAGCTGGGCATCTTCGCCGCCGCGGTGGCGATCGGCGTGGCGTTCCTGTTCGCGCTGGCGAACCGCTGGTTCAAGCTCGGCCTGCTCTCGCGCATGGCCGAGAAGGTGGTGTTCGTGCTGATCCCGCCGCTGGCGCTGATCTTCCTGGTGCTCGGCACCATCTTCATCGGCATGGCCACGCCGACCGAAGGCGGCGGCATGGGCGCGGCCGGCGCGATGCTGCTGGCGATCGCCAACCGCCGCCTGAGCTGGAGCCTGGTGCGCCAGGCGATGCATTCGACGACGCGGCTGTCGGCCTTCGTCATCTTCATCCTGATCGGGTCGACCGTGTTCTCGCTGGTGTTTCGCGGCGTCAACGGCGACCTGTGGGTCGAGCACCTGCTGACCAGCCTGCCGGGCGGCACCACCGGCTTCCTGGTGGTGGTCAACATCATGTTCTTCCTGCTGGCGTTCTTCCTCGACTTCTTCGAGCTGGCGTTCATCCTGGTGCCGCTGGTCGGCCCGGTGGCCGAGAAGCTCGGCATCGACCTGATCTGGTTCGGCGTGCTGCTCGGCGTGAACATGCAGACCTCGTTCATGCACCCGCCGTTCGGCTTCGCGCTGTTCTACCTGCGTTCGGTGGCGCCGAAGGAAGTGAAGACGTCCGACATCTACTGGGGCGCGATTCCGTTCGTGCTGATCCAGATCATCATGGTGGCGCTGATCATCGCCTTCCCGCGCCTGGTGTCGGTCGAGAAGAAGATCGACATGCAGGAGCAGCTCGAGCTGAAGATCGACGTGCCGCAGCAGGAAGAGGCGCCGCCGCCGTCGTACGATCCGGGGCGCTAGAAAAACCGGCTTGCAATGCGAACTGGCTGCCCGAGGGCAGCCAGTATCGTTTCAACGCTTCGCGTGGCGCTTAATTATTCAACAGCACCTGCGCGATGATACCGGTGGCGATCGCCGCCAGCACATAGTCGTTGTTCGCCTGCACCCAGTGGTAGCCGCGCGGAGGCGCGCTCAGGTGACGGCCGCGCCAGTCGTTGATCACATAGCGGCTGCCGCGGTACTGGTCCGGCAGGCGGGCGCCGCGGCGATACTCATGACGGTAGCCGTCGTGGCGCGCGCCGTAGTACGGCTGATTCGAGTGGCCGTAGCTGCTGCCGCGATAGCGGTCGTGGCGGTCATGGCGATCATGGCGGTCGTGGCGATCATTGCGGTCATAGCGATCATGCCGATCATAGCGGTCGCCGCGCCCTTGGTAGCGGTTGTCATCGCTGCCGCGCTGCGCCTGGTAGGTGCGGTCGTTGTTCTGGTCGTAGCGCTGCGCGAAAGCGGGAGCACTGGCCATCATGCACACGGCCATCAGGCCCGAGATAACGGATTTGGTGTTCATAGGATTCCTTGGTAATTTTAACGGAGGACATCCGCTTTGCTGCCTTGACGAAACCATTAGACCTGATTACTTGCCCCGCATCTATGGCGTTCCAGTAAGCGAAGTTACAAGAAGTATCCGTCGCGAACGTCACCCCGGCGGGGTCAGCGTCACCCCGGCGGGGTCAGTGCCGGCAATCGGACACGGCCTCGTGCGCAAAACGCGTGGATTGATGAGTTCGTGTCCGTTTGCCGGCACTGACCCCGGCGGCTGGGGGGCTCAAAACACGTGGATTGATGAGTTCGTGTCCGATTGCCGGCACTGACCCGGGGGGGGGGTGACCCCGGCGGCTGCGGCGCAGGGTTATTGCCAGGCGGATTCGGCTATCTCGCCAAGCCCCTGGAACACCGGTTTGCTGAACCAGTAGCCCTGCATCAGGCTGATCCCGGCATCGCTGAGGAAGTCGCGCTCTTCGCGCGTTTCGATGCCTTCGGCCAGCACGCCCACGCCGAGGTCGCGGCACATCGCCGCGATCGCGCGCACGATCGCCTGGCGCGGCGCGCTGGTGTCGACGCCGCGCACCAGATCCATGTCGATCTTGATCAGGTCGGGCTGGTAGTCGGCCAGCAGGTGCAGCCCGGAATAGCCGGCGCCGAAATCGTCGATCGCGGTCTGGAAACCGAAGCGGCGGTATTCACGGAAGATGTTCATCAGGTGCGCGCGGTCGCGCACCCGCTCGCCCTCGGTGACTTCGAAGATGATCTGCTCGACCGGAAAATTGTGCTCGCGCGCCGCCTCGAACGTGCTGCGGATGCACAGCTCCGGGCGAAACACGGCGTTGGCGAGGAAATTGATCGACAGCCGCTCGCGCATGCCGAGCCGCGCCGCGCCGCTCACCGCCTTCACCCGGCAGGCCTGGTCGAAACGGTAGACGTTCGCCGACGTTACCTGGGACAGCACGCTCGCCGCCGACTCGCCTTGCGGGCCGCGCACCAGCGCCTCGTGCGCGTAGATGGTGCGGGTGGCGCAGTCGACGATCGGCTGGTAGGCATAGTCGAACTCGAATCCGACAGGCTCGCCATCGCGGCAGCCGGAACAGGATCCCTCGGCGGAGCGCCCTACCGCTTGCGGCAATATTTGAAACATTCAGTATCCCTTCGTCAACAACCAATTCTAGCAGAGGCAGGTAAACAGAGGCGATGCGTATTGCAGCAGCACAAATACTTACAACTTGCCCATTGGCATCTTGAACAAGGTAATCTACCATCTGTTGCAGTTTGTTATAAAACAACCTCGGGCGCGCCATGGAACATATCGAATCGATCACCGAATCGCCACTGGAACGCGATACCGCCGCGCCCGCCAACGGCCTGGCCGCGCTGCTCGCCGGCGCCCTGCTCACCGCATGCGGCGGCGGCGGCGGCGCACCGGCTCCTGCGCCCACGCCGTCTCCCGCGCCATCCCCGGTACCGACGCCGCCGCCGGCCGAAGCGATCACGCCGGTGCAGGCCTCGCGCTTTCTCGCCCAGGCATCGATGGGCGCCACCCGCGAGCAGATCGCGCGCGTGCAGGCGGCCGGCTACGCCGGCTGGCTCGACGAGCAATTCGCGATGGCGAGTTCGCCCACCCGCTGGGACTGGCTGGTGTCGAAGGGACTGGACGACATCGCCAACAAGAACGGCGAGGCCGGCGCCGATCCCGTCATCTGGCGCCACATGCTGTCCTCGCCCGACACCCTGCGCCAGCGCATCACGCTGGCGCTGTCGGAAATCATGGTGGCGTCGGTGGCGGGCTTTAACGGCGGCTGGAAAGCATTCTCGGCGGCCGCCTACCTCGATCTGCTCGAAGGCCAGGCGTTCGGCAACTACCGCACCTTGCTGCAGCAGGTGTCGACCAGCGCACCGATGGGCGAATACCTGACCTTCCGCGGCAACGTCAAAGCCAATGCCGGCACCGGCGCCATGCCCGACGAAAATTACGCGCGCGAAGTGATGCAGTTGTTTACCATCGGCCTGGTACAGCTGAACCTCGACGGCACGCCGAAACTGGCGGCCGGCGCGCAGCAGGAAACCTACGGCCTCGACGACATCGGCGGCCTGGCGCGCGTGTTCACGGGCTGGAACTACGACCTGGCCGGCGGCGACACCAATACGCCCGCCTTCAAGAAGCGCCCGATGACGGTGATCGCCGCCCGCCATGAGACCGGCAGCAAGAGCTTCCTCGGCACCACGATCGCCGCCGGCACCAGCGGCGAAGACAGCCTGCGCATGGCGCTCGACACCATCTTCGCCCATCCGAACGTGGCCCCTTTCATCGGCCGCCAGCTGATCCTGCGGCTGGTGTGCAGCAACCCGAGCCCGGCTTACGTGACGCGGGTGGCGAACGTCTTCAACAACGATGGCGCCGGCGTCAAGGGCAACCTGAAGGCGGTGGTCCGCGCGATCCTGCTCGACGACGAAGCGCGCAATGCCGCGCGCCTGGCCGACCCCGCGTTCGGCAAGCAGCGCGAACCGATCCTGCGGCTGGCCGCCTGGGCGCGCGCGTTCAAGGCCGATTCGGCCAACAACACCTGGACGGTGGGCAACACCTCGGACCCGGCCAGCCGCCTCGGCCAGAGCCCGCTGCGCTCGTCGAGCGTGTTCAACTTTTTCCGGCCGGGCTATGTGCCGCCCAACAGCGCGATCGGCAGCGCCGGCCTGGTGGCGCCGGAGTTCCAGATCACCAACGAGTCGAGCGTGGTCGGCTACGTCAACTTCATGCAGAACACCGTCAGCCGCGGCGCCGGCGACGTCAAGGCCGATTACAGCGCCTTGATGTCGCTGGCCGACAACCCGCAGGCGCTGCTCGACGAGCTGAACCTGCTGCTGGCGGCCGGCCAGCTGTCGGCCGCCACCGTGGCGCTGATGCGCGGCGCGCTGGCGACGATGGCTTCCGGCACCGATGCGGCGCGCCTGAACCGCATCCACGCGGCGCTGGTGCTGGTGCTGGCCGCGCCCGAATTCATCATCCAGAAATAAGGACACCGCCATGCAGAACAACGAATCGCGCCGCGCCTTCCTCAAGCGCGCGTCGGCATTGTCGGTGGCCGGGATCGCGGCGCCGTGGGCGCTGAACCTGGCGGCGATGGCCGAAGCGGCGGCCGCCACCGCCAGCGACTACAAGGCGCTGGTGTGCGTGTTCCTCTACGGCGGCAACGACTACGCCAACACGGTGGTGCCGTACGACGGCGCCAGCTACGCCGCCTACCAGCAGATGCGTCCCAGCTTCGCCTACGGCCACGCGGCGCTGTCGCCCACCGTGCTCAATCCGGTTGGCGCGCCGCTCGACTCGGCCGGCATGGCCCACAGCTATGCGCTGGCGCCGGAACTGGCGCCGCTGCTGCCGCTGTTCGATGCCGGCCAGCTCGGCGTGATCCTCAACGTCGGCACGCTGGTCCAGCCGACCACCAAGCTGCAGTACACCAGCAAGTCGGTGAAGCTGCCGCCGAAGCTGTTTTCGCACAACGACCAGCAATCGGTGTGGCAATCGTCGTCGCCGGAAGGCGCCACGTCCGGCTGGGGCGGGCGCATCGGCGACCTGTTCGAAAGCGGCAACGGCAACGCGACCTTCACCTGCGTCAACGTGTCCGGCAACGCCGTCTTCATGTCCGGGCGGTCGGCGGTGCAGTACCAGGTGTCGACCGGCGGCTCGGTGCCGCTGGCCGGACTGAAGACGCCGCTGTTCGGCTCGAGCGCCTGCTCGGACGCACTGCGCACGCTGGTCAGCCAGCCACGGTCGCACTTGCTGGAAAATGAATACAGCCGGGTGACGAAACGCTCGATCGACGCCGATGTGGTACTCACCGGCGCGCTCGCCGCGGCGCCGGCGCTGGCCACCGCCTTCCCCGCCGGCAATGGCCTTGCCGATCAGTTGAAGATGGTCGCGCGCATGATCGCGGCCGGCCCGGCGCTGGGCGCCAAGCGCCAGGTGTTCTTCGTTTCGATGGGCGGCTTCGACAATCACGACGCCATGCTGACGGCGCACCCGGGCCTGCTTTCCGGCGTGGCCGGCGCGCTGGCCGCGTTCCAGAAGGCGACCGCAGAACTGGGGCTGGCCGACAAGGTCACCACCTTCACCGCCTCGGACTTCGGGCGCACGATGAGCGGCAACAACGACGGCTCCGACCACGGCTGGGGCAGCATGCATTTCGTCATGGGCGGCGCCGTCAAGGGGCAACGTTTCTACGGCACCGCGCCGGTCGTCGCCAATGGCGGCCCGGACGATGTCGGCCAGGGCCGGCTGTTGCCGACCACTTCGGTCGACCAGCTCGCGGCCACGCTCGGCAAGTGGATGGGCGTGTCCGACAGCGACCTGCTCGCCCTGTTGCCGAGCCTGGTCAACTATAACGCCGGCGCGCGCAATCTGGGCTTCGTCTGAGCCGCTCGAATTGAACCGGTAGAATATTCGCTCGTGGAACTGAGCAAGCTTGCGCATGCCGACGCGGCTGTCTGCCCGTGGTCGCAGCTGACGGAATCGGCCGCGCGGCTGGTGCGCCGCGGCGGCAAATGGATGCTCGAGGAGAGCATCGACCGGCAGAAAGTGGTCTGCCGGTAAAAGTGCTGCTGTTAGCGCAAACCGCCGGCGCTGACGAAATACTTGCGGGCGTGAGCCAGCAGTGCGCCATCGCTAGGGTGATCGACCGTCTCGACCGCCTTGATTTTTTCGGCCAGGGCAGGCATGTTCGCGGTCAGGTGACTGACGAAGACAGTTTTTTCCTGGGCAGGACCGACCACCAGGATTTGCTCGGCATCTTTCAGCGAGGCGGCGATGTCGTTGAAGAAGCGCGTGTTGTCGTCTTCGTTGGCATGGGTGTCGCCATGGCGCTGGTGCGGGTGCGGATGGGTCGAATGCGTCTTCATCGATTCAGAATCGGATGCGTCGGCGTCGAAATGAATGACTTGCGCTTTGGTATGATCGATCCAGACGACCGCGTTATTGAATGACATTGAATGCTTTCGTGGAATTTCTTGGGTGTGGTGACGGCGCAGCAACAGCCGTGAGAGGCAAATGCCGCCTGGCCGCAGGGTTTGGGCGGGGGCGGCAACCAATCGATACTAAACGCTGCCGACCATCCGATCCGTTCGGTACCACACACGAGACTGGCGCTTGTGAATAGCAATTTTATTTTGGGAGTGACTCGATGCGCCTGCATACTGTTCTGATTTCTGCCCTGCTGGGCTTGTCCACTTTCGCCCACGCGCAAGTTCAACAGCCGGCGAAGCCGACGCCGGAACAAATGCAATCGATGATGGACGCCAGTATCGTATCGATGCTGCCCGTGCTGGCGCGCATGTCGGAGGTGCAGATGGAGACGCAGGTCAAGTTCGCCGCGCGACCGGACACGGCGGAGCGCATTGCGACGTTCAAGAAGAACCTGTTCGACGCCTTGCGCAACAAGGGGTTCACCGTCGAGCAGGCGATGCAGATCACCAACTCCACGCCGATGCCGGTCGTCGCTACCCTCGGCAAGTAAGGCTGGTCAGTCAGACGGCATACAGGCGCGAGTGCGCCGAGCATACCTGGCTGTAGCCGCTGTCGGCGCCGTCGGCGAAACCGGCTTTCGGATAGGCGCAAAACAGCGAGAACGACTCGCGCGCGCACAGCCCGGACCACAGGTGCTCGAGCCGGACGGTGGCCTCGCGCTGCTCGTCGGACCACATCAGCGCCACCATTTCGCCGAAGGCGCGCACCTGCCGCTGCTCCCTGCGCGCGCGCTTTAACAAGGCGCCGATGAACCGCTCGAACAATGCTTCGTCCGGCCAGCCGTCGACCATGATTTCGGCCAGCGACGCCCTGGCGTCGAGGGCGAAGTACTGGCCGCGCTTGGCGGCGGCGGCGACGTCGAAGCCGCTGGCTGCGAGCCGGCGCTCGAGTCCCTGCAAGTGCGCGGGAGTGGCGATGAGGACGATGGCGTCGCCCTGGCGGATGCCGCCGGCGACGAAGCCCTCGAGCGCGTCGAAAAAGACGGCGTCATCCTCATAAATCTGCACGCAATGGTCCGAAGCGGATTGCCCGTCCCAAAACAGGTCGATGCGCCTGCGATTGTTGATGGAGTGTTGATTCATTGCCAAAATCTGTGAACTGGTAAAACAGCATATAGTAAAACTATTGAAACCGTCAGGATAGGTCGCGCGTACCTATACGAACCGGTTAATCATGCTTTTTAGTTACTATTATGCGCCTGATTAATCGTTACGCCTAGCGCAGCGTATCGGCCCAGATATTCTGCGCCCAGCTCATCGCATAAGCGCCTTCCAGTTCGCTGGCCGCTGGCGACAGGCCGCCCGAGCCGGGTACGACCAACAGCGTCTTCTTCGCCGCGTCGTAGGCATGCACCGATGCCACGTGGATCACGTCGCGGTCGCTGACGAAGCTGTAGCAGGTGTTGGTCAGCATCGGCGCCGGATTCGGCACGCGCCCGCTCAACAGGTCCACCACCGCGCCGGCGCACACCTTGGCGTGCTGGTTGGCCATGTGCGCCGATTTCGGCATCAGCGGCGCGGCCTGGATGGCGTCGCCCAGCACGTGAACATGCTTCGCCTGCGTCGATTCGAAGGTCAGGAAGTCGACCTCGCACCAGCGCTTGCCGCCGCCGGCCAGGCCGCCCTGCATGGCGATGGCGCCGGCACGCTGCGGCGGAATCACGTTCAGCACGTCCGCCTTGACCTTGTCGCCCAGCTCCGAAATGGCGGTGCGACTGGCCGCATCGACGTCGACCGTGTGAAAACCCGGCCGGTATTCGATCATGCCGGCGAAACGCGTCGCCCAGATTTTCTTGAACAGCGCGCCCTTCGATACCACGTCCTCGTTGGCGTCGAGGATAAGCACTTTCGACTTCGGCTTCGCGCGGCTGAAGTAGTGCGCCACCTGGCAGGCGCGTTCGTAAGGGCCGGGCGGGCAACGGTACGGCGCCGGCGGGATCGTCAGCGCGAAAGTGCCGCCATCGGGCATCGCCGCCAACTGCGCGCGCAGCGCCGCCGTCTGCGCGCCGGCCTTCCAGGCGTGCAGCACGCTGTCCTGCGCGCCGCTGCTCTGCATGCCGGGCAGCTGGTCCCACATGAAGTCGACGCCGGGCGACAGCACCAGCCGGTCGTAGCGCAGCGACTGCCCGCCGGCCAGCACAAGCGCCTGCTTGTCGAAGTCGATCTGCGTTGCGCGGTCGCGCACGATGCGCACGCCGTGGCGTGCCAGCGCGTCGTAGCCGAGCGTGATGTCTTCGAGCGACTTCGAGCCCCCCAGCACCAGGTTCGACAACGGGCAGGAGACGAAGACGGCGTTCGGCTCGACCAGGGTGACGTCGATCGCGCCCTCGCCCCACAACCTGATGTACTTGGCTGCGGTGGCGCCGCCATAGCCGCCGCCGACCACCACCACGTGGCGCCTCGCTGCAGTGCCGGTGGCGGCGCAGCCGGCGAGGGCCGCCAGCGCGCCGATGCCGCCGATGAACTGGCGGCGCTTCATTTGCGTGGCTCCGCCGGCTGCGCGGCAAGGTAGGCGGCGATCTGCTCGATCTGCGCTTCGGTGTAGCCCTTGGCGATCTGGTGCATGATGGTGGCGGGACGCGTGCCGGCCTTGAAGGCGCGCATGCTGTCGGCCAGCGCGCCTTTTGGCTGGCCTGCCAGCGTTGGGAGCACACCTTTGACACCGGCGCCGGCGGTACCGTGGCAGGCGGCGCAGCTGGCGTAGAGTCGCTCGCCGCCGGCATGCGACGATGCGGCGGCACAGAACAGCGTCACGAACATCAGCAGTTTCATATCACGTCCTTTATTACGGCCGCACGCCGGGCGCTTCCATTTTCATTCCCTTGGCGCGCGATGCCAGGTACACCTCCAGGTCCACCAGCTCCTGCGCGTTGAACGCCGGGACCTCGGCGCGCACGCCGCTCATGCAGTTGCGCAGCCGGCGCTGCAGCGATCCCATGCCCTGCCACTCCAGCCGGTAGATAGGATATGCGCCCGCGTGTCCCTGCGGTATGGTGCTGCCGCCGAGCCGCCTGCCCCAGTTGCTGTCGTGGCACTGCGCGCACGACAGGTTCAGCTGGCCGATGCGCTGCGCGAACAGGCGCTGCCCCCGCTCCAGCGCCGGCGCCAGGCGCGGGTCGGCCGGCGGCGCCTGCGGCATGCCGCGCGACTGCAAGGCCAGGTAGCTTTCGATGCCAAGCAGTTCTTCGCTCTCGGCGCGCAGGGGTTCGGCCTGCTGGTGGCCGACGCGGCACTCGTTGATGCGCTGGCCGAGGTTGATCGCGGCATTGGCGCGCGCGTCGAACGCGGGATAGCGCGCAGCCACGCCGCGCATGCTGGCCTTGGCGTCGCCATGGCAGCCGGCGCACGACTTGTCGCTGCGGCCGGCCTTGCGCTGCCATAGCGCCTCGCCGCCGCCGACCCACAGCATGGCGGGGTTCTGGGTGTCGTCGCGCTGCATCGCCTGCGTCGACGGGTTCATGAATTCGGCGCCGGACTTGCGCGTGTCGCCGGCATGGACCAGCGCGGCGGACAGCATCAGCAGGGCAAGCAGAAAGCGCACCGCTACCCCGCCACCGTGATCGGCATCGTTTCGGTCTGGGCGAAGCCGCGGTCGCCCTCCCACTTGAATTCGAGCGAGCCGCTGTCGGTGGCGACGGTGTAAAACGCGATGTAGGGATTGGCCGAAATCGCCGGGTGCAGCTCGGCGGCGAACACGACCTCGCCGTTGTAGCGGCAGCTGAAGCGGCGGATGATGTCGCGCGGCAGCACCTTGCCGTCGGCGCCGGGCCGAAAGCCCGTTTCCATCGGATGGGCGATCAGCGCCCGGATCTCGAACACTTCGCCGCGCTTGGCGCTGGCCGGCATGTGGATCAATGCGCGCGCCATTACGCCTCCCCCTCGATGCAGGCCGCCAGCGCCACCACCACGTCGGCGCTGTGCATCCAGTAGCTGCCGTCGCTCATGCGCGCGACCGCCACCAGCTTCTGCGACGTCGCCATGCGGATGCGGGTCGACACCTCGGCCTTGCCGGCGCGCGCTCCGAGCGTGAACACGGCGACGCCGGTTTCTGGATTGCGCTCGTTGAAGATGGCAATCGCCGCCACGTGATCGGCCGCCGTCATTGGACTCTGCGCGCGCACGGTCACCGGAACGGTGTTGCCGTTGTCGACCAGGCTCGCCACTTCGAGCCTGACCCGGCCCGGCGTCGGCGTGGCGCCGCCGGTGAAGGCCTTGATTGCGGCGGCCATTTCTTCCGGCGTGGCCGCGGCGGGGCCGACGACGGCCAGCGCCGCCAGGCCGGCCAGCACGATGCGGCGCTTGCGGTCGATCGCCCTCATGGCTGCGCCTTGAGCGTTTGCAGGTAGGCCACCACGTCTTCCACCTGCTGCGCGGAGAGAATGGTCTTGCCTTGCAGCGCGGCCGGTGTGCGCGGCGCGGCGCCGGGCTTGAAGTAGGACGGCATGATGGTCTCCGGATTGAATCTGCTGGCGTCGACCATCCGCATGCGCAGCTGGCCGGCCGACCAGCGCGCGCCGGCGCCGTCCAGCGGCGGCGCCAGATTGCCCTGAAAGCGCTCTTCAGGGATCGGCCCCGTGTGGCACAACAGGCACAGGCCGAGCTGGCGGTTGGCGACGATGGCGCGGCCGCGCGCGGCGTCGCCTGCGTCGGCCGTCAGCGGCGCCGCCATGCCGGTGGACTCTGCCTGCACCGACGCGCAGGCGAACCACAGGCATGCAAGCGCGCGCATGGTGTTACGCCTTGAGGCTGTGGTTCTTCAGCGGCAGGTCGCGCACGCGCTTGCCGGTCGCCGCGAAGATCGCATTGAGCACGGCCGGCGCGGCAACCGCGATGGTCGGCTCGCCCACGCCGCCCCAGAAGCCGCCGGACGGCATCACGATCGTCTCGACCTTCGGCATGTCGGCCATCGTCAGCACCTGGTAGGTGCTGAAGTTGTCCTGTTCCATGCGGCCGTTCTTGAGCGTGCATTCGCCGAACAGCGCCGCCGACAGCCCGTACACGAACGAGCCCTCGACCTGGTACTCGATCTGCTGCGGATTGACAGCGTGGCCCGAATCGGTGGCGGCGACGATGCGGTGGATCTTGAGCTTGCCGTCCTTGCTGACCGAGACTTCGGCGCAGGCGGCGACGTAGCTGCCGAAGCCCATCGTCTGCGACAGCCCGCGGAACACGCCCTTGGCCGGCTTCTTGCCCCAGCCGGCGCGCTCGGCGACGGCGTTCAGCACCGCCAGGTGTTTCGGACTGTTGGCCATCAGCTTGCGGCGCAGCGCCAGCGGATCCTGCCTGGTGGCGTGCGCGATCTCGTCGATGAAACATTCGAGGTAGACCGCGTTCTGGTTCAGGTTCACGCCGCGCCAGAAGCCAGCCGGCACCGGCGGGTTGCGCATCGCATGGTCGACCAGCAGGTTGGCGAAGGTGTAGCCGATCGACGCCTCCGGCCCCGGCGCATTGAGGCCCTGGAACACCACCGGGTCCTTGCCGTCCTTGATCGACTGCGGCGACACCGACGCCAGGATCGACTGGCCCGAGATGCGCATGTGCAGGCCGGTGATCTCGCCCTTGGCGTCCAGCCCGGCCGTCATCTTGCACTGGGTGACCGGATGGTAGCGCCCGTGCAGCATGTCTTCCTCGCGCGACCAGATCAGCTTGACCGGCGTGCCGGGCATCGCCTTGGCGATTTCCACCGCCTGGCGCACCCAGTCGTGCACCGCGCCGCGCCGGCCGAAGCCGCCGCCAAGGTGCAGCTTGTAGACTTCGCACTTGGCCGGCGGCAGGCCGGCCGCTTCGGCGGCGGCGGCCAGCGCGGCTTCGCCGTTCTGGGTCGGCGTCCACACTTCGCAGCGCTCCGGCGTCCAGCGGGCGGTCGCGTTCATGGTTTCCATCGTCGCGTGGTTCTGGTACGGGTACGAGTACACCGCTTCGACCTTGCGCACCGAGCCGGCAATCGCCGCGCGGGCGTCACCGTTCTGGTTGCCGACCACGGCGTCGGTGGCGTCCAGCCCGGCCTTCAGCGTGGCGGCGATGTCGGCGCTGGAGAGCTTGGCGTTCGGCCCTTCGTCCCAGACGATCGGCATGGCTTCGAGCGCGCTGCGGGCGCGCCACCAGGTGTCGGCCACCACCACGACGGCGCTGTCGCCGAGCTGCAGCACCTTCTTGATGCCGGGGCGCTTTTCGATGGCGGCGGCGTCGAAGCTCTTGACCTTGCCGCCGAAAACCGGGCAGTCCTTGATGGCGGCGTTGAGCATGCCGGGCATGGTCAGGTCCATGCCGTAGATTTGCGAACCGTTGGTCTTGGCGACGGTGTCGAGGCGCGCCAGGCGCTTGCCGGCCAGCTTCCAGTTCTTCGGATCCTTCAGCACGATGCCGGCGGCGGCCGGCGGCGCCAGCTTGCCGGCGGCGACGGCGACCTTGCCGTAGCTGGTCTTGCGGCCCGATGGCGTGTGCGTGATGATGCTGTTGGCGGCGACGCATTCGGCGGCCGCCACGTTCCATTCGGCGGCGGCGGCCTGCACCAGCATCATGCGCGCGGCGGCGCCGCCCTTGCGCACGTATTCGTGCGACTCGCGCATGCCGCGGCTGCCGCCGGTGGAGAAGCTGCCCCACACGCGGTTGCGCGCCAGGCTCTGGCCGGGAGTCGGATACTCGGTGGTGACGCGGCTCCAGTCGGCGTCGAGTTCCTCGGCCACCAGCTGCGCGAGACCGGTCAGCGTGCCCTGCCCCATCTCGGAGCGGGCGATGCGGATGACGATGGTGTCGTCGGGCTTGACGACCACCCAGGCGTTGACCTCGGGCGCGTCAGCCGCCTGGGCCGCCGCGAACGGAATGTGGAAGGCGAAAACCAGGCCGGCGGCGCCGGTGGTCTTGAGGAAGCCGCGGCGGTTCATGCCTTGCTCCCGGCGATGCGCTCGATCGACAGGCCGGCGCTCTTGACGTCGCCGCCCTTGGCGACCACCTTGATGGCGGCGCGCACGCGGTTGTAGGTGCCGCAGCGGCAGATGTTGGTCATTGCGTTGTCGATGTCGGCGTCGGTCGGTTTCGGTTTCTGCTTGAGCAGCGCGGCGGCGGCCATGATCATGCCGGACTGGCAGAAGCCGCACTGAGGCACGTCGAGCGCGGCCCAGGCCTTCTGCACCGGATGCGAGCCGTCCTTCGACAGGCCTTCGATCGTCACGATCTTTTGCGCGGCGGTGACGGTCGATACCGGCCGCACGCAAGTGCGGGTCGGCTCGCCGTCGATATGCACCGTGCACGCGCCGCATGCCGCGACGCCGCAGCCGTACTTGGTGCCGGTCAGGCCAAGCTGCTCGCGCAGCACCCATAACAGCGGCGTATCGTCGTCCGCTTCGAATTCCCGCACCGTACCGTTGACGTTCAGCTTCGCCATGCCGCGCTCTCCTGTTGGATGTATTTGGGGATAAACATTTTGATACTACACCGGTTGCTTCGAATTTGCACAGCTCCTCGCCCCCTCAATTTAGACACGCCGTCTGCCTTCGCGTTCAGCCGTCGATCAGCCAATCGCACGGCTTTCCGGCGGCGCCGCGCGGTAGCTGCGCGCCGAACGTGAACGCCCTCGGGCGCTCGGCGACGGCGAGCGTTTGCGCGGCCCAGGCATCGAGTTCGCGCGCCAGCTGGGCGGTGTCCGCCACATCCTGCGCCGGCACCACGAAAGCCTTCAGGCGGTGGCCTTCGTCGGGCCGCATCAAGCGCACGGCGGCGTCCAGGACCCGTGCGTGCCCGGCCAGCAGCGCGGCCACGCGGGCCGGAAAGACGTTGATGCCGCCCACCTGGACCGCGGCATCGACGCGGGCGCCGACGCGGAAGGTGTCGGCGCCGAGCCACTCGATCGCGTCCTGGCACTCGAGGCTTTGCGGCAGGCCGTAAGGCATGGCGCGCGCCAGGGCCGAGCCGCCATCGCCGGCGCGCTGCCAGAACGGGAACAGACGATACGGGTCGCGGTGGCCGGCGCGCCAGCCGATGCCGCCCGACTTGGACGAACCGTACACCTGGAACAGCGCCTGCAAGCCGGCCGCGGCGATCGCTTCGCTGACGGCGTCGGGACACGGCGCGGTCGAACTGACGCCGACCACGCCCGGCGGCAGCGGGCCGGCGCCGCGCGCCGCGGCTTGCCAGAAATCGGGATGGGCGACCACCAGGTCGCCGTCGCGCAGCACGCCTGCCAGGGCTGCCGGCGAACTGGCGCGCAGGTCGATCACGGCTTCGGCGGACAGGCCGAGCTGCTCCGGCAGCAGCACCGAGAACAGGAAACCGTAGATGTGATGGGATGGCACGGCGACCAGGATGCGCCGGCGGCCGGCAAACAGCTTCGCGAGTTCGACAGTCTCCTGCTGCAGCGACGCCAGCGCGTGCACGCAGGGCTTCGGCACGCCGCTGCTGCCGGAGGTGCGGAAGGTCAGCTCGCCGGAAAACTGTTCGAGTCCGGCCGCGGCCAGATCGATCCAGTCGCCCAGCGTGCGGCGCACGAGCAGGGAGTCTTCGATGCCGGCGCGGTGCAGGTGGATCGCCTCGGACAGCGCCGTCGCCAGCTGCATCAGCTCGAGCGAATCGGCGCCGAGGTCGCGATCGATCGCCAGCGACGGCGGCCACGGTTGCGGCGGCACCGGCGCCGCTTGGCGCCGCAGCAGCGCAAATTCACCGGCCACCAGGTCGGTGATGAAACGCTGCAGCAAGTGGCGTCGGCGCCACCACTGTGCTGGCAGCATTCTACTCTCCGGAAAATTTGTCTAGGACAAATATATCACATTGGACCAGCCGCCGCCGACCGCATTCCGACCGCATCCTAAGCGGACTTCTCCATTGCGTGTGGCGCCAGTGCGGGAGGATACGATTCGGTAGAGAGAGAACGCACCGAGTAACAGTTTCTGCCGCTATCCTTGGCTGTGTACAAGGCCTTGTCGGCCGCTTCGACGAAATCGGCGACCGCGCCCCCGCCGCCCACGTCAACGGCAATGCCGACGCTGGCGGTGATCGTCAGCACCAGGTCGCCGACAACGAAGTCGGGACGAATGGCGTCCAATATCTTCGTCGCCAGTCCGGCCGCTTCCGCGTCGCCGCCGAGGTTTTCGAAGATCACCACGAACTCGTCGCCCGCCAGGCGCGCCACCGAGTCGGTAATCCTGACGCAGTGCTTGAGGCGTTTCGCAAACTCGATCAACACCTGGTCGCCAACGGCATGGCCGTGGGTATCGTTGATCTGCTTGAAGCGGTCGACGTCGAGGTACGCAAGTCCGAGGCCACGCCGGCTTCTGCGCTCGCGTTCGATCGCAGCGGCAAACACCTCGTCGAACATGCGGCGGTTGTGAATGCCGCTCAGCGGATCGGTGCGCGTCAATTTCATCAGGCTGTTCTCGGCCTCGCGCCGCTGTTGCGATAGGAAGAAGAAAGCGCGGCTCAACTCACCGAATTCGTCCCGGCGTGCGACATCGAAGACGTCGATGTCGCCGCTGCCCTCGGCGATGCGCGCAACGTGCTTGCGCAAGGCGCCCAAGGGCCGCAGCAAGCGCAGGATAGCCAGCCACCCGATAAGCCCGGCCAAGACAGCGACCGCCGCCGACGCGAACAGCGCCGTCTTGCGCATCTCGATCAAGGGTGCGAACGCCTCGTCGACCGGGTACACCGCGCCGATGATCCAGTCGGTCTGCAGCAAGCGCTTGTACGTGATCAGGGAAACGATGCCGCGCTTGGACTTGCCCTCGATCGTGCCTTCGAAGCCGTTCATTGCCGCCAGCGTCGACGGCACGGCGCCTCCTACCTCCTCCTTGACGTTCTTGAGGATGCGCTGTTTGTCGGGATGGTGAATGATCGTGCCCTGCGTCGTCAGCATGAACAGATAACCGCTGCGGCCCGACCTGAGCGCTTCGAGCTGGCCAAAGAAGCGCGGCCGCTGCAGGTCGATCGCGCCGACGAGAACGAATACGAGCTTGCCCGCGGCGTCGTACACCGGCTCGGTGACCGCTACCACCGGCTTGCCCGACAGGACGCTCTTGAACGGACGCGAAATCAATCCCTCGTGATTGGCCACGGTGTCGATGAAGTAGTCGCGCTTGCTGAAATTGTCGCGCCCGATGACCCGGCGGTCGCTGAGATTGGCGATCAGCTTGCCCGACTTGTCGAGCGCGATCACGTTGAAAAATTCATCACGCAGACTGCCGTGCGCTTCCAGGAACCCCTGGACCGACGACGGCTCCTGGATGTTCTGGTACACGAGTTGTTCGCGCAAGGACATCAACAAACTCTTTTTGGAGACCAGGTCTTCGTCGATGTATCCGGCGGCGCTCGACAGCAAGGCAAACTGCTGGCCGTCGACGACCGTGCGCATCTGGCGTTCCGCCAGGTGCAGGGAGACATAGGTGACCAGCGCCGCCGCCAGCAGGACAAGGAAAACAACGACAAACGTCAGACGCGCCTTGAGCGTCCCGGTGCTGGCGAAGGTCTTGATCATCGACCGATTATATCCGCTTCATCACCAGGGTCAGGATGTCGTAGCTGGCCACCAGTTCGTCGTTCTGGTTGGTGACTTGCACGTCCCAGGCGACCACGCCCTGCCCCACGCCTTTTTCGTCGGTGCGGTTGCGGTCGACCTTGCGCTTGCAGGTCAGGCGCGCGCGGATGGTGTCGCCGATCGCCACCGGCGTGATGAAGCGCAGGTTGTCGAGGCCGTAATTGGCCAGCACCGGTCCGGGCGCCGGCGAGACGAACAGGCCGGCCGCCGCCGACAGCACGAAGTAGCCGTGCGCGATGCGCTTGCCGAACTGCGAATCCCTGGCGGCGATCTCGTCGAAGTGCATGTAGAAGAAGTCGCCCGAGATGCCGCCGAAAGCGACGATGTCGGCCTCGGTCACGGTGCGCCGGTGCGTCAGCAGCGAGTCGCCCATCTTCAGGTCTTCAAAGTATTTGCGGAACGGGTGCAGGTCGCTTTCCTGCACCGCGGCGCCGCGCACGTATTCGCCCGTCACTGCCGCCAGCATCGTCGGCGAGCCTTGCAGCGCGGCGCGCTGCAGGAAGTGGCGCACCGCGCGGATGCCGCCCAGCTCCTCGCCGCCGCCGGCGCGTCCCGGACCGCCGTGCTTGAGCTGCGGCAGCGGCGAGCCGTGGCCGGTCGAATCGACCGCGGCTTCGCGCTCGAGCACCAGCACGCGGCCGTGGTATGCCGCCAGGCCGGGCACCGCGCGCGCGGCGATCAGCGGATCTTTCGTGCACAGCGTGGAGACCAGGCTGCCCTTGCCGCGCGCCGCCAGCGCCACCGCTTCTTCGATGCCGGAATAGGTCATCATCGTGCTGACCGGACCGAATGCCTCGACGTCGTGCACCGCATTGTTTTGCATCGCGTTACGGCACAGCAGCAGCGTCGGCGCGAAGAAGGCGCCGCTCCCGGTGCCTTCGCCGACCGGCGAAAAACCGTGGCTGGCGTCAAAGATCACTTCGTTGCCTTCGGCGAGCATGGCGACGCGCTCGCCGACGTCGCGGTGCTGGTCCATCGAGGCCAGCGCGCCCATGCGCACGCCTTCGACGCTCGGGTCGCCGACGACGATTTTCGAGAGGCGCTCGCGCAGCCGTTCGGCCACCGCGTCGACGCGGTTTTCGGGCACGATGATGCGGCGGATCGCGGTGCACTTCTGGCCGGCCTTGCCGGTCATCTCGCGCGCCACTTCCTTGACGAACAGGTCGAACTCGGGATCGTCGGGCGTGACGTCCGGTCCCAGGATGGCGCAGTTGAGCGAGTCCGCTTCGGCGGTAAACGGCACCGAGTTGGCCAGCAGGTTCTTGTTCGCGCGCAGCATCATGGCGGTATCGGCCGAACCGGTGAAGGTGACGACGTCGGCGCCGTTGAGGCGGTCGAGCAGGTCGCCGGTGCTGCCGATGACGAGCTGGATGCTGCCGTCAGGGAGCAGGCCGGATTCGTGCATCATCCGCACCACTGCCTCGGTCAGGTAGCTGGTGGCGGTGGCCGGCTTGCCGATGCACGGCATGGCGGCGAGGAAGCTTGGCGCGAATTTCTCGAGCAGGCCCCAGATCGGGAAGTTGAAGGCGTTGATGTGCACCGCCAGGCCGCCGCGCGGCACCAGGATGTGGGTGCCGGCAAAGCCGCCGCGCTTGCCCAGCGCGATGGCCGGGCCTTCGTGCAGCACGTTCGACGACGGCAGCTCGCGGCTGCCCATGCTGGCGAACGCGAACAGGGTGCCGATGCCGCCTTCGACGTCGACCCAGCTGTCCGGGCGCGTGGCGCCGGTGTGGTGGGAGATCGCGTACAGCTCTTCCTTGCGGCCCATCAGGTAGGTCGCCAGCGCTTTCAGGCGCGCCGCGCGGGTCTGGAAGTCGAGCGCCATCAGCGCCGGCACGCCGGTCTTGCGGGCGTAGACAACGGCTTCGTCGAAGTCGATTTTCTCGGCGTGGGTGTGGTAAATCAGGTTGCTGTTAATCGCGCTGCGCAGCGGCATGTGCGGCTCGGCGCCGAGCCAGCGGCCGCCGATCAGGCTTTGCAGGGTTGAGATGTCGTTCATGTATGGTCTCCCTAGGTATTCTGTTTTGGCGTGTGCAGGTCGGGTCCGAACTCGATGCGCTTGCGATCCGGTTCCACTTCATCTTTCGAGTCGACCTCGCGCATCGTCTGCATCGAGCGCACGTTGAGGTCGTGATACTGTTTGGTGCCAAATTTCTTCCAGGCGATTTCCTTGTCGAGCAGCTCGCGTACGACTTTGGCGGGCATTCCCATCACCATGCTGCGCGGCGGGATCACCATGCCGGCCTTGACGAAACTCATCGCCGCGACGATCGAGTCTTCGCCGACCACCGCCTTGTCCATCACCACCGCGTTCATGCCGACCATGCCGTTGCGCCTGACGCGGCAGCCGTGCAGCACGGCGCCGTGGCCGATGTGGCCGTCGACTTCGACGACGGTGTCGTCCTCCGGGAAGCCGTGCATCACGCAGGTGTCCTGCAGGTTGGCGCCTTCTTCGAGGATCAGCCGGCCGAAGTCGCCGCGCAGCGAGGCGAGCGGCCCGATGTAGCAGCGCGGGCCGACGATGACGTCGCCGATCAGCACCGCGCTCGGATGCACATACGCCGACGGATGCACCACCGGGGTGACGCCGTTGATTTCATAAACCTTGACCATGCGGGTACTCCTTCTTACATTCCGAGGTAGGCGCTTTGCACCTGCTCGTTGTCCAGCAGTTCGGGGCCGGGGCCGGACAGCACGATGCCGCCGGTTTCGATGACGTAGCCGATGTCGGCAATCGCCAGCGCGGCGTGGGCGTTCTGTTCGACCAGGAAGATGGTGATGCCCTGGTCGCGCAGGCTTTCGACGATGCGGAAGATCTCGCGGATCAGGAGCGGCGCCAGGCCCATGCTCGGCTCATCGAGCAGCAGCAGCTTCGGGTGGCCCATCAGCGCGCGCGCCATCGCCAGCATCTGCTGCTGGCCGCCGGACAGCATGCCGGCGGTGAGCAGCCGCTTTTCCTTCAGCACCGGGAACAGCGCGTACACACGTTCGAGGTCGCCGGCCAGTTCGCTCTTCGGGCGGGTGTAGGCGCCCAGGCGCAGGTTGTCTTCGACGGACATCGGGCCGAACACCTGGCGACCTTCCGGCACCTGGCAGATGCCGGCGCGCACGCGCTGGTCGGCGCTGGCGCGGGTGATGTCAAGCCCGCCAAAGCGGATGGCGCCGGCGCTGACCGGCTGCACGCCGGATATGGCGCGCAACAGCGTGGTCTTGCCCGCGCCGTTGGCGCCGACCAGCGCCACCAGCTGGCCCTCGCGAACTTCGATGTCGATGCCGTGCAGCGCCTGGATCGGACCGTAGTGGCTGTGCAGGCCCTGGATTTGCAGCACCTGCGGCGCGTTCGAAAAATCTCGCATTCTTGTTTCCTTAAGCGGCGGCGCCGAGATAGGCGGCGATGACGTCGGGGTTGGCGCGCACTTCGGCGGCCGTGCCTTCGGCCAGCGTCCTGCCGTAGTCGAGGACCAGGATGTGGTCCGACAGGTTCATCACCAGCTTCATGTCGTGTTCGACCAGCAGTACCGTGACGCCGGATTGCGCCACCTTGCGGATCAGGTCCTCGATCTCGCCGGTCTCGGTGTGATTCAGGCCAGCGGCCGGCTCGTCGAGCAGCAGCAGTTTGGGACTGGCTGCCAGCGCGCGCGCGATTTCGAGGCGCTTGAGCGCGCCGTACGGCATCTGGCTGGCGTCGGCGCCCTCGTACTTGCCGACGCCGACAAACTGCATCAGCCGCGCCGCTTCGGCGCGGCATTGCTCGTCGGCGCGGCGCACCGCCGGCAGGCGCAGCATCGAGGCGAACAGGTTCTGGTTCAGCCGCAGGTGCGAGCCCACCATGACGTTGTCGATCGCCGTCATGTTCATGCACACCTGGAGGTTCTGGAAAGTGCGCGACAGGCCGCGCCGCGCCAGCGCATCGGGCGACAGGCCGGCGACGTTCTCGCCGTTGAACATGATTTTCCCGGTGGTCGGCGTGTAGATCCCGCTGACCAGGTTGAACAGCGTGGTCTTGCCGGCGCCGTTAGGGCCGATGACGGAATGGATCGCGCCTTCGCGCACGGCGAACGTCACGTCCTGCACCGCGTGGACGCCGCCGAAACTCTTGCTGAGGTGTTCGATCGTCAGCATCATTTGCTCCCTGCCCGGCGCGAGCGCAAGCGCTGCGCAATGCTCGGCACCAGGCCCTTCGGCATGAAGATCATCGTCGCCATCAGGATCACGCCGAACACCACCACTTCCCAGCCTTCGAAAGTCTGCAGCAGCTGCGGCAGGATGGTCAGCAGCGCGGCGCCGATGATGGAGCCGAACACCGACGCCATGCCGCCCACCACCACCATCGTCACCAGCTCGATGGAATGGAAGAAGCCGGCCATGCCGGGCGTGATGAAGCCGATGTAGTGCGCCGAGATGGAACCGGCAATGCTGGCCACCACCGCCGACAGCACGAACACGCGCACCTTGAATTTGGTGGTGTCGACGCCGGCGACGCGCGCGGCGATTTCGGAACCGTGGATGGCCTGCAGCGCGCGCCCGACCGGCGAGTCGATCAGGTTCAGCGCCAGCCATGTCATCAACAGCAGCAGCACGGCGGCCACCACGTACCAGCTGGTTTCGCCGGCAATGGTCATGCCGGCCAGCGTGAACGCCGGTACCGACATGCCATCGGGCCCGCCGGTCCACTGCGCCTCGTTGTTGATGACGATGGAGATGATGATGCCCAGGCCGAGCGTCGCCATCGCCAGCGTGTGGCCCTTGAGCTTGAGTACCGGACGCGCCAGCGCCCAGGCCAGCAGGCCGGTGGCGGCGGCGCCCGCTGCCAGTGCGGCCAGCGGCGGCCAGTTGAAGTGGGTGGTCAGCGCCGCCGACGCGTAGGCCCCGAGGCCGTAGAAGCCGGCGTGGCCGATGCTGATCTGGCCGGTGTAGCCCATCAGCAGGTTGAGCGCGATGACGACAATGGCGTTCAGGGCGATGCGGATGGCGACGTCGACGTAGAACGCGTTCGGCAGCACCAGCGGCAGCACCGCCAGCACCAGCGCGAGCACCAGCAAGCCGCCGTGGCGCCTTTGCAGGAATTTCATACGCGCTCCGAGATCTTGGCGCCGAACAGGCCGCGCGGCATGAAGAACAAGATGAGCAGGATCAGCACGAACGGCACCGCGTCCTTGTACGAGGACGAGATGTAGCCGGCGGTCATGGCTTCGGCGATGCCGAGGATGAGGCCACCGGCCACCGCGCCGACGCCGCCACCGAGGCCGCCCAGCACCGCGGCGACGAAGCCCTTCAGGCCCAGCATGATGCCGGCATCGTAGGAGGTGTAGGTGATCGGCGCGACCAGGATGCCGCCGAGGGCGCCGAGCAGCGCGGCCAGGCCGAACGACAGCAGCAGCACGCGGCGCGTGTTGATGCCGACCAGCTGCGCGGCGAGCTTGTTGTGCGACGTCGCCAGCATGGCCTTGCCGAGCAGCGTGCGGCCGAAGAACCAGGCCAGCACCGCGACGATGGCGAGCGTGACGCCGAGCACCCACAGGCTTTGCGGCAGCAGGCTTGCACCCAGCAGCATGATCGGCGTATCGCCCGAAAACGCCGGCAGCGAATGCGTGCCCTTTCCCAGCCAGATCTGCACCAGCCCGCGCACCGTCAGCGAGGCCCCGATCGTGATGATGATCAGGGTGACCACTTCGGCGTTTTGCGCCGGTTCGATGACGGCCTTTTCCATCAGCAGGCCGACGACGGCGGTGGCGACGACGGCGACGATGATCGCCAGCGGCAGCGGCACGCCGGCGCCGGCCATGATGGCCGCCAGCATCCCGCCGAGCATGATGAATTCACCCTGCGCGAAGTTGATCACGCCGCTGGTGTTGTAGATGATCGTGAAGCCCAGCGCCGCAAGCGCATAGGCGGAACCGACCGTCATTCCCGAATACAGGAACTGGAGGAATTGAGCGAGCATCGAGGGCCTTGTTATTTGAGCTGCTGCCAGTCGCCGTTCTTGACTTCGACCATACGGAACGCGGAAAGATCCAGTCCCATGTGGTCAAGCGGCGACATGTTGAAGACGCCGGTGGTGCCGACGAAGCCCTTGGTGGTCTCGAGCGCCGCGCGCACCTTTTCGCGGTCGGTGCCGCCGGCGCGCTTGATGGCATCGACCGACAGGTTCAGCGCGTCGAGCGCGTAGCCGCCGAAGGTGGACGGATCCATCTTGTAGCGCTCCTTGTAGGCCTTGTCGTAGCTGGTGACGATGTTGCGCTGGACGTCGCCGGCCGGCAGCGCATTGGCGATCAGGAGGGCCGGCGTCGGCAGGCGCACGCCTTCGGCGGCCTTGCCCGACAACTTGAGGTACTCGTCCGAGGCGACCCCGTGCGACTGGTACATCGGCAGCGCGGTCATGCCGAGCTGGCCGTAGTTCTTGGTGACCACCGCCGGGCCCTGGCCGAGGCCGAACACGAAGACTGCCTGCACGCCGGGCACGCTCTTGATGCGGGTCAGCTGCGCGGTGATGTCGGTGTCTTTCGGGCCGTAGGTCTCGTCGGCCACCAGCGTGATGCCGTATTTGGCGGCGACGGTCTGGGTCTCCTTGCGGCCGGACGCGCCGAAGCCGCTGGTCTCGGACAGCAGGCCTACCTTGGTGATGCCGCGCTTCTTCATGTCCTCGAATACCTTTTCGGCGGCCATGCGGTCGGTGTGCGGGGTCTTGAAGACCCACTTCTTGACCGGGTCGATGACGACCACTGCGCCGGCCAGTGAAATGAACGGCAGGCTGGCGGTGGCGACGAGCGGGGCCATCGCCATGGTGGCGCCGGTGGTGGTGCCGCCGATCAGGATGTCGACCTTGTCCGATTCGATCAGGCGCTTGGTGAAGCTGTTGGCCTTGGCGGCGTCGCTGCCGTCGTCGTAGTGCACCAGTTCGAGCTTGCGGCCAAGGACGCCGCCTGCGGCATTGATCTTCTCGACGTACAGCTGCAGCGTCTTGAGTTCAGGGTCGCCGAGGAAGGCGGCCGGCCCGGACACCGACAGCACCGAGCCGATGCGGATCGGATCGGCGGCGATGGCGCTGGCGGTGGCCATTGCCATTGCCGCGAACAGGACGGATTTTTTAAGTATAGTTTTAAACATGTTGTTGTCTCCTGGGGTGGGGGTTTCTAACGACGTTAAACGCGTTCGATGATTAATGCGATGCCCTGGCCGACGCCGATGCACATGGTGCACAGTGCGTAGCGTCCGCCGGTACGGTGAAGCTGGTTGACGGCGGTGGTCACCAGGCGCGCGCCGGAGGCTCCGAGCGGGTGGCCGATGGCGATGGCGCCGCCGTTGGCATTGACGTGCGCGGCGTCGTCGGCCAGGCCGAGATCGCGGGTGACGGCCAGGCCCTGGGCGGCGAAGGCTTCGTTCAATTCGATGACGTCCATCTGGCCAATCGTCAGGCCGGTCATTGCCAGCACCTTCTTCGAGGCGGGCGACGGGCCGAAGCCCATGATGCGCGGCGCCAGGCCGGCGGTGGCCATGCCGACGATGCGGGCGCGCGGCGTCAGGCCGAAGCGCGCCGCGGCGCTGCTCGATGCGATCAGCACGGCGCAGGCGCCGTCGTTGACGCCGGACGCATTGCCGGCGGTGACGCTGCCGTCGGGCGTGACGACGCCTTTCAGCTTGGCCAGCATCTCGATGGTGGTGTCCGGACGCGGGTGCTCGTCGGTGTCGAAGATGCGCGCTTCTCCCTTCTTCTGCGGTACCGAGACCGCCACGATTTCATCCTTGAAGAAGCCGGCGGCGTGCGCCGCGGCCCAGCGCTGCTGGCTGCGGATCGCAAACGCGTCCTGGTCGGCGCGGCTGACGTTGAATTCGCGGGCGACGCTTTCGGCCGTCTCGGGCATCGAGTCGATGCCGTACCTGGCTTTCATCCGCGGGTTGACGAAGCGCCAGCCGATGGTGGTGTCTTCGATTTTCGCGGCGCGCGAAAAGGCGCTGTCGGCCTTGGCCATGACGAACGGCGCGCGCGTCATGCTTTCGACGCCGCCGGCGATGATCAGCTGCGCTTCGCCGGCCTTGATGGCGCGCGCGCCGATGCCGACCGCGTCGAGGCTGGAGCCGCACAGGCGGTTGATGGTGCTGCCGGGGACGTCTACCGGCAGGCCGGCCAGCAGGCTCGCCATGCGGGCGACGTTGCGGTTGTCTTCGCCGGCCTGGTTGGCGCAGCCGTAGTAGACGTCGTCGACCATCGCCCAGTCGACGCCTGGATTGCGGGCGATCAGGGCGGCGATCGGCAACGCCGCCAGGTCGTCGGCGCGCACGGTGGCGAGGGCGCCGCCGAAGCGGCCGAACGGCGTGCGGATGGCGTCGCAAATGAATGCGTCGGAAAATTGGGTCACTGGCTGCTCCTTGGTTTAAGTTTTCGGGCGCTGGTCGATCACGCGGCGGGCCTTGCCCGTCATGGTGCGCTCGATGCCGGCCGTCGCCATCAGCGTGACGGTAGTGGTGACGCCGACGTAGGTCTTGATCTGGTGCTCGAGGTCGCGGCTCAACAATACCACCGCTTCCTGCGTCATCGACGTATCGCGCAATTCGCCGACCACTTGAAGCTTGTCGAGGTGGCCGTCACGCGTGACCACCAGCTGGTACTGGGGCGCCAGTGCCGGCATCTTGAGGATCAGCTCCTCGATCTGGGTCGGGAACACGTTGACGCCGCGGATGATGAGCATGTCATCGGAGCGGCCGGTGATCTTGCCCATGCGGCGCATGGAGCGCGAGGTCGGCGGCAGCAGGCGCGTCAGGTCGCGGGTGCGGTAGCGGATGACCGGCAGCGCTTCCTTGGTGAGCGACGTGAATACCAGTTCGCCTTCCTCGCCGTCGGGCAGCACTTCGCCGGTTTCGGGATCGATCACCTCGGGGTAGAAGTGGTCTTCCCAGATGACAGGGCCATCCTTGCTCTCGATGCATTCGCTGGCCACGCCAGGCCCCATCACTTCGGACAGGCCGTAGATGTCGACGGCGTCGATGCCGGCGCGCGCTTCGATCTCGGCGCGCATCGCCTCGGTCCACGGTTCGGCGCCGAAGATGCCGACTTTGAGCGAGGAGTCGGCCGCGTCCATGCCCTGGCGCGAGAACTCCTCGATGATGTTGAGCATGTACGACGGCGTCACCATGATGATCTCGGGCTTGAAGTCGCAGATCAGCTGCACCTGCTTTTCGGTCTGCCCGCCCGACATCGGGATCACGGTGCAGCCGAGGCGCTCGGCGCCGTAGTGCGCGCCCAGGCCGCCGGTGAACAGGCCGTAGCCGTACGAGATGTGGACCATGTCGCCGGCGCGGCCGCCGGCGGCGCGGATCGAGCGCGCCACCACACCGGCCCAGGTGTCGATGTCGTTCTGGGTGTAGCCGACCACGGTGGCCTTGCCGGTGGTGCCGCTCGAGGCATGGATGCGCACCACTTTCTCGCGCGGCACCGCGAACAGGCCGAACGGATAATTCTCGCGCAGTGTCTTCTTCTCGGTGAAGGGGAACTTCGACAGGTCGGCCAGCGACTTGAGGTCGTCCGGATGGACGCCAGCGGCATCGAACGCGGCGCGGTAATGCGGCACGTTGTCGTAGGCGTGCTTCAGCGTCCATTTCATGCGCTCGAGCTGCAGCGACTGCAGTTCGTCGCGGCTGGCGCGTTCGATCGGCTCCAGGTCGCTGGATGCGGGGGTGCGTTGAACCATGGTTGTCTCCTTCTTTTAATTCGAATCAGGCTGCTGCTGCGACTTCGGCCACCATGCCGGCGACGCGGTGCGACTTACCGCGGAACAGCGCAATGGTGCGCCCCTCCTGGTTGACCACCTTGATGTCGTAGACGCCGGTCTTGCCGGCCAGCGCCTGCTCGATGGCCTCGGCGGTCAGCAGGTCGCCTTCGCGGCCCGGCGCCAGGTAGTCGATGGTGCAGCCGGCGCCCACCGTGTTGTGGTTGTGCGAATTGCAGGCGAAGGCAAAGGCGCTGTCGGCCAGCATGAAGATGTAGCCGCCGTGGCAGGTCTGGTGGCCGTTGAGCATGTCGGCGCGCACCGCCATCGTCATGCGCGCATAGCCGGGCCGGATTTCGGCCAGCAGCATGCCGAGCGCCTGGCTGGCGGGATCGCGGTCGTACATGGTCTTGCCGGCCAGTTCGGCCAAAGCCTGGGGATTGCTATGCATGAAAACGTGCTCCTGCCGGCGCGCCGGCGAGTTTGCGGCGCAGCAGCGGCGAGACGCGGTAGCGGTCCTCGCCGTAGCTGGCGGCCAGATTGGAAAGGACGGTGACGACTTGCGCGACGCCGATGGCATCGGTCCAGGCGAGCGGGCCGCGCGGGTAATTGACGCCCTTCTGCATCGCGATGTCGACGGCGGCGGCGCTGCAGACACCCTGGTTGACGGCGTCGGCGGCTTCGTTGGCGAGCATGGCGACGGTGCGCATGACGACCATGCCGGGCACGTCGTCGACGCGGGTGACGGCAAAGCCGGCGGCCTGGAACAGGCCGACCACCGAGTGCCATGCGGCGTCGCCGCACTGGTCGGCTTTGGCGAGCGCGATGCGCGCGGCGCCGGCGTAGTCGAAGACGAGATCGAACAGCACCGTGTCGGGATGCTTGTTGGCGCCGGCGCGTTCGGTGGCGCTGCGGCCGTCGGTGAGGAACACGGCCGCGCCGTTGCAGTGGAACGCCGGCGCTTCATGCTCGGCGGCGCCGGGCAAAGGCTTGCGGTGGGCGACGGTGAAGCCGGCGCCGACGAAGCGCTGCTCCATCTGGTTGGTGACGGCATCGACGGCGCCAGGCTCGATGCTGACGCTGAGCGTCTCGGGGCGCGGCTGCTGCCCTTCGGTTTGCGGCGCCGGCATGGCGTGGTCGTCGCCGTAGCGGTAAAAGCCGCGGCCCGACTTGCGGCCGAAGAAACCGGCGTTGACCATTTCCTGCTGCAGCACCGACGGCGCGAAGCGCGGGTCGCCGAAGTAGGCCTGGTGCACCGACTGGGTGACCGAGAAATTGACGTCGTGGCCGATCAGGTCCATCAGTTCGAAGGGGCCCATGCGGAAGCCGCCGGCTTCGCGCATCACCGCGTCCAGCGTAGCCGGGTCGGCCGCCTGCTCGGACAGCAGGCGCAGCGCCTCGCCGTAGAACGGGCGGGCGACGCGGTTGACGATGAAGCCGGGCGTCGATTTGGCGTGCACCGGATTCTTGCCCCATGCGGCGGCGGTGGCGAAGACGGTTTCGGCGGCCTGCGGGTCGGTGGCCAGGCCGCTGATCACTTCGACCAGCGCCATCAGCGGCACCGGGTTAAAGAAGTGCATGCCGACCACGCGCTGCGGACGGCGCAGTTCGGCGGCGATCGCGGTGACCGAAATCGACGAAGTGTTGGTGGCGAGGATGCAGTCGTCGGCGACGATGGCTTCGAGGTCGGCGAACAGGGTGCGCTTCGCTTCCAGGTTCTCGACGATCGCCTCGACGACGATGGCGGCGTCGCGCATGTCGGCCAGGCTGGCGGCGACGTGCAGGCGGGCCTTGGCGGCGGCTGCGTCGCCGGCTGTCATGCGGCCTTTTTCGAGCAGGCGGTCGTAGACCTTGCCGATGGCGTCGATCGCCCTGGCGGCGGCGCCCTCGCGCGTATCGAACAGCAGCACGCGGTGGCCGGCGCTGGCCGCGACTTGCGCGATGCCGGAACCCATGGCGCCGCTGCCGACGACCGCGACTACGCTTGCCTTTTCAAGAGCCGTCATCTTACTCTCCGCGGAAATTGGCAGGACGTTTGGCGATGAAGGCGGCGACGCCCTCCTTGTAGTCGTGGCTGTAGCCGAGTTCGCGCATCATCTCGCCTTCCAGCTTGAGCTGCTCGGGCAGCGTATTGGCGTAGCTGACCTGCAGCGCCTTCTTGGTGAACGCGAGGCCCTTGGTCGGCGCCACCGCGAACTGCTCGGCCATCGCCATCGCCTCGTCCATCAGCGCGGCGTCCTCCACGCACTTCCAGATCAGGCCCCACTGTTCGGCCTTCTCGGCGCTCAGTTTTTCGCCGAGCATGGCAAGGCCGGTGGCGCGCGCCTGGCCGATCAGGCGCGGCAGATGCCAGGTGCCGCCGGTATCGGGGATCAGCCCGAGCTTGCAGAACGATTCGATGAAGCTGGCCGATTTGGCGGCCAGCACGATGTCGCAGGCCAGCGCCAGGTTGGCGCCGGCGCCGGCGGCGACGCCGTTGACGGCGCAAATGACAGGCATCGGCAGCGCGCGCAGCGACAGCACCAGCGGCGCGTAATACTGTTCGACCGAGGCGCCCAGATCGACGCCCTTGGCGCCCGGCTCGACCGCGCGGTCGCCGAGATCCTGGCCGGCGCAGAAGCCGCGACCAGCGCCGGTCAGCACCAGCACGCGCACGCTCGGATCGGTGGCGGTGAGCGCGAGCGCGTGGCGCACTTCGATGTGCATGGCCTGGGTGAAGCTGTTGAGCTTATCGGGGCGGTTCAGCGTCAGTTTGGCGACGCCGTTCTCGATCTGGAACAGGATGCTGTCGTATTTCATGCGGTCTCCAATATTCTTTGTTTTATTCGGCCTGGTCGAAGTCGACCACCACCTTGTCGGTCACGGGAAAACTCTGGCACGACAGGATGAAGCCGCGCGCGATCTCGTAGTCCTCGAGCGCGTAGTTGACGTCCATGTCGACCTTGCCGTCGACCAGCTTGCAGCGGCAGGTCGAGCAGACGCCGCCCTTGCACGAGTAGCGCATGTCGATGCCGGCGCGCAGACCGGCGTCGAGGATCGACTCCTTGTCCTTGTCCATCGCGAAGGTGGTGTGGTTGCCGTCCATGATGACGGTGACCTCGGTCTCGAGCGGCGCTTCCGTGCCCTGCGGGCGCGGCTTGTGTTCGTGCTTGGGGATGCTGGCGGCGAACAGCTCGATCTTGATGTTCTGCTTCGGCATGCCGGCTTCCTGCAGCGCCGCCGAGACGCCGAGCATCATGTCTTCCGGGCCGCAGATGAAGGCGGTGTCGATGTCCTCGACGCGGATCCAGTGGCGCAGCAGCTGCTCGGTTTTTTCCTTCGTGATGCGGCCGTTGAACAGGTCGATGTCCTGCTGCTCGCGGCTCATCACGTAGGCCAGCTGCAGGCGGCTCATGTAGATGTCCTTCAGGTCGGTGAGCTCCTCCTTGAAGATCACCGACGACGAGGCGCGGTTGCCGTAGAAGAGCGTGAAGCGGCTGTCCGGTTCGGCCAGCAGCGTGGTCTTGATGATCGAGAGGATAGGCGTGATGCCGCTGCCGGCGGCAAACGCGACGTAGTTGCGGGCGTGGTCGGCCGACAGCGGCACGTTGAAGTGGCCCATCGGCGGCATCACTTCGATGACGGTACCTGGCTTGAGGGTGTCGTTGGCCCAGGTCGAGAACAGGCCGCCGGCGGTGCGCTTGATGGCCACGCGCAGCACGTCGTCCTGCACGGCCGAACAGATCGAGTACGAGCGGCGCACGTCTTCGTCGTTGATGTGCGTGCGCAGTGTCAGGTGCTGGCCCTGCTGGTAGCGGAAGCTCTCGGCCAGTTCGGGCGGCACGTTGAAGGTGACGGCGATGGTGTCGCGCGTTTCGTTGCGCACCGCGCTGACCGTCAGGGGATGAAATTTGCTCATGATTGGCCTTAGTGGCACTTGAAATAATCGAACGGTTCGCGGCAGTCGAGGCACTTGTAGAGCGCCTTGCAGGGCGTCGAGCCGAATTGGCTGGTCAGTTCCGTGTGGGTGGAGCCGCAGACGGGACAGGCGACAATCAGTTTGGGCGGCGCCGCGCCGCGCTTGACGCCGGTGTGCAGGCCGCTGATGTCGATCACCTGCTGCGCCGGCGGCGCGATGCCGTAACCCTTCAGCGCTACCTTGCCGGCTTCGGTCATCCAGTCGGTGGTCCAGGCGGGCGACAGCTGGTTCACCAGCCGCACCTTTTGCACGCCGTGGCTGTGCAGCGCTTCGGTGACGGCGTCGGCGATCACCTGCATCGCCGGGCAGCCGGAGTAGGTCGGCGTGATGGTGACGACGCATTCGTCGCCATCCCAGTCGACCGCGCGGACGATGCCGAGGTCCACCACCGAGATCACCGGGATTTCGGGGTCGGCGACCTGGCCGAGCCAGTCCCACACCTGCGCGCTGCCGACTGCCTGCTGCATCATTACCACTCCGCGCCGGGGTAAGCGCGCTGCAGGAACTGCATCTCGGCGAGGATGAAGCCGAGGTGCTCGCTGTGCACGCCCTTCTTGCCGCCGCGCTGCATCCAGGCGTCCGGCGCCGGCATCTTCAGCGTCGCTTCGGCGAAGATCTCGCCAACGTGCTCGAGGAAGGCGGCGCGCAGGCCATCGGCCGCGGGCGCCACGCCCTGCTGCGCCATCTCGTTGTCGATGGCGTCGTAATTGAACATCTCGCCGGTGTACATCCACAGCTGGTCGGCGGCGGCCTGCGTTCTGGCGTGGCTGTCTTCGGTGCCGTCGCCGAGGCGCACCACCAGGTCGCCGCTGCGGCGCAGGTGGTAGGTCACTTCCTTGATCGATTTTTCGGCGATTTCGGCGATGCGCGGGTCGCTCGACTTGAGCAATCCCTGCATCAGGAAGTAGTGCCAGGTGTCGAAGTAGAACTGGCGGACCATGGTGTCGGCGTAATTGCCGTTGGGCTGTTCGACCAGCAGGCAGCAGCGCATGCCGGGGGCGTCGCGCATGAAGGCGAGGTCGTCTTCGCTGCGCCCCTGCCCTTCGAGTTCGGTGGCGTAGGCATACCACATGCGGGTCTGGCCGAGCAGGTCGAGCGCGACGTTGGTGAGCGCCATGTCCTCTTCCAGCGCCGGGCCTTTGCCGCACAGCTGCGAGAGCTGCTGCGACAGGATCAATGCGTTGTCGCCCTGGCGCAGAAGGTAATCGATCTTGTCGTGCGCGTTCACAGGTTTTTCACTTCTTCAGGCATCGGGAAAAAAGTCGGATGGCGGTACACCTTGCTATTGGCCGGCTCGAACAGGGCGCCCTTGTCGGACGGGCTGGAAGCGACGATGTCGGTGGCGCGCACGACCCAGATGGACACGCCCTCGTTGCGGCGGGTGTAGACGTCGCGGGCGTTATTGACGGCCATCTCGGCGTCGGGTGCGTGCAGGCTGCCGACATGCTTGTGCGCCAGGCCATGCTGGCTGCGGATGAAGACTTCCCACAGGGGCCATTCTTTGCTCATGCTGAACTCCGTTGTTATATTCAGGCGGCGGCGCGCGCCGATTTTTTGTCGGCGTAGGCCACCAGGGCGTCGCGGAACCAGGCGCCGTCGTCCCAGGCCTTGACGCGGGTCTTGAGGCGCTCCTTGTTGCACGGGCCGTTCCCTTTGAGGACGTTGTGAAACTCGCTCCAGTCGATCTCGCCGAATTCGTAGTGGCCGGTTTCGGCGTTGAACTTGAGGTCGGGATCGGGCACGGTCAGGCCGAGGAATTCAGCCTGCGGCACGGTCTGGTCGACCATGCGCTGGCGCAGTTCGTCGTTCGAGAACAGCTTGATGCGCCACTGCGCCGACTGCGCGCTGTTGACCGATTCGGCGTCGGACGGGCCGAACATCATCAAGGAAGGCCACCACCAGCGGTTGAGGGCATCCTGCGCCATCGCCTTCTGTTCGGGCGTGCCCTTGGCGAGGCTCATCATGATGTCGTAGCCCTGGCGCGCGTGGAAGGATTCTTCCTTGCAGACGCGGATCATGGCGCGGGCGTACGGCCCGTACGAGCAGCGGCACAGCGGGATCTGGTTGATGATGGCGGAGCCGTCGACCAGCCAGCCGATGGCGCCCATGTCGGCCCACGACAGGGTTGGGTAGTTGAAGATGCTGGAGTACTTGGCCTTGCCCGAATGGAGGGCGGCGAGCAGTTCGTCGCGCGAGACGCCGAGCGTTTCGGCGGCGCTGTACAGGTACAGGCCGTGGCCGGCTTCGTCCTGGATCTTGGCGAGCAAAATCGACTTGCGCTTGAGGGTGGGCGCGCGGGTGACCCAGTTGCCTTCGGGGAGCTGGCCGACGATTTCCGAGTGCGCGTGCTGCGAGATCTGGCGAATCAGCGTCTTGCGGTAGGCGTCCGGCATCCAGTCCTTCGCCTCGATCTTGATGCCGGCGTCGATGCGGTCCTGGAACGCGCGCTCCTCCTCGCCCATTTCCGAAATCGATTGGACTTTCTTGAGGCCCGTTTCTACCAGTTGAGCGTACATGCTGATCTCCGTTTGCTAAAGCTTGAAAAGAATAATACGATACAAAAAACGATAAGTACACAATAATTTTGTGTCGTATGTGAGTTCTGTATCTTGTGCGAATGTTACGATATCGGAAAATTAATCGTGCGCCGATCCGGCGCCAAAGTAAACTGCGGTTTGCTTGAACGCCGCCCCACACCATGCACCTATGAAACAAATGACCAGCACTGAATGGATCGCCCACTTTCTTGCCAGCGACCCGCCGCGATCGAAGTCGCTGGTGATGACGATTTTCGGCGACGCCGTTGCGCCGCACGGCGGCACCGTGTGGCTGGGCAGCCTGATCGAACTGCTGGCGCCGTTCGGCGTCAACGACCGGCTGCTGCGCACCAGCGTGTTCCGGCTCGCGCAGGAAGGCTGGCTGGTGGCCAGCCGCGACCGCCGCCGCAGCGCTTACGCGATCCTGCCGCAGGCGCAGCCGCGCTTCGAGCGCGCCAACCGCCGCATCTACGCGCCGCTCGAGGTGCACTGGGACGGCCACTGGACGCTGCTGCTGGCGTCCGGCGGCCAGCTCGAGGCGCCGCTGCGCGCGGCGCTGCGCAAGGAGCTGCTGTGGGAGGGCTATGCGCTGGTGACGCCGGGCGTGTTCGGCCATCCGGCGGCCGACGCCGAGGTGTTGCAGGACATGCTGCAGCGGCTCGGCGCCGAAGGCAAACTGTTCGTGTGCCGCGCGGCCGAGCTGCCGGGCGTGGCGGGCCGGCCGCTGCCGGAGCTGGTGGGCGACGGCTGGGATTTGTCGGGCGTCTCGGCCGGCTACCAGCACTTCATCGATCAGTTCGAGCCTCTCTTGGGGCTGCCGGCGGCGATGGCGCCGGAGCAGGCGTTCGTGATCCGCACGCTGCTGATTCACGCGTATCGGCGGGTGCAACTGCACGACCCGATGCTGCCGGTCGAACTGCTGCCGGATCCGTGGCCAGGCGCGCGGGCGTATGAGCTGGCGCGCGCGCTATACCGGCAGATCTACGCCGCGGCGGAAGAGCATGTGATGGCGGCGATGCTGCGCGAGGATGACGGCGCGGCGTCGGCGGACGCGGGGTTTTTCGAGCGGTTTGGCGGGTTGGAATAGTCGCAGGGCTGGCAATGATCCCGGGGGTTGCACGATCGCGAATCGGGCTATGATTAATCCATATGACTACCGAAACTACGCCTGTGGCCAAATTCCAGATGCCGCGCGACGACGACGCGGTGGGACCGCAAAACGAAGCGGAGCGCCGCCTTTGCGAACTCGTCATGGAAGGCATCAACAATGGCCCGTCGCAAGAAACGAGCGTCGCGGAATTGACCGACGAGTTGCGCGAGCGCATACGCGCAAAGCGTTAACGGCATGGATTTTCGGCTCTCATCCGTCGCTAAGAGCGACGTGCTGGAAATCACTGACTAGTACGCTGAATTTTCCGCCGAGCTGGCAGAGCGCTTCGTCACGGAGCTGGAATCCACGCTGCACGACCTGTGCTTGCAGCCCGGCGTTGGGTCACGCCGTTACGCGCACTTCCTGCCAGACCGGTCTCTGCGAGTCTGGCATCTCGAGCGTTTCCCGTTTCTGCTGTTCTACCGCATCGACGGCGTGTGGATCGACTTGCTGCGCGTCTTGCATGAACGGCGCGACCTTTCCGCTGGTCTGATCACCGAATAAATCGTTTCGTCTTGGCGAGCAAGCCGCCCCGATCGCTCATTGCAAGCAATGAATATTCGGAAAGTGTTTGCGTAAAAACAATATTAATAAGTTGGTCACTATCTAGACTTGGTCCGGTTCGCGCATCGCGCATTACATCAACCCGAACCGGAACCAGTCCATGATGACAAACTGCATCTCCAAAGCGCGATTGCGCGCTGTTTCATTGACGCTTACCCTCGTCTTCGCCGCACACAGCAACGCTGCGAAACCGGTCTTGAAGGCGGATTGAATACGTACACATACGTCGATAATGATCCGCTCAGCTACATCGATCTAGACGGTTTGATCAAATTCCCGAGGATGGGCAAGCCGCCCGGAATGAAGCCTCCGCCGATCGGCGACTGGAACCAGGAGGTGGTGTTAGGTGTCTTGGTATATTCTGCGAAGGTCTTTATGCTTTACCAGGGCAATCGTCATTTAGAGCAAGCTGATCGCTTGAGCGCTGAACTACTGTGGCGGCACATTGATCGCTTCACGCATTCGGATGATCCGGAGGATTTAAAGATTGGGCTGGAAGGCCGATATCGTCCGCGTTTTTTGATTCACGATATCGCCGATGACTCGGTTGCTTCGGCATACGAAGTCGTTGTCGTCGAGCGCGCTGATGGATGTCAACGTCTGCTATGGAAAAGTAGAGGCGGAGATGTTATCCAAGAAATCGATTTACCGAAGCTGACTGTGGACACGACGATTTCTAGCTTCCTTCGTTGGGCTGAAAATTTATCATCGGCGACGCAGTAAAGCAGCAGTTAGAACGACAATTCTATCCGGATAGAACTCGTTAAATCAATAAAGGAATGTCAATGCAGTTATTCATTTCCTTGCCAATGTTCTTCTTTATGGGAGATAAGCGACGTTTTTTTGCACTCACTTTCCGAGATATCAGCCATTAAGAGCACGATTTCAAGTACCAAGCGCAACACTGGGTTAATTGGCACGGCTAAGCTACTGAACTTTGCGCAGGGCCGTATTTTGACGGCCGAGCCGAGAATTTCTGATGGCCCTACATCAGTCCAGCTCGAGGTCCGAATAACAAAACTCATTCAATACAGCCTCTTGAGCTGGCACTTTCTTGCATTTATGATTGAAGGTCGTCCAACGTCTGGGGGTCGGATCCCCGAAGTTTTCAGCGCTTGCGAATTCGGGGTCTGACCCCGGCTGTCAACCAGCCGCCGGTGAAGCCGGCGCGCCGCAGTCCGGCGGCGATATAGGGGCACTCGCGCATCAGGCGCCACAGCAGCTCGCTGCGGTGGTTTTCGATCATCAGCACCACCGGGCCTTCGTTGATGCCGTAATGCCAAGGCGAGACCCAGCCATGCGGGTTCTTGGTATTGCAGGGGAAGGTGGCGTTGAACGTCGATTTGAAGCCGTAGGTGTTGCCGGCCCTGAGGTCCATCTCGTGCACCAGGTGGTCGATCGCGGGCAGCACGATCTCGGGCGCGAACGGCAGCGAGGCGACTGCCACCCACGGCGCAATCGTGCCGTCATCGGGGCCGTTCGGGGCGCCGCGCGCGATGTAATCGAAGAACTCGCGCGGGACGCCGTCGATGTCGAGGACAGCCGGGCCGGGGCCGTCGCTGGCGGTCAGGCCCCAGCAGCAGGAGCCGTAGCCACGAAAGCCAAGCGGGTTGTCGAGCGCGTACAACTGCTGGACGTAGGTGGCGCGGCGGCTGTTTTCGAAATAGTCGATGCCCTTCGCGCGCATGAAGGCATCCTGGATGCCGCGAAAATCGATCCAGATGTGCGACAGCTGGTGGGTAAATAGCGAGCCGCAGTAAAGATGATCCTGGCCGTACAGGTTCTCCCAGCGGTAGGCGGTGACCTTTTTGTCGTAGCTGTCTGCCGTCAACGGGTGGGCGGGCGAGCCGAGGCCGAGGATGTAGAGCAGCATGGCCTCGTCGTAGCCCAGCCAGCGGTACGGCAGAAAGCCGCTTTCGGGCGTCCAGCCGAGCGATACTGCGCCATCGTCGACCTGGACCCAGCGCCAGTCGGCACGCTGATACAAGGCATCGGCGAGCGCGCGAATTTCCCTTTCATCGGCGCTGCCGCTGTCGAAGTAGGTGCCGGCGGTCAGCGCACCGGCTAGCAGGAAGGTGGTGTCGACGGTGGAGAGCTCGCACTGCCAGGCGCGCCGGCCGGTCTGCATATCGAGGAAGTGGTAGTAGAAGCCGCGGTAGCCGGTGGCGTCGCGGTCGGTGCCTTGGGGGCTGTTCCAGAAAAAGCGCAGCGTCGCCAGCACCCGCTCCACCGCCGCGGCGCGCGCCATGAAGCCGCGTTCGACGCCGACCGGATAGGCAGCCAGCGCAAGGCCGGTGGCGGCGATGCTGCACGGCCAGCCAGGCGCGCACTTGTCGATGACCAGGCCGTTGCACGGATTGGCCTCATGCAGGAAATAGTCGAACGACTCCTTCTGGAGCATGTCCAACTCAACGTTCGTCGGCGGCGGTTTGCGGCGCATGGCGCGCCAATTATGAAGTGGTTTGCCGATCCTAGCAATCGTGGCTGGCGCGGTTGTAGTCGCGGGCCAGAGGGTTGCGGATGGTGTCGAGCGCCAGGTCGAGGTCGAGCTCGGGCCAGTACACGCGGCTCGAGCTGGCGCAGACCACGTGGGTGATCTGCGCGATGGTGACGTGTTCGAAGATGGGGAACTCGTCAAACGACAGATACAGTTCCTCGGCGCCGAACTGCAGCCAGAACCCCAGCTTGTTGATGCTGGTGACTTCGGCGTACGAAAAACAGATGGCGCTCATTGCTCTCTCCAGGTCGGCGGCGGCGCGCAGATTGCGCGGCCAAGCTGGAAAGGTAGCAAGACGTCACATTAAGTTTTTGACACGGCACAGGAGATGCGGAGGTTCAGTTCTAGTATGATCGCGGGTTCACGCCTTTTTTCCAAATACAGGACTTACCATGTCTATCAAAATCAGCAGCCAGTTCGACGCCGGCGCCATCGATATCGTCAGCGCCACAAGCGCCGGCGCCATCGATCTGAACATCCGCAAGGATTCGCACGCCGACATCACCCAGTGGTTCTACTTCCGCCTGCAGGGCGCGCAGGGCGAGGCATGCACGATCCGCTTCCTCAACGCCGGCCAGAGCGCCTATCCGGACGGTTGGAACGACTACCAGGCGATGGCCAGCTACGACCGCGTGAACTGGTTCCGCGTGCCGACCAGCTTCGACGGCCAGGTCATGACAATCAGCCATACGCCAGGCATGGACAGCGTCTACTACGCCTACTTCGAGCCGTACTCGTGGGAGCGCCACCTGGAGCTGCTGGACCGCGCGCAGATGTCGGTCCATGTGCGCATGGAGGATCTCGGCAGCACCGTCGAGGGCCGCGACATGAACGTGCTGGTGATCGGCGACCCGGCCGCGGCTAAAAAGGTGTGGGTGATCGCGCGCCAGCATCCGGGCGAAACGATGGCCGAGTGGCTGGTCGAAGGCATGCTCGATGCGCTGCTGGACCCATCCGATGCGTTCGGCCGCCAGCTGCTGAAGGAAGCGGTGTTCTACGTGGTGCCGAACATGAATCCAGACGGTTCGGTGCGCGGCAACCTGCGCACCAACGCGGCCGGCGCGAACCTGAACCGCGAGTGGAATACGCCAACCATGGAGCGCAGCCCGGAGGTGTTCCTGGTCAAGCAGAAGATGAAGGAAACCGGCTGCGACCTGTTCCTCGACGTGCACGGGGACGAAGGCCTGCCGTACGTGTTCGTGGCGGGCAGCAGCGCGCTGCCGACGTACACGCCCGAACAGGCGGCGCACGAGAAGCAGTTCGCGGAGGACTTCAAGGTCGCCAGCCCGGACTTCCAGACCGAGCACGGCTACGGGGAATCGCCGTACACGCCCGAGGTGCTGACCATGGGATCGCCACATATCACGCACGCGTTCGGCTGCCTGTCGCTGACGCTGGAGCTGCCATTCAAGGATAACGCCAACGATCCTGATCCGGAGACGGGCTGGGATGGGGCGCGTAGCGCGCGCCTTGGCGCGGCGGTGCTGCAGCCGATTCTGCGGGCGATTCGCCGCTGATTCTACGAATAAGACAAAGCCCCGGACTTCGGGGCTTTTTTTATGTGCTGGCTGTAGGTAGAAAGGGTCTGACCCAGAGAGCGGGTCAGACCCCGGTGATCACAGCTTGATTTCGAGCATTGCGCGCATCACCACCGTGGTCGGCGTGATGACCGTGCTGCTGGAGCGGCCGCGCTCGTCGACGTAGCTCGACTGCTGGATGTTGTCCTGGTGCAGCGCATTGGCGAACGACACGCGCAGCTGGTTTTTCGCGTTGAACTTCCACAGGCCGTACAGGTCCAGCGAACGCTTCGGCACCGAGTAGGCATACTGGTTGAGCGAAATGCGCACCGGGCCGCCATTCTGGAAGCTGTAGCTGCCGCCCAAGGTCAACGGCAGGGTGTCGAGCTTCCAGTCGGCGCCGACGGTGCCGCTGAACGGCGTCTGCTGGTCGAGGCGGTTGTTCGGGCCCGGCACGCTGTCGAGGTCCGACCAGTTGCGCGAAAAATTGGCGCGCATGTCGACGTTCGGCCCGGTCTTGTACACAGAACGCAGCGGCAGCTTGGCTTCGAGTTCGATGCCGCGGGTGTTGGCAATGCCGGCGTTCGTCGGCATCGACAGCCACAGGCCGTCGACGAACGAGGTCTGCTGGCGGGTGATGTCTTCGATACGGCGCACGTAGGTGCTGGCGGTCATCAGGCCGCCGCCTTCGAGGTAATGCTCGTACGCCAGGTCGAGGCCCCACGCCAGTTCGGGACGCAGGTTCGGATTGCCCTGCTGGTCCGGGCTGACCTCGCTGTTGTTGTTGGAGGCGAAGCGGCGCGGAATCAGGCTGTTGACGCCAGGCGCCTTGTAGGTGCGGGTCACGCCCAGGCGCACCTGGTCGGCCTTGCTGCCCGGAATTTTCCACAGGGTCTGGAACAGCGGGCTCCACACGCTCGACTTGTTGTCAACCGCGGCGTAGCTGTTGCCTTCGCTGCGGGTGCGGATGCCTTCCCAGCGCAGGCCGAAGTACACCGACCAGCGCGGGGTGACGGTCCACTCGTCCTGGGCGAACATCGCCAGGCGCGAGACGTCGGCGTCGAACACCTGGTCGAGGTTGCTCGGGGTCAGGCAGGCGCCGCGCGGATCGCGCACCAGGCAGGCGCCCGACGGCGTGCTTTCGCGCTGGATGCGGTCTTCGTAGCGGGTGCTGTAGGCGGCATCCCAGCCGGCTGCCAGCGCGTGGCCTTCGAAGATCGGCGTCGAATACTTGCCGTTGGCGGTGACGCCCTTGTCGCTGGAGTCGGAGGTGACCAGGCGGGTCAGGATCAGGCGGTCGGCGGCGTCGTAATTGAGCGACGGCGCGCGCACTTCGCGCTTGTTCCAGTTGACGCCGGCCTTCATGTCGAGCTTGGCGCCCTGGGCGAGCTTGCGTGTCCAGCTCAGGTCGCTGCGCACCTGGGCGACGTCCGATTCGATGTCGACGCGGGTGCCGCTGTACAGCGGGGCCGGGCCGAGCAGCGTGTCGACGTTTTCGGTGCTGTCGCCGCGGAAGCGGTTGACGTTGATGAAGCTTTGCGAGGTGATGACGTCGCCCGGACCGAGCGTCCAGTTGATGCGCGGCGACAGGCCGATCGCCTCGAAGTGGCCGGCGTTGCCCTGCTCGGCGCGGCGCAGCACGGTCGGCGTGCCGGCGGCGTTGATGCCTTCGGTGATGGTCTCCTGCGGCCGCTCGAAGCGGGCCCAGGTGACGTTGCCGCCGATGGCGTACGACATCGCGCCTTTCTTGTCGGCGATCTGAAAATTGGTGTTGGTGCCGATGTTGCCGTTGTCGAGCTGCAAGCCGGCCTTGATCTCGCGCTGCGCGGTGACGATCGCGCGCTTGAGCACGATGTTGATGGCGCCGGCGACCGCCTGGGTGCTGTATTCGGCGGTGGCGGCGCGCATGATCTCGATGCGTTCGATCATGTCGGGCGAGATCGAATCGAGCGAGAAGCCGGCCGGGCTCGGCTCGCCGTTGAGCAGGACCTGGGTGTAGCCGCTGCCGAGGCCGCGCATGCGGACATCGCCGCCGCGGCCCTGCACGCCGCCGACCGTCACGCCCGGCAGGCGCTTGAGCACCTCGCCGATGGTGGTGTCGCCGTTGCGCAGGATCTCTTCCTGCGAGACGACGATCTTGGTGGCGGTGTCGTTGCGGCGCGCGTCATACGAGGCGGCGGCGCCCTTGATCTCGACCTTCTGGATCGGCGCGGCGGCCGGCGGCGTCGCTGGCGGCACGGCGCTGGCGCCATCCTGGCCGGCGGCCTGGGCGGCGATCATGCCGAACACGGCCGGTGCGGCCAGCAACAGGCGCAGGTGGAGGGAACGCGACGACTTGGTATTGATATGCATGATTTTAAAAGAAGCTTCGTGAAGATGAGGTGCGCCATCATTGCATGGCGAACTGAACATTGAATGGCTTGTGCGACAGAACGCGGAAATCGGGGGCCCACTTGCATCAGGCGCCGATGTGCACGGTGTGGGAGGTGCGCGAAAATTCGCGCCAGAAAAAAATTCGGGGTCAGACCTGGCTCTGACCCCGATGTAGTTGCTGACTTGCTGACTTATTTACCGGCGCGGTTGGCGGCGATCAGGTAGTTCTGCATGCTCGCTTCGGCCACCGACGCCCAGGTGTTCTGCTCGCGGCGGAAGACTTTCCACGGCTCGTAGATCTTCTTGAACTTCGGATTCTTGGCCGCTTCCTCGTCCATCATTTCGGTGGCCGCCTTGTAGCCGGCGTCCATCACGTCCTTCGAGAAGAAACGGACCTTGGCGCCGTTCTTGGCCAGGCGCGCCAGGGCGGCCGGATTCTTGGCGTCGTAGGCGGCCTGCATGTAGACGTGCGCTTCGAACGAAGCCGCTTCGACCGCAGCCTGGTACTCCTTCGGCAGCTTGGCCCACTCGGTCAGGTTGATGTAGAACGACAGCTGCGGGCCCGGCTCCCACCAGCCCGGCGCGTAGTAGAACGGCGCCACCTTGAAGATGCCGATCTTTTCGTCGTCGTACGGACCGACCCATTCGGCGGCGTCGATGGTGCCTTTTTCCAACGACGGATAGATGTCGGCAGCCGGCAACTGCTGCGTGACAACGCCGAGCTTGGCCATCGTCTTGCCGGCCAGGCCGCTGATGCGCATCTTCAGGCCCTTCAGGTCGGCCACGGTCTTGATTTCCTTACGGAACCAGCCGCCCATCTGGGTGCCGGTGTTGCCGCCCATGAAGTTGATGATGTTGTAGCCCTTATAGAACTCGCGCATCAGTTCCATGCCGCCGCCGACCTGGATCCACGCAGATTGCTGGCGCGAGGTCAGGCCGAACGGCACGCAGCAATCGAAGGCGAAGGTAGGATCCTTGCCAACGTAGTAATAAGAAGCGGTGTGGCCCATTTCGACGGTGCCCGCGCGGACGGCGTCCATCACTTCCAGCGGCGGCACGATTTCGCCCGCGGCAAAGGCGCGGATGCTGAATTTGCCGCCGGTCAGCTCGGAGACGCGTTTGCAAAACAGTTCGGAGGCGCCGAAGATAGTGTCCAGGTTTTTCGGGAAGCTGCTGGCGAGGCGCCATTTGATGGTCGGCAGATCCGCCGCCTGTGCCGCGATCGGTGCTGCAACGGCGGCGCCAACGGCCGCCTTTTTAAGGAATGAACGGCGTTCCATGTGTGTTGTCTCCTGAAGGTTTCAGCGCGGGGGAAGCCCGCGTCACTTTTTGCTTGGGCTAGTGTATTAGCGGAGTTGAAACCTTGCAATGAAAATGTGAAATTCAGGGAGGGGTCAGAACCGCCACTCCCGTCGTCCTCGCGCACGCGGGGACCCAATTTCGCCGCTCAGCCACGAAATGGGATCCCCGCGTTCGCGAGGATGACGTTCGCTACTAGCTGCCGGCGACGACCATGTTCTCGATCAGGATCGAACCAGTCGTCTTGTTGCCGCGGGTGAGGGTATCGTTGCCGATGGCGACGATCTGCTGGAACATGTCTTTCATGTTGCCGGCAATCGTGATTTCCTCGACCGGGTACTGGATCTCGCCGTTCTCGACCCAGAAGCCGGAGGCGCCGCGCGAATAGTCGCCGGTGACGTAGTTGGTGCCCTGCCCCATCAGTTCCGTCACCAGCAGGCCGCGGCCCATCTTGCGGATCATGCCGGCGAAGTCGTCGGCGCGCTTGGTACTGGAGGACGTCATCGACAGATTGTGCGAGCCGCCCGCATTGCCGGTGGTTTGCATGCCCAGCTTGCGCGCCGAGTAGGTGGACAGGAAGTAGCCCTGCACGACGCCGTCCTTGACGACATGGCGGCGCACGGTCTTGACGCCCTCTTCGTCGAACGGCGCCGAGCCGACGCCGCCAATCAGGTGCGGGTCTTCGAGGATCTGGATATGCGACGGGAATGCCGACTGGCCCAGCGAATCGAGCAGGAAGGTCGACTTGCGGTACAGCGCACCGCCGGAGGTGGCCTGCACGAAGGCGCCGAGCAGGCCGGCGGCCAGCGGCGCCTCGAACAGCACCGGGCAGGTGCGGGTATCCATCTTGCGCGCGTTCAGGCGCGCCAGCGCGCGCTCGGCGGCGTAGCGGCCCACCGCTTCGGGCGAAGCCATCTTGGAAGCGTCGCGCACCGAGGTGTACCAGTCGTCGCGCTGCATCCTGGCGCCCTTGCCGGCGATCGGCGCCACCGACAGCGTGTGGCGCGAAAACGGGTAGCCGCCGGAGAAGCCGCGCGAATTGGCGGCCACGAAATGCGACTGCTGCACGTGCACGCTGCCGCCTTCGCTGTTGGTGATGCGCGGGTCGACGTCGAAGGCGGCGCCTTCGGCGCGCTGCGCCAGGGCCACCGCTTCCTCGGTCGATATGCGCCATGGGTAGCACAGGCGCAGGTCGCGCGGCGCCATTTCCAGCAGCTCGGCCTCGGGCAGGCCGGCGCAGTCGTCTTCGGCGGTGAAGCGGGCGATGTTGTAGGCCGCGTCGACGGTGGCGCGCAGCGCGGCGGCCGAAAAATCAGATGTGCTGGCATTGCCGCGCTTCTGGCCGATATAGACCGTCACGCCCATGCCCTTGTCCTTGTTTTGCTCGATCGTCTCGATCTTGCCCCGTCGGACCGACACCGCCAGCCCGCTTCCCTCGCTGATCTCGACCGCGGCGTCGGAGCCGCCCTTCTCGCGCGCGAACGCCAAAACGTCGGCTGCGAGCTGTTTCAGCTGGTCCTGGGTATGGATAAAGACGGAGTCGTTCATGTCGTGTTTTCTTGGCTGGCCGGTAAAAGGGTTATCATAGCAGTCGTTTACTGTTTTTACTGGCCGGCCTTGCGCCTACCGGATCCATATCATGCCTAATCCAAACCGCGGTGCCTGCGGGTTCCAATCCTCCGAGTTCGAACAAGAATACGAGCGCCCTTCCAAGTCCGAGGCCAAGCGCCAGAGTCTCGAAGTCCAGAAGCTGGGAGAGGAACTCGTCAACGAAGCGCGCGACCGCGTCAAGCGGGTACCGATGCCGGAAGACGTGCGCGACGCCATCCTGATGTGCCAGACCATCACCAACCACGAGGGCCGGCGCCGCCAGATGCAGTTCGTCGGCAAGAAGATGCGCACCCTCGATGACGAAGAAATCGCCGTCATCCAGCGCACCATCGACAGCTGGAAAGGCATGTCGAAGGCCGACACCGCCGCGCTGCACGCGCTCGAGCGCCGCCGCGAGAAGCTGCTGGCCGACGACAAGGCCCTGACCGTGCTGTCGACCGAGTATCCGGAACTGGACGTGCAGCACCTGCGCACGCTGATCCGCAACGCCCGCAAGGAACAGGCCGAGAACAAGCCGCCCAAAGCGTACCGCGAGATCTTCCAGATCCTCAAGGACCTGAACAAGAAGGGCAAGTCGGCAAAAGCCGACGGCGACGACGAAGAACTCGACCTGGAAGCGGCCGACGATGAGTCAGACGACGAGTAATCAACTGGTCATCGGCCTGGTGTCGGTGTCCGACCGCGCCAGCGGCGGCGTCTACGAGGACAAGGGTATTCCGGCGCTGTCGGACTGGCTGGCCTCCGCACTGACGACACCGTACCGCGTCGAGACGCGCCTGATCGCCGACGAGCGCGCGCAGATCGAAGCCACACTGGTCGAACTGGTGGACCAGCAGCGCTGCCACCTGGTGCTGACCACCGGCGGCACCGGCCCGGCGCGACGCGACGTCACCCCGGAAGCCACGCTGGCGGTCGCCACCAAGGAGATGCCCGGCTTCGGCGAGCAGATGCGCCAGATCAGCCTTCACTTCGTGCCGACCGCGATTCTGTCGCGCCAGCTGGCGGTGATCCGCGAGACGCCCGACCACGCGGCGCTGATCATGAACCTGCCGGGCCAGCCGAAAGCGATCAAGGAGACGCTGGAGGGCCTGAAGGATGCCGACGGCAAGCAGCTCGTCGGCGGCATCTTCGCGGCGGTGCCGTACTGCGTCGACCTGATCGGCGGACCGTACATGGAAACCGATGCGGCCGTCTGCAAGGCGTTCCGCCCGAAATCGGCGCTGCGCCCCCAAACCTGACTGGAATTCGCATGACCCCACTGCTCGAAAATATCGAAATCGAAACCGCGCCGAACCCGGAAGTGGCGATCATCTGGATGCACGGCCTGGGCGCCGACGGCAACGACTTCGTGCCGCTGGTGCGTGAACTTGACCTGACCGGCCTGCCCGGCATTCGCTTCGTATTCCCGCACGCCGACCAGATCCCGGTAACGGTCAACGGCGGCTACGTCATGCGCGCCTGGTACGACATCAGCAACGCCGACCTGGTGCGGCGCGAAGACGCGGCCGGCCTGCGCCGATCGCAACAGCAGGTCGAAGCGCTGATCGCGCGCGAAAAAGCGCGCGGCATCCCGGCTTCGCGCATCATCCTGGCCGGCTTCTCGCAGGGCTGCGCGATGACCTTGCAAACCGGCCTGCGCCATCCCGAAAAGCTCGCCGGCCTGCTGTGCCTGTCGGGCTACCTGCCGGTGGCCGCGACGGTCGCCGCCGAACGAACCGAAGAGAGCCTCGGCACGCCGATTTTCATGGCGCACGGCCGCAGCGATGGCGTGGTTCCGATCGCGCGCGCCGAAGCGTCGCGCGACGCCTTGAAGGCGATGGGCTACCAGATCGAGTGGCACGACTATCCGATGCAGCACTCGCTGTGCCAGGAAGAGGTCGACCATATCGGCGCCTGGCTCCAAAAAGTGCTGGCATAGCCTTCATCCCCACATCGAAGTCCGTCGTTCCCGACGGCCTATCAGACGCCGCTGATTTTCGAGCGGCGTAAAATCCCCCGAACAACATCACAGAAAGCATCACATGAAAAAAACCGGCATGGCAAAGAGCGACGCCAAGAAATTGATGGGCCAGATGGTCGCCCCTGGCGCCGGCGGTTTCGGCAACAGCGCAGCCACCACCATCGACCGCCGCGAGCAGCGCAAGCTGGACCAGGCGGCCGGCCTGGTGCCGTTCGCCGTCAAGCTCAATAGCGACCTGGTACTGCAGCTGCAAACCCAGGCGAAAGAACAGAACGTCGACCTGAACCAGCTGGTCGCCGACCTGCTGGCCAAAGGCCTCGCAGCCTGATCACGATCCGGGAGAACGACGATGGCGAAGAAAGAAGAACTCGACGAGGAGACGATGGCACTGATTAACTGGTGCATCGAAGTTGAAAAATTCCTGGTCGCCGGCGGCGCCACCCTGGCGCAGGCGCAGGAACACATCGAGGACGAAGTGGAATGGTTCACCGACCAGTTCTACGACGGCCTCACCCCGGAAGAGGCCGCGAAAGAAGCGCTCGCCTGAGCGCCGCGCTCACTTCCTAGAACTCTTCCCACTGGTCGCCACCCGCACTCTTCGCTTTCGCGGTGGCGATGCGCGCCTTCGGCGGCGCCTGCTTGCGCGCAGGCGCCGATGCCATCGAGCGCACCGCTGCCGCGCGCGGCTCGTGCCCGGTTTCGAGCTTGAACACGCTGACTGCCTGCGCCAGGTTGCCGGCCTGCTCGCGCAGCGATCCGGCGGCGGCCGCAGCCTCTTCCACCAGCGCGGCGTTTTGCTGCGTCACCGCGTCCATCTCGCCGATGGCCTGGTTGATCTGCTCGATGCCCGCTTCCTGCTCGTGGCTGGCGGCGGTGATCTCGCTCATGATGTCGGTCACGCGGGCGACGCTGGCGACAATGTCGTCCATCGTCGAGCCGGCCTGGTTGACCAGCTTCGAGCCAGTATCGACGGCGGCCACCGAGTCGCCGATCAGCACCTTGATTTCCTTCGCCGCCGCGGCCGAGCGCTGCGCCAGGTTGCGCACTTCGCTCGCCACCACGGCGAAGCCGCGTCCCTGCTCGCCGGCGCGCGCCGCTTCCACCGCCGCGTTCAGGGCGAGGATATTGGTCTGGAACGCGATGCCGTCGATGACGCCGATGATGTCGACGATCTTGCGCGCCGAATCGTTGATGGCGCCCATCGTGTCGACCACTTGCGACACCACCTGGCCGCCCTTGACGGCCACTTCCGACGCGGAGCCGGCCAGCACGTTGGCCTGGCGGGCGTTGTCGGCATTCTGCTTGACGGTCGAGGTCAGCTCTTCCATCGACGACGCCGTCTCTTCGAGCGCGCTGGCCTGCTGCTCGGTGCGCGCGGACAGGTCGAGGTTGCCGCTGGCGATTTCGCCGGAGGCGGTGGCGATGGCGTCGGTGCCGCTGCGAACGTCGGCGACGATCTTGTTCAGGCTGTCGTTCATGGCCTTCAACGCGGTCATCAGCTGGCCGGTTTCGTCGCGGCTGGTGACGACCACCGTGCTGCTGAGGTCGCCGGCGGCGACGCGCTCGGCCAGCGCCACCGCGGTGCGGATCGGACCGGTGATCGAGCGGCTGATGTACCAGGCTACGGCGCCGCCGGCCAGCATCGCCAGCGTGCAGATGACCAGCATGATGCGTTGGGCGGTATCGTATTCGGCGTCGGCGTCGTTTTCGGCGGCGGCCGCCATCTTTTTCTCGAACAGCACGATCTCGTCGATCACGACGATCGCCGCGGCGGTGCCCGGACCCGATTGGGTCAGCATGTTTTCGGTGGCTTCCTCGCGCGCGCCGGCCATGCCCAGCTCGACCGTCTTGTCGACCTTCGGCTTGGCAAACTCGATGGCCTGGTCCAGCTTGGCCAGCAACTGCTTTTCGGCATCGCTCAACTGCGTGGCCAGCAAGGTTTTCTTGGCGGCGCCGTAGCGCGCGCGGGCCGCCGCCAGCTTGCCGACCTGATCCTTGACGTCGCCCGGATCGGTCACCAGCACGATGCTGGCCACGGCCAGCGAAATGTCGCGGAAGTTTTCGCCCATTGCGCCGGCGGCGAAAATCTTGACGTTGTGGTCTTCGACGATGCGCGTCATGTTGGCGTCGATGCGGCTCATCGAGGCCAGCGCGGATGCCGCGACCGCGGCCAGCAACAGCAGCACCAGCGCAAAGCCGGCACCAAGGCGGACGCCGATTTTAAGATTTGAAAACGACATGTTTGATTTCCTGACAGTGACGGCGAAAAAATGGGCGCAAATCCCCGCTCCGCTCCGGCAAGAGAGAAGTTGGGGAACACCAAGGGGGAACGGTGATTCGGGACGCCGTGCCGACGATTGCGGTAACGACGCATCCATAGTACGCCGGTGATTTGCCGCATGGCAAGATATAACCGGCCACGGCGGGCAGCCGTGGCAAAGGCGCAACGTGTCGAAGTGACAGCAGCGCGGCCCGATCCGGTCGGACTCAGTCCTTTTTCGCGCGCCTGCCGGCGACCGTGGTGGCGATCACTTCCTGCTGCTGCTCGCCGAGGCCGGCGATGCCGAGACGCAGCGTGTCGCCAGGCTTGAGGAAGCGCTGTGGCGTGCGGCCGGCGCCGACGCCGGGCGGCGTGCCGGTGGCGATGATGTCGCCCGGTTCGAGCGTCATGTAGCGCGACAGGTAGCTCACCAGCTGCGCCACCGTGAAGATCATCGTCTCGGTGCAGCCGGTCTGCATGCGCTTGCCGTTCAGCTCCAGGTACAGGTCGAGGCGCTGCGGGTCCATCACCTCGTCGCGCGTGACCAGCCAAGGGCCGACCGGGCCGAAGGTGTCGCAGCCCTTGCCCTTGTCCCACTGCGAGCTTTGCATCTGGTAGCTGCGTTCCGACACGTCGTTGACGACGCAAAAGCCCGCCACGCAATCGAGCGCGTCGGCTTCGTCGACGTACTGCGCGCGCGTGCCGATCACCACGCCCAGTTCGACTTCCCAGTCGGTTTTTCTGGAGCCGGGCGGCAGGCGCAGCGGATCGTCCGGACCGGACAGGCAGGACACCGCCTTCATGAAGACGATCGGCTCCGACGGGATCGGCAAGCCGGTTTCGGCCGCGTGGTCGGCGTAATTGAGGCCGATGCCGATGAATTTGCCGATGCCCGCCAGCGGTACGCCGAAGCGCGGCGTGCCGCGCACCAGCGGCAGGCTGGCCGGGTCGATCTTCGCCAGCTTGCGCAGCGCCTTGTCGGACAAGATTGCGGGAACGATGTCGTCAAGTTCGCCGGCGAGGCTGCGCAGCCTTCCCAGGTCATCGATCAGGCCAGGTTTTTCCTTGCCGGGACGGCCATATCGGACCAGTTTCATATTCTGCTTTCGGGAGTGAATGCCAAGGCGGCATTTTACCCGGTCGCCGCGGCCGCCGTCAGGCGCGCAGCGCGCTGGCGCAGCAGCGCGATGGCGCCGATGCACAGCGCGGAGATGGCCAGCGCGCTGCTGCTGATGACGAACAGCAGCGCGTACGACTGACGGCCGGCCATCAGCCACACCATGGCGCTGGCGGCGCCGGCCTGTGCCAGCGAGAAGCCGAAATTCATCGCCGTCCAATAGCGCCGGTGGTGCTCGGCGCCGCCGATCTCGAGCGCGTAGCCGGAAGCGGCGCCGACGATACCGGGCGAGAAAAAACCGACCAGCACCGACGACAGCAGCAGCGCCGCGGCGCCGTCGGCCAGCAGCGGCAGCGCCACGCCCAGCGCCTTCAGCGTGAAGGCGATGAACAGCGTCGAGGTCAGGCCGATGCGGTCGGCGATGGCGCCGGTGAGGTAGGGGCCGCAGGCGGCGCCGACGCCGAAGCAGGCCCAGAAAAATCCGGCTTCGGCCATCGGGCGCTGCAACTCGCGGGTGATGTAGTCGGCCCAGAACAGCGTGTGCGGCAGGTAGCCCACCGCGTTGAGTGCGTAAGCGGCCAGCAGCAGCGCCACCGGCGCCGGCAAGCGCGGCCACGCCAGGCGCCGCGGACCGGGCGCCGCGGCCTGCGGCGACGGCGCCAGCTGCCAGTAGTTCCAGGTCAGGATGGTCAGCAGCAGGCAGATGCCGCCGAGCGTGAGCCAGGTTGCCGCCAGGCCGTGCTGCACCAGCGAGGGCACCACCGTCGCCGCGGCGACGATGCCCAGGCCCACGCCGGAGAAGACGACGCCGCCGACACGCCCGCGCCGCGCCGTCTCGGTACGCGGCAGGATCAGCACCGGCGCCTGCACCATCAGGATGGCGCCGCAGGCGCCGGCGACGGTGCGCCAGAACAGGAACCAGGCCAGCCCGCCGCCCTGCCAGCCGCAGCCGAAAAAGCTCAGCGCGCACAGCAGCATCGACGCCTGCACCATGCGCCCGGCGCTGCAGCGGCGCGACAGCCAGGCGGCGATGCCGATGCCGAGGAAGTAGCCGGCCAGGTTGGCCGCGCCGAGGTAGCCGGCGGCGGTGCGGCTGCACCATGCCTGCTGCACCAGCAGCGGCAGGATCGCCACGTAGGCGAAGCGGCCGATGCCGACCCCGGTCAGCGTGGCGGCCATGCCGCACAGGCCCGGCCACGCCTGGCGCAGGCGCGCCGCGCTGGCGCTCATCAGGACTGCACGTCCGCGGCCTGCGCCTGGTCGGCTAACTGCCGGCGCGACGCGTCGACCGGGCAGTGGAACGGCAGGTGGTCGGCCGCCCCCTGCGCCGTGCGCATCGCCTCGTGACGCATGCCGTCTTCGTACGCCGTGTCGTCGCGGTGGCTGGCGGCGCAGGCGTTGCGGGCGGCGATGGCGTCCATCATGTGGCCGACCGCGCGTCCGGCGTCGACCATGGTGGTGGAATTGGCGCCGGGGCGCGGCAGCACGAAGGTGTAGAACTTGCAGCCTTCGACCAGCGTGCCGAGCGCCCACAGGGTGGTCTGCGCGGAGCCGTCCTGCGCCACCACGTTCATGTTGCGGTCGACCGTGATGCCGCCGGGGTGGAACTGGCCGTTCATGAACGGCCGCACGATTCCGCGCTGCACCAGCTTGCGCATCAGCGGCGACTTGTCTTCGAGCGGTCCCGGCAGCGAGGCGCGCCCGCGCACCAGCACGTTGGCCGCGGCCGATTCACCCGGCCAGTGGCCGTGCACGACGAACGAGGCCTTGCCTTCGTCAAGGTCGCAGCTGGCGCCCGGGCCGAAGTCGGCGCGCACGGTGCCGGCGTCCATCAGCGCCAGCAGCTGGGCGATGCGCTCCTTCGGCGGACCGACCGCCAGCCGGTTCATGATGGGCAGGAATTCGGACAGCACCCAGCGATGCGAATGCTCGTACAGGCCGCCGAAGTCGATCGCGCTGCGCACCACGTCGCGCACGTCGCGCAGCACATCGCAGGCCGACTTCAGCGGCCCATCGAGATTGCCGAGGCATGCGTGTTCGAAGTCGCGCCACATGTGGCCGCGCAGCCAGTCGTCGTACTGGCGCCGGCTCTTGAGCGCCAGCGCCGGAATCGGGTCGATCAGCTTTTCCCACGACAGCTGCTCGCGCCGGTCGATGTGGCGGTCGATCAGTGCCTGGCGCGCGCCGGCGGTCTCGCAGGCCATGAACTCGTTGCTGAACATGAGGGCGGCGATCTTGTCGCGGCGCTTGTGCAGGTAGGCGAAATAATAGGCGAACTGCATGTCGCACCACAGCAGCGGAATGATCTGCCTTTCGAAATCGAGCTGGCCGCCGTCGGCTTCGAGCCGCAGCGCCTCGACCTTGGCGAAGGTAAGGAATTTCGGCTTGTACTGGCCGAACACGCCCTTCTGGTTGACGGCGCGCGCCGTCAGCGGCAGGCCGGAACGCGAATACAGCACGATATTCGGCTCGTTGCCGGACGGCCGGTAGCGCAGCCGGCCGGCCGGCTCCATTTTTCCGCACGCGTCGAATTTGCCGCCGCGTCCCTGGGTCAGCTGCGCGATCAGGTCGAAGCTGGTCAGGCCCATGCCCTCGATGGCGATGGTGTCGCTGGCGGTCACGCTCGAGACGGCATTGCGGATCGGGTAAGGCTCGAGCACCAGCTGCAGGCGCGGATTGCGGGCCCGCGCCGCATCGACCTTCTGGGTCAGGATACGCTCGGAGTCGCTCAGCACCTTGCGCGCGTGGCCGGTGGTGAGGTAGACGAAATCGGCGAGGTAGGCGCAGCCGTCGTACGACACGTGCCACTGGTCGTCCTGCCACGACAGGTCGTCGACGCCGGCGTAGTTGTGCAGGAAGATCGTCATGTGCGCCGGCGCCAGCTTCTTCAGGTATTCGAAGCCCCAGCGCAGGTAGTCGCCGAACAGCGCGCGCGAGTAGTAGCCGTTGCGGTCGATCTCGGCGCGCGCGCCGCTGGCGTCGCGGTTGCTGCTGAGCCAGTCGGCGAACGACGGCCCGTACAGCAGCGGCCCGGCGCCGCGCACGGTGTCGTCGGAGAACTGGGTCATCTGGCAGGCGACGGTGTTGACCAGCAGGTGGTCGGCCTGGTCGGTCGTGTGGCAGCCGGGGCCGAATTCCTTGCTGTCGAACAGGTACAAGTCGAGCGGCGTGGCGGTGGCGTCATTGCGGGCATACGCGATGATGCGGTCGAATACCGATAGGCCGCGCGGCCCCAGGCCGATAATTGCGATCTTGTACATGTGCGCCTCATGTGTGGAGTGTGATCAGGCAGGATGGATCGGGAATAGGAGCTATTTCCTAAAAAAAATTATTTCCGATGGGGAATCATACGAGCAGACTTCGCAGCAGCAATTGCGGCAACGCAACGGGACAATCGCGCGCCGCTTGCGCCAAACGCACTGGAGCTCTGCGCACCCGGATGGCGTGCACTTGCGCGTGCGCAAAAGAGCGCTGCTGGCCCGGCGGTAGAGTAGATACCGTTAATCAATTTCCCGGAGGAAATAATGAAACTGCTACCCAGCGCCGTCCTGATCGCCGCCCTCGGCTTCGCCGCCGGCGCCATGGCCGCCGAGCCGACCGAAAAAGACGCCATCTCGATGGTCGAAAAGGGCGCCTCCTTCATGAAGGCCAGCGGCAAGGACGAGATGATCAAGAAGATCAATGCCAAGGATGCCGACTATGTCCAGGGCGCCCTGTACCTGACGATGCGCGACAGCAAAGGCGTGATCCTGGCCAACCCCGTCAACGCGGCGATGATCGGCAAGGACCTGGTCGACGTGCCCGATGCCGACGGCAAGCTGTTCCGCCGTGAAATCCTCGAGCTGGCCAAGACCAAGGGCAAAGGCTGGGTCGACTACAAGTTCAAGAACCCGAGCAGCGGCAAGGTCGAGGACAAGACCACCTATATCTACAAGGTCGGCGACGTGACGCTCGAGGCCGGCATCTACAAGAAATAAGTCGCGGCGGCGTCCATCGCCGCCGGTTTGTCTTTGTCACAGGCGGGAGTTGGCATGCTGAAAAAATTGCGCATTGGCCCTAAATTGTTGCTGGCGCCCGGGCTGGTGCTGATCCTGCTGATCTCCACCGCCGCCAGCGCCTACTACGGCATGGTACGCCAGAACGCCTCGCTGGAGAACCTGGTGCAGGTGCGCGCCGCGCGCCTGAAAGCGGCGGCCGACGTCTCGGGCGACGCCAAGTACGCGCACGGCAACGTCTACCAGCTGCTGGCCTGGATCAACGGCAGCTTCGCCCAGGCCCGCCTCGACGGCCTGACCGCCGATATCGGCAAGAAGCAGGCGGCGATCGCGGCGCAGCTGACGGCACTGGCGGCGGTGGCCGACCCGGCCGAACGCAAGATCATCGATGCCTGCAGCGCGGCGCTGGTGGCCTACCGCAAGAGCGTTCAGCAGACCATCGAGCTGGCGCAGGTCGACCAGTCCACCGCGACCGCGTCGATGAGCAAGGCGGAAAAGGAGTTCGGCCTGCTCAACGCCCAGCTGGGACAGCTGTCGGCGCTCGAACGCACCCTCAGCGAAAACGCCTTCACCGTGGCCAAGGCCGATTTCCGCGCGCAGGTGGCGACCATGGCGGCACTGGTGATCCTGTCGATCGCCTTGTCGCTGCTGGCGACGTTCCTGGTGCGCCGCGCCATGCTGGGCGATATCCGCGCGATCGCCGACGTCATGGGCGAACTGGCGGAGGGACGGCTGGCGGCCGGCGCCGCCAACGACGGCCGCGACGAAATCGCCGCCACCTCGCGCGCGCTCGACCACACCATCGCCAAGCTGACCACCACCATGCGCCGCATCCTCGCCTCGGTGCGCTCGATCGACACGGCGTCGCAGGAAATCGCCACCGGCAACCTCGACCTGTCGACCCGCACCGAGATGCAGGCCGGCTCGCTCGAACAGACCGCCAGCGCGATGGAGACGCTGACGGTGGCGGTCAAGGAGAACGCCAACAACGCGCGCCTGGCGACCGAGCTGGCGGCCAGCGCGGCAACGCTGGCGGCCAACGGCGGCAAGGCGGTCGACCGCGCGGTCAACACGATGGAGTCGATCAAGGCCAGTTCGCGCAAGATCGTCGAGATCATCGGCGTCATCGACGGCATCTCGTTCCAGACCAATATCCTCGCGCTCAACGCGGCGGTGGAAGCGGCGCGCGCCGGCGAGCAGGGACGCGGCTTCGCGGTGGTGGCCTCGGAAGTGCGCACGCTGGCGCAGCGTTCGGCGGCCGCGGCCAAGGAGATCAAGTCGCTGATCGCCGCCTCGGTCGCCATCATCGACGGCGGCAGCGCCTCGGTCAACGAGGCCGGCAGCAGCATGGGCAATATCGTCGCCTCGGTCCAGCAGGTCAACGACATCATCGCGCGCATCAGCGTGGCCAGTTCCGAGCAGGCCGACGGCATCGCCGAAGTCAATCACGCGGTCGGCCAGATGGACGACATGACGCAGCAAAATGCGGCGCTGGTGGAACAGGCCGCGGCGGCTGCCGCCAGCCTGCACGAACAGACCATCAACCTGGCCGAGGCGGTCTCGATCTTCAAGATCGACGGCGACGACGAGGCGGCCGCCGCGGCTACCGAGGCGCAGGCCGGCGACGAGCCCGATGCCGGCTTCCACGATCCCGTCGAGCGGCGCGCGCCGCACAGCGGGATGCGCGGCGCGGCGCCGCGCGCGCTGCCGGCCAGCGGCGCGCGGCCGGCGCGCAAGCGGGGCTGAGCAGGATCAGAACGGCCGGCTGACGAAGCGCGATCCGGCCAGCCCGAAACGCCACGGCACATCCATCGCCTTCGAGATGCCGATGCGCGGGCCGGCCACTACTGCCACCGGTTCCGCCGCCGCCTCCAGTGCGAACGGCGGCAGCGCCAGCGCCATCGCGTTGTGCGCGCGCGACACCCCGAGCGCCTGGCACAACTTGCCGGGGCCGGAGCACAGCAGCCGCTCCGCCTCGAGCCCGCGCCGCTCGCGCATGCGCTCCAGCCCGGCCAGCGGCTCGATCGCCCGGATCAGCACCCCGGCGCCATGGCCGCTCTCGCGGCAGACGAAGTTGAGACACCAGTGAATGCCGTAAGAGCGATACACGTAGGCGTGGGCCGGGGCGCCGAACATCGCGCCATTGCGTTCGGTGGGGCCGGAAAAACTGTGCGAGGCCGGATCCTCGCGGTCGTACGCTTCGGTTTCGACGATGCGCCCGCCGACGCCGTCGACCAGCAGCACGGTGCCGATCAGCTGGCGCGCCACCTCGTGCGACGGCGCGTGGAAGTCAATGCCCGCCAGGAGTGTCTTTCTTGTCATGCCGGAATTCTAGCGCGACGGCACCGAACGACCGCGCCCGATTCGGCCCGCATCCGTCCCCTTCCCGCCACAGATTGCGCGGAAGCGCTGCAGGCATCGCGGCAGTGGTTTATAGTGCGAGGTATTGCCCAAATGCATCATCCGGTAGAAAATAACAAATGAATAACCTCGCAGTTCCGCGCGGCGCCGACCCGGTCGACGCACTGATCAAGTCGATCCGCATCCCGCCCCGCCCGAGCCTGCTGGCCGACCTGCAGCGCGAGCTTGCCGCCGACGAGCCATCGCCGGCGGCGATCGGCCGCATCATCGCCAGCGACGTCGGCATGTCGGGCGCGCTGCTCAAACTCGCCAATTCGCCGTTTTTCGGCGGCACGCGCAAGGCCAAGTCGATCGACCAGGCGATCATCTTCCTCGGCATCAACCAGGTGGCGGCGCTGATGACCGGGCTTCTGGCGCGCCAGGCGATTCCCGTCGACAGCGCCGCGCTGGCCGCCTTCTGGGACCTGTCGACGCGGCGCGCGCAGGCGATGGTGTTCCTGTCGCGCCGCCTGCGCATCGGCGCACCCGACGTCGCCCATACCTTCGGCCTGTTCTGCGACACCGGCGTGGCGCTGCTGCTGGACCGCTTTCCCGACTACGCCGCCACCTTCGACGCCGCCTCGCTCGACCCGGTGCGCCGCTTCACCGACGTCGAGGACGAGCGCCACAGCACCAACCACGCCGCCATCGGCTGCCTGCTGGCGCGCAACTGGGGCTTGTCGAGCGACGTGTCGGTGGCGATCCTGCACCACCACGACTACAGCGTGATCGACGACGCCGCCACCGACGACGCGGTGCGCTCGCTGGTGGCGCTGTCGCTGCTGGCCGAGCGCGCGCTGCAGGCCTACCAGGGCCATTCGGAATCGCTCGAATGGGCCAAGGGCGGCGCCAGCGCCTGCGTCTACCTCGGCCTGGCCGACGACGAAATCACCGACCTGCTCGACCAGCTGCACGACTGCTTCACCCACTAGCTTCAGGCCGCGTAATACAATCGCAGTTTTTAGCGAGCGGCCGCGAAGCGATGGAACGTCACCCCCTGCTGGACCATATTTTCTGGAACACGCTGACCGGGCCGCACGCGCAATACGCGAGCGGCGCCGGCGGCGCGCGCCGCTACGCGCGCGGCTTCTCGCCGATCCTTGGCTTCGCCGATCCGCGCCAGCCCGACTTCGCCTCCCTGGCGCCGTACTGCGAGGTGGGCGAACACTTCTATTGCGATAGTTGGACCGGCGCCGCGCCCGACGGCTGGCAAATCGACGCCGAATCGACGATGTTCAGGATGCTGTGGAACGCGCCGGCGCCGGCCGAAGACGCCGCCCCCGACGCGATCTGCCTCGGCCGCGAGCATGCCGCGCAAGCGATCGAGCTGGCGGAGCTGTGCAAGCCCGGCCCGTTCGGCCCGCGCACCATCGAACTGGGCGACTACTTCGGCTACTTCGACGGCGGCCGGCTGATCGCAATGGCGGGCGAGCGCATGCATGTCGAAGGCCTGCGCGAAATCAGCGGGGTTTGCACCCATCCGGACTACCAGGGCCGCGGCTACGCGCGCAAGCTGATGCTGAAGCTCGTGCACCGCCAGCTGGCGCGCGGCGAACTCCCGTTCCTGCATGTGATGCGCACCAACGAGGGCGCGCACCAGCTCTATTTGCGTATGGGTTTCGGCGACTACCTGGAGTCGGTGGTGCGGGTGGTGTCGCTGTTGCGGTAGCGCTAGCGGCAGCGCGTTAGCAGTTTTGGGGAGCGCCGGGGCGAAAAGCCGCTCCCGACGCCGAACCAATCAATGTCCGCTTGCCCGCGCATGCGATTCTTGACCCTTTCGCCAACTGACGAAACTGGCATCGGCATCTTGCAGTTATTCGCTTATAAGCTAATATGTACAGCATAGTTCATTACCTGGACAGCAAAGGCAAAGACTACTATCAGGATTGGCTCGATTCCATACGAGACCGACAGGCTAAAATCGCCATCATTCGAAGGATTGCCCGTTTAGGATTGGGATTGGCAGGTGACCGAAAATCCCTCCGCGGTGGCGTTCAGGAGCTTCGGATCGACGTTGGTCCCGGCTACCGAGTTTATTTCGGTTTCGTTGCAAGCACAGTGGTCCTGCTGACCAGCGGCGGAAACAAGCAGTCACAGCAGCAGGACATCGAGTTCGCGATCAAACTGTTACAAGAATGGAAGGCCAGAAATGGAAAGAACTCACCGTTCGCATGACGACGCGACCACTGAAATGTTTCAGCGCGATCCTGCGCTGGCAGCTGAATATCTTACGGACGTGTTGGCAAATGGCGACGAGGCGGATGTGATGCTGGCGTTACGCGCTCTCAGCGCCGCGTTCGGCGGCGTCCAGGACATAGCCCGGCGTGCCGATTCCAATCCGAATACGATGTATCGCACATTGTCGAGGCGCGGAAATCCATCCCTCAAATCCTTGCGCGCCATACTTGGCGCAATGGGATTGAGATTGGCCGTTCACCCCATCAATTGACGCCAGCGCGCCAGCTTGAAGTCGAACGAGAGCGACGCGTGTGCAGGTGAGGTTGACGGCAATACTACCGTCCGATATCCCGCCGCTTCAAATTCCGGCGCGAACTTGCCCGACGTCTGGCCATTGAAGCCGACCGTCTCCAGCGCCGGGCACAACTCGTGCAGCCGCGCAAAGTCGTTGGCCGCCGGATTGCGGATGGCCGAATCGAGGCTGCCTTGGCGCTCGCATGCACCGAGCACGTCCCATAGCCCGAAGCCGTGCGCCAGCAGGCGCGGCAGCCGATCGGCATACGGCAACGCCGCCAGGTCCTCGCCGGTCAGCGCCGACAGGATCGGCCACAGCTGGTTGCGCGGATGCGCGTAATACTGCTGCGCGGCGAGCGAGGCGGCGCCGGGAAAGCTGCCGAGGATCAGGATGCGCGTGTTGGCGGCAATCACCGGCGCCAGGCCGGTGAGGCCGTCGCCGACAACGGATGGGAGTGGCTGGGACATGCCGCGATTCTATCCGATGACCCGGCGCCAGTGCCGGTGTAGAATCGACCGGCATTTCCACTCTAACAAAAATATACGGAGACAATCTCATGCAAGCTACCGGACAAGCGCGCCCCATCGACGTGCTGCTGGCGAAATACAGCGAGAGCCACCTCAACCACACCAACGAGCTGATCCACTTCGTCTGCGTGCCGGTGATCGTGTTCACGCTGCTGGGAATCTTCTGGTGGATCCATCCGCTGGCCGCGGTGGCGGTCAGCCTGGCGGCGCTGTGGTACTACTTTCAGCTGTCACGCCCGTTTGCGGTCGGCATGCTGGTGATGACGCTGCTGATGCTGGGCCTGTTGCGCCTGATGCCGCCGCAGACCGTGCTGCCGCTGTCGATCGCGATCTTCGTGCTGGCATGGATCGGCCAGTTCATCGGCCACAAGATCGAAGGCAAGAAACCGTCTTTCCTCGAAGACCTGCGCTTCCTGCTGATCGGCCCGCTGTTCGTGCTCAGCTTCCTGTACCGGCGCCTGAACGTTGCCTACTGACCCTACTGGTAAGCCGCTTCAATCTGCGGATCAAGCGGCTCCGCCGGTTGGCCGCCCTGCACCAGCAAGATGGTGCACAGCAGGACATAGCCAAGCAGGATGAGCACCTTGATGCGCAGCGATGGTTTCATGGGTTCGCCTTTCTGAGATCAAAATGATAGCGCCCGGCGCGCGCGGCCAAGGGCGGATATCGGCTTCCTTGCGGCCGCTCAAATGTGCGAAGGCCGACCGTCGTTTTGCAGCCATGGCTGACGAGAAAGTGCGAAAGCTCGTATACTTTCGCAATGTCATCACCACTCCTCTTTGCCGTCGCCTCGCTGATCTGGGGCTCCACCTTCTGGGCCATTACACTGCAACTGGGCGAAGTGCCGCCCGCCGTGTCCGTGGTCTATCGCTTCGGCATTGCCGCGGCGACCCTGTTTGCATGGTGCCTGCTGCGCGGCGACCGCCTGCGCCTGCCCTGGCGCACCCAGCGCTGGCTGATGCTGCAGGGTTTCCTGACGTTTGGCCTGTCGTACATCTGTACCTATCACGCCGAGCAATACGTGGTGTCGGCGCTGGTGGCGGTGCTGTTCGCGCTGATGGTGTTCTGGACCCCGATCTGCAGCCGCATCGCCTTCGGCACCGCCATCGCCTGGCGCACCTGGGCCGCCGGCGCGGTGGCGATGGCCGGCGTCGGCTTGCTGTTCTACCGCTCGATCAGCGCGGCCTGGCACGACATCCTGCTCGGCGGCAACGGCCACTTCCTGCTCGGCCTCGCGCTCGCGCTGGCGGCCACCATCGCCAGTTCGGCCGGCAGCGTCATCGTCACCAAGATCCGCGACCGCTCGTCGAACCTGCTGCTGACCATGGCGTGGTCGATGTTCTGGGGCACCGCGCTGGTGCTGATGTGGGTCGTGTTTACCGCGCAGCCGCTGGTGCTGCCGGCCGCGCCGCGTTATTGGGCGGGCCTGTTCTACCTGTCGATTTTCGGTTCGGTGATCGCCTTCATGGCGTATTTCACGCTGATCAACCGGATCGGCTCGCAGAAAGCCGTGTACGTCGGCGTCGTCACGCCGGTGATCTCGGTGCTGCTGTCGATCCGCCTGGAAAATTACCGCCCCGGCCCGCTCGAGTGGCTCGGCATGATATTGTGCCTCGCCAGCGTCGCCTGGGCCGTGCGCGCGCCGGCGCCGCGGCCTCTGGCAAGCATCCAACCAACCCCTGTTCTTGAGACTCCATGACATCTTCCACCGTTTTCGCAGTGCGTCCCGCCCAGCCGTCGGACGTCGCCCACATCCACGCCATGATCGTCGAGCTGGCAGTTTTTGAAAAACTCGAACACCTGGTGGTGGCCACCGGGGCGCAGCTGCATGACGGCCTGTTCGGCCAGCGCCCTTCGTGCGAAGCGATCGTCGGTGAGGAAAATGGCGAAGTGGTCTGCTTCGCCTTGTTCTTCCACAATTTCTCGACTTTCCTCACGCGCAAGGGCTTGTACCTGGAAGACCTGTACGTCAAGCAGGCGCACCGCGGCAAGGGCTTCGGCCG
>JAZKFW010000033.1:0-123879 GCA_040386255.1 Pseudomonadota bacterium
CGACCCACAGGATGATCAGGCCGCCGACGATGAAGGCCATCGCCACCGGCACCGGCGCAAACAGGAACTGCTTGATCATCTTGCTGAAGATGAGGCCGAGGAAAGCGGCCGGCAGGAAGGCGACGACCAGGTTGACGACGAACTTCTGCTGCTTGGGGTCGTTGGTGATGCCGGCAAACACGGCGCTGATGCGCACGCGGAATTCCCAGATCACGGACAACATCGCGCCGGCCTGGATGGCGATTTCGAACACCTTGACCTTCTCGCCGGTGAAATTGAGCAGGCTGGCGGCCAGGATCAGGTGGCCGGTCGACGAGATCGGCAGGAATTCGGTGAAACCTTCCACCAGGCCCATGACGATGGCTTTAAGGGCAAGAAATATGTCCATGAATTGTTGTTTGATAAGTTGAAGGAGGCAGGAGTTCGGAGGCACACCACGCGGGGTCGAAGCTTACCACGAGCAAGGCTGCGCCCGCCGGGGCAGCCTCAACGTCAAGTGTTGTTTTGTGGCCGGCGCCGCAGCTACGGCGCGGTTGCCAATTCGAGCGCGGCGAGCCAGACGATGGCGTGTGGCCGGCCGGAACCGCACATTTCGCGCGACGGTTGCAGGCCGGCGCAGAATGCCGGTCGCTGCGGCTGGCCGAAGATCAGGCAGCGGTTGTCTTCGGCCAGCTGGATACAGCGCACGCCGGCCGGCTTGCCATTGGGCATGCCGGGAATCGGGCTGGTGATCGACGGAGCGGTGCAACAGGCGCCGCAATCGGGGCGGCAGGCAAGCGCGATTTCTGGAGTATTCATGTGGGAAAGGGTGGCGCGGCCGGGAAAGCCGCGGCCAAACGGTATTTTACCCGGGCACCGCGCGGCCATCGCAAACTTCCTCCATGCAAGCGCAGGAGATCTACCGCCCTTGACTGGAAAACAACGCAGGTCTATATTAATGACTCAAAAGTAAGTTACGGACAGAAGCATGCACTCCCTCGATGACACCAAGCCCCGCTGGGAACGCCGCAAGGATGCGCGACCGCAGGAGTTGCTGGCTGCGGCGCTCGATTTATTTGTCGAACGCGGCTTCGCGTCGACCCGGCTCGAAGACGTCGCCAAGCGCGCCGGGGTGTCGAAGGGCACGCTGTATCTGTATTTCACCAACAAGGAAGAGCTGTTCAAGGCGGTCGTTCGCGACAGCATCGTGCCGGTCATCGGCGCCGCCGAGGACATCATCGCCGGCTTCGAGGGCCACAGCGCCGACCTGCTGCGCCAGGTCATTACCGGTTGGTGGCAGCGGATGGGCGCGACCAAGGCATCGGGCATCACGAAGCTGATCATGGCGGAAGCGGGCAATTTCCCCGATATTGCGTGCTTTTACCAGGACGAGGTGATCGCGCGCGGCACCAGCATGATCGCCAGCATGCTCGATCGGGCAGTGGCGCGCGGCGAGTTTCGCCCGGTCGACGTCGCCATCCTGACGCAGGTAATCATCGCGCCGATGCTCATGCTGATGACCTGGAAACATTCGGTGGGGCCGTGCGACCAGAGCCAGCTCGATCCGATCGCTTTTCTCGACGCCTTCCTCGACATGGCGCTGCACGGCCTGCTGCGGCAGCCAGCGCCGGCCGCGTGAACAGGCGTGCGGCTTGCCATATGCGCCACATCGGCGTTAACGCTCGTTCAACCCCTTCAAACTGCAGACTGTCGCAATTTCACGCGATCTCAGCAGCCATGTCGTTAAGATGTCCTGATTGAGGCCGTTCAACGATAAAATATCGGATTATTATTTTTACTCACCGAGTCTGACATGAATATTGAACAAGCCCGTTTTAACATGATCGAACAGCAGATCCGCCCGTGGAACGTGCTGGACCAGGACGTGCTTGATCTGCTGGTGGTCGTCAAGCGCGAAGATTTCGTGCCGGCCGATTACAAGAGCCTGGCATTCGTCGACACTGAAATCCCGCTCGGCTTCGGCGAAGCGATGTTTACGCCGAAACTGGAAGCGCGCCTGCTGCAGGAGCTGCAGTTGAAGAAGCACGAGACGGTGCTGGAAGTCGGCGCCGGCTCCGGCTACATGGCGGCGCTGCTGGCGCACAAGGCGCGCCACGTGACGACGGTGGAAATCCGGCCGGAACTGAAGAGCATGGCGGAAACTAACCTGGCCCAGGCCGGCGTGACCAACGTCACCGTCGCGCTGGGCAATGGCGCCCAGGGCTGGGCGCAGGGTGCGCCGTTCGACGTGATCGTCATTTCGGGCGGCCTGGAAGTGCTGCCGGAAGTGTTCCTCAAGCAGGTCAAGGTGGGCGGGCGGATCGCCGCCCTCGTCGGCCATGCACCGGTGATGTCGTGCAACATCGTCACCCGCGTGTCGGAGACGGCGTACGACACCGTCAAGGTGTTCGAGACCAACGTCAAATACCTGGCGGAGGCGCAGGCGCCTTCGCGCTTCACGTTTTAAGCGGGGCGATGCCATGCAACAGATGACCGCTCCCGAGCTGGCCGCCTGGCTGGGCGACCCGTCGCGTCCGCGTCCGCTGCTGCTGGACGTGCGCGAGAAGTGGGAATACGAGCTGTGCCATATCGACGGCTCGACCCTGATGGCGATGAACACGATTCCGGCGCGCATCGAGGAACTCGACGAGGATGCGGAGATCGTCTGCATCTGCCATCACGGCGCGCGCAGCATGTCGGTTGCCGCCTTCCTCGAGCGCAACGGCTTCGGCAAGGTGACCAATTTGACGGGCGGGATCCACGCCTGGGCTGTGCAGGTCGACGGCGCGATGGCGAAGTACTGACGCGACTTTTATAAACTTTTCGATGACTCCACGGAGAAAGCAATGCAGAAACCCCTGATCGCCGCGCTGATTGCCAGCGCTTTTCTTTCGCTCAACGCCCAGGCGGCCGATCTGCTCCAGGTCTACCAGCAGGCGCTGGCGAACGATGCCGTGTACGCCAGCGCGCGTGCATCGCTGGCGGCAGGACGCGAACGGGTTCCGCAGGGGCGCGCAGGGCTGCTGCCGTCGGTCGGCCTTTCCGGCGCCTACGTCCGCAACGACGGCACGTTTTCTCCGTTCAACGAAGGCGCCACGGTGACTTCGCCGACCACGGGTGTGAGCGGTATCGTCGGCCAGACCGGCACGCCGTACAACAGCAACCAGTACACGCTGGCGCTGTCGCAGCCGCTGTTTCGCTGGGACCGCTGGCAGACCTACGAGCAAAGCAAGCTGCAGCAGTCGGTCACGGAAGCGCAGTTCGCCCAGGCCCAGCAGGATTTGATCACGCGTGTGTCGCAGGCTTATTTCGACGTGCTGGCCGCGCAGGACACGCTGGAATCGACCCGCGCGCAAAAGAGCGCGACCACCGAGCAGCTGGCGTCGGCCAAGCGCAACTTCGAAGTCGGCACCCAGACCATCACCGACACGCATGAAGCGCAGGCGGCGTACGACCTGGTGGTGGCGCAGGAATTCGCGGCGCTGAACGACCTGGAAAACAAGAAGAGCGCGTTGCAGTCGATCATCGGCACGGCGCCGTCCGCGCTGGCGCCGCTAAAGCCTGGCGTCGCGCTGGCGTCGCCGCAGCCGGCGCTGATCGAGCCGTGGGTGTCGTCGGCCGAGAACCAGAACTACGGCGTGCAGGTATCGCAACTGGCGCTGGAACTGGCCAAGCGCGACATCCAGCGCAACCGCGCCGGGCACTTGCCGACGCTGGACCTGGTGGCAAGTTCGACGCGGGTGAAGAACAGCGGGCAGATCAACGGCGTGTCCGGTTCGCGCAACGACAACGCGATCGGCGTGCAGTGGGCGGTGCCGATCTTTAACGGTTTCGCCGTGACGAGCCGGGTGCGCGAATCGATCGCGCTGGAAGACAAGGCCCGCAACGACCTCGAGGCGACGCGCCGCAATGCGGCCCAGCTGGCGCGCCAGTCCTACCTTGGCGTCAACAGCGGCCTGGCGCAGGTGCGGGCGCTGGAAGCGGCGGAAGTGTCGAGCCAGTCGGCGCTCGATTCGAACAAGCTCGGCTACCAGGTGGGCGTGCGGATCAACATCGACGTGCTCAATGCGCAGCGCCAGTTGTACTCGACGCGCCGCGATCTGTCGCGCGCGCGCTATGACACGATCATGAATGGCTTGCGCCTGAAGGCGGCATCGGGTTCGCTGCGGGAAGAAGATCTGGTGCCCGTGAATAACTTGCTGCTGAAGTAAATCGGCAGCGCCGGCGCGGTCAAGCGTCGCCCATGAAAAACGCCGTCCCCGCTTTTGCGAGGACGGCGTTGTCTTTTATTACTGCATTTATCTAGCTGGCGTTCAGACCCGCGCCACGGACGCCGCCCTTGCGCTCGATGAGCTCGACCTTGTAGCCGTCCGGGTCGGTCACGAACGCAATCACGCTGGTGCCGCCCTTGACCGGGCCCGGCTCGCGCGTGACGTTGCCGCCGTTGGCGCGCGCCGATTCGCAGGCCGCATAAATATCATCGGCCGAAATGGCGATGTGGCCGTAGGCGGTCCCCATCTCGTACTTGTCGACGCCGTAGTTGTAAGTCAGCTCCAGCTCCGCATGCTCCGGATTGTTGCCGTAGCCGACGAACGCCAGCGTGTACTTGTATTCCGGATTGTCGCTGGTGCGCAGCAGCTTCATGCCGAGCACCCTGGTGTAGAAATCGATGGAGCGCTGCAGGTCGCCGACCCGTAACATGGTGTGCAGAATGCGCATCGGAATAGCCCTTCAGTAATAGCCTGGAAGGCTAGATTTTATGCGCTCCGCCGATTTTCTGCTTAGCCCTCGAGGCGGGCGTCCAGCGTGATGGTGGCGTTGAGCAGTTTCGACACCGGGCAGTTCAGCTTGGCCTTGAGCGCGGCCGCCTGGAACGCTTCATCGTTGGCGCCGGGAATCTGGGCGACCAGGTTCAGATGCACTGCGGTGATCGCAAAGCCGCCCTCGACCTTTTCCAGCGACACGGTGGCCGTGGTGTTCATCTGCTTGGCGGTCATGCCGGCTTCGCCGAGCGTGCCGGACACCGCCATCGTGAAGCAGCTCGCATGGGCGGCGGCGATCAGTTCCTCGGGATTGGTGCCCTTGCCGCCTTCGAAGCGGGCCTTGAAGCCGTACGGCGCCTTGTCGAGCACGCCGGTCTCGGTCGAGACGCTGCCGATGCCCTCCTTGATATCGCCGCTCCAGATTGCACTACCGCTTTTTTTGATCGTCATGTCGAGCTCCTTGTGGGTGAATTATTGTTTGGCGTCTTTGGCCGTGCCGGGCGCGGCGTGACGCATGCCATCGGCGGCGTCCGACTGGGGCTTGGACTGGCCGGAGGCGCCGCCCTGGGCGACCGCTTTCTCGACGCCGGGCGTGCCGCGCAGATCGGTGTCGACCAGGCCCTGCGCCAAGTCGGAGGCGGCCTGCTTCATTACGCCGCGCGGGCCTTCGTCATGGCCCTCGGGCGATTCGTCGCGTTCATGCGGCATGCGCTTGACGCCGTCGTTTTCCGTCTTTTCGTCGGTGTTGACCTTGCGGTCCGCTGCTTCCTTAACCATTTGCTTCTCCTGTCGTCTGTTGCAGCAATCGTAACGCCTGGCGCGAAATAGAGTCGCGCCCTTGAAACTCAGCAATAGTGCATATTTGCAATGGAATGGCTTACTATGCTGCAGTGCGTGATTTTTTATGGGACGAACTGTTTTGAAACCACATCTTCTCGATAGCGGCCGTTGCCACAATTGCGGCGCCGCCGTCAGCGGCAAGTTCTGCGCCGAGTGCGGCCAGGAGACCACGCTGCACGTGGCCAGCGCGCGCGAGTTCCTGCACGAATTCGTCGGCCACTACATCGCGCTCGAAGGCAAGTTGTGGAAGACGCTGGCGCTGCTGCTGTTCAGTCCCGGCAAGCTCACCACGGAATACATCGCCGGCCGCCGCGCGCGCTACGTGCAGCCGCTGCGCATCTATCTCACCTTCAGCATCCTGTTCTTCGCGCTGCTCAAGTACGGGCCGCACCAGCTGATCGAGAGCGGTGCGCCCGGCAGCCAGGTGGTGGCGGCCGAGAATGTGCGTGTGAATTCCAAGTTGGGCACGATCAATCCGGCATGGGAACTGAAGCTGAAGCGCATCGTCACGATGCCGCGGGAACAGTCGATTGCGCTGGGCAAGAGCATCTTCTTTGGCTATGTGCCGTATGTGATGTTTTGCCTGATGCCGGTGTTCGCGCTCTTCCTCAAGCTGCTGTACCTGCCTTCCGGGCGCCGCTACGGCGAGCACGTGCTGTTCGCGCTGCATACCAACGCGTTCGCCTTCCTGATGCTGGGGCTGATCCAGGCGGTGCCGTGGACATGGGTCAACATCGCCCTGATGGTCTGGTTGCTGGCCTATCTGCCGATCGCGATGCAGCGCGTCTACGGCGGCGGCAAGCTCGTCACCGGCGTGCGCTGGGCAGTGCTGATGACCGTGTACGCGATCACGGCCTCCGCGGCCGTGACCGGCACGCTGTTCGCGGCGGCCGTGGTGTTCTAAGGGGATTTCGGCGCCAACTCAACCGGGGTCAGACCCCACCCAAGCAAAACCGGGGTCTGACCCCTCGGCCGCGCCGGCTTGCCGAAAGGCGGCGGCGGACTCTATACTGTGCATGCATACAGTCGGCGCAACGCACGAGCACGCCATGCGGACGTATACCAGAGTCGCCCTTTTGGGTTAATCTGCTGCGTGTCGCCCCTACAACTCCCGAGACTTTCATGCCCGTTACGCCAGCTCCGCAAAAAACCATCGCGCTCGTGGTCCGGCACAACACCGCCGGCATCGAAAAGCCGGTCGGCGGCGTGGTCGACTACCTGCAGGGCGCCGGCTACCGCGTGGTGTTCGAGGCCGAGACCGCGGCCCACCTGGGCATGCCCGGCATCGAGGCGATGAGCGTGGCGCAGATCGGCGCAACGGCCAGCGCGGCGATCGTCATGGGCGGCGACGGCACCATGCTCGGCATCGCGCGCCAGCTGGCGCCGTATTCGGTGCCGCTGATCGGCATCAACCTCGGCCGGCTCGGCTTCATGACCGACATCCCGAGCGAGCGCATGATCCCGGTACTCGACGACATCCTCAACGGCAAGGCCGACGCCGAGCGGCGCACCTTGCTGGAAGGATGTGTAATGCGCGGTGGCGCCATGATCACCTGCGGCCTGGCGGTCAACGACGTGGTGGTGGCGCGCGGCGCCGGCGCTGGCATGGTCGAGCTGAAGGTGACCGTCGACGGCCGCTTCATGTACAACCAGCGCTCGGACGGTCTGATCATCTCGACGCCGACCGGCTCGACCGCCTACGCACTGTCGGCCGGCGGGCCGCTGCTGCATCCGAGCCTGTCGGGCATCGTGCTGGTGCCGATCGCTCCGCATGCGCTGTCGAACCGGCCGATCGTCGTGCCCGATTCGAGCGAGATCGTCATCGAGATCGTCAGCGGGCGCGACGTCAGCGTCAACTTCGACATGCAGACCTTCGCCAGCCTGATGCACGGCGACCAGATCACCATCTCGCGCTCGCCGAACTGCATCACCTTCCTGCACCCGGAAGGCTGGAGCTATTACGACACGCTGCGCGAAAAGCTGCACTGGAACGAATATCCGTCGGGCGAGGGCAAGCTCAAGTAGCGCGCCGCCCGACCAACACACCTTATTTAATACATGCTGCGTACACTTACCATTCGCGATTTCGTGATCGTCGACGCCATCGAACTCGAGTTCGCCAGCGGCTTTTCAGTCTTTACCGGCGAGACCGGCGCCGGCAAGTCGATCCTGATCGACGCGCTGCAACTGGCGCTCGGCGGGCGCGGCGACGCTTCCGTGGTGCGCGAGGGCGCCGCCAAGGCCGACATCACGGCCGACTTCACCGTCAGCGAAGCGGCCGCCGCCTGGCTGGCGCAGAACGAGTTTGCCATCGAGGACGGCGGCGCGCTGCTGCGCCGCGTGATCGACAACGCCGGCCGCTCGAAAGCGTTCATCAACGGCATCGCCGCCACCGCCACCCAGTTGCGCGACCTCGGCGACATGCTGGTCGACATCCATGGCCAGCATGCGCACCAGTCGCTGCTGAAGGGCGAGGCCCAGCGCGCGCTGCTCGACAACCAGGCCGGCTTCAAGGACGCCGGCGCCGCCGCGATCGCCCAGGAAGTGGCCGCCAGCCACAAGCAGTGGCGCGCCCTGGTGCGCCAGCGCGAGGAATTCGAGCATGACGCCAAGAACGTGCTGATCGAGCGCGAGCGGCTCGAGTGGCAGGTGGGCGAACTCGACAAGCTGGCGGTGAAGCCGGGCGAGTGGACCGAGGTCAGCAACGAGCACAGCCGGCTGTCGCACGCCGCCAGCCTGCTCGAAGGGGCGCAGGAAGCGCTGGCGGCGATCTCGGAGTCGGACCACCCGATCCTGTCGCAGCTGTCGTCGCTGAACGCCAAGCTGGGCAAGCTGGTCGACGTCGACGCCGGCCTGCAGGGCGTGCTCGACTGCATGGAGCCGGCCCGCATCCAGCTGCAGGAAGCGGTGTACGCCCTCAACGATTACCTCGACAAGGTCGAGCTCGATCCCGGGCGGCTGCGCCAGGTCGAGGCCCGGCTGGAAGCGCTGCACGGCGCTGCGCGCAACTTCCGGGTGGCGCCCGAAGACCTGCCGGACGAACACGCGGCGCTGGCTGAAAAGCTGCGCCAGCTGGCCGACGCCAGCGACATGGACGGCTTGCGCAAGCAGGAAGAACTGGTCAAGTCGCGCTACATGGCGGCGGCCGGCAAGCTGTCGAAGGTGCGCGCGGCGGCCGCCAAGCAGCTCGGCAGCCAGGTGACGGCGGCGATGCAGGAACTGAACATGACCGGCGGCAGTTTCGCGGTCGGATTGAATCCGGGCGAGCCGAGCTCGAGCGGGCTCGAGCAGGTCGAGTTCCTGGTGGCCGGCCACGCCGGCGTGGCGCCGCGGCCGCTGGCCAAGGTGGCTTCCGGCGGCGAGCTGGCGCGCATCGCGCTGGCCATCTCCGTCATCACCTCGAATGCCACCACCACGCCGACCCTGATTTTCGACGAGGTCGACAGCGGCATCGGCGGCGCCGTGGCCGAGGTGGTCGGGCGCCTGCTCAAGCGGCTGGGGCAGGAGCGCCAGGTGCTGTGCGTGACGCACCTGCCGCAGGTGGCCAGCCAGGCCAACCAGCACTTCCAGGTCGCCAAGGGCACCACCGATGCCGGCAAGACCGTGTCGCACATCGACGTGCTCGACAACAAGGCGCGGGTCGAAGAGGTGGCGCGCATGCTCGGCGGCCTCGAGATCACCGCCACCACCCGCAAGCACGCCCGCGAACTGCTCGCCGGCGTCTGATTCATTCCTTCGGGGTCAGTGCCGACATTCGGACACGCCCTCATCCGTACCGGATGGCGGCGGTCGGTCTCCTTCGGGGTCAGTGCCGACATTCGGACACGCCCTCATCCGTACCGGATGGCGGCGGTCGGCTCAACCGTCGAGCTCGTGTCCGATTGTCGGCACTGACCCCGGGGTGAGGAAAAATATGTATTTTGCATCGGGTGGAAAAATCTATAATAGCGGCCTTGCCGCTCATTCCCAGACCACCTCCCATGTCTTTCCGTAAAGAACCTCCCTTCAGCCATGGCACCGTGGCGCGCAGCGCTGTCGTGCTCGTCAACCTCGGCACGCCGGACGAGCCCACCCGCGGCGCCGTGCGGCGCTATTTGAAGGAATTCCTGTCGGATCCGCGCGTGGTGGAGATTCCGCGGGTGGTGTGGTGGTTCATCCTGAACCTGATCATCCTGCCGTTTCGCTCGGGGAAGTCGGCCGCGAAGTACCGCAGCATCTGGACGCGCGACGGCTCGCCGCTGAAGGTGCACACGCAGAAGCAGGCGATGCTGCTGCGCGGCGCCCTCGGCGAACGCGGCCACGACGCGCTGCGGGTGGTGATGGCAATGCGCTACGGCTCGCCGTCACTGCCGGAGGTGCTCGACAAGCTGAAGGCGGAACATTGCGAACGCGTGGTGATCCTGCCGGCCTACCCGCAATATTCCGGCACCACCACCGGCTCGATCTACGACGCCGTGTTCGCCCACTACGCGCAAGTGCGCGACCTGCCCGAGCTGCGCATGGTCAAGCATTACCACGACCACGACAGCTACATCGAGGCGCTGCACGACAGCGTGCTGGCGTTCTGGGAAACCAACGGCCGCGGCCAGAAACTGGTGATGAGCTTTCACGGCGTGCCGAAACGCACGCTGATGCTGGGCGACCCCTACCATTGCGAGTGCCACAAGACGGCGCGCCTGCTGGCCGCCAAGCTGCGCCTGAAACCCGAGCAGTACATGGTGACGTTCCAGTCGCGCTTCGGCAAGGCCGAGTGGCTGCAGCCGTACACCGCGCCGACGCTGCAACAGCTGGCGCGCGAGGGCGTCGAGGCGGTCGATGTCATCTGCCCGGGCTTTACCAGCGATTGCCTGGAAACGCTGGAAGAGATCGCGATGGAGGCGAAGCACGATTTCCTCGCCGCCGGCGGCAAGCAGTTCCACTACATTCCGTGCGTGAACGAAGATCCGTCGTGGATTGCGGGCCTGGCCGAAATCGCCGAGCAGCACCTGATCGGCTGGCCGACGATGATGACCGCGGCCCAGCGCGAGGCGGAAAAGAAGGATGCGGAGACCGGCCGCGCCCACGCCGAGGCGCTGGGCGCGAAATAGCAACGGCCGGCCGGCGCGCTTAAGGCAGCGTCAGCCCGGCGTAACAGATCAGCGCCATCGTGCCGATGGTGTAGGCGACTACGGTTGCAGAAATCAGTTGCAGCTTCATGAGGAACTCCTGGGCAGAGTCACCGGCGGAAAATCGCCGGCGGCGCCCTGTGAAGTTCATATTAGAGCCCCCGCCAAAATAGTGAATCCCCGATCCGGTAAAAGTTGTAACAATAGTTACATCCACGGAACTGTCCGCGCCGTCGCGCTATTCCCCTTGAAAACGTCGGGTATAGCCCCATCTGGAGCGCAGTGTGGTGATTCAGACACGATGTTCAACCGCTAAGTAACTGTTTTTAGGAGTTTTTTCGATGCAAGAACAAGAAAACCAGGAAATGTCCCAGCCGGTCGAAGGCGGCACCATCGACGCCGCGGCGACCCCGGCGCTGAATGAACTCGAGCAGCAACTGAGCGCGACCGAAGCGAAGCTGGCCGAGATGCACGACGCCTTCATGCGCGCCAAGGCCGAAGGCGAGAACATCCGCCGCCGCGCCCAGGAAGACGTCAGCAAGGCGCACAAGTTTGCCGTCGAGGCATTCGCCGAGGCCATGCTGCCGGTGCGCGACAGCCTGGAAATGGCCTTGAAAGTCGATACCCCGTCGATCGAATCGCTGAAGGAAGGCGTCGAAATGACGCTCAAGCAGCTGACGTCGGCGTTCGAAAAGAACCGCCTGGTCGAGGTGATGCCAGCCGTCGGCGACAAGCTGGACCCGAACAAGCACCAGGCCGTGGCAGTCGTGCCGGCCGAGCAGGAAGCCAATACCGTCGTCAGCGTGTTGCAAAAAGGTTACATGATTGCCGACCGGCTGCTGCGCCCGGCGATCGTTACGGCAGCGCAAGCAAAATAAAAACAGCGATGCTGCGACGCAAGCTCTTGAAAGCGCGCAGTTCTTCCGCATATTTGAAATATCTGAAACTTAGTACTTACAAGGACAAAAATCATGGGCAGAATTATCGGTATTGACTTGGGCACCACCAACTCGTGCGTCGCGATCATGGAAAACGGTACGCCGAAGGTCATCGAAAACGCCGAAGGCGCGCGCACGACGCCGTCGATCATTGCGTATCAGGAAGACGGCGAGATCCTCGTTGGCGCCACCGCCAAACGCCAGGCAGTGACCAACCCGAAGAACACCCTGTTCGCGGTCAAGCGCCTGATCGGCCGCAAGTTTGACGAGAAAGAAGTCCAGAAGGACATCGGCCTGATGCCGTACGAAATCGTCAAGGCCGAAAACGGCGACGCCTGGATCGGCGTGCGCGGCAAGAAGCTGGCCGCCCAGCAAGTCTCCGCTGAAATCCTGCGCAAGATGAAAAAGACCGCCGAAGACTACCTCGGCGAAGAAGTCACCGAAGCGGTCATCACCGTGCCGGCCTACTTCAACGACTCGCAGCGCCAGGCCACCAAGGACGCCGGCCGTATCGCCGGCCTCGACGTCAAGCGCATCATCAATGAGCCGACCGCGGCCGCGCTGGCGTTCGGCCTCGACCGCACCGACAAGGGCGACCGCAAGATCGCCGTATATGACCTCGGCGGCGGCACGTTCGACATCTCGATCATCGAGATCGCCAACGTCGACGGCGAAAAGCAGTTCGAAGTGCTGTCGACCAACGGCGACACCTTCCTCGGCGGCGAAGACTTCGACCAGCGCGTCATCGATTACATCATCGACGAGTTCAAGAAGATCAACGGCCTGGACCTGAAGAAGGATCCGATCGCGCTGCAGCGCATCAAGGCTTCGGCCGAGCGCGCCAAGATCGAGCTGTCGTCGGCCGCGCAGACCGAAATCAACGAGCCGTACATCGCGATGGCGAACGGCGCCCCGGTCCACCTGACGCTCAAGATGACGCGTGCGAAGCTGGAGTCGCTGGTCGAAGAACTGATCAACGCCACCATCGAGCCGTGCAAGATGGCGATCAAGGATGCCGGCGTCAAGGTCTCCGACATCGACGACATCATCCTGGTCGGCGGCATGACCCGCATGCCGAAGGTGCAGGAAAAGGTCAAGGAATTCTTCGGCAAGGATCCACGCAAGGACGTCAACCCGGACGAAGCGGTTGCGGTCGGCGCGGCGATCCAGGGCTCGGTGCTGTCGGGCGAGCGCAAGGACTTGCTGCTGCTGGACGTTACCCCGCTGTCGCTGGGTATCGAAACGCTGGGCGGCGTGATGACCAAGATGATTCACAAGAACACGACGATCCCGACCAAGTTCTCGCAAGTGTTCTCGACGGCCGACGACAACCAGCCTGCGGTGACCATCAAGGTCTACCAGGGCGAGCGCGAAATCGCGGCCGGCAACAAGGGCCTGGGCGAATTCAACCTCGAAGGCATCCCGCCGGCATCGCGCGGCACGCCGCAGATTGAAGTGACTTTCGACATCGACGCCAACGGCATTTTGCACGTCGGCGCCAAGGACAAGGCCACCGGCAAAGAGAACAAGATCACGATCAAGGCGAACTCCGGCCTGACCGAGGCCGAGATCCAGAAGATGGTGAAGGATGCCGAGCTGAACGCCGAAGAGGACCACAAGCTGAAAGAGCTGGCCGAATCGCGCAACCAAGCCGACGCATTGGTGCACTCGACCAAGAAGTCGCTGACCGAATTCGGTGCGAAGCTCGACGCTGCCGAGAAGGAAAAGATCGAAAGCGCGATCACCGACCTCGAAGGCGCGCTGAAATCGTCCGACAAGGCTGAGATCGACACCAAGATGGCGGCGCTGTCGACCGCGGCGCAGACGCTGGGCGAGAAGATGTACGCCGACCAGCAGGCGCAGCAGCAGGCAGGCGGCGGCGAAGGCGGCCAGCAAGGCGGCGGCGAATCCAGCGCCAAGCAGGACGACGTGGTCGACGCCGACTTCAAGGAAGTCAAGGACGCCAAGTAATCACCGCTTAAAAACGGTAGCAACGTTGTAGCATATAATGCCGAGCCGCTTACCCGGCTCGGTTTTTTTGCATATTGAGTTCAAGTAGTCAGACAGACAGCAAGGTGCCCTAATGGCAAAACGTGATTTTTACGAGATCCTCGGGGTCGCCAAGAATGCTTCGGAAGAAGACATCAAGAAGTCGTACCGCAAGCTCGCGATGAAATACCATCCGGACCGCAATCCGGACAGTAAGGAATCCGAGGAGAAGTTCAAGGAAGTCAAAGAAGCGTACGAGATGCTGACCAATCCGGAAAAGCGCGAGGCGTATGACCGCTATGGTCACGCCGGCGTCGATCCGAACATGGGCGGCGGCGGTGGCTTCGGCGGCGGCGCGGGCGGCTTTGCCGACAGTTTCGGCGACATCTTCGGCGACATCTTCGGCGGCGGCGGCCGTGGCCGCGGCGCCGGCCCGCAGGTCTACCGCGGCGCCGACTTGCGCTACAACCTCGAAATTACCCTCGAGCAGGCCGCGCACGGCTTCGACACCACCATCCGCGTGCCGAGCTGGGACAAGTGCGACACCTGCCACGGCAGCGGCGCCAAGCCCGGCACCTCGCCGACCACCTGCAGCACCTGCGCTGGCCACGGCCAGGTCCGCATGCAGCAGGGTTTCTTCAGCATCCAGCAGACGTGCCCGAAGTGCCATGGTAGCGGCAAGGTCATCACCGACCCGTGCGCGCCATGCGGCGGCCAGGGGCGCATCAAGCGCAACAAGACGCTGGAAGTGAAGATTCCGGTCGGTATCGACAACGGCATGCGGATCCGCTCGTCGGGCAACGGCGAACCGGGCACCAACGGCGGCCCGCCGGGCGACCTGTATGTGGAAATCCACATCAAGCCGCACGCGGTGTTCCAGCGCGAAGGCGACGACCTGCATTGCGAGATGCCGATCTCGTTCGTCAAGGCGACGCTGGGCGGCGAGATCGAAGTGCCTACGCTGTCGGGCAAGGTGTCGTTCACGATTCCTGAGGGCACCCAGTCGGGCAAGACCTTCCGCCTGAAGGCGAAGGGCATCAAGGGCGTGCGTTCCGGTTATGCCGGCGACCTGTTCTGCCACGTGGCGGTCGAAACGCCGGTCAAGCTGACCGACAAGCAGAAGGATTTGTTGAAGGAGTTCGAACGGCTGACGGTCGAGGGCGGCGCCAAGCACAGCCCACAAAGCAAGGGCTGGATGGACAAGGTCAAGGATTTTTTCGAATAAAGACCCCATAACCGCTGAGATGGCATCCGCCTCTCAGCGGTTTTTTTGCGAACAGGAATTTTTGATGACACTAGTAACTGGCAGTGGCCTTACCACCGACGAGCTGTTCCAGCGGAACAAGGACTGGGCGGCGGCGCGCGTCGCCGAAGATCCGACCTACTTCAAATCCCTCGCGGCGCAGCAGACGCCGGAATACCTGTGGATCGGCTGCTCCGACAGCCGGGTGCCGGCCAACGAGCTGCTCGGCCTGGCGCCGGGCGAGCTGTTCGTCCACCGCAACATCGCCAACGTCGTCGTGCACTCCGACCTGAATTGCCTGACGGTGCTGCAGTTCGCCATCGACGTGCTGAAGGTCAAGCACATCATCGTGTGCGGCCACTACGGCTGCTCGGGCGTGCATGCCGCGATGACTGGCCGCCGCGTCGGTCTGGCCGACAACTGGCTGCGCCATGTGCAGGACGTGCACCAGAAGCACGAGAAGTACCTGGGCGAAGTGCTGCCTGAACGCGACCGTGCCAACCGGCTGTGCGAGCTGAACGTCACCGAGCAGGTCATCAACGTCGCTCAGACGACGGTGGTGCGCGACGCGTGGGAGCGCGGCCAGGACCTCAGCGTGCATGGCTGGGTGTACGGCCTGCATGACGGCTTGCTGCGCGACTTGGGCATGACGGTGTCGCAGATCGAGGACCTGGCGCCGAAGTTCGACGCGCGCCTTGCCACCTACGATATCTGAAGCGATGGGCGAACTGACCAGCCTGCGCGACACGGTGCGCCAGTTCGTCGACGAGCGCGACTGGGACCAGTTCCATACGCCGAAGAATTTGTCGGCGGCGCTGACGGTCGAGGCGGCCGAGCTGCTGGAGCATTTCCAGTGGCTCGCGCGCGGCGATGCGGCGGAGCTGGGCGCCGGCAAGCTCGAGCAGGTGCGGCACGAGATGGCCGATGTGCTGGTGTACCTGATCCGGCTGGCCGACAAGCTCGATGTCGATTTGCACGCGGCGGTGCTGGACAAGATGGTGCTCAACCGTGCCAAGTACCCGGCCGACAAAGTGCGCGGCGATGCCCGCAAATACTACGAGTATCCGCAGGACTAAGCGCTGTTTGTCTCTGCAAAGCCAAAGCCGTCATCCTCGCAAAAGCGGGGATCCATACTGAGCATCTCTCGCCACTAGGGCAAGCTCAGCATGGATCCCCGCATGCGCGAGGATGACGGTCTTTGGGTTAGCGAAAGTAGTCGGAGAATCCGCAGGAACGCGCGCGAAAGCTGTCTGCGAACCACTATCCTTTTTAATTCCACCAACCGATATTTCGTCATCCTCGCGAGGACGACGGTTTCGCGGCTGGTGGCCGGGTTAGATCCCGCCCATGCAAATGTACTTGATGACCAGGTAATCATCCATCCCGTACTTCGAGCCTTCGCGCCCCAGGCCCGACTGCTTGACGCCGCCGAACGGCGCGATCTCGTTCGAGATCAGGCCGGTGTTGACGCCCACCATGCCCGATTCCAGCGCTTCCGCCACCCGCCACACGCGGCCGATGTCGCGCGAATAGAAATACGACGCCAGGCCGAATTCGGTGTCGTTGGCCATCGCGATGACCTCGTCCTCGGTCTTGAAGCGGAACAGCGGCGCCAGCGGGCCGAAGGTTTCCTCGGTCGCCACCTGCATGTTGGTTGTGACGTCGGCCAGCACGGTTGGCTGGAAGAAGCTGTGGCCCAGTTCATGGCGCTTGCCGCCGGCCATCAGGCGCGCGCCTTTCGACAGCGCGTCGGCGATGTGCTGCTCGACCTTGAGCACGGCCTTTTCTTCGATCAGCGGGCCCTGCGTGACGCCGGCGTCCTGGCCGTTGCCGACCTTCAGCTTGCCCACCGCTTCCACGAGCTTGGCGGCGAACTGGTCGTAGATGCCGTCCTGCACGTACAGGCGGTTGGCGCAGACGCAGGTCTGGCCGGCGTTGCGGTATTTCGACGCGATCGCGCCCTCGACCGCGGCATCGATGTCGGCATCGTCGAACACGATGAACGGCGCGTTGCCGCCCAGTTCGAGCGACAGCTTCTTGATGGTCGGCGCCGACTGCTGCATGAGGATGCGGCCGACCTGGGTGGAGCCGGTGAAGCTGACCTTGCGCACTACCGGGTTGCTGGTCATCTCCAGGCCGATCGCCTTCGAGTCGCCGGTGATGACGGAGAACACGCCTTTCGGCACGCCGGCGCGCTCGGCCAGCACGGCCAGCGCGAACGCCGAAAACGGCGTCAGCTCGGCCGGCTTGACGACGATCGGGCAGCCGGCGGCGAGCGCCGGGCCGACCTTGCGGGTGATCATCGCGGCCGGAAAATTCCACGGCGTGATCGCCGCGCACACGCCGATCGGCTCGCGCGTGACCACCAGCCGGCGGTCCGGCCACGGCGACTGCAGCGTGTCGCCCTCGATGCGCTTGGCTTCCTCGGCGAACCACTCGAAGAACGAGGCGGCATAGCCGACTTCGCCCTTGGCTTCCGGCAGCGGCTTGCCCTGCTCGGCGGTCATGATCAGCGCCAGGTCGTCGGCGTTTTCCAGCATCAGGTCGTGCCACTTGCGCAGCACCGCGCTGCGTTCCTTTGCACTCTTCTTGCGCCAGGCCGGCCACGCCGCGTTGGCCGCGTCGATGGCGCGCCTGGTTTCGGCCGCGCCCATGTGCGGCGCGGTGCCGACCGTCTCGCCGGTCGCCGGGTTGGTCACGGTGATGGTGGTGCCGTCGTCGGCGTCGCACCATTCGCCATCGATGAAGGCTTGCTGGCGCAGCAGGGAAGGGTCTTTCAGGTTCAGCATAGGGGGCTCGCTATGAATTTGGCAATTTCCCATGGTAGCCGCTTTTGGCGTGGTTCGCTGAGGGCTGAACCGGGGTATGAGGGGGACGCCGAGTTTCCATGGGCTCAGACCCCGGAACCAGTTCGTGTGGGCATCATCGGCAAATTAACAGTATTATTCTGACAAGTAACACTTTGATTTGCATCAACCGCCCCTCGCACTCGGGCCAATTTGGATTTATGATGGACCGAGCGTAAGAGCACACGACCAGGTAACTCCCATGCGCCGTCCCATCGTCCTCGTTCCAGCCTGTACCTGCGATATCGGGTCCCACCCGTACCACGCGGTGCAGCTAAAGTATGTCGACGCCGTCGTGCGCGGCGCCGGCTGCGCGCCGCTGATCGTGCCGGCGCTGGGCGAAGCGCTCGAACTCGAGACCATGCTGAGCGCCTGCGACGGCATCATGCTGACCGGCTCGGCCTCGAACGTCCACCCCAGCTATTATTCCGAGGACGTGCTGGACCCGAGCCTGCCGCAGGATCGCGCGCGCGACGAAACCACGCTGCCGCTGATCCGGGCGGCGGTACGGCGCGGCATCCCGATCTTGGCGATCTGCCGTGGCTTCCAGGAGATGAACGTCGCCCTGGGCGGCAGCCTGCACCAGGCGTTGCACGGCGTCGAAGGCCTGGCCGACCACCGCGAAAACCCCGGCCTCCCGCTCGACGAGCAGTACGGCCCCGCCCACTCAGTGGCGCTGACGCCGCTCGGCACCATGGCCAGCATCCTCGGCCCGGCCGACATCGAGGTCAATTCGCTGCACGGCCAGGGCGTCAACCAGCTGGCCAAAGGGCTGGCGATCGAGGCGCGCGCGCCCGACGGCGTGGTCGAGGCGTTCTCGGTGGCCGGGGCGCCCGGCTTCACGCTGGCGCTGCAGTGGCACCCCGAGTGGCGCCTGACCGAAAACCCGGTGTCGATGAAGCTGTTCGGCGCCTTCGGCCAGGCCTGCCGCGACTACCTCGCCGCGCGCGGGAGGCAGCCATGATCTGCCGACAATGGGCCGCCTCCGGCGTGCCGTAGCTCCGCCATCGACATCCACACCCCACCCGCGGGCGCCAGGCGCCGCGGGCCGAATCAGACTACAGAGAGAAAACGATGGCTATCCGCGAAAATTTCACCTACACAGACATGGATTTGTGGCTCAACGAAAAACGGGTCACTGAAATCGAATGCCTGATCCCCGACCTTACCGGTGTCGCCCGCGGCAAGATCATGCCGCGCGCGAAATTCACCCAGGAGCGCGGCATGCGCATCCCGGAGGCGGTGCTCGGCATGACCGTGACGGGTAACTACCCGGTCGGCGACGCGCCGTACGACCGCGCCATTTCGACCACCGACCGCGACATGATCCTGAAGGCCGATCCGACCACCATCACGATGGTGCCGTGGGCAGTCGACCCGACCGCGCAGGTGATCCACGACTGCTACTTTTCCGACGGCGCACTGGTCGACTTCGCGCCGCGCACGGTGCTGCGGCGCGTGCTCAAGCTGTACGCCGACAAGGGCTGGAAACCGGTGGTGGCGCCTGAACTCGAGTTCTACCTGACCGCCAAGAACATCGATCCCGACCTGCCGCTGCGCGCGCCGGTCGGCCGCAGCGGGCGCGCCGAAACCAGCCGCCAGGTCTACAGCATCGACGCGGTCAACGAATTCGATCCGCTGTTCGAGGACATCTACGACTACTGCGAGATGATGAACCTCGACGTCGACACCCTGATCCACGAGATCGGCGCTGGCCAGATGGAAATCAACTTCCTGCACGGCGACCCGATGGGCCTGGCCGACAAGGTGTTCTTCTTCAAGCGCACGCTGCGCGAAGCGGCGCTCAAGCACGACATGTACGCCACCTTCATGGCCAAGCCGATGGCCGGCGAACCAGGTTCGGCGATGCACGTGCACCAGAGCGTCGTCGACATCAAGACCGGCATGAACATCTTCAGCGCCGAAGACGGTTCGGCCGCGCCAATCTTCAAGCACTACATCGGCGGCCTGCAGCGCTACATGCCGTCGGCGATGGCGATCGTCGCCCCCTACGTCAACTCGTACCGCCGCATCGTGCGCCACACCGCCGCGCCGATCAACATCCAGTGGGGCATCGACAACCGCACGGTGGGCTTCCGCGTGCCGGAGTCCGGCGTGCAGGACCGCCGCGTCGAGAACCGCATCATCGGCGCCGATGCCAATCCCTACCTGGCGCTGGCGGTGACGCTGGCCTGCGGCTACCTCGGCATGACCGAGCAGCTCGAACCGACCCCGATGATGTCGGGCAGCGCCTACGACATGCCGTTCGAACTGCCGCACAGCCTGCCGGAGGCGCTGCACCTGCTGCGCGGCGAGGACAAGCTGCGCACCGTGCTGGGCGACCGCTTCATCGACGTCTACGCCGCCATCAAGGACCTCGAGCACCAGGAGTTCATGACCGTCATCAGTCCGTGGGAGCGCGAGCACCTGCTGCTGCACGTTTAAGCGATGACGAACATGGACCAGACAACAACAGACACCGCCACCATCCAGCGGCTCGACTCGGCGCACTTCCTGCATCCGTTCACCGACCACAAGGCGCTTGCCGAAAAGGGCGCGCGCGTGATGGTCAAGGGCGAAGGCATCTACCTGTGGGATTCGGAGGGCAACAAGATCCTCGACGGCATGTCGGGGCTGTGGTGCGTGAACATCGGCTACGGACGCACCAGCATGTCCGAAGCGGTGTACCGCCAGATGGAGCAGCTGCCGTTCTATAACAGCTTCTTCAACACCACCAACGTGCCGGCGGTGCAGCTGGCCGCGCTGCTCGTGAAGGTGTCGCCGCCGCAGTTCAACCACGTGTTCTTCACCGGCTCCGGCTCAGAAGCCAACGACACCATCGTGCGCATGGTGCGGCGCTACTGGGAACTGCAGGGGCAGCCGGAGCGCCACGTCATCATCAGCCGCAAGAACGCCTACCACGGCAGCACCATCGCCGGCGCCTCGCTCGGCGGCATGGCCGGCATGCACGCGCAGGGCGGCCCGGGCGTGCCCGGCATCGTCCATATCGGCCAGCCGAGCTACCTCGAAGGCGGCGCCGGCATGAGCGAGGACGAATTCGGCATCGCCGCGGCCGGCTGGCTGGAAGAGCGCATCCGCGAACTCGGTCCCGACAACGTCGCCGCCTTCATCGGCGAGCCGGTGCAGGGCGCCGGCGGCGTGATCATCCCGCCGTCGACCTACTGGCCGGAGATTCAGCGTATCTGCGACAAGTACGGCATCCTGCTGGTGGCCGATGAAGTCATCTGCGGCTTCGGGCGCCTCGGCAGCTGGTTCGGTTCCGAGCTGATGGGCATCAAGCCCGACCTGATCGCCTTCGCCAAGGGCGTCACCTCCGGCTACATCCCGCTGGGCGGCGTGCTGGTGGGCGACCGCGTGGCCACGGTACTGACCGAAAAGGGCGGCGACTTCAATCACGGCTTCACCTATTCGGGCCACCCGGTCGCCTGCGCCGCCGCGCTGGAGAACATCCGCATCCTGATCGACGAAGACCTGGTGGGCAAGGTGGCGCGCGATACCGGGCCATACCTGAAGGAGCAGTTCGTCGCGCTGCGCGAGCATGCGCTGGTGGGGCATGCCGACAGCTGCGGCTTCGTCGCCGGCCTGAACCTGGTACGCAGCAAGGGGGCGACGGTGTTCGACAACGTCGTGTTTGACGGCGACGACGGGGTGGGGATGATCTGCCGCGGCTACATGTTCGACAACGGTATCATCATGCGCGCCGTGGGCGAGCGCATGATCATCGCGCCGCCGCTGGTGATGACGCGCGTCGAGATCGACGAGATGATCAAGCGCATTCGCGCCGCGCTGGACGACACGCTGGCGGAGCTGCAGCGGCGCCAGATGTTGGACTAAGCGACACGAGGAGAGCGACTGTCTTAAGCTCAAATCGCAGCTTAAAAAACCGTCGTTCCCGCGCAAGCGGGAACCCCTGCCTTCTGTAACCCAAGACGACAGCGATTCCCGCTAGGGGATGGGGCGAACCAGGTCTTTAGGGTTTTAATTCGGATTTGATGGGACCATTCCAGACATAAGTTCCGCGCAACTCGCCCAGCAACCTTCCGGCAACAAGCCGCGTTGGGCTACCTTCTTCGATCTCGAGATACCCTTCTCGGAAGGCTTGGGCCATGGCGCCAGGATCAAATTCTACGGCTATCCTGGTTACGTTAGGGTTGCTGGGGACTATCCAGAAAAACTTGCCGCTATCATCGGGCAAAGCTATCCCGACTTCCTGTAGCGTCACGCCTTTCCGTGCTGGTTCCGGATGCGCCCCTAGGTAGACGACTCCCCTTCGGTCGGTCATGCCGTTGCGCACGCTGCCGTTGGAAAATTTGAACGCCACCTTTACGCCGCGCCATTTCAAATCCAGCGAGGGTGTCGCTATTTGCACAGCCAGCGCGGGGCGAATTCCGTCGCCATCAGTAATATCCGGCAGCGGTTCGCTACTTTGCTCAACGTTCGTGTATTTTGGTGCGCGCTGTTCAGAAACAAGATGTATGACCTCATCCTCAATGGACCATTTTCCATTCGCCTTGGGGTCCGCCCCGCCGTAGATCGCACCATATTCAAATCGCTTATCGGGGTGCAAGATGAGCGTGGCTGCCATCTCGCGAACGCCTTGCAGGTTGTAGACGCCTGCAACTTTTCGTGGAGTTTCGCTATTGGGTTCTGCGTTCGCGAGATTAGTAATGCCGACCAATAACGCCAGAAATGCCAGCCGGTTGAAAGAGCTAATTTTCTGCATATTCAATTCCTTATTCGAATCAGCGCAACTTTGCAGCTGGATGGATGGAAGTAGGATAGATTGATAGTTCCCTAAGGAAATAGCAGGCTGGCAGAACGGTTGAGGTGCAACTTGATGAGGCGCAATCGCGCCCTAATCTAAGGGCGTTCGGCCTAGTGAAGGGGCTGCGTCCGCCGCGGTAGTATCCGCTCTGGTTTTATCACATGGGGCGCGCCCATATCGAATAGGCGCCGAGTTGGTACGGATTCCCGCCTACGCGGGAACGACGGTTTTTTAGGCCAGCGGTATTCAGAACCGCCACCTGCCAATTAAGCCGTTTGCGTCTTGACCCGATCGTGCCGGTCGCGCAGTAGTTGTGGCGCCAGCGAGCCGGCGAACATGCCGGCGAACGCCGCCAGCAATCCCGCCAGCTGGCCCGGGAAAACCGTGCCCAGGCTGCTCAGCTGCGGGAAGAACGCCAGCCAGGTGCAGATGCCGGCGGCGATCGATACCACCGCGCCCTGCGTGGTCGCGCGCTTCCAGTACAGCCCCATCACCAGCGGCACGAAGGCGGCCACCAGCGTGACCTGGTAGGCCGACGACACCAGCTCGTAGATCGAGGTGCCCTTCATGGCGATCGCGTAGCTCAGCACCAGCGCCGCGAACACCACGATCGAACAGCGCATCGCGAACAGTTGCTGGCGGTCGGTCATTCCCGGGCGCAGGTGCTTCAGGATGTTCTCGACGAAGCTGGTCGATGGCGCCAGCAGCGTTGCCGACGAGGTGCTCTTGATGGCCGACAGCAGCGCGCCGAAGAACAGGATCTGCATCACCAGCGGCATCTTGGTCAGCACGAAGGTGGGCAGCAGGCGCTGGTAATCGTTCTTGGCCATCTGCATGCCGCTGTCGCCCAGGACGATAACGGCGCAAGCGACGATAAACATCGGCACGAAGGCGAACATGATGTAGCTGGCGCCGCCGATGATGGCGCCGGTGCGCGCGGTCGGCGCGTTCTTGGCCGACATCACGCGCTGATAGACGTCCTGCTGCGGAATCGAGCCGAACATCATCGTCACCGCCGCGCCGATGAAGAATGCGATTTCGGTAAAGCTCGGCGCCGGCCAGAATCGCCACAGGTCGCCGTTCGACGCCAGCGCCATCACCGGCGCGGCGCCGCCAGCCAGGTCGGCGGCGAAGAAGGCGATGATGGACATGCCGATCACCAGCACGATCATCTGGATGAAATCGGTGAGGGCGACGGCAAGGAAACCGCCGGCGACGACGTAGATCAGCACCGACAGTGTGCCGACGATCATGCCGGCCGTTTCCGACATGGCGCCGCCGGTCAGCACCGAGAATACCAGTCCGAGCGCGGTGATCTGCGCCGCCACCCAACCGAGGTAGCTGAGGATGATCGCCACCGAGCAGAATATCTCGACGCCCTTGCCGTAGCGCACCCGGTAGTAGTCGCCGATGGTCAGCAGGTTCAGTCTGTACAGTTTGGCGGCGAAGAACAGGCCGACGAGGATCAGGCAGGTGCCGGCGCCGAACGGGTCTTCCACCACCGCGTTCAGGCCGCCCTGGACGAAGCGGGCGGGGATGCCCATCACCGTCTCGGCGCCGAACCAGGTGGCGAAGGTGGTGGTCACCACCATGATCAACGGCAGGCTGCGTCCGGCCACCGCGAAGTCGCTGGTGTTCTTGATGCGCGAGCCGGCCCACACCCCCAGCGCCAGCGTGCCGAGCAGGTACAGCACGACAGAAGTAATCAGCGTGGTATTCATCGATTTCGGCCCAGTTTTGTTAGTTTTTCAGTCAGGAAAATTTGGGCGATTATAACGTCAGAAATCGGCCGTGGCGTGGTTTCGCTAGCGCTCCCCGCCTGTTTTCGACGCGTATTCGCGCTCGCTTGACGGCGACCGGTGCCGGCGTACAATCGGCGAGAGCGGCGGTGCCTGCCGCGCGTTTTTTCAACCAGAGCGCCCGCCAATTGCAATAAAGAGCATCAGACGCCGTTTTTTCCGCCCGCGGGCGGCCAGGTCGATGGCTGCGCTTTTTCGTCCAACTATTGCGAATGGATCACCTGTGGAACACGCCGAGTTCGATGCGGGGATCACCGCGCATGAACGCCTCTTTTCGCAAGTGTTTGCGGCGCTGGCGCGCGCCGGATATTTTGTGCCTCCGCAAGATACCCGCGACCTGGTCCACGATTTCTATCTTGAGGAACTGCCGGGCGTGCTGCGCAGGTTCGACATCGGCAAGAGCCAGTTCCGGACCTATCTTGCCGCCGCATTTTATCGGTTCGCGCGCCGCCGCATCCTGACCATGCAGCGCTGGCGCCAGCGCACGGTCGACCTCGAACATGCCGACGAACTCGTCTCGGAAGCTGCGCTGCCGGAGCTGGCGCTGGAGTCGCGCCAACAGGCCGCGCTGATCGGCGCCGCCCTGCGCAGCCTGCCGGCGCTGGAACGCGAAATCATCTACGACTTCCTCACCGCCGAGGAGCCGAACGAACGCGCACTGGCGCAGCGGCACGCCATGACCCGCTATCGGCTACGCGAAACGCTGTCCAATGGCATCGGTCGGCTGCTGTTGGCGCTGGCTGACAACGCGGCGCCGGACACCCTGGACGCCAGGGTGGCGAAGGGATTGTGGCTCGACGGGCAAGCCCCTCACCATGTCGCCGCTTTGCTTGGCATCAGCACTGCGGAAGTGAACGCCGCCCGTCTCCGATTCACCTCAGGGTTGATACACGCGCTGCGTCGGTTCAACCAGCCAACAACAAGAATGACTGGAGGAAAATAATGAATACCGATCTCGACCTGTTCATCAAGGCACTATGCTCCGCCGATGACGCCGGCGCGCTTGCCGCCGTGCGTGCGCGCGCCCCCGCGATCCGCCAGGCGATGGCCGATCATGATCTTGCGCTGAGCGCGCAGCAGCAGGCATGCCTCGAGCAACACCCCGAATGGTCCGGGATCGTCTACGCCGCGCTGTTGAACGACCTCGATGATCTCGACGGCGAAGCGGAGGGCACGATCGAGCAAGCCATCCGCCAGGCAAGGGACGACGAACACGCCGAAATTGGCGAGGCGTTCCGCGCATTGATCGGGCAACTCGAAGAATCGCATTACGACTGGCTTGCGCGCTTCCGCGGCTTGCCGGCGCCGGACAAATTCGATCGAGAGTTGCTGGAGGAGACCGGCGCGGTGGAAATGGGCGGTCCCAGTGCGCGCAATCTATTGCAATACGGTATCACGCCGGCAATGATTTACGAAGCAACGCGGGGCGTGTATCTGCTGTTCCAGCGCGTCGAACGTTCGCTGGCGCGGGCCGGCAGTGAAGGGCCGAGGGAAAGGTGGTTGCACGACAGGACTCCGGGGATGGGCATCGCGCTGATCGTTCAGCATGGGGCTGCCGCGCAAATCCCTGATCGCATCATGTTTGCGGAAATCGCCGGCACCTCGCACATTTCTGCCGAAGCCGCCGAGCCGCTATACAAGTGGATGCGCGACGTGTTGCCGATCCAGCCGTTCCTGGTTGAACGATATGGCTATGATGGGGGCGCACGCGCCTTTGCCCCCTTGCAACGGCTGGGTATTGCCATCCCTGGGGACCTGGTGGCTCAGTGGTCGCATCGCGCGCGTGTCGATACGCGCTTTCTGATGAATTGAATCCGGCATCACGGCAGGGGAACACTTGGGTCTGGGACGGCAGGTGGCGGAATCCGCCGGCGATCCGTCCGTACACGTCGGCCTGCCATTCGAGCGCTGCGCCGTCTTGATAGATGCGGTGCAATAACACGGCATTGGGATGCCACTTCGTCTTCAAGAAAATGGCGCGCCAGCGTCAATTCTTGCATGCCCCCAAAACGGCTCAGATCCCCGCTGACGATGAGGCGCAGGTCGGGGTTTGATTCTTGCAGTTCAGCGAGCAAATGGACCAGTTCCTCCAATGCCTTGCCGTGGTGGCCGATCAAGCCGTCGAGCCACGGCATGTTGCTATAGGCCTTCACTGCGGGCCAAGACATCTCCGCGTCGCCGTTTAGGGGATTGAGCCGGCCGATATGCATGTCTGATACATGAAGAAAGGCGGCAAGCCGCTTGCGGCGGTTCGTTCGGGCATGGGCCATGGCGGCCTCCCTGTCTGGTTAGGCTGGCGAACTGGAGCACGCGCCTGGCTTTCGAAGCGCAAATCCCGATATGATGGGCGTTGCAGACGCGCGTCCTGATTCGAGTGTGTCGCCGGCGAAAAGATCGAAGTAAATTTAAAAGGAGTTTGAGCGATGGCAAACAACGAGTGGCATGAGCGGGCTGCGGCCTTGTCGATTGATGGCCGGGCTTTCATCAACGGCCAGCGCTTCGGCGCCGTGTCGGAGCAGACCTTCGACAACCATTCGCCGATCGACGGCCGCCTGCTGGCCAAAGTGGCGCGCGGCGATGTCGCCGACATCGATGCCGCCGTGGCGGCGGCGCGCGCCGCCTTCGACGACCGCCGCTGGGCCGGCAAGTCGCCGGCGCAGCGCAAGCGCACCCTGATCAAGTTCGCCGACCTGGTGCTGAAGAACACCGCCGAACTGGCGCTGCTCGAAACGCTCGACATGGGCAAGCCCATCAAGTACAGCCAGAGCGTCGACGTGCCGTCGTGCGCCAACTGCATCCGCTGGTACGGCGAAGCGATCGACAAGATCTACGACGAGATCGCGCCGACCAACGACTCCAGCCTTGCCTTGATCACGCGCGAGCCGGTAGGCGTGGTCGGCGCCATCGTGCCATGGAACTACCCGCTGATCATGACCGCCTGGAAGATCGCGCCGGCGCTCGCTGCCGGCAACAGCGTCGTGCTCAAGCCGTCCGAGAAGTCGCCGCTGTCGGCGCTCAAGCTGGCCGAGATCGCGCTCGAAGCGGGCATCCCGGCCGGCGTGTTCAACGTGGTGCCGGGCTACGGCCACGAAGCCGGCGCCGCGCTGGCGCTGCACATGGATGTCGACTGCATCGCCTTCACCGGCTCGACCCCGGTCGGCAAGAAGATCATGCAGATGGCCGGCCAGTCGAACCTCAAGCGCGCCTGGACCGAATTGGGCGGCAAGTCGGCCAACATCGTCTGCGCCGACTGCCCGGACCTCGATGCGGCCGTGAAGGCGGCGATCGGCTCGATCTACTTCAACCAGGGCGAGAGCTGCAACGCGCCCTCGCGCCTGTTCGTCGAAGAATCGATCAAGGAGCAGTTCCTGGAAAAGGCGATGGCGATGATGCCGCGCTTCCAGCCGGGCGATCCGCTCGACGAAGACACGGTGATGGGCGCCATCGTCGACGCCACCCAGATGAAGACGGTGATGGGCTACATCGAGGCGGGCAAGGCGGCCGGCGCCAAGCTGCTGTCAGGCGGCGAGGCGGCGCGCGGCGATACGGGCGGCTTCTACATCACGCCGACGCTGTTCGACCAGGTCGACGGCTCGATGAGCATCGCGCGCGAAGAGATCTTCGGGCCAGTGCTGTCGGTGCTCAGCTTCACCGACATCAAGGACGCGATCCGCCAGGCCAATTCGACGCCGTACGGGCTGCAGGCAGCCGTGTGGACGCGCGACATGACCAAGGCGATCCAGACCGCGCGCGCACTGCGCGCCGGCACGGTGCACGTGAACCAGTACGACAACGACGACATCACGGTGCCGTTCGGCGGCGTCAAGCAGTCCGGTAACGGCCGCGACAAGTCGCTGCACGCGATCGACAAGTACACCGAGCTGAAGACGACCTGGATCCAGATCGGCTGAAAGCCTGTCGAAAAATCTTACATTTGAGGGAGAGGGTCAAGCGGCGAAAACTGTAACGTTCTGATTCGAAACATATATTTCTATTAGGCACAACTCTTGCTTAATATAACTTTATCTTTCATTTCATTAATATCAGGAAAATTACATGAACGCTGCCAAGACCCTCATCGCTACCCTTTTCATCGCCGCTGCTTCGCTGGCGTCAGTCGCACACGCCACAGTTATCAATTTCAACAACCTCGGTGGCACCGCTATTGCGGGCAATACAGGCGTGTATCGCGGCTATACCGGTTTCAATTCGCAGGCGACATTCACCGACAGTGGTTTTAAGTTTGTCGGCACGCAATATCAGTATTCGTACGTAATGGGCGCTGGGTATAACAATAGCGACGCGAGCAACATTGCCTACAACGGCAACGATTTCTACATGAGCAACGGACTGTTCACCATTTCCAGCGCCGTTGCGGCGCCGTTTTCGGTCAACAGCCTCGACTTAGCGCGATGGAATTCTTATTACGTAGGTACGAGTTTCACCGCAACTTTGGTCGGCAATAAGGTTGGTGGAGGAACAGTTACGAGCCTGATCGATCTGGGCACAGGATTGAACAGCGCCAAGTTAACCGGCAACGACTTCGGCACCTATGCGCTGACTGGTTTCAACAACCTCTCTTCGCTGACGGTCACGCACAACTTTGGCGACTATTTGGCAATGGACAATCTGGTCGTCAACGCCACCAACGTGCCGGAGCCGTCGTCGATCGCGCTGTTTGGCCTGGCTGTTGCGGCAGGTGCCTTCGCGCGCCGCCGCGCCGGCAAAGCTTCTTGAGCCGCATCGGAGCGCACCGTTCTAGCTGCCGTAAGCCTGCACGATGCTATATTCCGAGCCGTCGCCGGCCTTTGATTGCATGAGCGCGTAGCCTTCGACCCGCCAGCGAATCGGCGGCCCCTGAGTGGTTTCTGTCAGTGCGCCGGCACGTCGCGCCAGCGTGACGTGCGGCCGATACGGCCGCGCCTCCGGCGTCATCCCCAGCTGCTCGAGCGCTTCGCCGAGCGACGCGTGCAGCGCCAGCAGCGGCGCCGGCACCGGGTCGGGGGTCAGGACGGCGACGCTGCCGTGCCACAGCTCGCGATGGCCGAACTCCAGTTCAAACGGGTCGAACGGCACATCGAGGCCATTCGCCAGTTTCGGTATGTCCTCCAGCGCCACGCTGCCGAGGAAGTGCAGCGTGACGTGCAGCTGCTCGCTGCGCACCGGCGCGGCTGCCGCGCGCCACGCCACGCCGTCGCGCCACTGGCTCAGCGCCGCGCGCACGGCGTCGTCAGGCCACAAGGCGATGAACATGCGGGCGGTGGCGTCGCTCATGGTGCTAGCTGGTAGTCGGGCGGCGTGACGGTGTCGATGTACAGCACGCCGTCGTAGCCGCTTGCGGGGATCAGCGTGACGGGCCGGACGCCCCAGTCGCGCATGACGATGGGGGCAAACATCCAGCTCGTTGCCGGCGCTGGTTTGGCGGTCGAAAAATCGACGAAGGCATAGCGGGCGCCGGCGTTGCTCATCACGGCGTCGAAGGTGTCGGCGGTGGGCGCCGCGATGTCATAGCGTGCGCGATTGTTCATGGCGGCCGCACCGCGACCCATGAACAGTCCGATCGTATAGAGTTCGGCCTTGCGCCGCTCGGCGGCAAAGCTGCCCATCGACCGCTGGCCATTGGGCTGCGGCTGGTAGCTGATGTGGGCGTTGTGCCCCCAGACGATCACCTTCCGTCCCGGATACAAGGTGTCTAGCAAAAAGTCGAGGTTGTTCGCCATGCCCAGATCGCGCACTTCGATGCCCGCGGCCGCGGCGCCCGCCGCGCGCTGTCGGACCAGATGCACGCGCGACCTCGCGCTCTGAATCGCGACGTTGAGCTGATCGGCGTCGGCGCCGGCCTTGAGCAGGCGCGCGCGCTGTGTCTCCAGCTCGGCGGCCGCATCGCCGTAAAACGCCGTTAGGCGCGTTACCGCATCGGGCCCCAGCCGTTCGTTCGACCCGGCCTTGCGCAGCGCGCTCTCGCTCGATTCGAGTTCCGGCGCGCGTGCCGAGCCGCCCAGCTGCAGCATGCGCGCCAGCAGCGCGGGCGCGCCTGCGCCGCCCGAACTGTCCTGGGTATCGAAGCCGGCCAGCGTGAGCCGCTTGCCGCTCTTGCGGTTGGCGTCGAGGTAATCGAACAGCGGCAGCGTCTCATTGCTGTGCCAGATCGGGAACAGGCATCGCTTCATCACCTCGATCGGCATCGCCGAGCCGATTGCCTGGTCGGCCAGGTAGCACTGCGGCAGCGAGCTTTCGAAGGCGACGACGTCGTAACCCATCTGCTGATGCAGGAACCTGATCAGCCTGACTTTGGCGAGGTTGAATTCGCCGACGCCATGGCCGCTTTCGCCCAGCTGCACGACGCGCTTGCCCGCCAACAGCGGCTTGAGGAACTGCAGGTCGCTGAAGTCGTCGCTGTAGAGCGAGCGGACGGGATGGACGCGGCTGGCGACATCGGCCCGCCAGGTCGCGTTGGCCGGCGCGACGTCGGCCGGCGCCAGGCGCAGCGCCGCGTCCGACAGCAGTTCCTGCGAGGGCTTCGGACGCTGAATTGCTTTCGCCGCCGGCAGGACGGCGTCGGCGACCTCGGCGGACGGGTCGGCCGACAGCGTCAACCGATCGAACCAGGCGGTGCCTTTCCCGTTCAGCATCACGCCGAACAGGATGCCGGACGCGTTGCGCGGCACGAGAATGGTGACGCTGAAGGGCAACCAACCGGTGGTGCCGGACGGCGCGCGATTGCGCATATTGTCGAAACCAAGCGGTGGGCCGACCGGCGCGTCGGCGCGCAACCACAGCGCGGCGGCCCCGCCGGCGACGTTTTCAGTCCGGACCATGCCCGACAGCGTGAGCCGCCGCCCGGCAGCGGCGCCGAGCCCGATGCGCTGGGCAAGCGGAAGGAAGCTGCCGGAGGTGTACCCATCGGTGCTGTCGATCCGCAGCACGCAGCGGCCGTCCTGGCCTGCCGAGCAGTCCCGGCTGGCCTTGAAGCCGGCGGCCGTGCCGACCCAGCCAGAGGGCGCGCCGTTTGCCCACTGATCGAAACCGAGGTTGGCGGCAGCGACCGGGATCGGTTGCGCCGCAATCGCCCGACTCCACAACACTATCAACAGCAAACAAAATGGTGTTTTCATCTGGCTCGCGGCTCTTGCGGTGGAGGAGAGGGCTAGAAGCAGTGCTCAGGTCCCGGGAAACTGCGGTCGGTCACGGCATTGATGTAGGCGCTGACGGCGCCTTCGACGCTGCCCTGGCCATCCATGAAGTTCTTCACGAAGCGCGCTTTGCGGCCCGGGAAAACGCCCAGCATGTCGTGCATCACCAGCACCTGGCCGGAGCAATCGGGACCGGCGCCGATGCCGATCGTCGGCATTGCCAGCATGTCGGTCACTTCTTTGCCGAGGCTAGTGGGAATCGCTTCGAGCACCAGCATCGACGCGCCGGCCTGCTGCAGCAGCAGCGCGTCGGCCTTGAGCATATCGGCGCTTTCGGTGGTCTTGCCCTGCACCTTGTAGCCGCCCAGCTGGTGCACCGACTGCGGCGTCAGGCCCAGGTGGGCGCATACCGGCACCGCGCGCTCGGTGAGGAACTTGACGGTGTCGGCCAGCCAGGCGCCGCCTTCGAGCTTGACCATGTGCGCGCCCGCCTGCATCAGCTTGACCGCGTTGTCGTAGGCCGCTTCCTTGGTGGCGTAGGCGCCGAACGGCAGGTCGGCCAGGATCATCGCGCTCTTGCTGCCGCGCGCCACCGATGCCGTGTGATAGGCCACTTCGGCCACCGTCACCGGCAGCGTCGAGTTGTGGCCGTTGCAGACCATGCCGAGCGAGTCGCCGATCAGCAGCACGTGCACGCCGCAGCGGTCCATCAGCGCGGCGAAGCTGGCGTCGTAGCAGGTCAGCATGACGATCGGGGTGCCAGCCGCGCGCATCGTGTTCAGCGTCGGAATCGTCACCGCCTTCGTCATCACCGGCTTGGCCGGCGCCGGCGCCGGCGCAGGAGTGTCCGCGCCCGTCATCTCTTTACCCTGCAAATATGAGCTCATTGTTTGTCCTCGAAGTTTGGGAGGGGTCAGGTCTGATATTCGGACATTTGGGCATCTTCAAATGTTCGAATGTCAGACCTGACCCCAGCTTTTAGGCCGGCGAACGCTGGGGTCAGGTCTGACATTCGCACATCTATAAACCCAAATATACGAAAATCAGACCTTACCCCAGCCGAACAGCGCCAGCGATTTTTTAGTAGTGTAATGCCAACCCGCGAATGCTGCCGGATCAGTCGATGCGGCTGATGGCCTGGCCGGCGACGGCGGCAAGCAGGGGCGCTGCCGGACCGTGCCCCGGAATCTCGATGGCCGGCGCGATCTCCAGCAGCGGCGCCAGCACGAAGGCGCGTTGATGCATGCGTTCGTGCGGCACCTGCAGTGCCGGCAAGTCGATGACATCGTCACCGTACAGCAGCAGGTCGAGGTCGAGCGTGCGCGGCGCGTTGCGGTAGGGCCTCTCGCGACCGTGCGCCAGTTCGATCTCCTGCAGCGCGCCCAGCAGGTCGAGCGGTGGAAGTGTGGTATCGATGCAGGCGACGGCGTTGACGTAGTCGTCGCCGGAGGAGTCGATCGGCGCGCTGCGCCAGGCCGACGAGCGGCGCAGCAGGACAGTGGCCGGCAGCGCGCCGAGGCGCACCAGCGCATCTTCGACATTGGCGCGGGCGTCGCCCAGGTTGGCGCCGACGCCGACGTAGGCGATCATTCCTCGCCGGCGCCGCCGCTGGCCGCTTCGGCGCCGGCGCCGCTCTTGCGCGGACCGCGCCGCGGCGCGCGCTTGCGCTTCGCCCCGGCCGGCGCCAGGCGCTCGCTGGTGAGCAGGTCCTCGCGCTCGGTGGCGTCGCCTTCGTAGAACGCGGTCCACCATTCGCCAAGTTCGGCGTCGATCTCGCCGGACTCGCAGCGCAGCAGCAGGAAGTCGTAGCCGGCGCGGAAGCGCACGTGCTCGAGCAGCTTGTACGGCGACTTGCCGCTGCGGCGCTCGAAGCGCGGCTGCATCGACCAGATGTCGCGCATGTCGGAGGCGATCTTGCGCTGCAGCGCCAGCTGCTCGGTCTGCGAATCGAGCACGTCGTCGGCAGCCAGGTGCAGCGCCGGAATCGGCGACTCGCCGGCGGCGCGGTAGGCGGTCCACTTTTCCACCACCTGGTGCCACAGCAGCGAGGCAAACAGGAAGCCGGGCGAGACGCCCTTGCCGGCCTTGACGCGGTTGTCGGTCGACTCCAGCGCCAGGGTGACGAACTTCATGCCGATCGGCTGCTCGAGCACGACGTCGAGCAGCGGCAGCAGGCCATGGTGCAGGCCTTCCTTGCGCAGCTGCTGCAGGCAGGCCAGCGCGTGGCCGCTCATCAGCAGCTTGAGCATTTCGTCGAACACGCGCGCCGCCGGCACGTTGTTGATCAAGGGCGCCATCACGGCGATCGGCGCCTGCGTCGAATGCTCGATGGTAAAGCGCAGGCGCGCCGCGAAGCGCACCACGCGCAGCATGCGCACCGGGTCTTCGCGGTAGCGCGCTTCCGGCACGCCGATGATGCGCAGCGTCTTGTCGCGGATGTCGGCGATGCCGCCGTGGTAGTCGAGCACCTGCTGCGTCGCCGGGTCGTAATACATGGCGTTGATGGTGAAGTCGCGCCGCATCGCGTCTTCATGCTGCGGGCCGAAGCTGTTGTCGCGCAGGACGCGGCCGTGTTCATCCTTCGGCGCGTTCACTTCGCCGGCGCCGCGGAAGGTGGTCACCTCCAGCAGGTCCTGGCCGAACATCACGTGCACGATCTGGAAGCGCTTGCCGATGATGAAGGCGCGCCGGAACAGCCGCTTGACCTGCTCGGGCGTGGCATCGGTGGCGATGTCGAAGTCCTTCGGTTTGACGCCGAGCAGCAAGTCGCGCACCGCGCCGCCGACGACGAACGCCTTGAAGCCGGCTTCCTGCAGCGACGAAGTCACCCGGATCGCGTTCGACGACACCAGCTTGGGGTCGATGCCGTGTTCTTCCGGCCCGAGGACGATGGGTTCGGTCAGGTCGCGCGCTGGCTTTTCCTTGACGCCGAGGATCTTGCGGATGAATTTTTTAATCATTGAATAGATAAAGTGAGGGCCAGCCATGGCCCGTTGCGTGCGTTGCCAGCGCGGCGTTGGGATTGGTCGCAACAGGGTCGGTGACGACGGACAGGAGGGGAATATCGTTGTGCGAATCGCTGTAGAAATGGCTGCTCTCGAAGGCGCCGAGCGGCTTGCCCATCTTTTCCAGCCAGGCGTGGGTGTGGGTCACCTTGCCGGCGCCGGAGGTCGGCACGCCGACCAGCTTGCCGGTCAGGTTGCCATGCTCGTCTTCTTCGGGAATCGCCGCGATCAGGTGCTGCACGCCCAGCGCGGCGGCGATCGGCGCGGTGACGAAGCGGTTGGTGGCGGTGATGATGGCCACCAGGTCGCCGGCGTCCAGGTGCTTTTGCAGCAGCGCGCGCGCGGCCGGCAAAATCGCCGGCTCGATGACCTCGGCCATGAACTGGCGGTGCATCGCATCGAGCTGCGCGCGCGGAAAGCGCGCCAGCGTGCCGAGCGCGAACTCGAGGTATTCGACCGGGTCGAGCGTGCCGGCCTGGTACTGGGCGAAGAAGTCGTCGTTGGCGCGCTTGAAGGCGCCGGCGTCGACGGCGCCGGTGCGTACCAGGAACTGGCCCCACTCGTAGTCGGAGTCGAGCGGCAGCAGCGTGTGGTCGAGGTCGAACAGGGCCAGCTTGTTCATGCTTTCGGGTCCCCTTCGTGATTGGCCTGCTGAAGCAGGTCGCGCAGCAGCGGCAAGGTAACCGGGCGCTGGGTTTCGAGGGAATACTGATCGAGTGCGTCTAGCATCGTCGACAGGGAGCGCATGTCGCGCCGGAAGTGGGACAGCAGGTAGGGTAACACGGAGGCCGACAGCGTCAAACCGCGGGCGTCGGCGGCGTGGGTCAGGGCGGCGATCTTCTCGTCGTCGGACAGGCCGTGGATCTGGTACACCAGGCCCCAGCCCATGCGCGTGCGCAGGTCCTCGCGCACCGGCAGCACTTTCGGCGGCACCGGCCCGGTCGAGACCATGTAGGCGCCGTGCTCGCGGATCTGGTTGAACAGCGCGAAGGCGTCGATCTGCGCTTCGGGCGACAGCTTGTCGCAGTCATCCAACAGGTACAGGCTGACGTCGGGCGCGTAGACAAAGTCGGCGGCGGGGGCGCCGGCGCCGATGTAGCGCGAGCCCGGCGTGGCGGCCAGCGCGTGCAGCAGGTGGGTCTTGCCGGCCGCGGCCTCGCCCCACAGGTAGGCGAAATGCTCGCGCGAGGCGCGCGCCGCGAACTGGTGCATCAGGTGCGCCAGCTCGGCATTCTGCCCCACCTCGAAGGTGTCCAGGCTCTGCGCCTGGTCCGCGCCCAGATCGAGCACCAGCTGTTTCATGGCGAAGGTCTCATGCGAAGTGGTTCGGTCGGCTCGGTGTGTGCATCAGGCATTATAGAAGCTGCTGCGCAGATAGTGGTGGCGCAAGTGGCGAAATGCGACCATCAGCACCGCCGACGCGGGCAGCGCCAGCAGCACGCCGACGAAACCGAACAGCTGGCCGAAGGCGAGCAGGGCGAAGATCACCGCCAGCGGATTGAGGCCGATGCGCTCGCCGACCAGCCGCGGCGTCAGGAAAAAGCCTTCGATCAGCTGGCCGGCGCCGTAGATGACGGCGACCGCGATGACGCCGCTCCAGTCGGCGAACTGCAGCACGGCGGCGATCAGCGCGAGGATCAGGCCCAGGCCAAAGCCGAGGTAGGGGATGAATACCAAGAGGCCGGTGAGGATCCCGACCGGCAGCGCCACCTCGAAGCCGGCGATGGTCAGGCCCATCGAGTAGTAGGCCGCCAGCACCAGCATCACCAGCAGCTGGCCGCGCAGGTACTGCGCCAGCAGCACGTTCACTTCGTGCGCCATGCCGACCGTCTGCACCACCCAGCGGCGCGGCACGGCGCCGCTGACGCGCTCGAGGATCTTGTGCCAGTCGAGCAGCAGGTAGAACAGCGCCACCGGGATCAGGATCAGCGTGACCAGCCAGCCGAGCACGCGGGTGCCGCCGATGCGCGCCGACGACAGGATGGTGGTCCAGATCTCGTCGCCGCTTTCGAACTGCTGGCTGAGGATGGCGCGGATGCCGCTGCCGTCGAGGCGGAACTTGATGCCCATTTCCTGCAGCCGCGGCGACAGCACGGCGTCGATGCGCACCAGGAAGGCGGGAATCTGCGCCAGCAGCAGCGGGATTTCGACCTGCAGCACCGGGATCACGATCAGCACCAGCGCGATGACGGCCGACAGGAACAGCAGCACCACCAGCACCACCGCCAGCGCGCGCGGGATCGGCATGCGGCCGATGCGGCGCTGGTCGAGGTAGTCGACGGCGCCGTTGAGCGCGTAGGCGAGGATGGCGGCGGCGATGAAGGGCGTCAGCACCGGTCCGAGCGCGTACAGCAGCAGCACGAAGGCGACCCCGAGCCCGAGCCAAAAGGCGGACTGCTTCTGATCCGGGGTGAAGGAAAATGGCATCGTGAGGCCGCTTGAACAGGTAAATGGCCGAAATCGGGCTGAAAGCGGGCCGGTTTGATAAAATGGTGGATTGAGCAGTTGCTGGCGTTATCGAGCTGCAATTGTTTCGCCGCCTTTCTATTTTACCGCCTCCGCTGCCAAATACACCATGAGCCAACCTTCAAATGTTTCACTTTCCTACCGCGATGCCGGTGTCGATATCGATGCCGGCGACGCCCTGGTCGAAGCGATCAAGCCGTTTGCCAAGCGCACCATGCGCGAAGGCGTCATGGGCGGCATCGGCGGTTTCGGCGCCCTGTTCGAGATCAGCAAGAAGTACAAGGAGCCGGTGCTGGTGTCCGGCACCGACGGCGTCGGCACCAAGCTCAAGCTCGCGTTCGAGCTGAACCGCCACGACACGGTCGGCATCGACCTGGTCGCCATGAGCGTCAACGACATCCTGGTGCAGGGCGCCGAGCCGCTGTTCTTCCTCGACTACTTCGCCTGCGGCAAGCTCGACGTGCCGACCGCGACGGCGGTGGTGGGCGGCATCGCCAAGGGCTGCGAGCAGGCCGGCTGCGCGCTGATCGGCGGCGAGACGGCGGAAATGCCGAGCATGTACCCGGCCGGCGAATACGACCTGGCCGGTTTTGCCGTCGGCGCCGTCGAAAAATCGAAGATCATCGACGGCACCACGATTGCCGCCGGCGACGTCGTGCTCGGCCTGGCGTCGTCGGGCGTGCACTCGAACGGTTACTCGCTGGTGCGCAAGATCATCGAAGTGGCCAAGCCGGACCTGGACGGCGACTTCCACGGCCGCAAACTGGCCGACGTGCTGATGGAGCCGACCCGCATCTACGTCAAGCCGCTGCTGGCGCTGATGGAAACGATGGACGTCAAGGGCATGGTGCACATCACCGGCGGCGGCCTGGTGGAAAACATCCCGCGCGTGCTGCAGCCGCACCTGACGGCCGTGCTCGACTCGAAGGCGTGGACGATGCCGCCGCTGTTCCAGTGGCTGCAGCAGCATGGCGGCGTCGCCGACGACGAGATGCACCGCGTGTTCAACTGCGGCATCGGCATGGTCGTCATCGTCGCCAAGGAGCAGGCTGACGCCGCCATGGCGCAGCTGCAGGCGGCCGGCGAGACCGTGTTCCGCGTCGGCGCCATCCGCGCGCGCGCCGGCGACGAGCACCAGACCATCGTCGCCTAAGGTTTTACCGCGCCGCGACTTGGGCTGCTGACGAAGCCGCAGTAGACCGGCATGACGTCCTTGTGGCCGAAGATGGCGTTGTGGCCGGCGCCGTCGGCGACGAACCACTGCTTGGCCGTACCCGGCAGCGCCGCGAATACCTTCTGCCCCAGCGCCGGCGGCGTGATGCGGTCGCGCTCGCCTGCGAGCACCAGGGCAGCGCCGCGGTAGCCCGCCACCGCCGCCACGTTGTCGGCGGCGCGCAGCGACTCGTCGATCTCGATCTGCAAGAACGGCCGCGCGTACCACGGCACGTTGGCCTGCGCCCAATCCTGGACGTTGCTGCTGGTTGCCTCGAGCACCAGGCCGGCAGCTTGCGGGCGCTGCCGCACCACGTGGGCAGCCATGAAGCTGCCGAGCGACTGGCCATGCACGATCACCCGGCCGGGATGGCGCGCGCTGACGTGGTCGAACGCGCGCACGGCGTCGGCGGCCATCGTCGCCACCGTCGGCGCGCCGCTGCTGCGCCCGTAGCCGCGATAGTCGAACACCGCGATACCAGCCCCGCATGAAGCGAGCAGGGGCAGCAACCCGGCGCCGTGGCGGTCGAGGTGGAAAGCGTTGCCGCCGAAGTAGAGCACGGTGACGGCGGCACCCGGCGGCTGCGCAATGATGCCGCGCAGGACTGCGCCATCGGGCGTGGCGATTTCCTCGTCGCTGACGCGCGCCGCCGGCAGCAGGGCCCGCACGTCGAGCCGCGCGTCGGCCGCCGACACCTGCTTGTCGGGCCGGATGAAATTGCGCTCGCCTATTTGCATCGTCGTGCAGGCCGACAGCAGCAGCGCTGCCGGAAGGATCGGTACCAAACGCATATCTTGCTCCTTTTAAGGGCTGGTAGAATAGATGTATTGCAATGATAAATTGCTGTATTACAGTAAGAAATTACTGTTTAACGATAATAACATGAAAACTCATTGCAACCTCATCCGGATGCTGCTGGCTGTGTGCGTTTCCGTGCAAGTGGCATTTTTCGTGCTTTCGTGGAGCGGCTGGCTTGCGCCGGACGCCACGGTGCAAATCAGCGCCAAAGGGATGAGCGGAGCGGAAATGCGCGCGCTCGACTTGCCGCAACGCGCCGCCGGCATCGCGCTCGGCCTGCCGGCGCTGCTGGCGCTGTGCTACGGCATGGCACGCCTCGCGCGCCTGCTCGTCAACGTGCGCCGCGGCGCCACCTTCGACCGCGCCACCATCGGCCACCTGCGCGCGTTCGCCGGCGCCACCTTGCTGTCGACGCTGCTGTCGATCATCGAGCCGCCGATCCGCACCATCGTGCTGCGCTACGGCTTCGGCGCGCCGTCGCCGAAGTTCGCGGTCGGCGTCAGTTCCGAAGAGGTACTGCTGGTGCTGGTGTGCGCGCTGTTCTTCCTGATCACCAACCTGATGCACGAGGGACGGCGCCTGGCCGAAGAGAACGAGGGCTTCGTCTAGATGCCGATCATCATTCATCTGGACGTCATGCTGGCGAAGCGCAAGGTCAAGTCGAAGGACCTGGCGGCCTACGTCGGCATCACCGAGCAGAACCTGTCGCTGCTGAAGTCCGGCAAGGTCAAAGGGATCCGCTTCGCCACGCTCGGCAAGATCTGCGAACGGCTGGCCTGCCAGCCCGCCGACATCATGGAATGGGTGCCGGGCGAGGACGGCGATGACGATGTGGACCCGGCAGCACTTTGATGCGGAATCGGCTGCAATTGGCCTGGGCGCCGAACTAAACACCGTCGCCAGAGGTCAAAATGACATAGTCATTTTGAAAGCGAACGACGAAAAACGGCGGCCCGAGAGTCGCCGTTTTTTTTACCGCGGACAGTTGGCGTGACCGCTTACTTGTTGAGGATCTTGGCCACCGGCGCGGCGCGCAGGCGGTGGGCGTCGGGCATGCCGGCGCCGAGCAGCGGCCGCAGGTACTGGCGGAAGGCGTCGGTGACGTCGGTGCCGCTGGCGCTGATGAACTCGTCCTCCATCACGCGCGTCTTGCCGGCCACCGATTCGAGCGGCACCAGCGCATACTCCACCGAATAGTCGCCGCTGCGGCGGATCGCCACCGAGCCGTCCTGCTCGCCCCACATTGCATACTGCACCGCCTTTTCGCCCACTTCGCGCGCCTCGCGCTGGTCGACGTCGGACACGCAGCCCATGAACGAGCGCTGCAGGTAGCCGAAGGTGTCGCCGCGCACCCGCTTGATGCCGAGCTTGGCCTTGATCTCGTCGCACAGCAGGTCGGCCAGCGCGCCGGTACCGGACAGCTGCACGTTGCCGTGGGCGTCGCGCTCGACTTCCTTCGACAGCAGGCTGGCGATCGCTTCGCCGGAGGCGTCGTGGATGCCTTCTGAGACGGCGATGACGCAGCGGCCGTAACGCTCGTAGGTAGCCTTGACGTCGGCGAGGAAATTTTCCAGCACGAAGGTTCGCTCGGGCAGGTAGATCAGGTGCGGGCCGTCGTCGGGGAACTTCTTGCCGAGCGCGGCGGCGGCGGTCAGGAAGCCGGCGTGGCGGCCCATCACGACGCCGACGTAGACGCCCGGCAGCGCGGCGTTGTCGAGGTTGGCGCCGGCAAAGGCCTGGGCGACGAAGCGCGCCGCCGACGGGAAGCCTGGCGTGTGGTCGTTGCCGACCAGGTCGTTGTCGATGGTCTTCGGGATGTGGATGCAACGCAGCGGATAGCCGGCCTTCTGCGCTTCGAGGCTGACGATGCGCACGGTGTCGGACGAATCGTTGCCGCCGATGTAGAAAAAGTGCTCGATCTCGTGGGCGCGCAGTACTTCGAAGATCTTCTGGCAGTAGGCGATGTCGGGCTTGTCGCGGGTCGAGCCGAGCGCCGACGACGGCGTCGCCGCCACCAGCTCGAGGTTGGCGACGGTCTCCTGGGTCAGGTCGATAAATTCTTCGTTGACGATGCCGCGCACCCCGTGCAGCGCGCCGTAGACCCGCGTCACTTGCGGGAAGCGGCGCGCCTCGAGCGCGACGCCGACCATTGACTGGTTGATCACGGCGGTGGGACCGCCTCCCTGGGCGACCAGAATTTTTCCCGACGACATGCGCAGCTCCTTGGCGTGTGAACAGGCTCTAGATTACTCCACCTTGCGGCCGCTGCCGATATTCTTGTCGAGGAATTTCTCGACCCGCGACCAGAAATCGATGCGGTTTTTCGGCACAGTCCAGCCATGGCCTTCATCGGCGTAGACCACCCACTCGACGTCGGCGTTGGTGCGCTTGACCGCCTCGTAAAACTGGGTGCCGTGATACAGCGGCACGCGCTTGTCGGCGGCGCCGTAGGCCAGCAGCAGCGGCTGCTTGATGCGCGCCGCCTGCGCCAGCGGCGACGTCGCCGTCAGTTGCGCCGCATCGGCGACCAGGTCGCCCACCAGGTCGGGCATGCCATATTGCTTGTAGGTGTCCGACAGGTCCGAGGTGAAGCTCCAGTGGCCGGTGGCCAGCAGCTTGATGTCGGTCACGCCGACCCAGTTGATGCCGCATTTGTACAGGGCCGGATCGTTGATCAGCCCCATCAGTGCCGCATAGCCGCCGTAGCTGGCGCCGGCGATGCAGATGCGGCGTGGATCGACGATGCCTTCGGCGATCGCCCATTTGGCGCCGTCGGCGATGTCGTCCTGCATCGCCCGCCCCCATTGTTTCCAGCCGGCGCGGTAGTGCCTGAAGCCGTAGCCGGTGCTGCCGCGATACTCCGGCTCGAGCACCGCGTAGCCGCGCGAGGCGAGGAACTGCGCCTGAGGGTGCCAGCCCCATTGGCCGCCGCGCACGTACGGGCCGCCATGCACCAGCACCACCAGCGGCAGGTTCCTGCGCTCGCTGCCATTGGGCAGCGTCAGCCAGGCCGGGATCTCGAGGCCGTCGCGCGCCTTGTAGCGCACCAGCTCCTGCGTGCCCATCGAGGCCGGATCTATTTTCGTGTAAGTGCCGCCTACCTGGACGAGTTTGCCGGTGGCGGTGTTGAACAGGGTGATGACGCGCGGCTGGACATCCGAATACGACTGCACCAGCACCCATGGCGTTGCGGCGCGGGCGGCCACCGACAACAGGTTCACGGTGCGCGGCAGCAGCGCATCGACGCGCTGCTGGATGGCCTTCATCTCGGCGTCGAACCACTCGACGCCATCGGCATCGGTCAGCACGCGCACGCCGAGCAGCTTGTCGCGCGTGGTCACGAGGCTGCCGCTGAAGTCGTAGTCGCGCACCGTCACCAACGGCTGCGGGGCGACGCGGTTGGCGGAAAAATCGAAGCGGTGCACGGCGCGCTTGTCGGTAGCGCCTTCGGTGGTGACGTACAGGCTGCCGTCCGGCCCGAAGGCGAGCGGCGCGAACGCGTCCGGCCCGCGCTGGTAGAGATCGAACTCGGCCAGCTTGCGCCACTGGTCGGTTGCCGGATCGCGGTACCAGATCGATTCGGTGCGCGCGTCGAGCGTGGCGGCCAGGCGCGGCTCGCCCGTGTGGTCGAGCATCCAGCGGCGCGTGTTGGCCGGTCCCTGCACCGCCGTGGTGCGGCCGTTGAGGGTGTTCAGGCGCAGCAGGTCGACGCGCGCGACCTCGCCGCGCTCTTGCGGCGACTGGCTGGTGACATATACGAACTCGGAATCCTGTGCGCCTTTCTGGCGCACCAGGTAGGTGTGCCATGGCAGGAGCGCCCTGACAAGCGAAGCGCGCGCGGACGGCTCGCCGCTGCGGCTGGCCAGCTGCCTGAATTGCGCGCCGTCGCGATTGACCGCATACAGCCCTGGCGCAAACTGGCGCTCGCCGACACCGAGCCGCTTGTCGATCGTGTTGAGGATCAGCCGGTCGTTGTTGACCCACTCGAAGTCGCCGACGTCAACGTCGTCGAAGCTGGCGACGGCCTTGACGGCGCGCGTTTCCAGGTCGACCACGGCGAGCAGGTCGCGCTTGCCGGCGCCGCCAATCCGCACTGCCAGGTGGCGGGCGTCAGGCGCCAGCAGGGCGGCGCTGAAGGCTGGGTTTTCGAAGAAGCTTTCGAGCGCCGGCAAGGGCGCGGCCGCCGGGTCGGCGGCGTGCGCGCCGTGGGCGGCGCCGATGGCCGCCAGCAGCAGGGTCAGGCACCAGGACACGCGGCGGCGGCGAGACGGCATATTGTTCCTGGCACGATATTAAAAAACAATATTAGGCGAACGGCAGTATTGCCGTCAAGAAAAGACCGCAGAATTCCTATTGCCCGGCCGGACGCTGGCCGCCTAGATGCTTGTCGAGAAATTTCTCGACCCGCGACCAAAAATCGATGCGGTTCTTCGGCCGCGCCCAGCCGTGGCCGTCGTCGTCGTAGACCACCATCTCGACATGCGGATTGGTGGCCGTGACGACGGCGTGGAACTTCGCGCCGTGATAGTACGGCACGCGCTGGTCGGCGCCGCCGTACGCCATCAGCAGCGGCTGGCGGATGCGGGCCGCCTGCGCCAGCGGCGAGGTGGCCGTCAGTTGCGCCGCATCCTTGGTCAGCTCGCCAATCAGTTCCGGCATGCCGTACTGCTTGTATGCGTCGGGAAAATCCGAGCGCGCGCCCCACGCGCCGGTGTACATCAGGCCGATGTCGGTGACGCCGACCCAGTTGATGCCGCATTTGAACAGCGCCGGGTCGTTGATCAGTCCCATCAGCGCGGCGTAACCGCCGTAGCTGGCGCCGGCGATGCAGATGAGTTTCAAGACTCGGCGTTTCGTTCCAAAACCGGGGTCAGACCCAGGTTTTTCATCATTTCAGCGGGAAACTGAGGCTGACCCCGTTTTGTAACATGCGGCCAGCTAGTCTCGTCGTCAAAACTTGAAGAACCTGGGTCTGACCCCGGTTTTGAAACACCTCGTCGTCAAAACTTGAAGAACCTGGGTCTGACCCCGGTTTTGAAACACCGGCTGCGTCGCCTTAGCGCTTGCCGATGTGCTGGTCGAGGAACTTTTCTACCCGGCTCCAGTAGTCGATGCGGTTTTTCGGCAATACCCAGCCGTGGCCTTCTTCTTCGTACACCACCAGCTCGACGTTCGGGTTGGTCACCTTGATGGCGTCATATAGCTTTCTGCCGTGGTAGACGGGCACGCGGACGTCGGCGCCGCCGTAGGCCATCAGCAGCGGCTGCCGGATGCGCGCCGCCTGCTGCAGCGGCGAGGTCGCCTTCAACTGCTCGGCATCCTTGACGAGGTCGCCAACCAGCACCGGCATGCCGTGCTCCCGGTAGACCTCGGTGATGTCGGAGCGCTTGCTCCAGTCGCCGGTGGCCAGCAAGCCGATGTCGGTCACGCCGTAGGCATTGATGCCGCACTTGAACAGCGCCGCATCGTTGATCAGGCCCATCAGGGCGGCATAGCCGCCGTAGCTGCCGCCGGCGATGCAGATGCGCTGCGGATCGACGATGCCCTCGGCGATGGCCCACTTGGCGCCGTCGGCGATGTCGTTCTGCATGGCCAGGCCCCATTGCTTCCAGCCGGCGACGTAGTGACGGATGCCGAAGCCGCGGCTGCCGCGAAACTCCGGCTGCAGCACCGCATAGCCACGCGAGGCGAGGAACTGGACGTCGGGGCGCCAGCCCCATTCGGCGCCGCGCAGGTAGGGCCCGCCGTGCACCAGCACCACCAGCGGCAGGTTCTTGCGCTTGCCGCCGGGCGGCAGCGTCAGGTAGGCCGGAATGACGAGGCCGTCGCGCGCCTTGTAGCGCACCGCTTCCTGCAGGCCCATCTGCGAAGGCTGGATCGCCGGGAAGGCGTCGCCCACTTTGTTGAGCTTGCCCGTTTCGGTATTGAACAGGTTCCAGCGGCGCGGCTGGATATCGGAAAACGATTCCACCAGTATCCACGGCGTCTCCGCGCGCGCCGCCACCGACAGCAGGTTGATGGTGCCCGGCAGCAGCGCATCGACACGCTGCTGCAGCGCTTTCATGCCGGCGTCGATCCAGATGATGGCGCGGGCGTCGGTCAGCACCTGCACGCCGAGCAGCTTGCCGTTGGCGGTGACCAGGCTGCCGGTAAAGTCGTAATCTTCCAGCTCGACCGTCGGCGCCGCGTCGCGCCGGCCGCTGGCCAGGTCGTAGCGGAACAGCGCAACCTTGTCACGCCCGCCGTACGCACTGACATACAGCGTGCCGTCGGGCGCGAACGCCACCGGCGTGACCGCTCCCTTGCCGCCGAGGTAGGTGTCGTATTCGCTCAGCGTGCGCCACTTGCCCAGCGCCGGGTCGGCGTAGAGCAGCGCCGACACCTTCTGGTCGCGGGTCGTCGCCAGCCGCGGCTCGCCCTTGTGGTCGAGCATCCAGCGCGTCACGTTGCCGGGACGCGCCATCACGCTGGCACGGCCGGTCAGGGTGTTCAAGCGCAACAGGTTGCTGTATTCGAAGTCGCCATTCCTGTTCAGTTTGGAACTGGTGACGTAGATGAATTCGGAATCCTGGGCGCCCAGCTGCGGCAGCAGGAAGGTGCTGGACGGCAGCGCGCGCCCGGTCGGCCGCGCGCTGCGTTCGATCAGTTCGCGCATGTCGCTGCCGTCGCGGTTGACCGCGAACAGGCCGGCGCCCATGGTGCGGTCGCCGTCTGCAACGTCGGGGTCGGCGGCGTCGAACACCAGCCGGTCGTTGCTGATCCAGTGGAATTTGCCGACGTCGGAGTCGGCCAGGCCGGCCACCACCTTGACCGAATTGTCGGCAATGTCGACCACCGCCAGTGCGGCGCCCTTGCCGGGCCGGGCCACGCGCGCGGCCAGGTACCTGGCGTTGGGCGACAGGATGGCGCCGGAGAACGCCGCATTGGCGAAGAAGCTCTCGATCGGCGGCGCGCCGGCGGCGGCAGTGTCGGCGGCGTGGACAAGGCCGGCCACGAGCAGGCCCGACACGAGAAAGGTGAGCATCGAACAAGCAAGGCGGAAGCGGCGCAGCAGCATCGTATGTACTTTCAATAAATATGGCATAAAAATAATCACGACGAGATTAGCAGCAATGCTGCGTTGCCTACAAGCTATTCCGGCGCGCGGATGTGGTCGATGAAGCTGGCGTTGAGCGGGTCGGGCGCGCGCGTCAGCAGGCTCACCACCACCAGCACCGCCATGCCGGCCGGCACGCCGAACACGCCGGCCGAGATCGGCGCGATGTGGAACCACTGGCCGGCCGCGCTGCCGCCGAGAATCGGATTGGTGTGCAGCATGTAGTAGACGCAGACGGCGAAGCCCGACACCATGCCGGCCAGCGCGCCGGCGCGGTTGGCGCGCTTCCAGAACACGCCCAGCACCAGTGCCGGGAACAGCGCCGAGCCGGCCAGCGAAAACGCCGCGCCCACCAGCGACAGGATGTCGGCCGGCTTCTGCGAGGCGGCGTAAGCGGCGATGAAGGCCACCGCCAGCAGCAGCAGCTTGGAGATCGTCACCCGCTTCTGGGTCGAGGCGGCCGGGTCGACCACCTTGTAATAGACGTCGTGCGAGAGGGCGTTGGAAATGGCCAGCAGCAGGCCGTCCGCGGTCGACAGCGCCGCCGCCAGGCCGCCGGCCGCCACCAGCCCCGAGATCACGTACGGCAAGCCACCGATCTCCGGCGTCGCCAGCACCAGCACGTCGCCGTCGATGGCGATTTCGGCCAGCTGCACGATGCCGTCGCGGTTGATGTCTGCGATCGCGATCAGCGGATTGAGCTTGTCGACGTTGGCCCAGTACGAGACCCATTGCGGCAGCTTGGCGAAATCGCTGCCCACCAGGTGGCTGTAGATGTCGTACTTGACCAGCACCGCCAGCGCCGGGATGGTGAGGTACACCAGCAGGATGAAGAACAGGGTCCAGAACACCGACACCCGCGTCTCGCGCACCGAGGGCGTGGTGTAGGAGCGCATCAGGATGTGCGGCAGCGCCGCGGTGCCCAGCATCAGGCAGAACACCAGCGCCAGGAAGTTGTTGCGGCGGCTGTCGGACTGCTCGGCATCCGCGCCGGGGAAGGGCGTCGCGTGCGGTTCCGGCGGCTGCGCGCGCGCTTCGTTCGCCTCCTGCATCTCGGCCCAGCGGCGCGCCGCCTCGTCGGCCGTCTTCGGATACGCCACCAGTTCGCGCTCGGTGGCGCGGATGTCGATCAGCGAGCCGTTGCGCAGCCGCACCGCGTCGAGCCGGCGCTGGGCATCGCGCTTGCCTTCTTCCCACGACGCCGGCAGCGCCTTGATGCGGGCGGCGTAGGACTCGGCGCGCTCGCGGAAGATGGCGCGCACCTGCAGCTCCTTCGGATCGAACTCGAGCTGCGCTTCGCGTGCCGCCAGCTTCGGCAGCACCGCGCCGTAGGCCACCTGCGGCAGCGGATTGTCGGCGTGCTTGACCGACAGCCACATGGTCGGGATCAGGAACGCCACCAGGATGATGATGTACTGCGCCACCTGGGTCCAGGTGATCGCGCGCATCCCGCCGAGGAAGGAGCACACCAGGATCGACGCCAGGCCGAGGAAAATCCCGACCGAAAAATCGACGCCGGTAAAGCGTGAGGCGATGAGCCCCACCGCGTAGATCTGCGCCACCACGTACGTGAACGAGACGATGATGGTGGCGCCCACCGCCATCAGCCGCACCGCGTTGCCGCGGGCGCCGCCGCCGCCGTAGCGCGCCGCCAGGAAGTCGGGGATCGTGTACTGCGCGAACTTGCGCAGGTAGGGCGCGATCAAGAGCGCCACCAGGCAGTAGCCGCCGGTCCAGCCCATGATGTAGGCCAGGCCGTCGAAGCCGTGCAGGTACAGCCCGCCGGCCAGGCTGATGAAGCTGGCCGCCGAGATCCAGTCGGCGGCGGTGGCCATGCCGTTGAACAGCGCCGGCACGCGCCGCCCGGCGACGTAGTATTCGGAGACGTTCGAAGTGCGGCTGATGACGCCGATGCCGGCATACAGCACGATGGTGGCGAACATGAACAGGTAGCCGATCCAGATGCGCGGCATGCCTTCCTTTTCCAGCATCGTAAGCGCGATCAGGAAGGCGGCGAAGCAGGCCGTGAAGTACAGGTAGTAGCGCGACAGGCGGCCGAACAGGACGCGGGCGGCGTTCATGCTTCGTGCTCCTTGGGCAGCTCGCCGAGACGGCGCTTGAAACGCTGGTCGAAGCGCCCCATGCCGAACGCGTAGGCGCCGAGGATCGCCAGGTAGATCAGCGAAGCGCCTTGCGCCGCCAGGTAGAACGACAGCGGCCAGCCGAACACCGACAGGGTCGCCAGCTCGCGCGCGAAAAACACGGTGCCGAAGGTGGTGGCCAGCCACAGCGCCAGCAGCACGCCGGTGAGGCGGCGCGTGCGCTGCCAGTGCAGGCTGCGCGCGGCCAGCAGCGACAGCTGGCGCTGGGCGGTGGCGCCGGCGTCCGGGTCCGTCGGCGGCGGCGCTTGCAGGTCAGTCGTTGTCGTCATGGCTGGTGTCAGGTGGCGGGAAGGTGAGGCGGAACAGGCAGCCGGGCGACTTCTTCAGCGTGGCGCGCGGATTGTTGAAGACGTCGACTTCGGCGCCGTGCTGCTGGGCGATCTCGCGCACGATCGCCAGTCCCAGGCCGCTGCCCGGCGCGCCGCTGCCGAGGATGCGGTAGAAGCGCTCGAACACGCGCGAACGTTCGGCCGGGGCGATGCCGGGGCCGGTGTCTTCCACTTCCAGGATCGCCTGGTCGGCCTGGCGCCGCACGCGCACGGTGACGCTGCCGCCGCCAGGGGTGTAGCGCAGCGCGTTGTCGATCAGGTTCGACAGCAGCTCGCGCAGCATCAGCGGGTTGCCGACGATGTTGACGGCGTGCTCGGGCTGTTCGAAGCCGAGGTCGATCTGGTAGGCGAACGAGGCCTGCACCCAATCCTGCACCGCGGCGCGCGCCAGCACCGCCAGGTCGAATTCCTCGAAGGCGACGCCGGCCTGCGGCTGGTTCTCGGCGCGCGCCAGCGCCAGCAGCTGGTTGACGAGGCGTGTGGCCGACTCCGAACTCTTGGCAAGCTGCTCGAGCGAGCGGTGGATTTCGTCCGGGTCGACCTGGCGCAGCGCCAGTTCGGACTGCATGCGCATGCCCGCCAGCGGCGTCTTCATCTGGTGCGCGGCGTCGGCGATGAAGCGCTTCTGCATGTCGATTGTCTGCGACAGCCGCGCCAGCATGTCGTTGAGCGAGCCGACCAGCGGCGAAATCTCTTCCGGCACCTGGCGCGAATCGATCGGCGACAGGTCGTCGGGGCGGCGCGCGCGGATGCGTTCCTGCAGCTGCGCCAGCGGCGACAGGCCGCGCGCCAGCGCGAACCACACCAGCGCCAGCACGATCGGCAGGATGATGAACTGCGGCAGGATCACGCCCTTGATGATTTCGTTGGCCAGCTGCGCGCGCTTGTCGAGCGTTTCGGCCACCTGCACCAGCGCCGTGCGCGGTTCCTCGCCGCGCAAGGCCATCGGCCGCAGGTTGACATACGAATAGGCGACGCGCACCTGGGCGCCGCGCATGACGTCGTTGCGAAAGCGTACGCTGGCGCTGCCGTTGCCGGAGGCGCCGGCGCCGTCATCAGCAGGCTGCGGCAGGTCACGGTCGCCGTCGACGAATTCGGCGCCCGGCCCGCTGATCTGGAAGTAGACGTTGTCGATGTCGTCGGCGCGCACGATGTCGCGCGCGCTGCCCGGCAGCAGCGACACCGCGCGGCCGTCGACTTCGCGGATCTGCTGCGCCAGCACGGTGACGCTGTCTTCGAGCGCGTGGTCGAACGGCTGGTTGGCGATCGACTTGGCCACCAGGTAGGTGATGGCGATACTCATTGGCCACAGCAGCAGCAGCGGCGCCAGCATCCAGTCGAGGATCTCGCCGAACAGCGAATGCTGGATGTTCTCTTCCGGCTCGGGGTTGGCCGGTTCGTACACCGCCGGCAGGTCGGCGCCCTGCGGCGCCGGTGCGGTATCGCGCGGTTTCACTTCGATGCGGCGCCCGTGTCGGCGGGGCCGGTGGCGCGCTCGAGACAGTAGCCCAGCCCGCGCACGGTGGCGATGCGGATGCCGCCTACTTCGATCTTCTTGCGCAGCCGGTGCACGTACACTTCGATGGCGTTGTTCGACACTTCCTCGCCCCATTCGCACAAGTGGTCGACCAGCTGCTCCTTCGACACCAGCCGGCCGGTACGCGCCAGCAGGATCTCGAGCAGGCCCAGTTCGCGCGCCGACAGGTCGAGCATCTGGTCGTTGATGTAGGCGCTGCGCCCGACCTGGTCGTATACCAGCGGGCCGTGGCGGATCACGGTGGGGCCGCCGCCGGCGCCGCGGCGCGTCAGCGCGCGCACCCGCGCCTCCAGTTCGGACAACGCGAACGGCTTGGCCATGTAGTCGTCGGCGCCGAGGTCGAGGCCATTGACGCGCTGCTCGATCGAGTCGGCGGCGGTGAGGATCAGCACCGGCAGCAGCGACGAGCGCGCGCGCAGGCGGCGCAGCACTTCGAGGCCGGACATCTTCGGCAGGCCGAGGTCGAGGATTAACAGGTCGAACTCCTGGGTCGACAGCGCGGTGTCGGCTTCCTGGCCGTTCTTGACGCAGTCGATCGCGTAACCTGACTGGCGCAGCGAGCGCGTCAGGCCGTCGGCCAGCACGCTATCGTCTTCGGCAAGTAAAATACGCATGGCGGAATCCGTGATTATCTAAACGGCCATTGTGTGTCATTTAATGCCGCATGGCGAGTCTTTGGCGCGGATTGCCGATATTTGACATCATTCGCACAGCCTGCACGTTGCGCTTGCATTGACTACTGTATGCCTGTACAGTATTGGCTGTGCTGTACGCTGGACCCTCCGACCCCGGCCCTTACCAGACTGAAAGAAAATTATGGACGACAAGAAAACCAATTTAAACGCAGCTGAAAAAGGCAAGGCGCTGGCCGCCGCGCTGGCGCAAATCGAAAAGCAGTTTGGCAAGGGCTCGGTCATGCGCATGGACGGCAACGCTCCGGTCGAAGAAGTGCAGGTCGTCTCGACCGGTTCGCTCGGCCTCGACATCGCGCTCGGCGTCGGCGGCCTGCCGCGCGGCCGCGTGGTCGAAATCTACGGCCCTGAATCGTCGGGTAAAACGACGCTGACGCTGCAGACCATCGCGCAAATGCAAAAGCTGGGCGGCACCTGCGCCTTTATCGATGCCGAGCACGCGCTCGACGTCGGCTACGCGCAAAAGCTGGGCATCAACCTGTCCGAGCTGCTCATTTCGCAGCCCGACACCGGCGAGCAGGCGCTCGAAATCTGCGACGCGCTGGTGCGTTCGGGCAGCGTCGACCTGATCGTCATCGACTCGGTGGCCGCGCTCACGCCGCGCGCCGAGATCGAAGGCGACATGGGCGACTCGCTGCCGGGCCTGCAGGCGCGCCTGATGTCGCAAGCGCTGCGCAAGCTGACCGGTTCGATCAACCGCACCAACACGCTGGTCATCTTCATCAACCAGATCCGCATGAAGATCGGCGTCATGTTCGGCAGCCCGGAAACGACCACCGGCGGCAACGCGCTCAAGTTCTACGCATCCGTGCGCCTGGACATCCGCCGCACCGGCTCGATCAAGTCGGGCGACGAAGTGATCGGCAACGAAACCAAGGTCAAGGTCGTCAAGAACAAGATCGCGCCGCCGTTCAAGGAAGCGCACTTCGACATCCTGTACGGCTCCGGCACCTCGCGCGAAGGCGAGATCCTCGACCTCGGTTCCGACAACAAGATCGTCGAGAAGTCCGGTTCGTGGTACAGCTACAACGGCGAGCGCATCGGCCAGGGCAAGGACAACGCCCGTACCTTCCTGGTGGAGCGTCCGGCGCTGGCGCGCGAGATCGAAAACAAGGTCCGCGCCGCCCTTGGCGTGCGCGAACTGCCGCCGGTCGTCGGCGAGGAGCCGGTCAAGCCGGCCGCCAAGCTGAAGGCCGTGGCCGAATAAAGGCTGGTCGTGCCCAGGCCCCAACTGAGCCTGAAAGGCCGTGCGCTGCGCTTCCTGTCGATGCGCGAGCACAGCCGGCTTGAACTGGGGCGCAAGCTGGCCAAGTATGCGGAGGAGGGCGACGACGTCGGCGCCCTGCTCGATTTCCTCGAAAAGAACAACTGGCTGTCGCAGGAACGTTTTTCCGAGTCGCTGATTCACCGCCGCGAGGCGCGCTACGGCAACAGCCGCATCGTCGCCGAACTGCAAAGCCACGGCATCAATGGCGAGGCGCTGCAGGAGCTCAAGACCGGGCTGGCGGACAGCGAAGTGGCGCGCGCCTGCGAAGTATGGAGCCGCAAGTTCGGCGCCGTCGCCACCGATCAGGAAGGGCGCGGCAAGCAGATGCGCTTCCTGATGCAGCGCGGCTTTTCGCAGCGCGCGGTGCGCGCGGCGATGCGCGGCACCTGCCCGGACGACGATGACTGCTGATGCGTAGTGCCAACGGTTAAGCAAGGCGCCTTCCGCCGTGTGCGTAGCAACAAGTGCTGCGGGCGCACACCCCTCACCGGCGGAAGGTGCCGCGCTTTTTTGACATCCGTGGTTCGTGAGCGTCCAATGCTCGGCCGCAGGTCTATTGTCGGCGCAAGTGTAAGCGTCAGATTTCAGGCGTAACATGGCTAGCAAAGTGTTTGTTTTGCTTTGGAGTCAACGATGTCGCTCAAAAAAATTCAACCGCTCGAAGACGTTCGAGATGATCTACCAGCGCCGATCTCTTCAGCCGGGTTCAGCAAAGAAACATTGGCCGCGCTCGAACGTTCGGCAAAGCGATTGAAAGAAGTACCGGCACGCGCTTTTTCTAAACTCGAGATCGAGCAGGTATTCAAGAAAATTCGGGATCGGTCTTGATCGATCGTCCTGCTACGGTCGAATTCGACTTGACTGACGATCATTTCCTGCTCCAGCTCGAGCGCTTGGAAGCGCTGTTCCCCCAATTTATTCACCGAATTTTCCGCTGTCTTGCCGTCGTACGCCGGCATGGCGTGGCATGACTTCGCGGTTTTCACGCGGCCCATATTCTTCGAAGCCTCTTTTGATGGGTCTTACCTTGTACCGCGCTTGCATTTTCTCGAAGGCGAACTGCATATAGGTGCCCAGTTGTCTAGCGGCACCATGAAGCTAGTCAGTATTCTTAAGCCCCTGATTCACGTCTAGTTCGCCGGGGGCCGCGTACTGCGGACCCCGGGAGGTGCCGCACCGTTTTACAGACGGCGGGCAAGTGGATGCTCGTTCACGCGCGCCAAGCCTTTCAGCGCAGGCGACTCTGGGGTCCCCTTTCGAAGCAAAATCGGGACTCGGCGTCCCCGTCATACCCCCGCGGTGACGGCTCAGCCTGGAAAGCTTGTCGCGCTTGCAATGATCGCGGCCAAATGACTACGAAATTTATGTTGCAGCGCAACTGAAGCCACGCATGTGCTAAACTTTTGGGGTTTAAGCAGCGCCGCATGAGCGGTTGTCTCCGTAGAAGCTGCGGGGACGTGCATCAGCACACGGCTGCATACTTTTTTACCGCCGCATTTCCGGCATTGGTGTTTATGCCCCTGTCTTCTCCTGTCCCCCGCGCTTTGCGGCACACGCGTGCCATCCAGGTCGACGCCTTTGCGCGCGACGATGGCCTGTGGGATCTCGATGCGCGCATTAGCGACATCAAGACGCGCGACATCCAGCTTGCCTCGGGCCTGCGCGCCGGCGGCGTGCCGGTCCATGACCTGTGCCTGCGCGTCACCATCAATACCGATCTCGTCATCGTCGATGCCGAAGCCGCATCCGATGCCGTGCCATATCCCGGCTACTGCGACACCATCGCGCCGGCCTACAAGAGCCTGATCGGCCTGTCGCTGATGAACCATTTCCGGCTGCGCCTGAAGGACCGGCTCGCCGGCGTCCTCGGCTGCACCCACCTGACTGAACTGGCGCTGGTGCTGCCGACTGCGGCGATCCAGGCTTTCGCCAACGACGTCATCAAGACGCGCGACGGCGACGGCGACGACATGTCGACCGAGCGTCCGTTCCAGCTCGACCGTTGCCACGCGCTGCGTGTCGACGGCCCGGCGGTGGCGAAGTATTACCCGCGCTGGTACGTGAAGAGCGTGAATAGTTAGCAGTCGCAGTGCCGATCCAAACATCCGTATTTCAACCGTATTTCTAAATTCAGTATCAGAAGAAGGGAAGCCAGCATGAAAATCCATGAGTATCAAGGCAAAGAAATCCTCCGGCAGTTCGGAGTGACGGTACCGCGCGGCATCCCGTGCATGTCCGTGGAAGAGGCTGTCAAGGCAGCCGAGACCCTGGGCGGCCCGGTATGGGTAGTCAAGGCGCAGATCCACGCAGGCGGCCGCGGCAAAGGCGGCGGCGTCAAGGTGGCCAAGTCGCTCGAGCAGGTCAAGGAATACGCCGACCAGATCATGGGCATGCAGCTCGTTACGCACCAGACCGGCGAAGCCGGCCAGAAGGTCCGCCGCCTGCTGATCGAAGAAGGCGCCGACATCAAGCAGGAGCTGTACGTGTCGATGGTCACCGACCGCGTCAGCCAGCGCGTCGTGCTGATGGCTTCGTCCGAAGGCGGCATGGACATCGAGGAAGTTGCCCACTCGAATCCTGAAAAAATCCACACCATCGCCATCGACCCGTCGGTCGGCCTGACCGCCGCCGAAGCCGATGAGATCTCGACCAAGATCGGCGTGCCTGCCGGCTCGATCGCCGACGCCCGCACCCAGCTGATGGGCCTGTACAAGGCGTACTGGGACACCGACGCGTCGCTGGCCGAAATCAACCCGCTGATCGTCGACGGCACGGGCAAGGTCATCGCCCTCGACGCGAAATTCAATTTCGACTCGAACGCGCTGTACCGCCACCCTGAGATCGTCGCCTTCCGCGACCTCGACGAAGAAGATCCGGCCGAAGTGGAAGCGTCGAAGTTCGACCTTGCCTACATTTCGCTCGACGGCAACATCGGCTGCCTGGTCAACGGCGCCGGCCTGGCGATGGCGACGATGGACACCATCAAGCTGTTCGGCGGCGAGCCTGCCAACTTCCTCGACGTCGGCGGCGGCGCCACGGCCGAGAAAGTCACCGAAGCGTTCAAGATCATGCTGAAGAACCCGGGCCTGAAGGCAATCCTGGTCAACATCTTCGGCGGCATCATGCGCTGCGACGTCATCGCCGAAGGCGTGATCACCGCATCGAAGGCGGTCTCGCTGCAAGTGCCGCTGGTTGTGCGCATGAAGGGCACCAACGAAGAGATCGGCAAGAAGATGCTGGCCGACTCCGGCCTGCCGATCATCGCCGCCGATACGATGGAAGATGCAGCCAAGGCCGTGGTCGCCGCTGCTGCTGGTAAAGCCTAATTCGAAGGAACAAATATGTCGATCCTGATCAATAAAGATACAAAAGTAGTCACCCAGGGAATTACCGGCAAGACCGGTCAGTTCCACACCCGCATGTGCCGCGACTACGCGAACGGCAAAGAGGCGTTCGTCGCCGGCGTGAACCCGAAGAAGGCCGGAGAAGATTTCGAAGGCATTCCGATTTTCGCCAGCGTCGCCGAAGCGAAAAAAGAAACCGGCGCCAACGTGTCGGTGATCTACGTGCCGCCAGCCGGCGCCGCCGCGGCAATCTGGGAAGCCGTCGAAGCCGAACTCGACCTGGCAATCTGCATCACCGAAGGCATTCCAGTGCGCGACATGATGGCGCTCAAAGACCGCATGGCGAAAGCCGGCTCGAAGACCCTGCTGCTCGGTCCTAACTGCCCTGGCCTGATCACGCCCGACGAAATCAAGATCGGCATCATGCCGGGCCACATCCACAAGAAGGGCCGCATCGGTGTCGTGTCGCGTTCGGGCACGCTGACGTACGAGGCAGTCGGTCAATTGACGGCGCTGGGCCTGGGCCAGTCGTCGGCAGTGGGCATCGGCGGCGACCCGATCAACGGTCTGAAGCACATCGACATCATGCAGATGTTCAATGACGATCCCGAGACCGACGCGGTCATCATGATCGGCGAGATCGGCGGACCGGACGAGGCGAATGCTGCCTACTGGATCAAGGACAACATGAAGAAGCCAGTGGTCTGCTTCATCGCCGGCGTCACCGCGCCTCCGGGCAAGCGCATGGGCCACGCCGGCGCGCTGATCTCGGGCGGCGCCGATACCGCGCAAGCCAAGCTCGACATCATGGAAGCCTGCGGCATCAAGGCCACCAAGAACCCGTCGGAAATGGCGCGCCTGCTGAAAGCTATGCTGTAAGGCAACTAATGCTCAGCTAAACATAACTGGGCGGCAGAGGTACAATTAACGGGGAGCGCAAGCTCCCCGTTAGCGTTTACAGCCGACCCTGGAGGCCAGCAGTGGCGAAAATAATCATATCGCGCGATGCGAAGGCAGTGCAGGAAGTCGAGATCGGCGCCGGCCGGACCACGATCGGTCGTCATCCGCAGAACGACGTGGTGATCGGGCACCAGGCCGTCAGCAGCCGCCATGCCGCCGTCACCAGCATCGACGGCCTGGCCACGCTCGAGGACCTGGACAGCAGCAATGGCACTTTCGTCAACGGACTGCGCATCGGCCGCAAGGTATTGTCCGACGGCGACCGCGTCACCATCGGTAATGTCCAGATAGACTTTATAGCGAACGGCGCGCCGGTTGCGCCGACGCTGGTCGGCAGCATCGAAGTGCTCAATGGCGCCAGTGCCGGCAAGGTGCTGGCGCTGTCGAAGCCGGTGACGACGCTCGGTAGTCCGGGCGTGCTGGTAGTCGTCATCAGCCGCCAGGCGGATGGCTATTTCGTCGCGCAGGTGCAGGGCGTCGCCGAGGCCCAGGTCAACGGCACCGCGCTGGGCCGCGCGCCGCGCCGGCTGGCCGACGGCGACGAACTGGAGCTGACCGGCACCCGCATGCGGTTTGCGGCACAATTGGGATGAAGTGACGCTGCGCGTCGTCGAATTGACATTATCCGGTCCGAAACTGACAATTTTCGTCAGTCATGGCGACAAAAAACGTCGAATAAGGCGTTATTCAATAACGTATGCATAACGAAAGCCGCTATTTCCGGGCTGGCACGTCTATTGCTCTACATAAACTCAGAAGCATTGAACGTATAACCCCACACTAGGAGCAGCAAAATGAAATCGATGAAAATGGTTAAGAAGGCACAAGCTGGTTTCACCCTGATCGAACTGATGATCGTCGTGGCAATTATCGGTATCCTGGCTGCCGTGGCAATTCCTGCGTACCAGGACTATGTCGCGAAGTCGAAGTTTGCTGCCGCGCTGGCTGAAGTAGCACCTGCCAAGACCGGCTTCGAAGTCGCGCTGAACGACGGCCTGACCCCGGTCATCCCGGCCGCCGGCACCGCGCCGGCCGCAACCGAAGCGGCCGTCGGCGTGCAGGCAGCAAACGCCAACACCACGATCGCCATCACCACCGCTACTACGGCTGGCGTCGTCACCGCGACCATCGTCGGCGGCTCGTCGCAAGTCAAGGACAAGACCATCACCCTGACCCGCAACGCTACGGACGGCAAGTGGGAATGCGGCACCACGGTTGCGCAGAAGCTGGTTGGCCCTGAGTCGGTCTGCAAGACCGCAGCAGCAGGGACCTAATGTAGTGTGAGGCGCCGCCGCGGTGCCTTCCCAACAAAAATCCCCCCTGGCGGCGACGCCAGCGGGGATTTTGTCGTTTCCCCCATTGAAGAGTGCTCCAATGCGGTGCCCATAATCACGTCAAAATTTGAGGCAAATACTCTCTCGCCGAATTTTGCGATCAGCGACTGCCTAAAAGTGACAACCTATTTCCTCTGCCTGACGAAATTTGTCAGTAAGCCGACAAAAAATGTCGAACTAATCCCTGTTCAGAAATCTAATTACAATAAAAATCGGGTTTCTTAGCTGGCACGGCTATTGCTCTACATAAACTCAGAAGCATTGAACGTATAACCCCCTACACTAGGAGCAGCAAAATGAAATCGATGAAAATGGTTAAGAAGGCACAAGCTGGTTTCACCCTGATCGAACTGATGATCGTCGTGGCAATTATCGGTATCCTGGCTGCCGTGGCAATTCCTGCGTACCAGGACTATGTCGCGAAGTCGAAGTTTGCTGCCGCGCTGGCTGAAGTAGCACCTGCCAAGACCGGCTTCGAAGTCGCGCTGAACGACGGCCTGACCCCGGTCATCCCGGCCGCCGGCACCGCGCCGGCCGCAACCGAAGCGGCCGTCGGCGTGCAGGCAGCAAACGCCAACACCACGATCGCCATCACCACCGCTACTACGGCTGGCGTCGTCACCGCGACCATCGTCGGCGGCTCGTCGCAAGTCAAGGACAAGACCATCACCCTGACCCGCAACGCTACGGACGGCAAGTGGGAATGCGGCACCACGGTTGCGCAGAAGCTGGTTGGCCCTGAGTCGGTCTGCAAGACCGCAGCAGCAGGGACCTAATGTAGTGTGAGGCGCCGCCGCGGTGCCTTCCCAACAAAAATCCCCCCTGGCGGCGACGCCAGCGGGGATTTTGTCGTTTCCCCCATTGAAGAGTGCTCCAATGCGGTGCCCATAATCACGTCAAAATTTGAGGCAAATACTCTCTCGCCGAATTTTGCGATCAGCGACTGCCTAAAAGTGACAACCTATTTCCTCTGCCTGACGAAATTTGTCAGTAAGCCGACAAAAAATGTCGAACTAATCCCTGTTCAGAAATCTAATTACAATAAAAATCGGGTTTCTTAGCTGGCACGGCTATTGCTCTACATAAACTCAGAAGCATTGAACGTATAACCCCCTACACTAGGAGCAGCAAAATGAAATCGATGAAAATGGTTAAGAAGGCACAAGCTGGTTTCACCCTGATCGAACTGATGATCGTCGTGGCAATTATCGGTATCCTGGCTGCCGTGGCAATTCCTGCGTACCAGGACTATGTCGCGAAGTCGAAGTTTGCTGCCGCGCTGGCTGAAGTAGCACCTGCCAAGACCGGCTTCGAAGTCGCGCTGAACGACGGCCTGACCCCGGTCATCCCGGCCGCCGGCACCGCGCCGGCCGCAACCGAAGCGGCCGTCGGCGTGCAGGCAGCAAACGCCAACACCACGATCGCCATCACCACCGCTACTACGGCTGGCGTCGTCACCGCGACCATCGTCGGCGGCTCGTCGCAAGTCAAGGACAAGACCATCACCCTGACCCGTAATGCTACTGACGGCAAGTGGGAATGCGGTACCACGGTTGCACAGAAGCTGGTTGGCCCTGAGTCGGTCTGCAAGACCGCAGCAGCAGGGACCTGATGTAGTTTGCGAAGGCGCCACCGCGCCGGTTTAATGAACCCCCCCTGCTTGCGGAGACACAAGCAGGGGTTTTTCATTGGATGCAGCAAAATCACGGCCCGAGGCGGCCGGCCGAACACGCGAATCACCGTGCGGTCGATGGCAACCTTGCGAATCAACGCAGGCTGTCGAAAGCTACTGGCGGTGAGCCGTCTTGCGAGCCTTCGACCATCCGTTTGACGGGCTGAAAATGTCCCGAGGCCAGGCTTCGGGCGGGATCCTTGCCGTCGTAGCTGATGCCGGCCAGGTCCAGCACGGTGGGCATCACCGCCAGGTGGTTCAGCGGCGCCGCCACGTGCGCGCGCATCGCGGCGATCTTGCCCGCCTGCGCCTGCGCGAATGCATCGTTGGCCCAGAACAGCAGCGGCACCATGGTGTCGCGGCGGGTAGGCACCGGTCCGGCGTGCAGGAACATGTCACGCTCGTCGTCGAACAGGTTTTCGCCATGGTCGGAGGTGTACAGCACCATCGCCGGCTTGCCGGCCGCTTTCGCATGGGCGATCACGGCGGCGAGGAAGCGGTCGGTCCCGAGCAGCGTGTTGTCGTACGAATTGATCAGTTCCTGCTTGAAGCGCGGCGCCGCCGCGGAGAAGCCGACATCGCGGAAAATCGGCTGGAACACCTGGTCGCGGCGGGCGTAGCGTTCATCATAGGGATAATGGCTGCCGTACATGTGCAGCACGATGAACTGGCGCGCGCCGCACTGCTTGATGCAAGAAGCCAGCATCGGCAGCAAGTCGGTGTCCTGGCGCATCTTCTCGTGCCAGCCGACGTGGGAGAAATCGCTCAGGTCCGCCTGCGGCTCGTAGACGGTGCGTTGCTGGTTTGAGAACCAGCCGGTGTAAAAGCCGGCCTCGCGAAACACCGATACCAGCGACACATCGCCGCCAGGCACCACGCGGCGCACCAGGTTCGGCACGGCGCCGGCGGTGTGGTTGGTGGTCGAAGCGACGTTCGAGAACGACATCAGCGCCGGTCCCAGCTTGGCCAGTTCCGGCGTGGTGTTGCGCGCGTAGCCGTTGATGCCGAGGTGGTCGGGGCGTACCGTTTCACCGATCACCAGGATCACCAGCTGCGGTTCGCTGGATGCGGTGGCGTTGGTCGGCACCATCGGCGTGGTGCCCGCTTGTTCGGTATTGCTGACGCGCACCGCTGAGACAACGTTGCCGGCCGGGTAAGTCGCGGACGCCAGCGCCAGGTTGAACAGCGGCGGAATGGTGACGTAGCGGCCCAGGTCCTGCTCGCTGAGCAGGCCGACCGCGGCGTAGACCAGCAGGAAGGCCGCCAACCCCTTGCGGCCCTGCGCCGACAGCCGCAGGGCCGGGTCGACCCGGCGCCACAACAGCACGTAGGCGATCCAGGTCAGCGGCAGCAGCAGTACCAGCCAGCCGAAGCCGCCGAGCAGTTCCACCGTTTCGACGGCGCCCATCTGCATGGCCGCCTTGGTGAGGGCGTCGCCCGGCACGCTGCCGAAGAAATAGATCAGGTACAACTGCACCGGCGCAAGCAGGCCGATCGGCAGCCAGAACAGGAACAGGCGGCGCGCGCTGCCCAGCAGCACCAGCGGCAGGGCAAGCACGCCGATCGCCAGCATCGCCACGCCGAAGGCGCTGAACGCTGCTTCCGGTGCGTGCCGTCCGGTCCACAGGCCGGCGAGGGTCGGCAGCAGCAGCCAGAGTGCAAGGATGAGCGGGACGACGCGTTTCGCTGAGTTGTTGCCGACGCCACTCTGTTCCACCTGAAGAATTCTTTGCATGTGCCCGAAACGAAATGATTGGTCCGACGCTATTATCGTCCAACCAGGGCGAATTCTTGAGGGTTGTCATGCGGCGCCGGCCGGGCAAGCCGACGCGCGCACGGTGCCGTTATTTGGCTTCGGTTGTTGCAGGCTGATCGGGCGGCGCCTTGTCTTTCATCGTCCGCTTGCTCTTGGCCTTCGATTTTTTGGTGTGACGCGCGCCCGGCTGCTTCGTGGCAACTTGCTGCTCGGCCGTCGTCGCTGTCGTCGTTGACTGGCGCGAAGCCAGTTCCTGCGCGTGGCGCTCGATTTCAGCGATCTTGGCCGGGTCGGTCGATTCGGTGACGCCGGATTGAGGTGCGGATTGCGCCAGCGCTACGCCGGCGGCGGACATTGCGGCTGCGAACAGCCATGCACTTGATTTCATCATGACCTCACTTTAGTTAATTGGCTCGACGGGAATTTGAAAGGGCAATGCCACGCCTCCCCCACCAAGGGCGCCGCCTGAAGTTGGTGATGTAACGTTCAGATCAGTCGCAGTGCAGGAAGTTCCGCGATCAACTCAAGCAACCGCTAGGTTAGTTGCACGGCGCTGATGTCAAGTTCACGCGAAAATGATCAGGAGGAATCGGTCCGGGGCGGTGGCACGATATTAATGAAACCAACAGGGATGGTGGGCGTCAACTCGTAAGGGGTCCGCAATTGACCAGGCGCGATATCGAGGCGGCGAACTCCATGATAAGTCCGTCTGTGTGAATGACGTCGAATTGGCTCAGAAACATCGCGATATCCGCGCGGTCACTTTCTTTCGCGCCTGCCATGACCTCCATCCAAGTGATCGCGCTGATAATCCCCTTGTTCCAATATTCCACCTCCGCGATCGCCAGCGGATATCCCTTCAGGTAGTCGATCAGGATATTGGTGTCGAAAAGCGCTATCGCCATTCATCCCTCAACTCGCGCTCGTACTGGAGGCCGTCAGCAGGAATGTCCAAACGGTCCGCCCAAATCCCGGCCACTCGACGAAGGGCGCGCAGGCGGGACGTTTTCGCCGCCTGCCGGAGATCGACAGGTATCCGTTCGTCCGAAATCGGATTGCTTTTCTTCTTCGCAAGAAGTTCTGCCATTTGTTGACACAATTGCGTAAGCTCATCCATAGCACGCCTCCGTCGATTTCACGCACAAGTTTAGCGCAATTCGGCAAGAGCGCTTGACCTCGGGTCACGCGCGTAACGTGGAAGCATAATTGCTATCCCATCGGTGCGACTAGGCTGCTGCGCTCCAATCTCCGCTCTTGCCCCCGTGCTTCTCCAGCACCCGCACGTCGGTCATCACCATGCCCCGGTCGACCGCCTTGCACATGTCGTAGATGGTCAGCAAGCCTATCTGCACCGCGGTCAGCGCTTCCATTTCCACGCCGGTCTTGCCGAACGTCTCCACCTGCGCGCGGCAGTGCACGCTGTTGGCCGGCTGGTCGACGTCGAATTCCACCGTCACGCGCGTCAGCGCCAGCGGATGGCACAGCGGAATCAGGTCGCTGGTGCGCTTTGCGCCCATGATGGCGGCGATGCGGGCAATGCCGAGCACGTCGCCTTTCTTGGCGCTGCCGGACGTGATGAGCGCCAGCGTTTCCGGCTTCATGCGGATGGTGCCGGCGGCCACGGCCACCCGCTGGGTGTCGGCCTTGGCGCCGACATCGACCATGTGGGCCTGGCCGGCGCTGTCGAAATGGGTCAGGTGGGTGTCAATGGTCATAGTCGCTGATGGTCGGTTGAGGTAACAAATGTTTCGGTGCGCGCCGGGCGCGGTGCCAGCGCGGCGGTTGCAGGTATGATAGCACCGTGAAATCGAAAATCGATCCTCCCGTCGGGCTCCCGGCGCCCCGCACGCGTCGCCTGCTGGCGGCCGCCTGCCTGTCTGCGTTCGCCGCGCTGGCCATCGCGCCGCCGTCCGGCATGGCCCAGCTCAGGCCGAACAACAACATCCTGCCGACCCTCGGCGACAGCGCCCGCGGCGACCTGTCGCCGGTGATCGAGCGCAAGCTGGGCGAGGAGATCATGCGCGACGTGCGGCGCGATCGCGATTTCCTCGACGACGACGCCATCCTCGAATACCTGAACAATTTCGGCAGCGCGCTGGTTGCGGCCTATCCCGGCGCGCGCGGCGAAACCGGCGCCGACTTCTATTTCTTCGCGGTGCGCGACCCGATGCTCAACGCGTTCGCGCTGCCCGGCGGGTTCATCGCGGCCCATACCGGCCTGCTGCTGGCAGCCCAGAACGAATCGGAACTGGCGTCGGTGATGTCGCACGAGATTGGCCACGTCACCCAGCGCCACATCGCCCGCATGATCGGCCAGCAGAAGCAGGATGCGCTGATGCCGCTGGCGGCGATGATCCTGGCGGCGCTGGCGTCGAAGGCCGGGCCGGACGCGGCGGTCGGCGTGATGATGGGCGGGCAGGGCCTGCAGATCCAGCGCCAGCTCAATTTCAGCCGCGACGCCGAGCGCGAGGCCGACCGCGTCGGCTTCCAGATCATGGGCGCGGGCGGCTACGACACGTCCGGCATGGTGGCGTTCTTCCAGCGCCTGCAGACGGCCACCAAGGTGTATTCGGACCTGACGCCGCCCTGGCTGATGAGCCACCCGCTGACGTCCGAGCGGATCTCCGACATCCAGGCGCGCATTCGCGAGGCGCCGTTCCGGCAGCGCGTCGACGGGCTCGAATTCCACCTGGTGCGCGCGCGGGCGCGGGTGCTGCAGGACTCCAGCGCGCAGGGCCTGATCGACGCCACCAAGGTGTTCGAGTTCCAGCTCAATAACCAGAGCCGGCAGCAGCAGGCGGCCGCGCAATACGGGCTGTCGCTGGTGGCGTTGAAAAGGAACGAACTGACCAGGGCGGCCGACTTGCTGGCGAAGTCGCGCCTGACGATGAAGCCGGCGGCCGGGGCGGTGTTCTCGACCGGGCAGAGCGCATCCGATGCGGCGTCGATGTTTGCCAGCATGTCGCTCGACATCAAGCTGGCGCCGGGCCAGCCGGCCTCGATGGCGCCGCTGGCGCTGAAGGAAGCGGAGCAGGCATACCAGCAGTTCCCGCTGTCGCGCGGCATCGCCCGCCAGTATGCCAAGGCGCTGATCGGCAACGGCCAGCTGGACAAGGCGACGACGTTCCTGCGCGAACAGGTGCGGCTGTACCGCGAGGAGCCCAAACTGTACGAATTGCTGGCGCAGACCTATGCGGCACAGGGCAAGCTGACGCTGCAGCATATCGCGCTGGCCGAGTCGTATGTGCTCAGCGGCGCGGTGCCGGCGGCGGTCGACCAGCTGACCATCGCGCGCAAGGCGCCGGACGCGTCGTTCTACGACCTGGCCACGATCGACGCGCGCGAGCGCGAACTGCAGGAGCGCGTCAAGGAAGAGAAGAAGGAAAAGAAGGAACGGTAGGGGTCAGACCCCAGCGACGCTCGGGCCAGGCATGCGCTCAAAGCCAAACCGCTCCGGCACCTCAGCGGCCGCGATCCGTTCTACCCGCGCCCGCTCGCCTTCGATACGCAGCGTCAGGTTGCCGGCGCCACCCTCCAGCCACGCCATCAGCGCCTCGTCGGATGCTGGCTTGTTGTCCAACTCGAGCCGCTCGAGCAACTGCGCCACGTCGCGATCGTCGACCTGAGCGACCTTGCCGCCGCCTTCCAGAATCAACTCTCCCGCCTCGGTCATGAACGCGCGCTCAGGCACGCCGAACGCTTCGCCGGTCTGCACCACCAGGCCCAGCTGCGGGTCGGTGCGGACGATGTAGGGCGTCGCTTCGAGGTTCAGGTAGACCCGCTGCGGACCGTTCTGAAAATACCAGCGGCCGTGTTCGTCGGCGCCGTAGTTGCGGTTGATGAAGCCTAGCAGCGCGGCCTGCTTCACTTTGTCGCCGGGCAGGTTCAGGTGCTGCGCGCGCTCGTCGCGCATGCGCCAGGCGCCGCGCGCGTCCAGCCCCAGCCAGCCGTAGCAATCCGGTACGTTCGGCCACTTGGCCATTGCCTGCTTGACGATGTCATCCATGGGCGCCAGCTTCCCACAGTTGGCCGCCGGCAGGCGCACGCTCGCCTTCGAGGAAATGCAGCAGGCGCCGCGGCAGCCAGTCGAGCCGGCCAGGCAGGCCGCCGGCGACGAAGCCGACGTGGCCGCCGCGCTCGGGAAACTCGAGCGTGACGCTGGCGGCCGCGCTGGCCGGCAGGTAGATGCCGGGCAGGAAAGGGTCGTTGCGCGCATTGAGTACCAGCGTCGGCACCGTGATGTCGTTCAGCACGTGCTTGGCGCTGGCGCGGTCCCAGTAGTCGTCGGTGTCGCGGTAGCCGTGCAGCGGCGCGGTCACCACGTTGTCGAAGGCGTACAGGTCGCGCGCCGCCAGCAGCGCCTCGCGGTCGAACAGGCCGGGGAAATGCGCCAGCTTGGCCAGGCACTTGGGTTTTAAGGTGCGCAGGAACATGCGCGTGTAGATGCGGTTGAAGCCCGACGACAGCGCCGCGCCGCCGCGCGTGAGGTCGAGCGGCGCCGACACCGCGCAGGCGGCATCGACCAGTTCGGCCTGGTGCTGCGACTCGCCCAGCCAGCGCAGCAGCGCGTTGCCGCCCAGCGAAACGCCGGTGGCGTACAGCTTGCCGCTGGCGCGCGCGCGCAGGCGCCGCAGGATCCAGTCGATCTCGCCGGCATCGCCGGAATGGTAGAAGCGCGGCGCGCGGTTAGCTTCGCCGGAACAGCCGCGAAAATGCGGCACCGCGCCGGACCAGCCGCGCGCGGCCACCTCGGCCATCATGGCGCGGGCGTAATGGCTGTTCGACGAGCCTTCCAGCCCGTGGAACAGCACCACCAACGGCTGGCCGGGCTGGCCGTCGACGAAATCGACATCGACGAAGTCGCCATCGTGCGCGTCCCAGCGTTCGCGCCGGTAGAGCACCGCCGGCGCGGCGATCGCCACCGCCGGGTAGATCGTCTGGAGGTGGCCGCCGGGCAGCCAGGCTGGGGCGGGATAGACCATGGCGCTCGTCAATGCAGGCTGTTGGAGGGCGCGTGCTGCGCGGCCGGCACCGGCCCCGGCGCCACCGACACGTGGTGCAGCACCATGCGCCAGCCGCGCGGCGTCTTCATGTAGGCGTTGGTGGCGACCAGGTGGGCCGGCTCGGCGGTGCCGGAGGTGACGCCTTCGATGACGGTGTGCACCGCGCTCATCAGGTTGTGCGTCTCGTGCAGTTGCGAGGGCCGGATATGCAGGCCGCCTTGCGCAAGGATCGCTTCCCACGACGCCTGGATGGCGGCGTGGCCGTGCAGGCGCGGCCCGCCCGGGTGGATGCAGAAGATTTCATCGTCGTCCGCCCACAGCGCCATCAGCGCCTCGACGTCGGCGCGGTTGAGCGCCTCGTAGAACGCCGCTTCGACTTCTGCGGGGCTGCCGGCCTGCTGCTTGGCGGTTTTCATGGCCGTCGATCAGTGGTGCGACAGCACCGTGCCCGGCTTGAGGCGGTATTCGGTGCCGCAGTACGGGCACTTGGCCAGGCCGTCATGGCCGAAGTCGAGGAATACGCGCGGATGGGACGACCACAGCGGCATTGCCGGATTCGGGCAGTATGCCGGCAGGTCCTTGGCGTCGAGTTCGACCGCTGCGGGCATTTTGTTATCGTTCATGATTTCTCCGTGAGGCCGGCCAATTGGGCCGAGGCAAAACCACGATTTTAGACGATTCAGACGTCTTGCCGAAATGATCGGTAAAATAGCCCTCTGACAAAATACGACGGTAAGTTCCGGTTCGATTCGAATCGAGGGCGCGCCACACTTCTTCGTGCCCTTCCTGCCCCAGCATTCCCGCTTACTTGCCTCCGCCGCGCACATCTGCTGTGGCGGGAAAACCACATGAGCCCACAGCACCCACCGTCCGACGTGCACGACGTTGCCGCCTGGCGCGAAGGCTTCAAGACTGGCTTGCCGACCCTGTTCGGCATCGGCGCCTGGGGCCTGGTGGTGGGCATTGCGATGGTAAAGGCGGGCCTTTCGATTCCCCAGGCATTAGGTATGACCCTGGTGGTGTTCGCCGGTTCCGCGCAACTGGCGTCGCTGCCGCTGATCGTCGCGCAGGCACCGGTCTGGGTGATCTTCGCCACCGCGCTGGTGGTCAACCTGCGCTTCGTGATCTTTTCGGCGCTGCTGGCGCCGCATTTTGCCCACCTGCCGTGGCGGCAGCGCTTCGCGCTCGGCTATGTGTCGGGCGACATGACGGTGGCGCTGTTCCTGCAGCGCTTTCCGGACGAGCGGCCGGCGCCGGGCAAGCTGTCGTACCTGAAAGGGCTGATGTATCCGAACTGGATCTCCTGGCAGGTCGGCTCGATCGCCGGCATCTTTCTGGGCAGCGCGGTGCCGCCGCAGTGGGGACTGGGCTTTGCCGGCACGCTGGCGATCATCTGCATCACGGTGCCGCTGATCGTCAACAAGGCGGCGCTGTGCGGCGTGCTGGTGGCCGGCACGGTGGCGGTGCTGGGGGCCGGGCTGCCGTACAAGCTTGGCTTGCTGGCCGCGGTGGTGGTCGGCATGCTGACCGCGATGGTGGTCGAGGAAACGCTGGAAAAGGTCAAGGGGAAGCCATGAGCGACCTCGAAATCTGGGCCGTCATCGGCGTGCTGGCAGTGGCGACCGCCGCCACGCGCAGCTCGTTCTGGCTGATCGGCCACCACATCACGATCCCGAAGCGCATGCAGGAAGTGCTGCGCTATGCGCCGGCTTGCGCGCTGGCGGCGATCATCGCGCCGGATATCCTGCTGGGCAGCCAGGGCGAGCTGCAGCTGGCGGTGACCAATCCGAAGCTGCTCGCCGGCGCGGCGGCGGTGCTGTTTTATGCGGTGCGGCGCAATATGCTGCAGACGATCGTGTTCGGCATGCTGATGTTTACGGCGCTGCGGCTGTATCCCGTGTTCGGCGGTTGATGCAGGAGATGGCCCGGGGTCACCTGAGTACCATCCTCATTTCCGCGAAGGCGGGAACCGATGCCACCGTTGCGCAGTCACTGCCCGCACCGAAGCGGGCGAAAATCAACCGCGCTTATATAGCATGTCGCCGCCGACAATCAGCGAGATCGTGACCGACGCGACGATGTAACACATCACCTGCGTCTTCCAGCCCAGGTGCAGTCGCCTGCTGGCCAGCACGATCAAAGAGAGCATGACGCCCGCCATGGCGGCGGGCAAAACCCAGGCCGGCAAGTTCAGGTAAACGCTGACGCGCGCTTCGTCGTTAGGAAATTTCAGACTGATCAGGCCGGCGACGATTCGCATGAAGGCGGCCATGTAGAGGAAGGCAAACGCGCGCATCGACGCCTGGCGCTTGACGACGGCGTAGGCGATGAACGCCTGCATCAACGTCACTGCCGGGCCGGCGATATCGACAAAGGCACGCTGGGCCGGGGACAGCGCGGTCAAGTAGCGCACCCCGTTCAGGCTCGCCTGCATTTCGGCGCCGATCACCGTGCCGGCGAGCCAATGGAGTCCCTCGTGCAGGATGTAAGTAAGGATCCCGATGGCAAACATCTCGACGTAGAACTGGACATTCCCGGCGCGACGCGGCTGGCTGCTGAGGGCGTTAAGACTCAATGGTTGCATGGGGCACAGGTGGCTTGGTTGGGAACTGAATAGTAACGAGCAGCCTGCTCAGTGTCTAGAAGAAACGTTACCCGTTGGGCGGACGACGATGGGCAGCCCTTGTCCGCGTGGGGGGCAGCACCCGCGCTGGGGCCGAAGCGACGGTTCATCAGGTAAAATAGCGATCTTTCTACTTTCACTCTCGGGAAGCCATGCACGCCGTCCTCAATTTCACTCGCCTGCAAGACTTGATCGACCAGGGCGCCCTGCGCGCCAAGCGCGTGTTCATCCGCGCCGACCTCAACGTGCCGCAGGATGACGCCGGCAACATCACCGAAGACACCCGCATCCGCGCCTCCGCGCCGGCGATCCGCGCCGCCCTCGACGCCGGCGCCGCCGTGATGGTGACGTCGCACCTGGGCCGACCGACCGAGGGCGCGTTCAAGCCGGAAGACAGCCTGGCGCCGGTCGCCGCGCGCCTGGCCGAGCTGCTCGGCCAACCGGTCGAGCTCAAGCAGGACTGGGTCGACGGCGTCGATGTCGCGCCAGGCCAGGTCGTGCTGCTGGAAAACTGCCGCGTCAACGCGGGCGAAAAGAAGAACGACGACGCGCTGGCGCAGAAGATGGCGAAGCTGTGCGACATCTACGTCAACGACGCCTTCGGCACCGCCCACCGCGCCGAGGCGACCACCCACGGCATCGCCAAGTTCGCGCCGGTCGTATGCGCCGGCCCGCTGCTGGCGGCAGAACTCGACGCGCTGGGCAAGGCGCTGGGCGCGCCGAAACGCCCGCTGCTGGCGATCGTCGCCGGCTCCAAGGTGTCGTCCAAGCTGTCGATCCTGAAAGCGCTGGCCGACAAGGTCGACGCCCTGATCGTCGGCGGCGGCATCGCCAACACCTTCATGAAGGCGGTTGGCCTGAACATCGGCAAGTCGCTGGTCGAGGCCGACCTGGTGGTCGAGGCGAAGGCGATCATCGACATGATGGCCGCGCGCGGCGCCCAGGTGCCGATTCCGGTCGACGTCGTCTGCGCCAAGGAGTTTTCGCCGACCGCCGCCGCCACCGTCAAGAACGTCGCCGACGTGCAGGACGACGACATGATCCTCGACATCGGCCCGCGCACCGCGGCCACGCTGGCGGCGCAGATCGCCCAGGCCGGCACCATCGTCTGGAACGGCCCGGTCGGCGTGTTCGAGTTCGACCAGTTCGGCGAAGGCACCAAGACGCTGGCGCTGGCGATCGCCAATTCGCCGGCGTTCTCGATCGCCGGCGGCGGCGACACACTGGCGGCCATTGCAAAATACGACATTACCGATAAAATCGGATATATCTCGACCGGCGGCGGCGCTTTCCTTGAGTTTCTTGAGGGTAAAACCTTGCCGGCCGTGGAGATCCTGTTGCAGCGCCGCAGTTAAGCCGTACTTGTCCTGACCCACAGAGCGACGCCGTTGCTCACACCCTGAAGGCATTCTATGTACCGTGGCACAAAGATCGTCGCAACCATCGGCCCAGCGTCGTCCGATCCCGATATGCTGGTCCGCATGATTCGCGCAGGGGTGGATGTCGTGCGCCTGAATTTTTCCCACGGTACCGCGGCTGACCACATCGCGCGCGCCAACGCGGTGCGCGCCGCCGCCGCCGAGTGCGGCCGCGAAGTGGCCATCATGGCCGACATGCAGGGACCGAAGATTCGCGTCGGCAAGTTCGAAGAGGGCAAGATCATGCTCGAGCAGGGCGACAAGTTCATTCTTGACGCCAAGTGGGGCGAGAACGGCGAAAAGGGCAACCAGGAACGCGTCGGCCTGGACTACAAGGCGCTGCCGCGCGACGTCAAGCCGGGCGACAAGCTGCTGCTCAACGACGGCCTGATCGTGCTGGTGGTCGACAAGGTCATCGCCCACGAAATCTGCACCACCGTCAAGGTCGGCGGCGAGCTGTCGAACAACAAGGGCATCAACCGCCAGGGCGGCGGCCTGACCGCGCCGGCGCTGACCGCCAAGGACATGGAAGACATCAAGACGGCCATGAGTTTCCAGGCCGACTACCTCGCCATTTCCTTTCCGAAAAGCGCGACCGACATGGAAATGGCGCGCCAGCTGGCCAACATCGCCGGCGAGCAGTACCACCACAAGCCGATGATGATCGCCAAGATCGAGCGCGCCGAAGCCATTCCGGTGCTGCAGGAAATCCTCGACGCCTCCGACGGCATCATGGTCGCGCGCGGCGACCTGGCGGTGGAGGTGGGCAACGCGGCGGTGCCGGCGCTGCAAAAGCGCATGATCAAGATGGCGCGCGCGTCGAACAAGCTGGCCATCACCGCGACCCAGATGATGGAGTCGATGATTGTCAACGCGGTGCCGACGCGCGCCGAAGTGTCGGACGTCGCCAACGCCGTGCTGGACGGCACCGACGCGGTGATGACGTCGGCCGAGACGGCATCGGGCAAGTACCCGATCGAGACGGTCGAGATGATGGCGGCGATCTGCGTCGAAGCCGAGCTGTCCGAGTACAACACGCTCGACGCCGACTTCCTCAACGTGAAATTTACCCGCATCGACCAGTCGATCGCCTACGGCACGCTGTTTACCGCGCACCACCTGGGCGTGAAGGCGATCGCCGCGCTGACCGAGTCCGGCTCTACCGCGCTGTGGATGAGCCGGCACCGGGTCGACACGCCGATCTTCGCGCTGACGCCGATCATCAGCACCCAGCGCAAGGTCTCGCTGTACCGTAACGTCCACGCGTACCACCTGACGCAGGAAGGCGACAGCGGCGCGGTCCTGAGGCAGGCGGAGGATTTGATGGTCGCCAAAGGAATCGTCAAGAAAGGTGACATGATCGTCTGCACCTGGGGCGAGCCGATGGGACAGGTCGGCGGCACCAACGCACTCAAGATCGTGCGCGTCGGCGAGTTGAACTGATTGATTAAGCCCGCCTGACTTCGCGCGCAGGCCCCGATTTTTATTATTGTTTGGAGTACACCCATGGCACTCGTATCCCTGCGTCAACTTCTCGACCACGCCGCCGAAAACGGTTATGGCCTGCCGGCGTTTAACGTCAACAACCTCGAACAGGTGCAGGCCATCATGGCCGCCGCCGACGCCACCGACAGCCCGGTGATCATGCAGGCCTCGGCCGGCGCCCGCAAGTACGCCGGCGAAGCGTTCCTGCGCCACCTGATCGACGCCGCCGTCGAAGCGTATCCGCACATCCCGGTCGTCATGCACCAGGACCACGGCCAGTCGCCGGCGGTGTGCATGACCGCGATCCGCTCCGGCTTCACCTCGGTGATGATGGACGGCTCGCTCGAGGCCGACGGCAAGACCGTCGCCAGCTACGAATACAACTGCGAAGTGTCGCGCGAAGTGGTCAAGTTCTCGCACGCGATCGGCGTCTCGGTGGAAGCCGAACTGGGCGTGCTCGGCTCGCTCGAGACGATGATGGGCGACAAGGAAGACGGCCACGGCGCCGATGGCGCCATGACGCGCGAACAGCTGCTCACCGACGCTTCGCAGGCCGCCGACTTCGTCGCCCGCACCCAGTGCGACGCGCTGGCGATCGCCATCGGCACCTCGCACGGCGCCTACAAGTTCTCGCGCAAGCCGACCGGCGACATCCTCGCCATCGACCGCATCAAGGAAATCCACGCGCGCATCCCGAACACCCACCTGGTCATGCACGGCTCGTCGTCGGTGCCGCAGGAACTGCTGGCGATCATCCGCGAATTCGGCGGCGACATGAAGGAAACCTACGGCGTGCCGGTCGAAGAGATCCAGGAAGGCATCCGCCACGGCGTTCGCAAGATCAACATCGACACCGACATCCGCCTGGCGATGACGGCGGCGGTGCGCAAGTACATGTTCGAGAACCCGTCCAAGTTCGACGCCCGCGACTGGCTCAAGCCGGCGCGCGAAGCCGCTTCGCTGATCTGCAAATCGCGCTTCCAGTCGTTCGGCTGCGAAGGGCAGGCCGCCAAGATCAAGCCGATCCCGCTCGAGAAAATGGCCGAACGCTACGCCAAAGGCGAACTGTCGCAGATCGTGAAGTAAAAACTCGTTGGAGTAAAATTCGTTTCGAACAGGCCGGCAGCAGCCGGCCTGACTTCCTCCGCCGGCCCTGCGCCGGCCCAGCTTCTCCGGTATCCCATCCTATGAACAGCCTCTACCAATCCACCATCCAGTCCTTGCCCCTGCTCGGCCGCGGCAAGGTGCGCGACAACTACGCGGTCGGCGACGACAAGATCCTGATCGTCACCACCGACCGCCTGTCGGCGTTCGACGTCGTCATGAACGAACCGATTCCCGGCAAGGGCCTGGTGCTGAACCAGATGACCGATTTCTGGTTCGACAAGCTCGAAGGCATCGTGCCGAACCACCTGACCGGCATCGATCCGGAAAGCGTGGTCGCGCCGGAAGAAGCCGACCAGGTGCGCGGCCGTGCCGTCGTCGCCAAGCGGCTCGAGCCGATCATGGTCGAAGCGGTGGTGCGTGGCTACATCATCGGTTCCGGCTGGAAGGATTACCAGGCCACCGGCGCCGTCTGCGGCATCACGCTGCCGGCCGGCCTGGTCCAGGCCGACAAGCTGCCCGAGCCGATCTTCACGCCGGCCGCCAAGGCCGACCTCGGTCACCACGACGAGAACATCAGCTTCGACGACATGGAGCGCCGCATCGGCAGCGAACTGGCCGCCACCATCCGCGACATCAGCATCAAGCTGTACCAGACGGCCGCCGAATTCGCCGCCACCCGCGGCATAATCATCGCCGACACCAAGTTCGAATTTGGCCTCGACGAGCACGGCGTGCTGCACCTGATGGACGAAGTGCTGACGGCCGACTCGTCGCGTTTCTGGCCGGCCGATTCGTACGCGCCGGGCATCTCGCCGCCATCGTTCGACAAGCAGTTCGTGCGCGACTACCTGGAAACGCTGACCGAGTGGGACAAGACCGCGCCGGCGCCGAACCTGCCGATGGACGTCATCTCCAAGACCCAGGCCAAGTACTTCGAGGCGATCGAACGCCTCACCGGCGAAAAGCTGAAGGTCTGACATGGCGCAGAATGACAAGGTGCTGGTCGGCGTCGTGATGGGTTCTTCGTCCGACTGGGACGTGATGCAGCACGCCGTCGCCATGCTCGAGCAGTTCGGCATCGCCCACGAGGCGCAGGTGATTTCGGCGCACCGCATGCCCGACGAGATGTTTGCGTACGCCAGCAGCGCGCGTGCGCGCGGCCTGCGCGCGATCATCGCCGGCGCCGGCGGCGCCGCCCACCTGCCGGGCATGCTGGCCGCCAAGACCATCGTGCCGGTGCTTGGCGTGCCGGTGCCGTCCAAGTACCTGCGCGGCGAGGATTCGCTGCTGTCGATCGTGCAGATGCCGAAGGGCGTGCCGGTCGCCACCTTCGCCATCGGCGAAGCCGGCGCCGCCAACGCCGCGCTGACGGCGATCGCGATGCTCGCCGCCAACGACGATGCGCTGGCGGCGAAGCTCGAGGCGTTCCGGCTTGGCCAGACAGCGGCGGCGAAAGCCATGACCCTGCCACCAGCATAATCCCGCCGTCGTCCTCGCGAACGCGGGGACCCCATTTGCTTGAATAGCCACAGCTAAAGGCCAACAAGATTTTTGCAAAATGGGGTCCCCGCGTTTGCGAGGACGACGGTTCTTCCGCTAACGAAATTATTTCGGACACCAGTGGGTATGAAACAGACTTCCCCTTTCCTGCCAAAAGCTTCGCCGTCGACCTGGCTCGGCGTGATGGGCGGCGGCCAGCTTGGCCGCATGTTTGCCCACGCCGCCCAGGCGATGGGCTACAAGGTTGCCGTGCTCGAACCGGCCACCGATTGCCCGGCCGGCCAGGTTGCCGAACGCCTGATCACGGCCGGCTACAGCGACGCCGCCGCGCTGGCCGAACTGTCGGCGCTGTGCGCCGCCGTCACCACCGAATTCGAGAACGTGCCGGCCGACAGCATGGCGCTGCTGGCTAAAAACAGCTTCGTCGCGCCGTCCGCCGAGTGCGTGTCGATCGCCCAGGACCGCATCGCCGAGAAGCGCTTCTTCGTCGACTGCGCCGCCGAGTCGGGCGTGATGCCGGCGCCGCACCAGGTCATCGCCTCGCTGGACGACATCGCCGCCATTCCGGATGCGCTGCTGCCAGGCATCCTCAAGACGGTGCGCATGGGCTATGACGGCAAGGGCCAGGTACGCGTCGACAGCCGCGCCGACGTCGAGGCCGCGTTCGCCGCGATGAAAGGCGTGACCTGCCTGCTCGAAAAAATGCTGCCGCTGGCGTACGAAGTATCGGTGCTGACCGCGCGCGGCGACGATGGCGCATCGGTGGTCTACCCGATCGCCGAAAACGTCCACCGCGACGGCATCCTGTTTACCACCACCGTGCCCGGCCCGAACGTCGACGCCGCCTGCGCTCGCCGCGCGCAGGACGCGGCGCGCGCCATCGTCGCCAGGCTCGGCTACGTCGGCGTGCTGTGCATCGAATTTTTCGTGCTGGAAGACGGCAGCCTGGTGGTCAACGAAATGGCGCCGCGGCCGCACAACAGCGGCCACTACACGATCGACGCCTGCGTCACCAGCCAGTTCGCGCAGCAGGTCAGGGCGATGGCGCGCATGCCGCTGGGCGATGTGCGCCAGCATTCGCCGGCCGTGATGCTCAACATCCTGGGCGACCTGTGGTTCGACGGCGACGCCGTGCGCGAGCCGGCGTGGGACCAGCTGCTGGCGCTGCCGGGCTCTTTCCTGCACCTGTACGGCAAGGAAGAAGCGCGCCGTGGCCGCAAGATGGGACACGCGACCTTCGTGGCGCCGACGCTGGCCGAAGCGCAGCGGCAACTGCGCGCCGCCTGCGCCATCCTCGACATCGCCTTGTAATGAGCGACGTCCTCGATCCCCTGCAGGTGGCCGCCGCCGCGCGCGCGCTGGAGGAGGGCGCGCTGGTGGCCTTTCCCACCGAAACGGTGTACGGCCTGGGCGCCGACGCCGAGAACCCGGCCGCGGTGGCCGCCATCTACGCCGCCAAGGGCCGCCCGCAGGACCATCCCGTCATCGTCCACCTGGCCCCAAACGCCGACCTCGATTACTGGGCCGCCGACATCCCGGACGAGGCGCGCCAGCTGGCCGCCGCGTTCTGGCCGGGGCCGCTGACGATGATCCTCAAGCGCGCCGCGCACATTCCCGCCGCGGTGTCGGGCGGCCAGGATACGGTCGGGCTGCGCTGCCCGTCGCATCCGCTGGCGATCGCACTGCTGCAGCAATTCAAGGGCGGCCGCGGCGGCATCGCGGCGCCGTCGGCCAACAAGTTCGGCAACGTCAGCCCGACCACCGCGCAGCACGTGCGCGACGAGTTCGGCGCCGACGGCGTGCTCGCTGCCGTGCTCGACGGCGGGCCGAGCCAGGTCGGCATCGAATCGACCATCGTCGACCTGTCGCGCCTGGCCACGCACGGCCCGGTGCTGCTGCGTCCCGGCCAGGTCAGCGCCGAAGCGATCGCCGCGGTGATCGACCAGCTGCCGGCGGCGCCCGACGTCGCCGCGCCGCGCGCGTCCGGCACGCTCGAATCGCATTACGCGCCGCACACGCCGGTGGCGATGCAGGACACCGCCACGCTCAAGCGCACGCTCGAACAACTGCAGCGCGCCGGCCGCAAGGTCGCGCTGATTCACTACTCCGATCTGCCGCGCGCCCATGCGCAGACGAGGCTGCCTGAAAGTCCCGATGGCTTTGCGTACGCGCTATATGCGTCGCTTCGCGCGATGGATACTACTGGTGCTGAGTTGATCCTGGTCGAGGCGCCACCCGTTGGCGGCGCCTGGCTTGGCGTCAACGACCGTCTCCGCCGCGCCGCGCACGGCTCAACTGGCATCGTGCACGGGCTGCTCAACCAAAAACTGATCATGTAGAGGATCCTATGCGCGCCGTCGTCCCCCTTGTGCTGGCTTTATTGATTTCAGCTTGTGGGGGCAGCGGCAGCGGCCCCGGCGGGGGCGGCACCCAGGCGCCGCCGCCAGCTGATGCGCCGCCGGCGCAGGCGCCCGAGCGCGGCAACGTGGTGGCCGGCCCCAGCGCGGTGGGCCCGAAGATCGATCCGGGCGTGCTGGCCGTGCTGCTCGAATCGACCTTCGCCGGCGCCACCAGGATCACCGGCAATCCGCAGTGCGCGATCAGCACCTACACCGTCAAATACCATACCGTCGGCGGCGCCGGCGAGGCCACCGAGTCCAGCGCGGCGATCGTGGTGCCGTCCGGCAGCGCCGCCGCCTGCACCGGCACGCGCCCGGTGCTGCTGTACGCGCACGCGACCGCGTTCGAAAAATCGTTCGACATGGCCGACCTGCAGGGCAACCGCGAAGCGCAGCTGGTGGCGGCGATGTATGCCGCGCGCGGCTTCATCGTCGTCGCCCCCAACTACGCCGGCTATGCGGGCAGCGCGCTGTCCTACCATCCCTACATGAACGCCGAGCAGCAGGGCGCCGACATGATCGACGCCCTGCGCGCCAGCCGCCGCGCGTTTGCCGCCATCGGCGCCGCCGATTCGGGCAAGCTGTTCATCGCCGGCTACTCGCAGGGCGGCCACGTGGCGCTCGCCACCCAGCGCGCGATGCAGGCGCTGAACAGCGCCGAATTCAAGCCGGCGGCGGTGGCCGGCCTGTCCGGCCCGTACGCCATGACGCAGTTCGGCGACACCCAGTTCGCCGGCTCGCCGCGCATCGGCGTCACTGCCTTCCTGCCGATGCTGATCAGCGCCGGCCAGCGCAGCGGCGCCGGGATGTACACGGCGGCGTCGGAAGTGTACGAGGACCAGTACGCCGCCACCATCGAGGCGCTGCTGCCCGGCGTGGCCAGCCTGAACGACAACGTCACGGCCGGCAGGCTGCCCGCCATCGTGCTGTTCGCCGCCGATTCGATGCCGCAGGCTTCCGGCTACGGCAAGTACTTCGGCGCCGGCAACCTGATCCGCACCAGCTACCGCGATGCCTACCTGGCCGACCTGCGCGCCAACCCGTGCGAGCGCAGCGCCGCCGCCCCGCTCGACTGCGCGCCGGCCCATCCGCTGCGCCAGCTGTTCCGCAAGAACGACCTGCGCAACTACCTGCCGGGCTCACCCTTGATGCTGTGCGGCGGCAGCGGCGACCCGACCGTGCCGTACCTGAACACCGTGTCGGCGGGACGCTATTTCCACGCCAACCCGCAGCTCGGCGAACTGGTCGAGATCGACCTCGACGACACGCCCGGCTTGTCCGACCCTTATCGCACGCCGAAGCTCAGCTTCATCGCCGCCAAGGTGGCGATGCGCGCGGACGCGATCAATTCCGGCAAGTCCGCCGACGAGGCGGTGGAAACGAATTACCACGGCGGCCTGGCGGCGCCGTTCTGCATGGTCGCCGCGCGCGATTTCTTCGACACGGTGCTCAAGCGCTGACCTTTTTCCTGCCGGCGCGGATGGCCGTTTTCGGCCGCGCGCCGCGCGTCTTCGCGTTGTCGCATTGAACTAACAGAAAGCAATGTTTTCCACACAAGGGAAACGGGCTCTGGCATATTATGAACAGGCGAATAGCACGTTCGTGCGCTAACACCTGTAAAAAATTCTAATAATTAGGAGACATAATGCGTCATTCCCATCTTGCGCTCGCGCTGCTGACAGCGGCCGTGCTGGCAGGTTGCGGCGGTAATGAAAGTACCGGCGGCGACCAGACCCTCAAGAACAAGTTCAGCGGCCAGGTATCGTTCGGCGACAGCCTGACCGACGTCGGCACCTACAATGTCGGCGCGATCAAGGCCAACGGCGGCGGCCGCTTCACTATCAACGGCAACAACGTCTCGGTCAACCCGGCCCTGACCGGCGAGACCTGGGTCGAACTGATGGCGCGCCAGATCGGCGCGCCAGCGCCTTGCCCGGCCGTCACTGGCCTGGAAGGCGACATTGCCGGCTTCTCGGTGCCGGTGGTGGCGACCGCCGGCTGCTTCGGTTACGGCATGGGCGGCGCCCGCGTCACCGACCCGGTCGGCCCGCACCACAAGTCGATCGAGCCGCATTTCGGCGCGCTGACCTATCCGGTGACGCGCCAGATCGCCAACCACCTCGCCGTCAGCGGCGGCAAGTTCAAGGGTGACGAACTGGTGCTGATCATGGCCGGCGGCAACGACGTCCTCGGACTGCTCGACAAGCTGACTGTCGACGCCACCGCCGCCGGCGCCGCTGCCGGCGCCAAGGCCGGCGCCACCGCGTTCGCCACCAGCCTGACGATGCAGCTGGCTGCCGGCACCACCAATCCGGCCAGCGCGGCGCCGCAGATCGGCCTGGCCATCCAGACCGAAGCGGCGCGCAGCGGCAGCACCAGCGCCAGCATCGTCGGTGCCGGCGTGACCGCCGCCGCTCAGCTGGGCAACACCGCCGCGATCAATCCGGCGGTGCACCTGCCGATGGTCGCCAAGGCCCAGGCCGACGCGCTCGCCGCCGGCAATGCCGCCGGCGCCAAGGCCGGCGCCGACTTCGCCGCCGCCAATGGTCCAAAGCAGGTGGTTGCGATGGCGACCGCCGGCGCCGAACTGGCCGCGCTGGCCAAGACCCAGGTGGTGGGCAAGGGCGCCAACTTCGTGGTGCTGGCCAACCTGCCGGACGTGTCGCTGACGCCGTCGTCGCTTTCGCAGTCGGCCGACAACCGGGCACTGGTGAAGGCGATGGTCAATGCCTTCAACGACGCCTTGAAGGCAGGCGTGGCCGGCGAAAGCAAGATCCTGTATGTCGACGTCTACACTGTCGGCCAGGACCAGGTCAACAATCCGGCGCCGTATGGCCTGACCAACGTGACGACGGCGGCGTGCGGCGCCAATGCCGTCACCGGCACCTCCGCGCTGGCCTGCACCGCCAAGCACCTGGGCGCCGGCGACGTCAGCCATTACCTGTACGCCGACAGCGTGCACCCGACGCCGTTCGGCCACATGCTGCTGGCGCGCTACGTCTCCGCGCAGATGGTCATCAAGGGCTGGCTGTAAGCCTCCATAACTCAAAGAAGAATCGGAAGATCACATGAAATCAAGCTTGAAAAACGCGGTCACTCTGCTGGCGGCGGCCTGCGCGCTGGCCGTGGCCGGAGGCGCCTCGGCGCAAAGCGCCGGCCAGTTCACCGCCAAGATCGGCGCCGGCAAGATCACGCCGAAGGTCGAAAGCGGCCCCGTCTCGGCGCCGGCGTTGCCGAACAGCCTGGTCGACGTCGGCAGCGATACGCGGCCGGTGTTCATCTTTGCCTACGGCCTGACCGACAACATTTCGGCCGAGCTGGCGCTGGGCGTGCCGTACAAGCACAAGCTGTACGGTGCCGGCGCGATCGCCGGCACCGGCCAGATCGGCACCGTCGAGGCACTGCCGCCGAGCGCGTTCATCCAGTACCGGTTTTTCCGGCCGGAAGCGATGCTGCGGCCGTTCGTCGGCGTCGGCGCGACCTATGCTTACTTCCAGAAGGAAACGGGCTCGGGCCAGTTGACCGCCTTGCTCAACACCGGCGGGCCGGCCACCACGTTCGAGATCAAGCCGAAGGCGGCGGCGTCGGTGCAGGCCGGCCTTGCCGTCAACCTGAATTCGAAATGGTTCGTCGACCTGACGGTGGTGAAGACCTTCCTCGAAATCGACACCACGTTCTCGACCGGGCAGACGCAAAAGATCAAGCTCGATCCGCTGGCGGTGGTGGTGGCGGTCGGCTACAAGTTCTGATCGGCCAGGTGTAGAATAAAACCCGCTGCGGCGGGTTTTTTTTCGTCCGCATCAGTCTGCTGGAACCGCCACCGGGGCCAGTTGTTCAAGTTGAATTTCGACCCGGAGACAGGGTGCGCGATGCGGCTGGCTGATTTCATTCGGGCGAACATCGAGCCCATCCTGGAGAAGTGGGACGAGTTCGCGCTGACCGTCATCCGCTCGGCGCGCAAGCTCGGCAAGGCCGCCATCCGCGATCACGCCAAGGAGATGCTGCTCACCATTGCCGGGGAGCTCGAGCGGGCCAACGGCATCGTGCAGCCGAGTGAACCCGGCCAGGAAACCGCGGCCGAAGCGCACGGCGTCGGCCGCTGGACTGCCGGGTTCGACATCAACGAAACGGTGTCGGAATACCGCGCCTTGCGGGTCAGCGTCATTGCCTTCTGGACCAAAGCCGACACCAACATCCAGGCCACCGATTTCGACGACGTCGTCAGGTTCAACGAGGCCATCGACGAGGCGCTGAGCGAATCGCTGGCCAGCTACACGTCCGAAAAGGAAAAGCACGAGCGGCTGTTCCAGACGGTGATGACGGCGTCCCCCGACCACGTGTTCGTGCTCGATTGCGACGGCAGGTTCATGTACGCCAACCAGGCGCTGTGCCGCCTCTACCGGCTGGGCCCGGACGACATCGTCGGCAAGTCATTCGCCGACCTTGGCCAGCCCTTTGCCGCCGACCTCGAACAGCAACTGCGCCATGTCATCGCGACGAAGGAAATTTTTCGCGGCGAGCTCAGCTACACGTCCGCCACGGCTGGCGTGCAAGAGTACGAATACATCTTCGCGCCGGCGGTCGACGAGGGCGGCAGCGTCGCCGCCATCGCCGGCACCGCGCGCAATATTACCGAACGCAAGGCGGCGGAGGAAGAGAGCTGGAAGTGGGCCAACTTCGACGTGCTCACCGGCCTGCCCAACCGGCGCCTGTTCCGCGACCGCCTCGAGCAGGACCTGCGCCATTCGGAGCGCACCGGCGTGCCGATTGCGCTGATGTTCGTCGACCTCGACCGCTTCAAGTCAGTCAACGACCAGCTCGGCCACGACGCCGGCGACCTGCTGCTGCAGCAGGCGGCGCAGCGCATCGCGTCCTGCGTGCGCCGCACCGACACGGTGGCGCGCCTCAGCGGCGACGAATTCACGGTCATCCTCACCGAAGTCAACGACGTCAAGCATGTCGAAATTCTGGCGCAGGAGATTGTCGATGAGCTGTCGAGGCCGTTCCAGCTGGTCGACGACGTCATGGGCATCTCGTGCAGCATCGGCATCACGCTGTTCCCGAACGATGCGCTGACGCCGGAAGACTTGCTGCGCAACGCCGACCAGGCGATGTACGTGTCGAAGGCCGACGGGCGCAACCGCTTTCACTTCTTCACCCCCGCGGGTCAGGCCTGACCCCGGCTTTATTGCGTCAGAAAAATGCCTGGATGCCGGTCTGCGCGCGTCCGAGGATCAGCGCGTGGATGTCGTGCGTGCCCTCGTAGGTATTGACGACTTCGAGATTGACCATGTGGCGGATCACGCCGAACTCGTCGGAGATGCCGTTGCCGCCGAGCATATCGCGGGCGACGCGGGCGATGTCGAGCGACTTGCCGCAGGAGTTGCGCTTCATCATCGACGTGATCTCGACCGCGGCGGTGCCTTCGTCCTTCATGCGTCCCAGCCGCAGGCAACCCTGCAGGGCCAGCGTGATCTCGGTCTGCATGTCGGCCAGCTTCTTCTGCACCAGCTGGTTGGCCGCCAGCGGCCGGCCGAACTGGCTGCGGTCCAGCGTGTACTGGCGGGCAATGTGCCAGCAGTCTTCGGCGGCGCCCAGCGCGCCCCAGGCGATGCCGTAGCGCGCCGAATTGAGGCAGGTGAACGGGCCCTTCAGGCCGCGCACGTCGGGGAAGGCGTTTTCCTCCGGGCAGAACACGTTCTCCATGACGATTTCGCCGGTGATCGAGGCGCGCAGGCCGAACTTGCCGTGGATCGCCGGCGCCGACAGGCCGGCCATGCCTTTTTCCAGCACGAAGCCGCGGATCGCGCCTTCGTCGTCCTTGGCCCACACCACGAACACGTCGGCCACCGGCGAATTGGTGATCCACATCTTGGCGCCGGTCAGCGCGTAGCCGCCATCGACCTTCCTGGCGCGGGTGATCATCGAGCCGGGGTCGGAGCCGTGGTTCGGCTCGGTCAGGCCGAAGCAGCCGATCCATTCGCCGGAGGCCAGCTTCGGCAGGTATTTCTGGCGCTGCGCTTCGGTGCCGAATTCGAAGATCGGCACCATCACCAGCGACGACTGCACGCTCATCATCGAGCGGTAGCCGGAGTCGACCCGCTCGACTTCGCGCGCGATCAGGCCGTAGCAGACATAGTTCATGCCGGAGCCGCCGTATTCGGTCGGGATGGTCGCGCCGAGCAGGCCGAGTTCGCCCATCTCGCGGAAGATCGAGGTGTCCATCCGTTCGTGGCGGAACGCTTCGAGCACGCGCGGGCGCAGCTTGTCCTGGCAGTAGGCGGCGGCGGCGTCGCGCACCATGCGCTCGTCGTCGCTCAGCTGGCTGTTCAGTAACAGCGGGTCATCCCAGTGGAACTGGGCTTTGGGGGTGGCTTCTGGTCGGTTCATGATGTGTCCTGACGGGTAGGTGGGGCCGCTGCTAGCGGTCCTGGGTGCTGCCGAAGCGGCCGTGGTGGAAAATCAGCGCCGGCTGCGGATGTACCGCGCATTCTTCCACTTCGCCGACGAAAATGACGTGGTCGCCCTCCGGGTAGCGGCTGCGGTTATGGCACTCGAACCAAGCCGCCACGCCCTTGATGATCGGCTGGCCGGTGCGCGACAGTTCGTATTCGGTGTCGGCGAACGGGTTGGCGCTGCGGCGCGAGAAGCGTTCGGCCACATCTGCCTGGCCGGCGGCGAGCACATTGATGACGTAATGCGAGTTGCCGCTGAAAACGGGCATGCTGTTGGCGCCTTCGCCCAGGCTCCACAACACCAGCGGCGGGTTGAGCGAGACGGAATTGAAGGAACTGGCGGTCAGGCCGCGGAAGCTGCCGTCGGCCAGCCGCGTCGTGATGACCGTGACGCCGGTGGCAAATTGCGACAGCGCCTGGCGAAACTGCGCCGAATCGAATTCGCGCGAGGCGGCGCGGGGGGAGCTTGTGTTCATCGGTGCCCTGTATATTTAAGCCATTATGCCAAATTTGCCGCCGGAGATGTTATTCGCGCCGCGCCGAGGGGTGCGCCGGCCTGCGCTTTGCGTTACAGTTAACGTTATGGGAAACTTGTTGCCGGGGGTGTGAGATGACAAATCAGGCGGAAGTGGCGATCCTCGGCGGCGGGTGTTTCTGGTGCCTGGAGGCGGTGTACCTCGAAGTGCGCGGCGTCACCAGGGTCGAATCCGGCTACATGGGCGGCCACGAGAACGACCCGACGTACGAGCAGGTTTGCGCCGGCACCACCGGCCACGCCGAAGTGGTGCGGCTCGAATTCGATCCCGCGCAGATCAGCTACCGCGACATCCTCGAAGTGTTCTTCACCATCCACGATCCGACCACGCTGAACCGCCAGGGCAACGATGTCGGCACCCAGTACCGCTCGGCGATCTTCTTCAATTCGCCGGAGCAGGAAGCGGTCGCGCGCCAGGTGGTGGCGGAAATGGCCAACGTCTGGGATGCGCCGATCGTCACCGAGGTCACGCCGGCCGCCACCTGGTACAAGGCCGAGGCCTACCACCAGGATTATTTCCGCCAGCACCCGCTGCAGGGCTACTGCGCCTTTGTGGTGGCGCCCAAGGTGAGCAAGTTCAGGGCGACGTTTGCAAATCGCCTGAAGTGAGCCGGCCCGCCGGCGCCGGCGCCGCGTACATGTAGCGGCGCGACCACGGAATGACGGCCGGATCCTGGCCGGCCTTGCCGCACACGATCTGGTACAGGCTGATCCAGTCGTGTTCGAAGGCATAGGTGCAGCCGGCCAGGTACACATGCCAGATGCGGAAGCGTTTGGGATCGGTCAGCTGGCGGATGCGTTCGGCGTTGGCCTCGAAATTCTCGGTCCAGATGGCGCAGGTGCGGGCGTAGTGGCGGCGCAGGTTTTCGACGTCGCGCACCTCCAGTCCGCCCTCCTGCATGCTGCGCATCACCGTGCCCAGGTGCGCCAGTTCGCCGTGCGGAAACACGTAACGGTTGATGAATTCGCCGCCGCCGTACGGCGTGCCGCGGCACTTGACGTCGGTGCTGGTGAGGCCATGGTTCATCGCCACACCGTTCGGCGCCAGCAGCGCGTTGATGCGGCCGAAATACTCGGCCAGGTGGGCGATGCCGACGTGCTCGAACATGCCGACGCTGGTGATGCGGTCGAAGCGGCCGGACACGTCGCGGTAATCCTGCAGCCGGATCTCGACCAGGTGCGCCAGGCCGGCGCGCGCGACCTGCTCGCGCGCCAGCAGCGCCTGGTTCTCGGACAACGTGATGCCGACGCAGCGGGCGCCGAAGCGTTCGGCGGCGCGGATCACCAGCGCGCCCCAGCCGCAGCCGATGTCGAGCAGCGTCTGCCCGGGCCGCAGGTCGATCTTGGCGAGGATGTGGTCGATTTTTTTCAGCTGCGCCGTGGCCAGGTCCTCGGTGCCGGTTTCGAAGTAGGCGCACGAATACACCAGCGACGGATCGAGCCAGGCGCGGTAGAACTCGTTGGAGACGTCGTAGTGGTACTGGATGGCCTCGGCGTCCTGCTGGCGGGTGTGGCGGGTGCCGAGCAAGCCGAGCACGCGCGCCATCAGGCTCGGCTTGTCGCGCGCGCCGGTGCGGGCCAGCGCGTTGACCACCGCGATCATGTCGTCGGCGCGCCCGCTCACTTCGATCGCTCCTTCGACGTAGGCGCTGCCGAGGTTGTACAGCGACGGCGACAGCAGGTAGCGCAGCGCCGACGGCCGCGGCACGCGGATCGTGACGCGCGGCGGCTCCTGCGAAAAATCGAACTGCTGGCCGTTCCACAGGATGATGCGCAAGGGCACGGCCAGCTGGGCGCGCATCACGTCGTTCCAGTGGTTCAGCCGAATCTGGTTAAACACGTTCATCTCCCACGCGCGGAGAAGGAAGGCCGCGCCGCCCTACGGTTGCAAACGCTGCCGGGTCCAGCTGCCGTCCGCTTGCAGCGTGTACACGATGCGGTCGTGAAAACGCGAACGCCGGCCCTGCCAGAATTCAATTCGCTCTGGCACCAGACGGAAGCCGCCCCAGTTGTCGGGCCGTGGTGGCGCATCGCCGTATTGCCGCGCCACCGCCTCGTAATTTTCTTCCAGCGCCAGGCGGCTGTCGATCGGCGCGCTTTGCGCCGACGCAATCGCCGCCAGCCGGCTCTTCAGTGGTCGGCTGTGGAAATACTTGTCGCTGTCGTCGGCCGACGTGCGCTCTACTGTTCCTTGGATGCGGATTTGGCGTTCAAGTTCGCTCCAGAAGAACAGGATTGCGGCGTGCGGATTGGCGGCAAGTTCGCGCCCCTTCTGGCTGTCGTAATTGGTGTACCAGGTAAAGCCGCGGCGGTCGAACTGCTTGACCAGCACGATGCGCGAACTGGGCCTGCCGGCGGCGTCGACGGTGGCGACGTTCATCGCGTTCGGCTCGTTCACCTCGGCCGCCAGCGCCTGCTCGAACCAGGCGCTGAACTGGTCGATCGGATCGGCGGCGACGTCCGCCTCGTTGAGGGTGGCGTGGCCGTAATCCTTGCGCAGCGCGGCGACGGCGTCGCCGGATGCCTGGGGCGCGGCGGCCGGCGCGATGCCGCGGCGCGCCTGCATCGCCGCGCCCAGTTGCGCCATCTGCGCCGGGCTGAACAGGCGCTTGGCCATCGGCGCGATATGGATTTCCTCGCGCTCCATGTGGCCCAGGTAGCGCTCGGAAAATGCCTGCACGGCCGGCGCCGACAGCGTCGCGGCGCTGCCGGCGGCAATCCAGGCCAGTTCCTCGTGCAAGTTTTGCCAGATTGCATCCATGTCGTCGTGGTCCTGCAGGATGCTCGGCACCAGTGCCGCCAGCGTCGCCGCGTCCTCGCCGTGCGCTACCGCCTGCAGCATCGGCACCAGGTTTTCCTCCTCGTCGGCGTGGTGCAGCGGGGCGGCCTGGTCGAAATACTTCATCACCGCCTTGGCGGCATCGCGCGCCTGCTCGTCGGCGCCGTGGCGCGGCAGGTGTTCCAGCAGTTTTTGCAGCGTCGCGAGCTGCTTGCGGATGCGGTCGTGGCAATGTTTGAGGACCGCGATGGGCTGGTCGAATCCGGGCGCGGCGTCAGGCAGGGCATTCATGTTCATTAGGCTTCCATGGTTTTTTTTCGTTAGCTAAGGAACATTTTAGAGCAGTCCGCGCAGCAACGTCCGTTAAAATGCACGGATGAAATCCCCCGACAATTCTCTTCTCCCCGACTTGGCCGAACAAGTCGACTTTGCGCGCCGTTTCGGCGGCGTCGCGCGGCTGTACGGCCAGCCTGCGCTGGAACGCTTCCAGGCGGCGCACGTTTGCGTGATCGGCGTCGGCGGCGTCGGCTCGTGGATCGTCGAAGCGCTCGCGCGCAGTGCGATCGGCGCGCTGACGCTGATCGACCTCGACAACGTGGCCGAATCGAACATCAACCGCCAGATCCAGGCGCTGTCTGCCACGGTCGGTCAGGCCAAGATCGACGCGTTGGCCGCGCGCATCGCCCAGATCAATCCTTACTGCAAGGTGACGCTGGTCGAAGACTTCATCACGCCCGACAACATCGAGCAGATGATTGGCGCCGGCAAGTACGATTATGTCGTCGACGCCATCGACAGCGCCAAGTCCAAGGCTGCGCTGCTGGCCTGGTGCCGCGCCCACGACATGCCGGTGATCACCATCGGCGGCGCGGGCGGCCAGACCGATCCGACCCGGATCGCCGTGCGCGACCTGTCGAAGACCGAGCAGGAGCCCTTGCTCAAGCGCGTGCGCAAGCTGATGCGCACCAACTATGGCTTTCCGCGCGGCGAGAAGAACAAGTTCAACGTCGACGCCGTGTTCTCGATGGAGCCGCTGCGCTTTCCTGCGGACGAGGCCAACTGTTCGCTCGACGCCGACCAGCGTGGCGGCGTCACCGGCATCAACTGCGCCGGCTTCGGCTCGAGCGTCGTGGTGACCGCCAGCTTCGGCATGGTCGCCGCCGCGCACCTGCTGACCAAGCTCGCCGCCGGTCCCGCCGACGCCTGACGCCAGCCACGCAAAAACTTCCAAAACCGGGGTCAGACCCAGGTTTTGAATTTTTAAAGTTCTAGAACCTGGGTCTGACCCCGGTTTTGGAACGTGCGTCGCGGCCCTGCGCACGGGGCTGGGCAGCCAACCGCGACCTTGCTATGATAGCGTTGCAGAATTATCCAGTTTGACCTTCACTTATTGAAAGAAGACACCATGATCCGTCGTTCCCTCATCCTCGCCATGCTGTGCGCAGCCGCAGCCTCGATGTCGCACGCCGCCGGCCAGGACGCCGCCGCCACGCCAGCCGCTGCCGTCGAAGCCAATCCACTGGTCAAGATCGATAACGTCGTCGGCACCGGCAAGGAAGCTTCCGCCGGCGCCAACGTGGTGGTGCACTACACCGGCTGGTTCTACAAGCCGCTGGCGCCGAAGCAGCGCGGCCGCAAGTTCGATTCGTCGCTCGATCGCGGCGACCCGCTGGTGTTCCAGCTCGGCGCCGGACGCGTCATCAAGGGCTGGGACCAGGGCGTCGCCGGCATGAAGGTGGGCGGCAAGCGCACCCTGATCATCCCGAGCGAGCTGGCATACGGTAAAAAGGGCGCCGGCGGCGGTTCGATCCCGGCCGACGCGGACCTGATCTTCGATGTGGAATTGCTCGACGTGAAATAACCGTAACTTCACCCCAGCGGGAGACACAGCATGAAAATCGCAAACGATGTCACTGAGTTGATCGGCAACACCCCGCTGGTACGGATCCGGCGCCTGGCCAAGGGCGCCGGCGCCGAGATCGTCGCCAAGCTCGAATTCTATAATCCGGCGCACAGCGTCAAGGACCGCATCGGCCTGGCGATGATCGAAGCGGCCGAGGCCGCCGGCCTGATCAAGCCCGATACCGTCATCGTCGAGCCCACCAGCGGTAACACCGGCATCGCGCTGGCGATGGTGTGCGCCGCGCGCGGCTACAAGTGCGTGCTGGTCATGCCCGACACCATGAGCACCGAGCGGCGCACGCTGCTGCGCGCCTATGGCGCCGAACTGGTGCTCACGCCCGGCTCCGAGGGCATGCTCGGCGCCATCCGCAAGGCCGAGGAACTGGTGCACGCCAATCCCGCCTGGTTCATGCCGCAGCAGTTCAACAACCTGGCCAATCCCGAGGTGCACCGCCGCACCACCGCCGAGGAAATCTGGCGCGACACCGACGGCGCCGCCGATATCCTGGTGGCCGGCATCGGCACCGGCGGCACCATCACCGGCGTCGGCGAAGTGATCAAGTCGCGCAAGCCGGGCTTCCAGGTCATCGGCGTCGAGCCGGAAGCGTCGCCGATCCTGACCAAGGGCACCAAGGGCCCGCACCCGCTCCAGGGCATCGGCGCCGGCTTCGTGCCGGACGTGCTCAACACCAGGATCTACGACGAGATCGTCACCGTCAAGAACGACGATGCGTTTGCCACCGCCCGCGCCGCCGCGCGCGAAGAGGGCTTGCTGGTCGGTATTTCTTCCGGCGCCGCCTTGTGGGCGGCCATCCAGGTCGCGCAGCGGCCGCAGAACGCCGGCAAGCTGATCGTCACCATCATCCCGTCGTTCGGCGAACGCTACCTCAGCACGGCGCTGTTCGCCAACCTCGCGCCCTAGTGTGCGTGGCCGTGCAGGGAACAGCCGTGGGTGGTGGTTCCCTGTTCGATCTGCAAGGTGCAGTGGTGGATCTTGAATGTTTCCTTGATGGCGGCGACGATGTCGTCGATGTGCTGGTCGCCGGGGTAGCCGGCCGGCATCACCAGGTGCGCCGTCAGCGCCGTTTCGGTGGTGCTCATCGCCCAGATGTGCAGGTCGTGCGTTTCCGACACGCCCGGCCGCTGCTGCAGGAACTCCTTCACCTTGTGCGGGTCGACGTTGGCGGGCACGCCGGCCAGCACCATGCGCAGCGATTCACGCAGCAGCGCCCAGGTCGACAGCGCGATCAGCACCACGATGGCAAGGCTGACGGCCGGATCGATCCAGCTCCAGCCGCTGTACATGATGGCCACGCCGGCCACCGCCACGCCGAGCGAGATCGCGGCATCGGCCGCCATGTGCTGATAGGCGGCGCGGATGTTGAGGTCGTGCTTGCTGCCGGCCATGAACAGCCAGGCCGACACGCCGTTCACCGCCACCCCGACCAGCGCGACGATCGTCACCGTCCAGCCGGCCACCGGCGCCGGCGCGCTGAAGCGCTGCACCGCTTCCCAGCCGATGGCGCCGCACGCCATCATCAGCAGCAGCGAGTTGCCGAGCGCGGCCAGGATCGACGAGCTGCGCAGGCCGTAGGTAAAGTTGCGGTTCGGCGCGCGCTTGGCCAGCATCGCCGCGCCCCATGCCAGCGCCAGGCCGAGCACGTCGGACAGGTTGTGGCCGGCGTCGGCCATCAGCGCGGTCGAGTTGGCGATGAAGCCGTAGGTAAATTCGATCGCCACGAACATGATGTTCAGGCTGATGGCCAGCGCGAAGGCGCGCCGGTTGCCGTCCGGATCGTAGTGGTGCTGATGCCCGTGTCCGCCGTGGCCGTGACCATGGTCGTGGCCGTGGGCATGCGCATGGTCGTCCTTGTGCGCGTGCTTCGGGCCGTGGTCGTGGCCGCAGTCGTGGCCGTGCTTGTGATCGTCGCTCATGCGTGCATTTTTCCGTTCAATGGGTTCAGGGCTTTTGCAGCTCGGCCTGGATCTTGTCGCGCGTCTTGGCGTCGAGCTTCTGGACGATCTTCGCCAGCTTCTCGCCGTTACGCACGGCGCTGGCTTGTTCCTCGTTCAGCTCCCTGGCCTGCACGACCGGCGCCGGCGCCGGCGCCGGCCTGAAGAACAGCGCCTGGCCCAGCAGCACCAGCAGCGCGCCCAGCAGCGCGGCGCCGCCGGCGATGGCCATCATGCGCTTGTCGGCGTTCGCCGCGGGCGCCGGCGGCGTGGCGGCAGCCGCCGGTGCGCCGGCCAGGCCGCTGGCGTGCAAGCGGGCCGCCAGCTGCGCGGTGGCGCCGTCGAGCAGCGCGACGTGGCGCTCGACCGCCTCGGCCAGCACCGCCTCGTTGAGCGCGACCAGCGCGAACACCGGGTCGTCGACGTCGATCTTGACGCCGGTCTTTTCAAATACGAGGTTACGCAGTTTTTGCTGGTCCATGGCAGCCTACCACTTGACCTTGTCGAGTTGCTCGAACAGGTCGCGGAAGACGACCTTGATGCGCTGCTTTTCCATCACGTTGAACTTGTCGCTGGCGCGCACTTCCTCGACCGTCATGCGGGCGATGTTCATCTTCTTGATGTCGGCGCCGAAGGTATCGGCGTTGCGCTGCGACAGCACCACGCGCCCGCACACGCGCTTGGCATGTTCTTCGTAGGTGTTCGACTCGGTGAATACCTTGCCGCTGGCCGATTGCAGCAGGCCGAAGTGTTCGTTCTCCCACAGCACCAGCGGCACGTTGGTGGACTTGGCGGTCGACACGAAGCCCATCGCGGTGTCGTGCAGGGTGTCGCCGCCGCCGACGATGGTGTGGATGTAGACCTTGCGGCCCGATTCTTCCAGCATCGCGAAGCAGTCGTTCTCGAGCAGGTAGCCCATCAGCGGCGAAAAGGTGTTGGCGCCGTTGTCGACGACGCAATTGCCGTCCGTCTCGAGCAGGTCGATCATCAGCGCGTCGAAGCGCTTGGGGTCGATATTGCGGGTGTCGGTCATCACCGGCACGTGCTTGACGTTCATCGCCTTGTAGCGCGAGAAGGTGGCGTTTTCCTGGTCGGTGTCGTAGCAGCGCAGCGGCAGCTCGTCCTGGGCCGCGAGCCACTGCGCGAGGATCGTCGAGACCAGCGTCTTGCCGATGCCGCCCTTGCCCTGCAGGATGAAGTGAACCGTGTTTTGCATCGAATGCTCCAATTAAAAATCTGTGTGCCGTCAGTGGCAGCGCGCCGCGCCGCGGTCGAGCTGCGGACCGCCCGTGGCCGCGTCGAGAAATTCCCACGCGTAGCCGTCGGCGGCCAGCACCAGCTTGAGCACGCCGTAACGGTTGGCGTCGGCCGTCTCGCTGTTCGGCAGCGGCCACTTGATCGGCGTGGCGAACGCGCCGCCGGTGCCCACCACGAACTGGCGGATGCCGCCCGCGTCGTCGCGCCGCCCCTGCGCATCCTGCGGCGCGAAGCGTTCGTACGTGTGGTCGTGCCCCGCCAGCACCAGCTCGGCGCCGGCCTGGTACAGCACCTGCCACACGTCTTTCATGCGCGCAATACTGCCATGCATCCCGGAACTATACAGCGGGTGGTGCCAGTATGCGAGCGTGCAGCGCGCCGGCTTGCTGGCCAGGTCCTCGCGCAGCCACGCCAGCTGCGCCGCGTGCTGCTGCGGCCCGAGGTTGCTGTTGAGCGAATACAGGCGCCACTGGCCCAGCTGGAAACTGTAATAGCCGCGCCCGGCGACGGCGCCGAAGTAGCCGAAATAGCCGGCCGCGCCCTTGGTGGCATATTCGTGGTTGCCGGGGGCCGGCCAGGTGCGCTCCTTGAAGCGGCCCCAGGTCGGCGCGTAGCAGTCGGTAAATTCGGCCGGCGCGCCGACCGGATAGGTGGCGTCGCCCAGCATCAGCACGGCCGCCTGCGCATCGGCGGCCAGGCCGGCGACGATCAGGTCGGCGGTGGCGGCGGCGCCCGACCGCGCCGGGTCGCCTTGCGCGCAGCGGGCGATGTCGCCGGCGGCGTACACGGTGACGGCGGATGGCTCGGCGGCGAGGGCGGCGGCGGGCAGCAGCAGCCAGGTCGCGGCGAGGCGGGCGAGGATGTTCAAATTATGTCAGGAGGTTCAGCAAGACCTGCAGCGAATGCGCGACCGTCTGCGCGCGCACGGCCTGGCGGTCGCCCGCGAACACCAGGCGCTCGGTGCGCACGCCGCCGCCCGTCGCCCAGCCGAAGCACACGGTGCCGACCGGCTTGCCGGGCGAGGCGCCGCCAGGGCCGGCGATGCCGGTGGTGGACACGGCGACCTGGGCGCGGCTGTTGGCCAGCGCGCCGCTTGCCATCGCCGCCGCCACTTCCTCGCTGACCGCGCCATGCCGCGCCAGCAGGGCGGTCGGCACGTCCAGCATCTCCTGCTTCGATTCGTTGGAGTAGGTGACGAAACCGCGCTCGAACCAGCCGCTGGACCCGGCGACCTCGGTGATCGCCTGCGCCACGCCGCCGCCGGTGCACGATTCGGCGGTGCACAGCATCAGGCCTTTTGCGTGCAGCGCTTGGCCCACGCGTTCGGCAAGGTCGATGATGTCGTCGTTCATGCGCAGATCCTTTCTAGGCGGTGGCGAAGTGGTCGAAGCCGGTCAGCGCCAGGTGCAGCGGCCGGCCGTCGGCGTCGGTGAAGCGCAGGCCGGCGTTCGCCTCGATGACGCCGACGCGGGTCACCGCGGTGCCGCATTGCGCCGCTGCCGCGACGATCTGCGCGCGCTGCTGCGGCGCCGCCGTGAAGCACAGTTCGTAGTCGTCGCCGCCGGCCGCGGTGAAGCGGCGCCGCAGCGCGCGGTCCTGCACGGCGAGCACCGGGCCGGCCGGCAGCGCGTCGGTGTCCAGCGTGGCGCCGACCTTCGAGGCGGCCAGGATGTGGCCGAGGTCGCCCACCAGGCCGTCCGAAATATCGAGCGCGGCGTGCGCCAGGCCCGCCAGCGCGCGTCCGAGGGCCACGCGCGGCATTGGTGCGTGCATGCGCGGCGCCGCCTGCTGCAGGCTGGCGGCATCGAGCGCGCATTCGCCGCGGTAGCCGGCCAGCGCCAGGCGGGCGTCGCCGAGCGTGCCGGAGATCCAGACGTCGTCGCCCACTTTGGCGGCGTCGCGCCGCAGGGCCTGGCCGGGCGCCAGTTCGCCGAAGATGGTGATGCAGATGGTGAGCGGACCCTTGGTGGTGTCGCCGCCAATCAGTTCGCAGTCGAATTCATCGGCCAGCGCAAACAGCCCTTGCGAGAAGCCGGCCAGCCAGTGGGGATCGGCTTGGGGCAGCGCCAGCGCCAGCGTGAAGGCGACCGGTTTGGCGCCCATCGCCGCCAGGTCCGACAGGTTCACCGCCAGGCATTTGTGGCCCAGCATGCGGGCGTCGGCGCCGGCGAAAAAATGGCGGCCCTCGACCAGCATGTCGGACGAAATCGCCATCTGCATGCCGGCGGTAGGCGTGAGCAGCGCGCAGTCGTCGCCGATGCCGAGGGTGGCGCGCGACGGCCGCGCGCGCGTGAAGTACTGCTTGATCAGGTCGAATTCGGAGAGCATGGGCAATTGTACAACCTGCCCAGGGCAGACCCCGGTGTTCAGCCCCCAACTCGACCGGGGTCAGACCCCCTAACTGAAAAACCGGGGTCTGACCCCAGTTCGGCCAGCAGCGACTGGCGCAGCGCCGGCGTGTGCAGCGACAGCCCGAATCCGCGCACCAGGCCCTGCTCGTCGACGAAGCGGGCGATGGTGCGCTCGCCATCGAGCGCGCTGACCCACTCGCCGCGGCTGCCGTGCGGCGGCGGCGCCAGCGCCAGCTTGAGGCTGGCCGTCTTGACCAGCACCGCGTCCGCCTTCAGGTCGATCGGCGTCGGCGTGCCGGCCAGCGTGGCGCCGATCGCGCGCGCCGCCGCCAGCATCGGCGCGATGTACGGCATCACGGCGCCGCCGTCGGCGGTGCTGTATTCGGCGCAGTCGCCCAGCGCGTAAATGCCGGGTACGCTGGTCTGCCCGAAGCCGTCGATGACGATGCCGCGCGCGGTGGCGATTCCCGCGGCCGTGGCCAGCGCGATCGAGGGCCGCAAGCCTACCGCCGACAGCACCAGGTCCGCTTCGACGATGCCGCCGTCGGCCAGGCCGACCACCAGGGCGCCGTCGGCGCGCCGCACGCTCGCGGCCGTGGTGCCGAGCCTGAGCGTGATCGGCAGCGCCGTCCACGCCCTCGCCAGCGCATCCGACAACGCCGGCGCCGCCAGCGCCGCCAACGGGCGCACGTTGGGATCGATCAGCGTCACCTGGTGGCCGCCGGCGACCAGGTCGTCGGCGAACTCGCAGCCGATCAAGCCGGCGCCGAGGATCGCCACCCGCGCCGGCCGGCCCAGCGCCGCCAGCCGCTCGCGCATCTGCGCATAGTCGTCGATGTGGTTCACCGACAGGATCTCGGCGGCGGCGTCGCCGTCGACCGCCAGCCGGATCGGCTGCGCGCCCAGCGCCAGCACCAGCTTGCTGTAGCCGATGCGCTCTCCCTGCGCGGTCTCGATGGCGCCGGCGCCGCTGTCGATGGCGGTCACTTCGGTGCGGGTCAGCACGCGCGCGTCGAGCGTGGCCGCCATCTGCTCGGCGCTTTGCGACAGCAGCTGCGGCGCGGCCTTGCCGAGCGCGAAGGCGTTCGACAGCATCGGCTTGGCGTAGGCGCCGCCGCCGTCGCCGGCGACGATCAGCAGCGCGGTTGCCTTGTCGAGCTTGCGAAATTCGCGCGCGACGGCGTAGGCGGCCATGCCGGCGCCGACGATCACTACAGGAAGCGGCGCCGTCATCTTACAGTTCCACCATCTCGAAATCGGACTTGGCGACGCCGCAGTCAGGGCACTCCCAGTCGTCCGGGATGTCGTTCCAACGGGTGCCGGCGGCGATGCCTTCGGCCGGCATGCCGACGCTTTCGTCGTAGATGAAGCCGCAAACGATGCACTGGTAGGTTTTCATGGATTGTTCCTTGTAAGCGTTAATGATGAAATTGTAGGGTGGGGTTCAGGCGGCTGCGTTGAGCTTGTCCAGCGCGGCCTTGTAATGGTTCGCATGGCGCTGTTCGACGTTGGCCAGCGCGGCGAAGCGCTTGGCGGCCATTTCGAGCGTGCGCTTGAAGCGCGCGGCGTGCACTTTCGACTCCTCGATCTGGTCGTCGTATTCGGCGACGGCGGCGGCGTTGCCTTCCTCGATCGCCAGGTGGCGGAACTTCGGATACATCTCGGTGTACTCGTAGGTTTCGCCTTCGATGGCGATTTCCAGCGAGCGCGCCGGCGTCATCTGGTCCTTCGGGTAGAGCAGGTCGAGGTGGCCGAAGGCGTGCTGAACTTCCTGGTCAGCGGTGGCCTCGAACGCTTCAGCGACCTCGATCGCGCCGGCGGCACGCGCCAGCTTGGCAAAATAACGGTACTTGATATGTGCCATCGATTCGCCCGCAAACGCGGCTTCGAGGTTGTCGATGGTGACTGATTTTGGCTGGCTGGACATGTTGCTCTCCTGGTGGTTATTAATGGTTTCAATCGGTATGCGAAGAATCATAGCTAAATGCCGACGATTAGTAAAATCAATCATTTGCATCGATACGATAGTTTTTATGACCGGACCAATTAAAAAAGGACTGCCAGCTTGTTGAAAGAATCATTCTGCTAAAATCGTCAGTCCCCGCGTAACAACAGGAAGGCAGCACAGCATGGATTCGTCATCTGAGAAAAAAGAAGAATTGCGCCAGCAACTGCGCATTGCCGCGCTCGAGTACCACGAGACCCCAAGGCCCGGCAAGATCAGCATTGCGCCGACCAAGCAGCTGCTCAACCAGCGCGACCTCGCGCTGGCCTACACGCCGGGGGTGGCGGCGCCGTGCGAAGAAATCGTCGCCGACCCTGCCAATGCCTTCAAGTACACGGCGCGCGGCAACCTGGTGGCGGTGATCACCAACGGCACCGCCGTGCTGGGCCTGGGCAATATCGGCCCGCTGGCATCCAAGCCGGTGATGGAAGGCAAGGGCGTGTTGTTCAAGAAATTCGCCGGCATCGACGTCTTCGATATCGAGATCAACGAGAACGACCCGGACAAGCTGGTCGACATCATCGCCTCGCTCGAACCGACCTTCGGCGGCATCAACCTCGAAGACATCAAGGCGCCGGAGTGCTTCTACATCGAGCGCCAGCTGCGCGAGCGCATGAAGATCCCGGTCTTCCACGACGACCAGCACGGCACCGCGATCATCGTCGGCGCCGCCATCATCAACGGCGTCAAGGTCTGCGGCAAGGAGCTCAAGGATTGCAAGCTGGTCGTCTCCGGCGCCGGCGCGGCCGCGCTGGCCTGCCTCGAGCTGCTGGTCGACCTCGGCTTCCCGATCGAGAACATCACCGTCACCGACCTCGCCGGCGTCGTCTACAAAGGCCGCACCGAGCTGATGGATCCGGACAAGATGCGCTTCGCGCAAGAGACCAGCGCGCGCACCCTCGGCGACGTCATTGCCGGCGCCGACATCTTCCTCGGCCTGTCGGCCGGCGGCGTGCTCAAGCAGGACATGGTGCGCCAGATGGCGCCCAAGCCGCTGATCCTCGCGCTCGCCAACCCGACCCCTGAAATCCTGCCGGAAGAAGTCAAGGCGGTGCGCGACGACGTCGTCATGGCGACCGGCCGCTCGGACTATCCGAACCAGGTCAACAACGTGCTGTGCTTCCCTTACATCTTCCGCGGCGCCCTCGACTGCGGCGCCACCACCATCACGCGCGAAATGGAAATCGCCGTGGTGCATGCGATCGCCGACCTCGCGCATGCCGAGCAGTCCGACATCGTCGCCTCCACCTACGGCATCAAGAACCTGTCGTTCGGCCCGGAATACCTGATCCCGATGCCGTTCGACCCGCGCCTGTTGACCCACATCGCGCCGGCGGTGGCGCGCGCCGCCGCCGAATCGGGCGTCGCCACGCGCCCGATCGCCGACCTGCACGCCTACGCCCAGAGCCTGCAGCAGTTCGTCTATCGCAGCGGCACCTTCATGAAGCCGCTGTTCCAGATCGCCAAGAGCGCCCCTAGCGAACTCAAGCGCATCGTCTACGCCGAGGGCGAAGAAGAGCGCGTGCTGCGCGCGGTGCAGGTGGTGGTCGACGAAAACCTGGCGCGCCCGATCCTGATCGGCCGCCCGGCCGTGCTCGAGCAGCGCATCGAAAAATTCGGCCTGCGCCTGAAGGCCGGCGCCCATTTCGACGTCATCAACCCCGATCACGAAGAGCGCTACCGCGACTACTGGCAGACCTATTACCAGATGGCGATGCGCAAGGGCGTCACGCAAGACTGGGCCAAGCTCGAGATGCGCCGCCGCCACAGCCTGATCGGCGCCATGATGATCCACAAGGGCCATGCCGACGGCATGATCTGCGGCACCTTCGGCACCACCTGGCTGCACCTGCACTACATCGACCAGGTGCTGGGCAAGCGCGCCGGCGCCAACGTCTACGCGGCGATGAACGTGCTGATCCTGCCCGAGCGCCAGCTGGCCATCGTCGACACCCACGTCAACGAGAACCCTGACGCCGAGCAAATCGCCGAGATCACCATGATGGCGGCCGACGAGATGACCCGCTTCGGCATCCTGCCGCGCGCCGCCTTGCTGTCGCACTCGAACTTCGGTTCGGCCAACAGCGAATCGGCGCGCAAGATGCGCGCGGCGCTGGCGTTGATCCAGCAGCGCGCCCCCGACCTCGAAGTCGACGGCGAAATGCATGGCGACGCCGCGCTCGACTCGGCGCTGCGCGCAAAGACCATGCCGAATTCGCCCCTCAAGGGCGACGCCAACCTGCTGGTGATGCCGAACATCGACGCCGCCAACATCGCCTACAACCTGCTGAAGACGGCGGCCGGCAGCGGCATCGCGATCGGCCCGGTGCTGCTCGGCTGCGCCAAGCCGGTGCATATCCTGACGCCGTCGGCAACCGTGCGCCGGATCGTCAACATGACGGCGCTGTGCGTCGTCGATGCGGTATCGCAACGATAACATCGTTGCAACACTGGCCGGACTGTCCAGTCTGGCCAGAGTTCCCCGAGATTGCGTAACATTCAGTAAAGACCCGCCGTTGAGTGCAGCTTTCGGAGCATAATGGGGTACCCCTTGTTCTAAATGCCACATATTTCCCTGATGGCAATTTTTTGAGGGCGACGCCTCTGTTACAATGCCGGCTGCCCCAGATGCTTCATGTGGCAGCACGTCATCACCACCGATCACACCACGAACATGCAAACAACAAAAAAAGCGCTCATTACCGGCATCACCGGTCAGGATGGCGCCTATCTCGCGCAATTGCTGCTTGAAAAAGGCTACGCCGTCACGGGCACCTACCGGCGTTCAAGTTCCGTCAATTTCTGGCGCATCCAGGAGTTGGGGATCGAGCAGCACCCGAACCTGACGCTGGTCGAATACGACCTTACCGACCTGTCGTCGGGCATCCGGCTGATGGAAACGAGCGACCCGGACGAGGTATACAACCTGGCCGCGCAAAGTTTCGTCGGCGTCTCCTTCGAGCAGCCTGTCGCCACCGGCACCATCACCGGCCTGGGCGCGGTCAACCTGCTCGAGGCGATCCGCATCGTCAAGCCGTCGGCACGCTTCTACCAGGCATCGACGTCGGAAATGTTCGGCAAGGTGCAGGCCATTCCGCAGGTCGAAGAGACTGCGTTCTATCCGCGCAGCCCGTACGGCGTGGCCAAGCTGTACGCCCACTGGATGACGGTCAATTACCGCGAGTCGTATGGCATTTTCGGCTCCAGCGGCATTCTGTTCAATCACGAGTCGCCGTTGCGCGGGCGTGAATTCGTCACCCGCAAGATCACCGACTCGGTCGCCAAGATCGTCCTCGGCAAGCTCGACGTGCTTGAACTGGGCAACCTCGACGCCAAGCGCGACTGGGGTTACGCCAAGGAATACGTCGAAGGCATGTGGCGCATCCTCCAGGCCGACGAGCCCGACACCTTCATCCTCGCCACCAACCGCACCGAGAGCGTGCGCGACTTCGTCACCATGGCCTTCAAGGGCGCCGGCATCGGCATCGAATGGAGCGGCAGCGGCGAAGGCGAGAGTGGCCATTGCAGCCGCAGCGGCAAGCAGCTGGTGCGCGTCAGCCCGAAGTTCTATCGTCCGGCCGAAGTCGAACTGCTGATCGGCGATCCGTCGAAGGCCAGGCGGGTCCTGGGCTGGGCGCCGGAGACGACGCTCGAGCAGCTGTGCGCGATGATGGTCGAGGCCGACATGCGCCGCAACACTATCGGCGTCTCGTTCTGACATGAACCGCCTGGCCACCGAATCCTACGCGGCGCTCGACCAGCACGGCGAGGGCGAGGGCAAGCGCGCGCTGATCACCGGCTTGCGCGGATTCACCGGCTACTACATGGCGCGCGAACTGGCCGCGGCCGGCTACCGCGTGTTCGGCACCGTGCTGCCGGGCGAGCAGACCGGCCCCGACATCGTCGAAGTCGACCTGTGCAACCGCGCCGCGGTGGCCGCGATGGTCGAGCAGGTGCAGCCCGACGTCGTGGTGCACCTGGCCGGCATCGCCTTCGTCGCCCATTCCGATCCCGAACTGATGTACCGCGTCAATGTCGTCGGCACCCGCAACCTGCTGGCGGCGCTCGCCGCCGCGCGCCACCAGAGTTCGGCGGTGCTGCTGGCGTCGTCGGCCAACATCTACGGCAACGCCGACATCGCCCTGATCGACGAGGCCGTGGCGCCGGCGCCGGCCAACGATTACGCCGTGTCGAAGCTGGCGATGGAATACATGGCGCGGCTGTGGAGCGACCGCCTGCCGATCATCATCGTCAGGCCGTTCAATTACAGCGGCCGCGGCCAGGCCGAAAATTTCCTGCTGCCTAAAATCGTCGCCCACTTCCGTCGCGGCGAACGCAAGATCGAACTGGGCAACCTGGCCATCGCGCGCGACTTTTCCGACGTCCGCATGGTCGCCGTCGCCTACCGCCGGCTGCTGGCGGCGCGTCCCGCCGGGCAGACCTTCAATATCTGTTCCGGCCGGTCGCATTCGATCGCCGAAGTGATCGACACCGTCGCCGACCTGGCCGGCTACCGCATCGAGGTCGAAGTCAATCCGGCGTTCGTGCGCGCCAACGACGTCGTCAGCCTGGCCGGCAACCACGACAAGCTGACCAGCGTGGTCGGCGCCATCGAACCGATCCCGCTGGTCGAAACGCTGCGCTGGATGTACCAGGCGTGAGCGTGTTGCGCGTCGGCCTCGGGACGACCATGATCGAACCGGGCCTGACCGGCGGCCGCCTGGACGGCATCGGCGTCTACACCGATGCCTTGCTGCGCCACCTGCCCGGCGCCGGCTGCGACGTCACCGGCTACTCCTATCCGCGCGTGCGCGGCATGCACGGCGCCATCACCGTCGGCCAGCCGATGCCGCAGTCGTTTCCGGCCGCCACGCTGCGCGACCTCGCCACGCCGCGCGTGCACCGCGTGCACATGCCGGCCGATATCTTCCACGTCACCGACTACCGCATCGTGCGCATGGACTGCCCGCTGGTGGCGACCTTGCACGACGCGCTGCCGGTCAGCCATCCCGAGTGGTGCAGCCCGCGCCTGCGCGGCATGAAGAACTGGCTGCAGCGCAAGGCGACGCGCAAGGCCGACCATGTGATCGCGCTGTCGCACTTCGCGATCGACGAACTGGTGTCGTGCTTCGGCATCGATCCGCAGCGCGTCAGCGTGGTGCCGTGCGGCGTCGACGACGACTGGCTCAAGGCGCCCGATGCCGGCGCCGTCGCCGCCACGCTGCAAGACAACGGCCTGCGCGCCGGCTATTTCCTGTTCGTCGGCACGCTGCAGCCGCGCAAGAACATCGGCCGCCTGCTGGACGCCTACCTGCAACTGCCCGAGGCGGTGCGCGCCGAACGCCAGCTCGTCATCGTCGGCGCCGCCGGCTGGCGCTGCGAGGAGCTGGTGCGCCAGATCGCCGCGGCCGGGCAGCGCGGCGAGAACGTCGTCTGGCTCAACGCACTCACCGACGGCGCCGCGCTGCGCCACGTGTATGCCGGCGCCGGCGTGTTCGTGTTCCCGTCGCTGTACGAAGGCTTCGGCATTCCGCTGGTGGAGGCGTTCGCATCGAGCGTGCCGGTGGTGGCGTCGAACAGCAGTTCGCTGCCGGAAGTGAGCCAGGGCGCCGCGCTCGAGGTCGACCCGCTCGACGCCGGCGCCATCGCCGCGGCGATGCTGGCGCTGCTGCGCGACGACGCCTTGCGCGCGCGCTGCATCGAGGCCGGCCGCTTGCGCGCGCGCCAATTGAGCTGGCGCGAAACGGCGCGCCAGACCGCCGCCGTGTACCATGCCGTGTTGGCACGCTGACAAAACCGCTTCCGTATCGTTTGAACTGAGATTTATGCGCGTCCTACATTTTTACAAAGATTATTTCCCGGACACGATGGGCGGCGTCGAGCAGGTGATCCGCCAGATGTGCGTCGGCACCGGCCGCCTCGGCGTGCGCAACGAGGTGCTGACGCTAACGCGCAGCAAGGATCTGCGGCCGTTCGACTTCGAAGGCCACACCGTGCGGCGCGTGCCGCTCGACATCAACATCGCCTCGAACGGCATTTCGTTTGCCGCCTTCGGCGAACTGAAGCGCCGCGCCGCCGAGGCCGACGTGGTGCACTACCATTTTCCGTGGCCGTTCATGGACCTGGCCCACTTCGTCGCCGGCATCGCCAAGCCGACCCTGGTGACCTACCACTCCGACATCGTGCGCCAGAAAATGCTGCTGCGCCTGTACCAGCCGCTCAAGCACAAGTTCCTGCGCAGCGTCGACGCCATCGTCGCCACCTCGCCCAATTACCTGGCCTCGTCGGCGGTGCTGGACCGCTATCGCGACAAGACGCGCACCATCACTTACGGCCTCGACAAGAGCATCTATCCGCCGCCCGACGCCGCGCGGCTCGACAAGTGGCGCGCCGCGGTGGGCGCCAAGTTCTTCCTGTTCGTCGGCGTGCTGCGCTACTACAAGGGCCTGCACATCCTGCTCGACGCCGTGGCCGGCAGCGACTATCCGGTCGTCATCGTCGGCGCCGGTCCGATCGAGCAGGAACTCAAGGCCCACGCCGAGCGGCTGGGGCTGAAGCACGTGATGTTTGTCGGCGCCCTCGACGATGCCGACAAGGTCGCCTTGCTGACCCTGTGTTATGCCATCGTCTTCCCGTCGCATCTGCGCTCGGAAGCGTTCGGCATCTCGCTGCTGGAAGGCGCCATGTACGGCAAGCCGATGATTTCCAGCGAAATCGGCACCGGCACCTCTTACATCAACATCCACGACGAAACCGGGCTGGTCGTGCCGCCGAGCGACCCGCAAGCGTTCGCCGCCGCCATGCGCGCCTTGTGGGACAACCCGGCGATGGCGCAGGCGATGGGCCAGCGGGCCGAGACGCGTTACCAGGAACTGTTCACCGCCGAACGGATGGCCGCCAGCTACCTTGCCTTGTACCAGGAACTGGTGGCGCGGCGCGCCGTCAACTGAGGCCGGACACGGTTATATTGCGGCATCGCGTTTTGCGAGCGTCGCTGTTATGCTGAATGAGTAGCGCCAGATGACTTGTCTGGCGGCACGCTCGAAGGTGTTGCATGAGATTCAAGAAAGTTTGTCTGGCCGTGCTGCTGGGCGTCGCTGGCGCGGCGCTCGCCGCTCCTGTGCAACTGCACTTGTACACCGAGACGTCGGCGCCTACCAGCATGAAAGAGGACAACCAGATCATCGGCAGCGCCACCGAAAAGGTGCGCGAGATCATGGCCCGCACCGGCACCGACTATACGATCGAAATGCTGCCGTGGCGGCGCGCCTTTACCTTTACCCGGCAGCGCGCCGACGCCTGCCTGTTTTCCACCACCCGCACGCCGGAGCGCGAGTCGCTGTTCAAGTGGGTGGGGCCGACCGACCATGCCGAATGGGTGCTGCTCGGGCGCGCCGACCGCAACTACGACCTCAAGACGCTTGAAGACGCCCGCAACCTGCGCATCGGCACCTACAACGGCGACGCGCGCGACGACTACCTGCGCGCGCGTGGCTTCAACGTCGACCCGGCGCCGCACGACCTGGTCAACCCGCGCAAGCTGATGCTGAACCGGATCGACCTGTGGGCGGCCAGCCTGAAGCGCGGCGCGGCGGTGCTCGACAAAAGCGGCTGGCGCACGAAGATCGTGCCGGTGCTGACGTTTAACCGCGTGGACGTCTATCTCGCCTGCAATCCAGCGGTTCCGGATGCGCTGATCGACAAGATGAACGCCGCGTTCGAGGCAATGGAGCGCGACGGCACCGTCAAGCGGATCGACGAGAAATACGAAAAATGGCGCGCGCGCGGCGCCGAGAAGCTGTAGATGGTGGTCGGCAACCTGCTGTCGAAAAATCTTACAGAACGATTCGAGTACTATTGCAGCATTCTCTAAGTGATTGATTTGTAGCGCATTGTATGGCGGGCATATATATTGCTTATATTGCCACTAAATCACAACAGGGAATGAACCATGAAGCTCTTCAAACTAATTGCCACGGTGCTCGCCTCGTTCGTCATCGCATCGACCGGCTCGGCCGCAGAGATCTACCAGAACGGTTCACTCAATGGAACTTTTAATGCGGACTCGATCACCCCACCACAATCAGTGAGCGATTCGTTTATCGTTTCCAGCGCCGCGCGCGTGACCGCCGCGACCATCGGCCTCTGGACGGCGCCGGGCACATTGCCAGCGACGCTAAGTTACTCGTTCGGAACATCAGCGTTCGCCAGCGACCGCGGCTTCGGGACGACGGCGCTGACGAGCGTTTACGCTTTTACCAATAATTTTGGTTTGGACGTCTATCTGTCGAGCTTTGCCGTGGACGCGACCTTTGCCGCCGGCGAATACTGGCTGACATTAGGGAACGGCTTTAACGATGCCGGCGGCAGCATCTTCTGGGACATCAATTTCGGGCCTTCCCAATCGCAATTCAGCAATAGCGGCGGGACGGGCTCCATCGATTCGCACTATTTTTTGCTGACTGGCGACGCCACCACCGATCCAGACCCGGATCCGAACCCACAGCCAGTGCCCGAGCCAGCATCGCTGATGCTGCTTGCCGCCGGCATCATCGGCGTTGCCGCATCGCGCCGCCGCCGGTCCCTCCCGGCCGCTTAATTGCCCGCCACGCCGGCTCCGCAGCGCCGGCATTTCCATCCCGGCCCCCCGCGCCTTGCGGGTCGGTCCAATCCAGCCCGTTTCCACAACAAAAAACCCGCGTTCTCCGATGGAGAAGGGCGGGTTTCGCTATTGCTGTACTGGTGATACGAATTCCTGGTGCCGGGAGCCGGAATCGAACCGGCACGCTGTTTCCAGCGCGGGATTTTGAGTCCCGTGCGTCTACCTATTCCGCCATCCCGGCAACGCGACCCGCATTATGGCTGATTTGGCAGGATGCGGCAACTGTTTTGGCTGAACCATCGAGTCCACCCAGCGCGACTTAGTTAGCCAGCCTCTGCTGCAGCATGCGCAGCGCGAACACCGGGCCGCCGACAACGATCGCGTGATCGCGCACGCTGACCTCGATCGCATTTTCCTTCCAGCGAAACAGCCGCGCCTGCGGCTGATAGCTGGTGCGGCCATCGGCGGCCTGCGTGGCGCTGTAGCCCATCGACAGGATGGCCTCGTCGAGTGTCTTGACGAAATACTGGGCGTGGAACCGGGTATTGACCTGGAAGCGCGCGGGCAGTGCGGCAAACACCGGCGCCAGGCCGCCCACCAGTACCGGGACCAGGATGTAGGCCACCGGCGCGCTCGGATCGATCGCCATGCACACCATCGCGATGAAAGTCAGGCCGACCACCAGCGTGAATCCCAGCGACAGAAGCTGGCGCCATGACTGGATCGGGCACAGGAAACGGATCGGATCGTGCGCCCTGACCACTTGAGACATCGATACGCTCTTCATGATGATCTCCCTGAGATGGAACCGTAAACCGTTCCTTCATTCTCGGCGTCAATTTTCGTAGCGAATTGATATTTCTCAAGTTGAATGGACGGGTCCGCCACCGCGCCCGCGGCATGGCAGCGCGCCGTATGCGGGACGGGTAAAGGTGCTGGCGCTACTTGACGCGGCGGTACAAGCGGAACCGTTCGACGTGGTCGGACGGGCGCCGCCCTTCCCATAGCAGGGTCCACTGCTTGCCGCGGAACGCCTGGGCGATTTCGCGGTCGTCTTTCACGTTCGTGCTGTCCTGCAGCAGCAGCAGGTCACATTTCTCGACGCCGATGCCGGCGAACGCCAGCCCCCCATAGAAAGCAAACGACGCGCGCTGGGCCGGCGCGACGTTGCTCAGGATGCAGCCGCCGCCTTCGGGCAGGTTGGCGGCGATCTGCTGCGCCACGCTGCGGTAGCTCTTGCTGTAGTTGAATTGCGGCAGCAGCAGCGTCATCATCAGCACCCAGAACAGGATCAGCCCGCCCGACGACAGCACCACTGCGCGCCACAGGACTGCCGGCTGGCGCGAGATGCGCCAGTGCACCAGCACAAACCAGCCGACGGTGGCCGCCGCCGCCACCAGGCAGGCGATGATGCCGAACTCGGCCTGGAAGCCGGGCGACAGCCGCGCCGCGTTCTTGGCCAGCTGCGCCGGCGAGCCGGTCAGCGTGGCGCTCCACCACAGCCAGATGCCGCCGGCGATCATGGTCAGCACCATCACCGAGAACCAGTCGATGGCGTTGATGGTGCCGCGCTTCATTGCCGGCAGCCCGAACGAGGCCATGATGGCCAGCGGCGGCAGCAGCTTGAGCAGGTCGCCGCTCTCGGGCGCCGGGTCGAACAGGATCAGCAAGGTCAGCGCGCCGACAAAGCTCAGCGGCAGCACGATGTGCAGCAGCCGGCGCTGGCGCCGCCAGGCGTAGATCGCCCAGATCGCGAACGGCCAGGCCGGCCAGAAGAACCAGATGCCGACCCGGAAGAAGGCTTTTACCGAACTGAAGCTCGGCAGGCCGATCTGGCTCAGGTTCCATGCCATCCAGGTGTCGACCGGCGACAGCTCGTAGGGACGCAGCGTCACCGCCGGCAAGATCCACACGAGCGCGATCAGCAGCGCCACCAGCGCCGCGGTGCCGAGGTCGCGCAGCGTGCGCGCGGCCGGCATGTCGAGGAAGCGGGTGCACAGGAACAGTGCCAGCGCCAGCGTGCATGGCGGCAGCCAGCCGCGCGTCAGCGTCAGCGCGCCCAGCGCCAGGCCGATCAGCCCGGCGTTGCCCGCGCTCGGCGCCTCGACGTAGCGCACCGCCCGGTACAGGAAGAAGGCCAGCAGCGAGCCCTGCAGCGTGACCGCGAGCGTCTCGTGGCTGTTCAGCAGCAGGCCGAGGCAGCCGAGGTAGATCAGCAGGGCGGTATCGGCCAGCGTGCGGCCGTAGTCGTTCGGCTCCGGCTGGCCGCCGAAGGCCAGCCGCAGCGGCTGGGCGTCGGCGCGCCGGCCGAGGTGAAAGGCGGTGTACCAGACCGACAGCGCGCCGAGCACGAAGATGCCGATGGTCGACACGCGCGCGGCCATGACGTCGCCCAGCAGCCAGCCGAACAGCTTGATGCACAGGGCGCCGATCCAGAACGCCAGCGGGCCTTCGTCGGCCAGCGGCAGGCCGGCGACGTTCGGCAGCAGCCAGTCGGCCAGGCCGCCGTGCGCCATCGTCCACATGATGCCGAAGCTGGCGGCGTCGTCCTTCCACAGGTCGCGCCCGAGCAGGCCGGGCAGGATGTACAGCAGGCCCAGTCCGAACAGGGCCCAGCGGGGCAGGGCGAGGGTGGCGGCGGCGGCAAGGCGGACTGGCTTCATCGATAACTGTTTGGTCACGGGCTTAGCCCTGAATGTCGGAATAGTGCGTAGTATCCGCGAAAAAAAAGCAGCCGTAGCTGCTTTTTTCACATGCGGCCGGAAACTTAGCCGTTTGCGACGGCGGTCTTCGAACCGACTGCGCCGAATTTCTGGCGGAATTTCTCGACGCGACCTGCGGTGTCGACGATCTTGTGCTTGCCGGTGTAGAACGGGTGCGATTCAGCCGAAACCTCGATCTTGACCAGTGGGTACTCTTGACCTTCGTGGGTGATTTTGTCACGGGTCTGGATGGTCGAACGGGAAACGAACTTGAAGTCGCACGAAACGTCGTGGAATACGACATCGCGGTAATCTGGGTGGATATCTTTACGCATGGTCTTGCCTCGGTTAAGTTTGGTAGCCAATCTGCACTTCGTCGGTCTGCTTGCCTCTTGACCCGGTTGCTGATCACTTGCCAGGGGTTAAATACTGCAACCGGCGATTATACAGGCGTTTGGCGGCTAAAGGCAATGTTCGGATCAGACCGGCTGCACCAGCTTGATCATGGCGATCAGCAGTCCGCCAAAGCCAACGAACATACTGATGAGCGTGGTTGTCATCCACTTCTGCATGTCGGCGCGAAGTTCGGCGTTCATCGCACGCATTTCCGCCCTCAACTCCACCAGGTCGGCTTTTGTGGCAAGTGTCGGCAAGATGGTATCGAACCGGGTTTCGAGAATGACGAGGCGCCTATCCATCTTTCGAATATAGGAGGCAGAATCGCCGTTGGCAAGCTCAGCGGCGTCGGTTTCGGAATTTGGCGGCATGAGAATCCTCAAGTAGTACTTGATTGTCCCGCAGCTGTCAGCTTGCCGTTTGACCTGAATCGAAGGTGCGTAAACCAAAAAAAGGAACGCCGTAGCGTCCCTTTTTGCGGTCCCGGTGGCTCTAGCCGCCGCGGCGCATCAGGTCGAAGAACTCATTATTGTTCTTCGTGGCCTTCATCTTGTCGAGAATGAACTCCATCGCCTCGATCTCGTCCATCGAGTACAGCAGCTTGCGCAGGATCCAGATCTTCTGCAGCTGGTCCGGCTTGATCAACAGCTCTTCGCGGCGGGTGCCGGACTTGTTCAGGTTGATCGCCGGGTAGACGCGCTTCTCGGCCAGGCGGCGCTCGAGGTGCACTTCCATGTTGCCGGTGCCTTTGAATTCTTCGAAGATGACGTCGTCCATGCGCGAGCCGGTTTCGATCAGCGCGGTGGCGATGATGGTCAGCGAGCCGCCTTCTTCGATGTTACGGGCGGCGCCGAAGAAACGCTTCGGACGCTGCAGCGCGTTGGCGTCGACACCACCGGTGAGTACCTTGCCGGAGGCAGGGATCACGGTGTTGTAGGCGCGCGCCAGGCGGGTGATCGAGTCGAGCAGGATCACCACGTCTTTTTTCATTTCGACCAGGCGCTTGGCTTTTTCCAGCACCATCTCGGCGACCTGCACGTGGCGCGTGGCCGGCTCGTCGAAGGTCGAGGCGACCACTTCGCCGCGCACCGAACGCTGCATCTCGGTCACTTCTTCCGGGCGCTCGTCGATCAGGAGCACGATCAGGGTGCAGTCAGGATGGTTCGCGGTGATCGCGTGCGCCATGTGCTGCAGGATGACCGATTTGCCCGACTTCGGCGACGCCACCAGCAGGCCGCGCTGGCCTTTGCCGATCGGCGCGATCAGGTCGATGATACGGCCGGTGATGTTCTCCTGGCCCATCATCTCGCGCTCGAGGCGCAGCGGCTCGTTCGGGTGCAGCGGGGTCAGGTTCTCGAACAGGATGCGGTGCTTCGACGCTTCCGGCGATTCGCCATTGACCTTGTCGACCTTGACCAGCGCGAAATAGCGCTCGCCGTCTTTCGGGGTGCGCACTTCGCCTTCGATCGAGTCGCCGGTGTGCAGGTTGAAGCGGCGGATCTGCGACGGCGAGATGTAGATGTCGTCGGTCGAGGCCATGTACGACGCGTCGGGCGAGCGCAGAAAGCCGAAGCCGTCCGGCAGCACTTCGAGGGCGCCGTCGCCAAAAATTTGTTCGCCCGACTTCGCGCGCTTTTTGAGGATCGCGAACATCAGTTCTTGTTTGCGCAGGCGGGCCGCGTTGTCGATATCGAGGCCAATTGCCATCTCCAGTAGCGCAGAGACGTGCATTGCCTTCAGTTCAGATAAGTGCATGAGTTGAGTCCCGTGACGGGAAAGTAAAGGTAGGGGAGGGAACTGCGTGGGTTAATCAAGGTAGGAAGGGTCAGTCGAGGCTGAATCGCTTCCCGGCCGGATCAGGCGGCAGCGCGGGCGCGCTGCCGTCTCGTAATCATATCAGATGTTACTGTCGATGAAGGAAGTCAACTGTCCCTTGGCCATTGCGCCAACCTTCTGGGCCGCCGCGACGCCGTTCTTGAACAGGATCAGGGTCGGGATGCCGCGGATGCCGAACTTAGCCGGCACCGCCTGGTTGGCGTCGACGTCCATCTTGGCGATCAGGATCTTGCCGTCGTATTCCTTGGCGACTTCTTCCAGGATCGGGCCGATCGCCTTGCAGGGACCGCACCATTCAGCCCAGAAATCGACCAGCACCGGACGCTCCGACTTGAGGACGTCGGCTTCGAAAGATGCATCGGTGATGTGTTTAATATTTTCGCTCATGTTTTTTTTCCTCAAATGAGGTTGGGATCAAGTTACGCCTCCGACTGCCAGGTGCCGTCCGTCGGATCTGCGACGGTACGCCAGCCAGCTTCCTTTTGTTGCAACACTTATGGTGGCGACGGAGTCCGCGAAATCAATAAGTGGAGGGGCGTCAAAGGGGGCATCAGGCGGGGAATTAGACGAAATAATAACCTATTTTCCCGAAAAGGGGCGTAGGTTCGTACGAAATGTTGAGCAATGTGCAAGCGGGTTCGGCGCGCTCTAGCCGACGCTGCCCGTGAACTGGTACAGCGCGCCCGGATGCCACATCGTCACCACCGACGCCACCTGGCCCATCGAGGTGGTGCGGCGGCGCAGCACCAGGCAGCTTTCGCCGGTGTCGATCGCCAGCATCGCGGCCACTTCGCGCGGCGCCGGCAGCGCCTCGATGCTGTAGGTGGCTCCCTGGAGTGGCGCTGCCACCATCAGGTGCTCGTTCGGGGTGTGCGCGGCGAAATCCTGTTCCAGGTAGTGCGGCGCGCAGGCCGGATTGACCCAGCGGTCCTCGACCTGGATCGGCGCCTCGTTTTCGAAGTGGACGATCACCGAGTGGAACAGGGCGCTGCCGGCGGCCAGTTCGAACTCCAGCGCCAGCGTGTCGCCGGCGCGCTCCGCCACGAGCAGGCGCAGGCTGCTGCGGTGCACGTGGCCGCGCGCGCGGATCTCGTCGGCGATGCTCTTGATCTCGACCAGCGTGGCCTGGTATTTTTTCGGCGCGACGAACGTGCCCGAGCCCTGGCGGCGCGTCAGCACCTGTTCGGCCGTCAGTTCGCGCACGGCGCGGTTGACCGTCATGCGCGAGACGCCGAACTGGCGCACCAGCGCCTGCTCGGACGGCACCACTTCCCCTTCCTTCCAGCGGCCGGCCGCGATCTCGCTGAGCAGATAGTCCTTGATGCGCTGGAAAATAGGCGTGCTGTCTTGCGCGATCTGTTCTTCCAAACTACTCTCCGAAGGGCGGGCGATGGTTCGATTTTAGCACTTCAATTCAAAAGCAAGACCCGGGTGTTTTTTGGCCGCTGGAGGGAGCACGATGATGGTTCGAATACCGACACACAGAGGCAGATCATGAATGCAGTCATCCAACCGGCCGGCTACCGCGGCGACGCCGAGCGCTGGGAAGCGGTGCAGCGCCGCGACCCGCAGGCCGACGGCCATTTCTACTACTCGGTGAGCAGCACCGGCGTGTACTGCCGGCCCTCGTGCGGCGCCCGCCCGGCCTTGCGCAGCAACGTGCAGTTCCACGACAGCCGCCTTGAGGCCGAGCAGGCTGGCTTTCGCGCCTGCCTGCGCTGCAAGCCCGACCAGCCGCCGCTGGCCGAGCGCCATGCGGCGGCGGTGGCGCAGGCCTGCCGGCTGATCGACGCCGCCGAGGAGGCGCCCGACCTCGACAGCCTGGCGCAGGCCTGCGGCATGAGCCGCTTCCACTTCCACCGCATCTTCAAGGCCCACACCGGCATCACGCCGAAAGCGTATTGCGACGCCGGCCGCGCGCGCCGCCTGCAGCAGGGGCTGGCAAGCATGCCCAGCGTCACCGACGCCATCTACGCCGCCGGCTTCAATTCGAGCGCGCGCTTCTATGCCGCCTCGAGCCAGGTGCTCGGCATGAGCGCGAAGGCATTTCGCGCCGGCGGCAGCGGCGCCTCGATCCGCTTTGCCATCGGCGCCTGTTCGCTCGGCGCCATCCTGGTGGCGGCCACCGACAAGGGCATCTGCGCGATCCTGATGGGCGACGACCCGGAACTGCTGGCGCGCGACCTGCAGGACCGCTTCCCGCGGGCCGAGCTGCGCGGCGCCGAGGCCGACTTCGAAGCGACCGTCGCCACCGTGGTCGGCTTCGTCGAGTCGCCCGCGCTCGGCTTCGACCTGCCGCTCGACGTGCGCGGCACCGCCTTCCAGCAGCGCGTATGGCAGGCGTTGCGCGCGATACCGTCCGGCGAGACCGTCAGCTACGCCGAACTGGCCGAGCGCATCGGCCTGCCCTCCGGCGCGCGCGCCATCGCCGGCGCCTGTGCCGCCAATCCGGTCGCTGTCGCCATTCCCTGCCACCGCGTGGTGCGGCAGGACGGCTCCATCTCCGGCTACCGCTGGGGCGTCGAGCGCAAGGCCGCGCTGCTCAAGCGCGAGGGCGGCGCATGACCGCTCCGTCGTCCGATCAATGGCCGCGCATCGCCGCCGAACTCGATGACCGCGGCTGCGCCGTCGTCCCGGGCCTGCTCACGCCCGCCGAATGCGAATCGTATGCGGCCGCCTACGATGCGCCACAGCTCTATCGCAGCCGCGTCGTCATGGAGCGCCACGGCTACGGCCGCGGCGAGTACCAATATTTTGCTTATCCTTTGCCGGACGCGCTGGCCGAACTGCGCGGCACGCTCTATCCGCCGCTCGCCGCGATTGCCAACCGCTGGCACGGCGCGCTCGGCATCGACACCCGCTTCCCGGCGCACCATGAAGAATTCATCGCCCGCTGCCACGCCGCCGGCCAGCTGCGGCCGACGCCGCTGGTGCTGCGCTACCGCGAGGGCGACTACAACTGCCTGCACCAGGACCTGTACGGCGAACACGTGTTCCCGCTGCAGGTGGCGGTGCTGCTGTCGCGGCCGGGCGATGACTTCGCCGGCGGCGAGTTCGTGCTGACCGAGCAGCGCCCGCGCATGCAGTCGCGCGTCGAGGTGGTGCCGCTGGAGCTGGGCGACGCCGTCATCTTCCCGGTCAGCCTGCGCCCCGTGAACGGCGCCCGCGGGCCCTACCGCGTCACCATGCGCCACGGCGTCAGCCGCTTGCATGCCGGCCTGCGCCACACGCTCGGCATCATCTTCCACGACGCCCTCTGAGCGTCGCTCATGCATGCCGGTTTGACCATTTCACAAATCTCTATACACTCTCCAGTTCAACTCAACGGAGAGAAATCCATGCGCCTGGCCCTGCTGCACAGTTCCCTGTTCGTCCTCGCTTCCATGGGGGCGCTGGCCGCCGCCCACGCCGATACGGTGCTCGACCGCGCCAACGGCTACACCCTCAACAGCAAGAACGAGCTGGTGCGCTTTACCTCGCTGGCGTTCGACGACAGCGGCAAGGTGATCGCCGTCGGCAGCGCTGCCGAAGTTGCGGCGAAGGCGCCGAAAGCGCGCCACATCGACATGCAGGGACGCACCGTGCTGCCAGGCCTGATCGACGCCCATGGCCACGTGTTCGGCCTCGGCGACATGCTCACCCAGCTGGATCTATCAAGCAGCGCGTCGCTGCCCGATGCGCTCAAGGCGATCGCCGCCTACGCCGGCGCCAATCCGAAGCAGCAGTGGTTGCGCGGGCGCGGCTGGAACCAGGAGATCTGGAGGCTGGGTCGCTTCCCGACTGCCGCTGAACTGGACGGCGCAGTGGCGGACCGCCCGGTCTTGCTGGAACGGGTCGACGGCCATGCCGGCTGGGCCAACAGCCGCGCGCTGAAACTGGCCGGCATCACCAATGCCACGCCCGATCCGGCCGGCGGCAAGATCATGCGCGACGCCGGCGGCAACGCCACCGGCATCCTCGTCGACGCCGCCCAGGACCTGGTCCACAAGGTGATGCCCAGGCAGACCGACGCCGGTTCCCGGACAGCGCTCGACCGCGCGCTGGCCGAAATCGCCCGCGTCGGCATCACCAGCGTGCACGACGCCGGTGTCGATGCCGGCAACGACCGCCTGTACCGCGACTACGCCGACCACGCCAAACTCACCGTCCGCGTCTACGGCATGATCGGCGGCGCCGAACAGGACTTCGACCGCCTCGCCGCCAACGGTCCCCTCAAGACATATGCCAACGACATGTACGCGCTGCGCGCCGTCAAGCTGTACTCCGACGGCGCCTTGGGTAGCCGCGGCGCCGCGCTGATGGCGCCCTACAGCGACGAACCGGGCTCGCGCGGCCTGCTGTTTTCCGCCGACGCCGCGATGCGCGCGACGATGGAAAAAGCGATGGCGAAAGGCTACCAGGTCAACGTCCACGCCATCGGCGACGCCGGCAACCGCCAGATCCTCGACAGCTACCAGGCGCTGGTGACCAAGACCGCTACCGCCGGCCTGCGCCACCGCATCGAGCACGCGCAGGTCGTCGCTCCAGCCGACATCGCCCGCTTCAAGAGCATCGGCATCATCCCGTCGATGCAGCCGACCCACGCCACCTCCGACATGAACATGGCCGAACAGCGCGTCGGCGCCGAACGCATCAAGGGCGCCTACGCCTGGCGCAGCTTCCTCGCCCAGGGTTCGCGTATCGCCTGCGGTTCCGACTTCCCGGTCGAGTCGCCCAACCCGTTCTTCGGCATCCACGCCGCGGTCACGCGCCAGGACGCGCACGGCAAGCCGGCGGCTGGCTGGTATCGCGGCCAGGCAATGACCTTGAAGGAGGCGTTCCGCTGCTTCACGCTCGACGCGGCCTACGCCGCTCACCAGGAAGACAAGCTTGGCTCGCTGGAAGCGGGCAAGTGGGCCGACTTCATCGTCATCGACCAGGATCTGTTTACCATGCCGGCCGGCGCCATCCACAAGACCGGCGTGCTGGAAACCTGGGTCGCCGGCCGCAAGGTCTACCAGCGCAAGTGAGCGGGACGGGGCCGGGCGCCGAAAAGAGTTGACGAACTTGTATAGACAACCTAGACTTCAAGCGCCCACCCCACACCAGGAGCTGCCATGAGCACCGATCCAAGCCTTGAAGTCGATCCGCGGTTCGATCCCAGCCGCGTCATCCGCGCACCGCGCGGCACCAGCCTGGCCTGCAAAAGCTGGCTCACCGAGGCGGCATACCGCATGCTGCAAAATAACCTCGACCCGGAAGTGGCCGAGAACCCGCAGCACCTGGTGGTCTACGGCGGCATCGGCCGCGCAGCGCGCAACTGGGCCTGCTTCGACCAGATCCTCGCTTCGCTGAAAACGCTCGAAGACGACCAGACCTTGCTGATCCAGTCCGGCAAGCCGGTCGGCGTGTTCCAGACCCATACCGACGCGCCGCGCGTGCTGATCGCCAATTCGAACCTGGTGCCCAAGTGGTCGACCTGGGAGCATTTCAATGAACTCGACCGCAAGGGCCTGTTCATGTACGGCCAGATGACCGCCGGCAGCTGGATCTACATCGGCACACAGGGCATCGTCCAGGGCACCTACGAAACCTTCGCCGAAGCCGGCCGCCAGCACTTCGGCGGCGACTGGGGCGGGCGCTGGATCCTCACCGCGGGCCTGGGCGGCATGGGCGGCGCGCAGCCGCTGGCGGCCAGCTTCGCCGGCGCCGTCTCGCTCAACATCGAATGCCAGCAAAGCAGCATCGACTTCCGCCTGCGCACCGGCTACCTCGACAAGCAGGCCGCCAGCATCGACGACGCCATCGCGCTCATCGAGCAGCACACCGCCGCGCGCGAGGCCATCTCGATCGGCCTGCTCGGCAACGCCGCCGACGTGCTGCCCGAACTGGTGCGCCGCGCCAGGGCCGGCGGCCTTGTGCCCGACCTCGTTACCGACCAGACCTCCGCGCATGACCTGATCAACGGCTATCTGCCGCTCGGCTGGAGCGTCGCCGAATGGAAGGCGGCGCAAAAGGATCCGGCCCAGCACGCGCGCCTGCGCGCCGCCGCCGCCGAATCGTGCGCGGTCCACGTGCAGGCCATCCTCGACTTCCACGCGATGGGCGTGCGCGCCGTCGACTACGGCAACAACATCCGCCAGGTCGCCTTCGACCAGGGCGTCGCCGACGCCTTCTCGTTCCCCGGCTTCGTGCCGGCCTATATCCGGCCGCAGTTCTGCGAAGGCCGCGGGCCGTTCCGCTGGGTGGCGCTGTCGGGCGACCCGGAAGACATCTACAAGACCGATGCCAAGATCAAGGAGCTGTTCCCCGAGCACAAGCAGGTCCACCACTGGCTCGACATGGCGCGCGAACGCATCGCCTTCCAGGGCCTGCCGGCGCGCATCTGCTGGCTGGGCCTCGGCGAACGCCACCTCGCCGGCCTCGCCTTCAACGAGATGGTGCGCACCGGCGAATTGAAGGCGCCCGTGGTCATCGGCCGCGACCACCTCGATACTGGCTCGGTGGCCAGCCCGAACCGCGAGACTGAGAGCATGCGCGACGGCACCGACGCCGTGTCCGACTGGCCGCTGCTCAACGCCATGCTCAATACCGCCGGCGGCGCCACCTGGGTCTCGCTGCACCATGGCGGCGGCGTCGGCATGGGCTACTCGCAGCATGCCGGCATGGTGATCGTCGCCGACGGCAGCGACGCCGCCGCCAAACGGCTCGCGCGCGTGCTGGTCAACGACAGCGGCTCGGGCGTGATGCGCCACGCCGATGCCGGCTACGAAACCGCAATCGCCTGCGCCCAGCGGAACCACCTTGACCTCCCTATGATCAAATAAGATATGACTACATCGACCGAAAGTTGGATCCTCACTCCTGGCGCCATGACGCTTGCCGACCTGCGCGCCGTCTGGGCCGCGCCGGCACCAATCAAGCTGGCCGCAAGCGCCTGGCCGGCCATCGAAGCGTCGGCTGCCGCGGTGCGCGCCATCGTCGCCAAGGGCGACGCCGCCTATGGCATCAACACCGGCTTCGGCATCCTTGCCAAGCAACGCATCCCCGACCAGCAGCTCGAACAGCTGCAGCGCAACCTGATCCTGTCGCACTCGGTCGGCACCGGCGCGCTGCTGTCCGACGCGGTGGTGCGGATGATCATGCTGATGAAAATCGGCAGCCTGGCGCGCGGCTACTCCGGCGTGCGCCCGGTCATCGTCGAAACGCTGGTGGCGCTGTACAACGCCGGCATCATGCCGGCAATTCCGGCCAAGGGCTCGGTCGGCGCCTCCGGCGACCTGGCGCCGCTGGCGCACATGACGCTGGCGATACTGGGCGTCGGCCAGGTGCGCGTCGACGGCAAACTGATCGACGCGACCGAAGCGCTGGCCGCCGCCGGCATCGCGCCGGTGGTGCTGGCCGCAAAGGAAGGCCTGGCGCTGATCAACGGCACCCAGGTCTCGACCGCGCTGGCGCTGCATGGCCTGTTCATGGCCGAACGCCTGCAGGAGGCGGCCATCGTCGCCGGCTCGCTGTCGCTCGACGCCGCCAAGGGCAGCGACGCGCCGTTCGACGCCCGCGTGCATGCAGTGCGCGGCCAGCCGGGCCAGATCGCCACCGCCGCCATCTACCGCGAACTGATGGCCGGCAGCGCGATTCGCGCCTCCCACCTGGTCGGCGACGAGCGCGTGCAGGATCCCTACAGCCTGCGCTGCCAGCCGCAGGTGATGGGCGCGGTGATGGACATCATCAACAACGCCGCGCGCACCTTGCTGATCGAGGCCAACGCCGTGACCGACAATCCGCTGATCTTCGCCGAAACCGGCCAGATCATCTCGGGCGGCAACTTCCACGCCGAGCCGGTCGCCTTTGCCGCCGACACGCTGGCGCTGGCGATCGCCGAAATCGGCGCGCTGGCCGAGCGCCGCATCGCGCTGCTGATCGACGCCACCTTGTCCGGCCTGCCGCCGTTCCTCGTGAAGGACCCGGGCGTCAATTCCGGCTTCATGATCGCCCACGTCACCGCTGCCGCGCTGGCGTCCGAGAACAAGTCGCTGGCCCATCCGGCCAGCGTCGACAGCCTGCCCACTTCCGCCAACCAGGAAGACCACGTCAGCATGGCCACCTTCGCGGCGCGCCGGCTCGACGATATGGCGCACAATACAGCTGTCATCGTCGGCATCGAACTGCTGGCGGCGGCGCAGGGCATCGATTTCCACCGGCCGTTGGCCAGCTCCGCGCACCTCGAGCACGTGCATGAGCAGCTCAGGCGCAAGGTGCCGTTCTTCGATGCCGACCGCTTTTTCGCGCCTGACATCGAAGCGGCAAAGCAGATGGTCATCGACGGCACGCTGAGCGCCTCGTGCAAGGAAGTGTTCACGGCGTTGTATCAATAAGCCAGGAGTGACGATGGATTTCGAGTTCAAGGCTGGCAGTATCCCGATCCTGGTGTCGATGCCGCACGCCGGCGCCGACATCCCGGACGACATCGCCGCGCGCCTGTCGCCGTGCGCGCTGGCCAGGGCCGACACCGACTGGCACCTGCCGGAGCTGTATGGTTTTCTGGGCGAAATGGGCGCCTCCACCATCGCCGCGCGCTGGTCGCGCTACGTCATCGACCTGAACCGCCCGCCGGAAGACACCAACCTCTACCCCGGCATGGACACCACGGGTCTGTGCCCCGTCGACACTTTCGGCCGCGAGAGTTTGTACATCGCCGGCCAGGGGCCGTCCGAAGCGGACGTCCAGCAGCGGCTCGAACGCTACTGGCGGCCCTATCACCTGCAACTGCGGGCCGAACTCGATCGCATGCTGGCGTTGCACGGCAAGGTGGTGCTGTGGGACGCCCATTCGATCGCATCGCAAGTCCCGCGCTTTTTCGAAGGCCGCCTGCCCGACCTCAACTTCGGCACCGCCGACGGCACCTCCTGCGCCCCGGCGCTGGCCGACGCCGTGGTGGCGACCGCGCGTGAGGCACAGGACTACACCATCGCCGTCAACGGCCGCTTCAAGGGCGGCTACATCACGCGCCAGTACGGCCAACCCGCCGCCAACGTGCACGCGATCCAGCTCGAGATGTGCCAGTGCCTGTACATGGACGAGAGCGCGCCGTTCGCCTACCGCCCGGACCTGGCCGGCCAGATCCAGCCCGCGCTGCGCCAGATGATCGCCGCCGCCGCCGATTGGGTGCGCCAGTGAACGCGCAGCTGTTCGCCCGCCACGCCTTGCTGCCCGGCGGCTGGGCGGCAGACGTCCTGCTCGAGTGGGACGCCGGCGGCACGCTCACCGCGGTGACGCCCGGTTCGATTCCGGTCCCCGGAATCGAAGTCGCGGAAAGGGTCCTGCCCGGCATGGTGAACCTGCATTCGCATGCATTCCAGCGCGCGTTGGCGGGCCTGACCGAAACCGCCGGCGACAACCCCGACAGCTTCTGGACCTGGCGCGAGCTGATGTACCGCTTCGCCCGCAACATCACCCCCGAGCAGATCGAGGCGATCGCCGCGCAGCTGTTTGCCGAGTGCCTGCGCCACGGCTACACCGCGGTCTGCGAATTCCATTACGTGCAGCGCGCCCCCGACGGCTCGCTCTATCCACGGCCGGCCGAAACCGCCGAGCGGGTGGTGGCCGCATCGCGCGCCGCCGGCATTGGCCTGACCATGCTGCCGGTCCTGTACAGCTACGCCGGCTTCGGCGATCTGCCGCTCGGCAGCGACCAGCAGCGCTTCCGCACCGATGCGGCGCTCGTGCTGAGCATGGTCGAGGCCCTCGAACCGCTGCGCGGCGGCCAGCTCGAAGTCGGCGCCGCGCCGCATTCGCTGCGCGCCGCCTCGATCGCCCAGATCCAGCAACTGGCGCAGGCGCTGCCGACCGGCCGTCCGCTGCACATCCACATCGCCGAGCAGCAGGCCGAGGTGCTGCAGTGCCACACCGCCACCGGCATGCGCCCGCTGCGCTACCTGGCCGAGCACGTCGCGCTCGACGCGCGCTGGTGCCTGGTGCACGCCACCCATGTCGATGCCGATGAAGTCGACCGCATCGTCGACAGCGGCGCCGTCGCCGGCCTGTGCCCGACCACCGAGGCCAACCTCGGCGACGGCCTGTTCCCGCTGGCGCAGTTCAGCGCTGCCGGCGGGCGCTTCGGCATCGGCAGCGACAGCCACGTGTCGCAAAGCCCGGTCGAAGAACTGCGCTGGCTCGAATACGGCCAGCGCCTGCAGCACCAGCGTCGCAACGTGTCGGTGTCGCATGCGCAGCGCAAGGTCGGCGAGTTCCTCTGGCAGGGCGCCTTGCAGGGCGGCGCGCAGGCGAGCGGGCGCAAGGTCGGCGCGCTGGCGGCCGGCATGCGCGCCGACCTGCTCGTGCTCGACAGCGAACACCCGAACCTGGACGGCGCCGCGCCCGACGACGTACTCGGCATCTTCGTCTTTGCCGGCAACGACAACCTTGTGCGCGACGTCCTGGCCGGCGGGAGCTGGGTGGTACGCAATGGCCGCCACGTCGGCCAGGACGCCATCGCCAGCCGCTACAAACAAGTGATTGCCGAACTGCGGGAGTATCGCTCATGACCATGCTGATTCCGTTTGCCAGCCTTGCGCCGGTGTCGTGGAAAAACGGCGGCGGCAGCACCACCGAGATCGCCATCGAGCCGCCCGGGGCGATGTTGTCCGACTTCGACTGGCGCATCAGCCTGGCGACGATTTCGCAGGACGGCCCGTTCTCGCTGTTCCCCGGCGTCGATCGCACGCTGGCCCTGGTGGAGGGGCCCGGGCTGACGCTCGACGTCGACAACAACGGCCGCTTCGTGCTCGGCGACGAAGACGTCATCATCGAGTTCGCCGGCGAGTCGGCGATCCAGGCCACCCTCAGCGGCGCCCCGACCGTCGACTTCAACGTCATGACGCGGCGCTCCGTATGCCACCACAAGTTCGGCATCCGGCGCGTGACCGGCAGCTCGGTGTTCGCGCCGCGCGGCGACCGTTCGGTGCTGTTCCTGGCCGAAGGAGAGGGCCTGTCGGTCAGCAGCGACGACGAACGCATCGGCCTGGTGCGCTTCGACGCGATCGTGTTCGACACCGGCACGTTGTGGACCATGGAGGCCGACGAGGCCACCGTCTTCATCGTCGATATTTTCCTCGGCGCCGAGTCCGCATGACAGATACCGTCTTTATCAACATTCACCTGGCCACGATGGCCGACGGCTACGGCGAACAGCGCGATGGCGCGGTCCGCGTGCGCGACGGGCGCATCGCCTGGGTGGGGCCGCGCGCGGCGGCGCCGCTCGAAGGCGCGACAGTTGTCGATGGCGGCGGCTGCTGGCTCACGCCCGGCCTGATCGACTGCCACACCCACATCGTCCACGCCGGCAACCGCAGCGGCGAATTCGAAGCGCGCCTGAATGGCGCCACCTACGAAGACATCGCCCGCGCCGGCGGCGGCATCATGTCGACAGTGCGCGCCACCCGCGCCGCCAGCGATGACGAACTGCTGCGCCAAAGCCTGCCGCGCGTGGCCAGCCTGCTGGCCGAAGGCGTGACCACGATCGAGATCAAGTCCGGCTATGGCCTCGATCTCGATTCGGAGGCGAAAATGCTGCGCGTGGCGCGCCGCGTTGCAGCCGAGCTGCCGGTCGGCGTCGCCACCACCTTCCTCGGCGCCCACGCGCTGCCGCCGGAATTCGCCGGCCGGCCCGACGATTACATCGGCGCCGTCTGCGAGCAGATGCTCCCTGCATTGGCGGCCGAAGGCCTGGTCGACGCGGTGGACGCCTTCTGCGAGCGCATCGGCTTTTCCAGCGCGCAGACCGAACGCGTGTTCGTCGCCGCGCGCGAATGCGGCCTGCCGGTCAAGCTGCACGCCGAGCAGCTGTCCGACCAGCGCGGCGCCGAGCTGGTGGCGCGTTACGGCGGCCTGTCGGCCGACCACCTCGAACACCTGGGCGAGCAGGGCGTCGCCGCGATGGCCGCCGCCGGCACGGTCGCGGTGCTGCTGCCGGGCGCCTACTACTTCTTGCGCGACACCACGCCGCCGCCGGTGGCGATGCTGCGCGCCGCCGGCGTGGCGATGGCGGTGGCGACCGACTGCAATCCAGGGACCTCGCCACTGACCTCGATTCTGCTGGCGATGAACATGGCCTGCACCTTGTGGCGACTGACGCCGCAGGAGGCGCTGGCCGGCTGCACCGTCAACGCCGCCCGCGCGCTCGGGCGCCAGGCCGACATCGGCACCATCGAAGTGGGCAAGCGCGCCGACTTCGCACTGTGGGACATCGCGCGTCCCGCCGACCTGTCGTACGCGATGGGCTTCAATCCCTGCCGTGGAGTGGTCAACGCAGGCGTGCTGCGCGCGCCGGTGGTAAGCTGGCGCGACTGATTTTTCCTGGAGAGTGCGTGCGCACCAGACTTGTCGCGGCCATTCTCTGGCTCGCAGTATTCACGATCGCGTCTTCCGCCGCGGCCGCCGATGGCGTGCTGCGCATCGGCTCCAAGCGCTTTACCGAGTCCTACATCCTCGGCGAGCTGCTGACGCAGACTGCGGCGGCGCACGGCAAGGCCGAGCATCGCCAGGGACTCGGCAACACCGCTATCGTGCTGGGCGCGCTGCAAGCAGGCTCAATCGACGTCTATCCCGAATATCTCGGCACCATCGACCTCGAGATCCTCAAGAACACCCAGCCGACGTCGCTCGCCGAGATGCGCACGGCATTGGCGCGCATCGGCCTTGGCGTGGCGGTGCCGCTCGGCTTTAACAACACCTATGCGCTGGCCATGCGTGGCGACAGCAAAGGCCTCACCAGGCTGTCCGACCTGGCCAGGCACCCCGAACTGAGGCTCGGTCTGTCGCACGAATTCCTTGGCCGCGCCGACGGCTGGCCCGGGCTGGCCAAGCGCTACGGCCTGCCGCAGCAGCCGCGCGGGCTCGATCACGGCATCGCCTACGAAGCGCTGGCGCAACGCCAGGTCGACCTGATCGACATCTATTCCACCGACGCCAAGATCGGCCAGTTTGGCCTGCGCCTGCTGACCGACGACCTGGGCTACTTTCCGCGCTACGACGCCGTGCTGCTGTACCGGCTGGATGCGCCCGCGCGCTTTCCGGCGGCCTGGCGCGCAATCGAAAAGCTGGAGGGGCGCATCAGCGCCGACGCCATGATCGCCATGAATGCGGCGGTGGAGCTGGAAGGAAAAAGCTTCGCCGTGGTCGCCGCCAGCTGGCTCGCCGGCGGTGCCACGGCCGGCACAAAAGAAAGCGGCAGTGCGCTGATGGCCAAGCTGTTCGACCGCAGCCTGTGGAAGCTCACGCGCGAGCACGTGATGCTGGTGCTGCTGTCGGTGGCGCTGGCCTGCCTGGCCGGGATTCCGCTCGGCGTGCTGGCCGCGTATGCGCCGCGCCTGCGCCACGCGGTGCTGGCGCTGACCGGCGTGCTGCAGACGGTGCCCTCGCTGGCGCTGCTGGCGATGCTGATCCCGCTGCTCGGAATGATCGGCACGGTGCCGGCGCTGGTGGCGCTGTTCGTGTACGCGCTGCTGCCGATCGTGCGCAACACCTGCACCGGCATCCTGCAGGTGCCGGCCGGCCTGCAAATGGCGGCGCAGGCGCTCGGCCTGCGGCGGCGCGACCGCATGCTGCACGTCGACCTGCCGCTGGCGCTGCCGGTGATCCTGGCGGGCGTGAAGACGGCGGCGGTGATGAGCGTCGGCACCGCGACCATCGCCGCCTTCATCGGCGCCGGCGGCTACGGCGAGCGGATCACCATCGGCCTGGCGCTGAACGACAACGACATGCTGCTGGCCGGCGCGATTCCGGCGGCGGTGCTGGCGCTGCTGACCCAGGGCGCATTCGAGGCGCTCGAGTGGCTGCTGGCGCGGCGCCGTAACACTATAGCGACTGCAGCTTCGAGCGCATCGCCGTGACCTCGCGGTGCAGGATGCATTCAGCCTGGAAGTCGTTTTCGCGCTGCTCGGCGATGGTGCGCAGGCTGCGCGCATGCATGTCGATCTGGGAGCGCAGCCATGCCTTATGAAGCCGCACGATGATGGGTTTGAACTGGAGTTTCATGGGTCCGCCTGCGAAAAGGTGACCCATTCTGCGGCCGCACCAAACCTTGTATTTGTGCTAACTCAATCGGGCGCGACCGATATGCATCATTTGATTTAGATCAATCTGCAATTTTCCATCTGGGTAATTATTACTCTAACGGTTGCACACAAATACGCAGCACGCGTGATGCCAGTCTCCCCTCCCCATCCTGAAAAAATGGGTTAACCCACGGCGAAGTTTCCCGTGGGTTTTTTCTGCGCGGAATACAAAAGATCAGTTGCGTTCGCCGCTGGCGAGCTGCGACAGGGCGTCGCCGGCGACGCGGCAGATGCGCCATTCCGGCATCACGTCGGCGCCGACGCCCTTGTAGAACTGGATCGCCGGTTCGTTCCAGTCCAGCACCGACCATTCGAAGCGGCCGCAGTCGCGCTCGACGGCGATTTGCGCCAGCTTCACCAGCATCTGCCGGCCGAAGCCCTTGCCGCGGTGCGCCTGCTTGACGTACAGGTCTTCCAGGTACA
>JAZKFW010000034.1:0-66819 GCA_040386255.1 Pseudomonadota bacterium
GCTAGTTATAAGAGAAAAACCCCGCGCAGAAATGTGTGGGGTTTTTTTTCGTCCGTCAAAAAGTCATGTCATGTTGATCATCAATGAACACGTGGAACCAAAGTCCTCGAAATTGACGCGCGTATTGCTGCTGATCGCGGTCGCTTGCCTGCTTCCCGGGCTGGCGTACGCGCGGCCAGGCGTCGCCCCCGTCGAACTGGTGGATGCTCTTAAGTTAGTTTTTGGTGCGCAGCATCGGTTCCGGGCCAATCACGCCAACGGGCTGATGCTGACTGGCACCTTCAGTCCCCACCCGGATGCGGCGCTAGTCACCAGGGCAGTTCACTTTCAATCGGCGCCGGTACCGGCGACAGTGCGCTTCTCGAATTTCGGCGGCAACGCGCATGTGCCGGACGCCGACTCAGGCGCAGCGCCGTACGGTATGTCGGTGAAATTCGCGCTGCCGGATGGCACGGAGACCGATCTTGTAATGCATTCCTTCAATGGTTTCCCATCGAGGACGTCTGCGGAGTTTCGTGACTTCCTGATCGCAATCGGGAAGAGTCCGGCCGGCGGGCCTCGTCCATCCGCGCTGGAATCGTACGCGGCGGCGCACGAGAGGGCGAAGTTCTTTCTGGATGCCGAGAAGCGGCCACCGCAAAGCTTCGCCTCGCAGCCTTACTTCGGTGTCAATACATTCAAATTTATCGACGCCGCCGGCGCGGTGCGCTTCGGCCGCTACCGTTTCGTACCGGTGGGCGCCGCCCGCTACCTTGACCCTAAGCGGGCCGCCGTTGCTCCGAACGATTATTTGCGGGTCGAAATCCGCGAACGGATCAGGCAAGGTCCCGTGGCCATGAAGCTGTTACTGCAATTGGCCGACCAGGGCGACGCACTCGACGATCCAAGCATCGCGTGGCCGGAGGAGCGCCGCTTCGTCGAACTGGGCACCTTGTCGATCAGCACGATTGAAACGGACAGCGCGGCGCTCGAGCGGACGCTGTCCTTTTTTCCCGGTGACCTTCCGGACGGCATCGAAGTGCAGGATCCGATGCTCAAGGATCGAGACAAGGCATACGCCGAATCGATCGAAAGGCGCCAGCGCTGATCCCGCGACACGGGCCGGTGCAGATCGTGCGTCAGAAGCGGTAAGCCGCCTTTACCACCAGGAAATTGACGCCGCTATTGGGCTTCTTGTAGCCGCCGTTCGAATAATGCTGGATCCTGGCGCTGAGTTCCCACTTGTTGTCGAGCACATAGCCGGCGCCGATGTGGTCGGCAAACTGGAAGTGGGTCGACAGCCGGTTGTCGTCGTTGTCATACAGCTTCGACAGCAGGCTCACGCCAATGCCGGCTTCGCCGAACCAGCCCAGCTTGTCGGCACGCTCGTAACGGAACACCGGCGTCAGGCCGATGACCGTGATGTTCTGGTGCTCGCCGCTCCTGTTCTGGTACGCGTTGCCGCGCCACTGCGCCAGGTTGGCGTCCCAGTAGCCGGACAGATGGTAGCCGTTCGACACGAACCACCTGCGCTCCCAGTTCGACTGCGCGCTGAAGCGCACCATCTGTACCTTGGCGCCGGTGCCGACTTCCACTGCGGCCGAGTCGACCGACGGCGCGGCAGCGAATGCAGGGGGCAACGCCAGCAGCGCGCCAAGCGCGAGCGCCGGCTTCCAACAATTCTTATTCAGGAACATAAACCGCTTTCATCAAAAGAGTGTAATTTCGCCATGCAATCCGCATTGTACCGGGTTGGAAAATCACCGCCGTCCGCCGCCACGTTACAATCAAAGGACACCACGATGTGGATCAACAAGGAGCCTGACATGTCACCACCCACCCTGGCCTTCCTCGGCATCGGCCTGATGGGCAAGCCGATGGCGTCGCGGCTGGCGCAAGCCGGTTTTACCGTGCGCGCGTGGAACCGCACCGCCGCCAAGGCCGAAGCGCTGCGCGCGCTGGGCGTCGAGCCTCAGCCGGAACTTGCAGGCGCGCTGAGCGGGGCCGACATTGTCATCTCGATGCTCGAATCGGGCGCGGCGGTGTCGACGATCCTGGACGCGGCAATGCCGTCGCTCCAGCCCGGCGCCTTGTGGATCGACATGAGTTCCACCCAGCAGGGCGAGGCGCTCGATTTCGACAGGCGCCTGCAGGCGCGCGGCATCAGTTTCGTCGACGCGCCCGTGTCGGGCGGCGTGCTCGGCGCCGAGGCCGGCACGCTGGCGATCATGGCCGGCGGCAGCGTGCACGATTTCGCGCGGGCCGAACCGATATTGATGGCGATGGGCCGGCCGACGCTGGTCGGCCCGGTGGGCAGCGGCCAGGTTGCCAAGCTGTGCAACCAGTTGATCGTCGGCGGCACGCTCGACATCGTCGCCGAAGCGCTGCTGCTGGCGCACGCCGCCGGCGCCGATCCGGCCGCCGTGCGCGCGGCGCTGCGCGGCGGCTTCGCCGAGAGCCGCATCCTCGAGGTGCACGGCCAGCGCATGCTGGACCGGAATTTCATGCCAGGCGGGCAAGTGAAAAGCCAGCTGAAGGATTTGCGCAACGTGCTGGTCGCCGCCGCCGATGCCGGCGTCGTGCTGCCGGTGGCCGCCCTGGTCACCGAACACTACAGCGCCATCGCCGACGCCTACCCGGCCGCCGACCAGTGCGCCGCCTTGCTCGCGCTGGAAAAGGTCAACCCCGGCCATCGCCTGGGCGACGCCGCCGACCTGCTGCCCTAGCCGATCGGCAGGCTCATCTCCGCCAGCCGCACCCAGTAACTGGCGCCGATCGGCAGCAGCGAGTCGTTGAAGTCGTAGCTGGCGTTATGCAGCTGGCATGGGCCGAGACCGTGTCCGCCTGCGCGGTGCGCGCCCTCGCCATTGCCAATGAACACGTAGCAGCCCGCCTTCGCCTGCAGCATGAAGGCAAAATCCTCCGCCCCCATGGTCGGCTCGACGTTGGTGTCGACCTTGCCGGCGCCGGCCACCGCCTTCATCGCCTCGACCGCGAGCGCGGTTTGCTGCGGATGATTCACCAGCGGCGGATAGTTGCGCTTGAAGCCGAACTCGACGCTAGCGCGAAATCCCGCCGCCGTGTGCGTGGCGACTTCTTCCATGCGGCGCTCGATCATGTCCAGCACGCCGGTGGTGAAGGTGCGCACCGTGCCGATCATCACCGCTTCGTCGGGGATCACGTTGGTGGCGCTGCCGGCGTGGATTTGCGTGATCGACAGCACCGCCGTGTCGAGCGGATTCTTCTCGCGCGAAATGATGGTTTGCCAAGCCTGCGCGATCTGCACCGCCACCATCACCGGGTCGACGCCCTTGTGCGGCTGCGCCGCGTGCGCCCCCTTGCCCTTGATCACGACACGAAACTCATTACTCGATGCCATCATCGGCCCCGCAACGACCCCGAAAGTGCCCGCTTCCATGCCCGGCCAGTTGTGCATGCCGTACACGGCCTCCATCGGAAACCGCTCGAACAGCCCGTCCTCGATCATCTTGCGCGCGCCGGCGCCGCCTTCCTCGGCCGGCTGAAAGATCAGGTACACGGTGCCGTCGAAATTGCGGTTGGCCGCCAGGTGGCGCGCGGCGCCGAGCAGCATCGCCGTATGGCCGTCGTGGCCGCAGGCGTGCATCTTGCCGGCGTGGCGCGACGCGTGCGGAAAGCTGTTTACTTCGTGCATGGGCAACGCATCCATGTCGGCGCGCAAGCCGATCGCGCGCGGCGAGGTGCCGTGCTTGACGATGCCGACCACGCCGGTGATGCCGAGGCCGCGCACGACCGGGATGCCCCATTCGGCCAGGCGCGCCGCGACCACGTCGGCGGTGCGTTGTTCTTCATAACACAGCTCCGGGTGCGCGTGCAGGTCGCGCCGGATCTGTTCCAGTTCCGTTTGGAACGCAATAATTGGTTCGACTAGGTTCATCTGACTCTCCGGGAATGCATGACTGTCAATGCCATTGTAGAACTATTGTAGCCCTACTCGTCATTGGACGACCACCCTATGACGAGAGGCACTCTTTTGCGCTGGAAATCGTATAAAGTAGGGGCTTCATTCCTCGCTTTCGGCCCCCTCGATGACCACCAAACAAGTGCGCGCAACCTGCCCGCATGACTGCCCCGATACCTGCGCCTTGCTCATCACCGTGGAAGACGGCGTCGCCACGGAAGTGAAGGGCGACCCCGACCACCCGACCACCGCCGGCGTGCTGTGCACCAAAGTCGCGCGCTACGCCGAGCGCACCTACCACCCGGAACGGCTGCTGCACCCGATGCGACGCGTCGGCAAAAAAGGCGAGGGCAGGTTCGAACGCATCAGCTGGGACGAAGCGATCGATGAAATCGCGCAGCGCCTGGGCGACATCGCCGCGCGCGCGCCGCAGGCGGTGCTGCCCTACAGTTACTGCGGCACCATGGGACTGGTGCAGGGCGAGTCGATGTCGTCGCGCTTCTTCAACCAGCTCGGCGCCTCGCAGCTCGACCGCACCATCTGCGCGATGGCCGGCGCCACCGGCTACAAGTACACCATCGGCGCCTCCATCGGCACCGACCTCGAACAGTTCCAGAACTCGAAGCTGATCATCATCTGGGGCGGCAACCCGATCGCCTCCAACCTGCATTTCTGGACCCGCGCGCAAGAAGCCAAGCGGCGCGGCGCGCGCCTGATCGCGATCGATCCCTATCGCTCGCTGACGGCCGAAAAATGCCACCAACATATCGCCCTGATGCCCGGCACCGACGCCGCGCTGGCGCTCGGCATGATGCACGTGCTGATCGCCGAGAACCTGGTCGACGACGATTACATCGCCCGGCACACGCTCGGCTTCGAGCAGCTGCGCGAGCGCGCCGCAGAATGGCCGCCCGAGCGCGCCGCCGAAATTTGCGGCATCAGCGCCGATGAAGTCGTTGGCCTGGCGCGCGAATACGGCCAGGCCGCGCGCCGCGGCGAACCGGTCGCCATCCGCGTCAACTACGGCGTGCAGCGCGTGCGCGGCGGCGGCATGTCGGTACGCACCATCGCCTGCCTGCCGGCGCTGGTCGGCGCCTGGCGCCATGCCGCCGGCGGCATCCAGCTGTCCACATCCGGCTCGTTCCCCGCCAACCGCAGCGCGCTGCAGCGGCCCGACCTGCAAAAGCAGCCCGTCCGTACCATCAACATGACCACCATCGGCGACGACCTGTTGCGCGGCGCCTCGCCCGAATTCGGCCCGAAGATCGAAGCGGTCATCGTCTACAACGCCAACCCGCTGGCGATCGCCCCCGATTCGGACAAGGTCATGCGCGGCTTCCTGCGCGAAGACCTGTTCACCGTCGTGCTCGAGCACTTCCAGACCGACAGCGCCGACTACGCCGACATCCTGCTGCCGGCCACCACCCAGCTCGAACACGTCGACGCCCACCTCGCCTACGGCCACCTGTACATGATGGCCAATAACGCGGCCATCGCGCCGATGGGCGAGGCCAAGCCGAACACCGAGATCTTCCGCCTGCTGGCCGCGCGCATGGGCTTCGACGATCCGTGCTTCCGCCAGAGCGACGACGAGCTGGCCGCCGAGGCGTTCGACAACACCCACCCGCGCGCGATCCACTTCGACTGGGAGGCGCTCAAGCAGCGCGGCTGGCAAAAGCTCAACATGCCCGACGCGCCGTTCGCCGACGGCGGCTTCGCCACGCCGTCCGGCAAGTGCGAGTTCTATTCGGCGTCGATGCTGGCCGACGGCCACGACCCGCTGCCGACCTACACGCCGCCGTACGAATCGGCGGCCAGCGATCCCGAGCTGGCAAGCCGATATCCGCTGGCGATGATCTCGCCGCCGGCCCGCAACTTCCTCAACTCCACTTTCGTGAACGTCAAGAGCCTGCGCGGCGCCGAAGGCGAGCCGCACCTCGACATCCATCCCGACGACAGCGCGCGGCGCGGCATCGTCGACGGCGAGATGGTGCGCATCTTCAACGACCGCGGCTCCTTCGTGGCGAAGGCGCGGGTCACGCTGAAGGCGCGCGCCGGCTTGGTGGTCGGCCTGTCGGTGTGGTGGAAAAAGCTCGCCAGCGACGGCAAGAACGCCAACGAAGTCACCGGCCAGCGCCTCACCGACATGGGCCGCGGCCCCACTTTCTACGACACCCTGGTGCAGGTCGAAAAGGCCGTGGCGGTTCGGACATGAAGCTCCTCGCATTGTCGCGTACCGCCAAGGGCATCCTGAAGGCGGCACTGGCGGCACTGGCGGCGGGCCTGCTGGCCGGCTGCTCGACGATCAACTACTACTCGCAGGCCGCGCACGGGCAGATAACGCTGCTGTCCGACTCGCGCCCGGTCGACGACTGGCTGTCCGATCCCGCTACCAACCCGAAGCTGCGCACCCGCCTGGCCACCGCGCGCCAGATCCGCCAGTACGCGGTCGAGCATCTCGGCCTGCCCGACAACGGCAGCTACAAGAACTACACCGCGCTGAGCCGGCCCTTCGTGGTGTGGAACGTGGTGGCCACGCCGGAGCTGTCGCTGTCGCCGCTGCAGTGGTGCTTCCCGGTAGCCGGCTGTGTCAACTACCGCGGCTACTACGGCAAGGAAGACGCCCAGGACTACGCCAACCAGCTGCGCGCCGAAGGCAACGACGTCCAGGTCGGCGGCGTTTCCGCCTATTCGACGCTGGGCTGGTTCAACGACCCGCTGATCTCCACCTTCATCAATTATCCCGATGCCGAACTGGCGCGCCTGATCTTCCACGAACTGGCGCACCAGGTGGTGTACGTGGCGGGCGACTCGCAGTTCAACGAGTCGTTCGCCAGCGCGGTGGAGGAGGCCGGCGTCGAACACTGGATGGAACGCTTCGGCAACCAGGCCATGCGCGAGAACTACGCCAGGTACAGCGCGCGCAAGCAGCAGTTCCTGCAACTGCTGCTCGGCTGCCGCCGAGCGCTCGAGCGCAACTACGAGTCGACGGCCAGCGACGCCGACAAGCGCGCCGCCAAGGCGCGCCTGTTCCGCCAGCTGCAGGACGACTACCTGGTGCTGAAGGAAAGCTGGGGCGGCTTCGCCGGCTACGACCGCTTCTTCGCCGAGCCGCTGTCGAACGCCCACCTGGCCTCGATCGCCACTTACAACGACTTCGTGCCGGCGTTTCGCGCGCTGCTGGCGCGCGAGCGCACCTTCGGCGGCTTCTACGCCGCCGTGCGCCGCATCGCCGACCTCGATCGCAGCGAGCGTCATCGGCGCCTGAAGACGCTCGGCGCCACCTAGGCGAGGCTACGGATGCTGCGGCGCAGCATCCCGCCACAATAGAAGGGTTGCTCGAATACCAGCAAAAGCGCTTGCGTCCAAGGCCGCTGCCCGATAGCATCGTGAGCAGGAGCACTCACACTGGTCCCGGCTCGCCGGTACCCATAACGATAACTATCTGAGACAGAGGCACCCGATGGATAAATTTTGGCTGAAGTCCTACCCCGCTGGCGTGCCGGCGGAAATCAAGCTTGACCAGTACCGCTCGCTCGTGCACCTGCTCGAGGAATCGTTTGTCAAGTTCGCCGACCGCAATGCCTACGTCTGCATGGACAAGTTCCTCACCTACGGCGAACTCGATGCGTTCTCGCGCCGCGCCGCCGCCTGGCTGCAAAGCCGCGGCATGAAGAAAGGCGCGCGCGTCGCCATCATGATGCCGAACGTGCTGCAGTATCCGATCGCCATCGCCGCGATCCTGCGCGCCGGCTACACCGTCGTCAACGTCAATCCGCTTTACACGCCGCGCGAACTCGAACACCAGCTGGCCGATTCCGGCAGCGAAGCGATCATCGTGCTGGAAAACTTCGCCACCACGCTCGAGCAGGTCCTGCCGAAGACCCCGATCAAGCACATCGTCGTTGCCAGCATGGGCGAGATGCTCGGCGGCGCCAAGGGCATGATCGTCAACTTCGTCGTCCGCAACGTCAAGAAGATGGTGCCGGCCTACTCGCTGCCGAACGCGGTGCGCTTCAAGGACATGCTGTCGCAGGGCGGGCGCATGACCTTCACGCCGGTCGATGCGACGCCTGGCGACGTCGCCTTCCTGCAGTACACCGGCGGCACCACCGGCGTCTCCAAAGGGGCCACGCTCACTCACCTGAACATCATCGCCAACGTGCTGCAGACCGAAGCCTGGTCGCAGCCGGCGCTGGCCAAGCCGCCCGTGGTCGACCAGCTCAACATCGTCTGCGCGCTGCCGCTGTATCACATCTTCGCGCTGACCGCGTGCGCGATGTGGGGCATGCGCATCGGCGCCCTCAACATCCTGATCCCGAACCCGCGCGACATCGGCGGCTTCATCAAGGAGCTGGGCAAATACAAGATCAACTCGCTGCCGGCGGTGAACACGCTGTACAACGCGCTGCTCAACCATCCGGATTTCGGCACCATCGATTTCTCCGCCCTGAAGATGGCCAACGGCGGCGGCATGGCGGTGCAGCAGACCGTCAACGACAAGTGGATGGCGGCGACCGGCGTGTGCATCATCGAAGGCTACGGGCTGTCCGAAACGTCGCCGGTGGCCACCTGCAACCGCGCCGACCTGACCGAGTTCACCGGCCACATCGGCCTGCCGGTGCCGTCGACCGACATCGCCATCCTCGATGACGACGGCGTGCCGGTGGCGCTCGGCGAGCGCGGCGAAATCGCCATCCGCGGGCCGCAGGTCATGGCCGGCTACTGGAACCGTCCGGACGAAACGGCCAAGGTGATGACCGCCGACGGCTTCTTCAAGTCAGGCGACGTCGGCATCATGGATGCGAACGGATACGTGAAGATCGTCGACCGCAAAAAGGATATGATCCTGGTATCGGGCTTTAACGTCTATCCGAACGAACTCGAAGGCGTCATCGCCGCGCACCCGGGCGTGCTCGAGTGCGCGGTCATCGGCGTGCCGGACGAGAACTCCGGCGAAGCGGTCAAGGTATTCGTGGTGCGCAAGGACCCTGCATTGACATCCGAGCAGCTGATGGACTACTGCAAGCAGCATTTCACCGCCTACAAGAAGCCGAAGTACATCGAGTTCCGCACCGAGCTGCCGAAGACGAACGTCGGCAAGATCCTGCGGCGCGTGCTGCGCGACGAGAAGCAGGCGGCCTAGCCGGAGGCGCTACAAGGCGACACCTGAACGCCCGGCCACCGGGCGTTTTTCATTTTTAGAGTAACTGCAAAGACGAGGTAAGGGATGGACAAGTTTTGGCTGAAGTCGTATCAACCGGGCGTACCGGCGGAGATCGACTGGACGCAGTACCGCTCGCTGACGCACCTGCTGGAAGAATCGTTCCGCAAGTACGCCGGCCGCAAGGCTTTCGTCTGCATGGACAAGTCGATCACCTATGCCGAGCTTGACCGCATGTCGGAGCAGATGGGCGCCTGGCTGCAGGCCAAGGGCCTCAAGCAGGGCGCGCGCGTCGCCATCATGCTGCCCAACGTGCTGCAGTATCCGGTGGCGATGGCGGCCGCGCTGCGCGCCGGCTACGTCATCGTCAACGTCAATCCGCTGTACACCCCGCGCGAGCTGCAGCACCAGCTGATCGACTCCGGCGCCGAGGCCATCCTGGTGCTCGAAAACTTCGCCACCACGCTCGAGCAGGTGATCGGCAAGACGCCGGTCAAGCACGTCATCGTCGCCAGCATGGGCGACATGCTCGGCGCGCTGAAGGGCACCATCGTCAACCTGGTGGTACGCAAGGTGAAAAAGCTGGTGCCGGCGTACTCGCTGCCCGGCGCGATCACGTTCAACCGCATGATGGCCGAAGGCGCGCGCCTGGCGTTCGCGCCGGTGACGATCGCGCACGACGACATCGCGTTTCTGCAGTACACCGGCGGCACCACCGGCGTGTCGAAGGGCGCCGTGCTGCTGCACCGGAACGTCATCGCCAACGTGCTGCAGAACGAAGCGTGGATCCGCCCGACGATCGACACGCTGCCGCAGGACGAGCAGCTGCAGTTCATGTGCGCGCTGCCGCTGTATCACATCTACGCGCTGACCGTGTGCGCGCTGATGGGGATCCGCGCCGGCGGCATGAGTGTGCTGATCCCGAATCCGCGCGACATGGCCGGCTTCGTCAAGGAGCTCGCCAAGTACCGCATCAACATCTTCCCTGCGGTGAACACGCTGTACAACGGCCTGCTCAACAACCCGGAGTTTGCCAAGCTCGATTTCTCCAGCTACCGCGTGTGCAACGGCGGCGGCATGGCGGTGCAGCAGTCGGTGGCCGACAAGTGGCTGAAGGTGACCGGCACGCCGATCGTCGAAGGCTACGGGCTGTCCGAGACGTCGCCGGTGGTGAGCGCCAACCGCTGCGACATCCTCGAGTTCTCCGGCACGATCGGCCTGCCGTTCCCGTCGACCGAGATCGTGATCCTCGACGACGACAGCAAGCCTGTGCCTCTTGGCGAGCGCGGCGAAGTGGCGGTGCGCGGCCCGCAGGTCATGGCCGGCTACTGGAACCGTCCGGACGAGACGCTCAAATCGATGACGGCCGATGGCTTCTTCAAGACCGGCGACATCGGCGTGATGGACGCTGCCGGCAACACCCGCATCGTCGATCGCAAGAAGGACATGATCATCGTGTCCGGCTTTAACGTCTACCCGAACGAGATCGAAGCAGTCATGTCCGGGCATCCGGGCGTGCTCGAATGCGCCTGCGTCGGCGTGCCGGACGCGAATTCGGGCGAGGCGGTCAAGCTGTTCGTGGTGCGCAAGGACCCGGGCCTGACCAAAGAGCAGCTGCTCGACTTCTGCAAGGAGCAGCTTACCGCGTACAAGAAGCCGAAGTACATCGAGTTCCGCGACGACCTGCCGAAGACGAACGTCGGCAAGATCCTGCGGCGCGAGCTGCGCGACACGTCGCCCGCATGACTAAGAGCGGTTGAGCCCTGGCCTGCCCGCATTCACCACAAAGCTCGCCACCGTCGCCGCGCCGGTCGCCGCATCGCGCACATCATCGAGTCCGACGAAGTTGGTGACCGTCTTCGCCGGCGTCACTTCCATCAGCATGAACCCGCGCTTGTCGCTGCGCCCGTACTTGATGTGCGGGTTCATGTCGACATACTCCAGCGTGCGCGCCTGCGGCCGCGACGACGACGTCACCGACGTGCCGCAAAACTCGGTCGCGACGATCGGATTCGCATTCGACAGCGGCCGGTAGAAATCGCTGCGCAGCTCGGCCGCGTAAAATGTGTGCACGTCGCCCGACAGCACCAGCGGATTGGCCGCGCGGCTTTTGCCCAGCGCGTCGAACAGGCGCTGCCTGGCCATCGGATAACCGTCCCAGCCGTCGTTCCAGAAGCGCCCGTCGTCGGGGCCGATGATCTTCGTCTGCGTCGACTGCGCCATCAGCGTCTGCTGCGCGATGATGTTCCAGCGCGCGCTTGACGAGCCCAATCCCGCGGCCAGCCATGCCTCCTGCTCGCCGCCCAGCATGCTGCGGCCGGGGTCGCGCAGGTCGGCGCAGTCGCGGCGCAGCACCGAGCCCGAGCGGCCCTTCACCTGGCAGGCGTGGGTCGCGCGATGCTGGCGGTCGTCGAGCACGTGGAAGCGCGCCAGCCTGCCCCAGTCGTAGCGCTGGTAGATGCGAAAGCGCGCGAAGTCGGTCTGCCCCGGCGGCGCCAGGCGCAGCGGCATGTGCTCGTAGAACGCCTGGTAGGCGGCCGCGCGCCGCGCCATGAAATCGGCCGAGGCCCGCGCATCGCGCTCGCCCGTGTAGTCGTTGACCACCTCGTGGTCGTCCCACGTCACGATCCACGGCGCCGCCTGGTGCGCCGCCTGCAGGTCGGGATCGCTCTTGTACTGCGCGTAGCGGGCGCGGTAGCCGGCCAGGGTCACGCTCTCGCTGGTGCGGGTCGCCTTGTCCGGATGCTTGAGCTGGTACGGCCCCCACTCGTAGATGTAATCGCCGAGGAAGGCCACCAGGTCGGGCGCCGCGGCGGCGATCTGGCGGTGCGCGCCGAAGCTGCCGAATTCCCAGTGCTGGCAGGACGCCACTGCCAGCTTGAGAAGCGCCGGCAGCGCATCGGGCGCCGGCGCGGTGCGCGTGCGCCCGACCGGGCTGACGGCGTCGCCCAGCATGAAGCGGTACCAGTACCAGCGGCCGGGCGCGAGACCCGTGACGTCGACGTGCACGCTGTGCGCCAGCGCCGGCACCGCGCTGGCGACGCCCTTGGCCGCAATCTTGCGAAAGCCTTCGTCCTCTGCCACCTCCCAGCGCACGCCGAGGGCCACCGGCGCGCTCGCCGCCGCGTTCAACGGGTCGGCAAGGATACGCGTCCAGAGAATCACGGAGTCGGGCAGCGGCGAGCCGGAAGCAACGCCCAGGCTGAACGGATATGCGGGGCTGTCGGCGCGCGCCAGGCCGGCCCCCGCCAGCGCCGCCAGCTGCGCGGCGTTGAGGAGGAAGATCCGGCGCTGCCGGTCCATCAGGCGGCGTGATTGGACATCAGCGACTCGAGCGGCGGCAGCTGGCGCGGCTTGCGGTCGTCGCCGGTGGCGACGTAGGTCAGCGTCGCCTCGGTCACCTTGACGGTGTCTGCCTGCAGCCGGTTGCGCTCGGCGTAGACCTCGACGTAGACGGTGATCGAGGTGTTGCCGACCTTGACGATATCGGCGTAGAACGACAGCAGGTCGCCGACAAATACCGGGTGCTTGAACAGGAAGGAGTTCACCGCGATGGTGGCGACCCGGCCGTTGGCGCGGCGCGTGGCCGGCAGCGAGCCGGCGACGTCGACCTGCGCCATGATCCAGCCGCCGAACACGTCGCCGTAGACGTTGGCGTCGGAAGGGGCCGGCATCACGCGAAGCTGGGGCATCTTCCCGGGCGGCAGGCCAGCATTGGCGATGGTGTTGCTTGCTACGTTTTCTGGCGTGGTCATCGTGAATTCCCGTGAAAGGCTACAATCGTCCGGAATTGAACCATAAATCACCGAGCTCTGTCATGCGCCACCATACTTCCACTCTTCCGCCGCCGCCCGCCGGCGCCAAAACGGCGTCGCGCAGCGACTGGGCGACGCTGCAAAGCCTGTTCCCCTACTTGTGGGTGTACAAGTGGCGCGTGCTGGCCGCACTGGCGTGCCTGATCGGCGCCAAGATGGCCAACGTCGGCGTGCCGCTGGTGCTCAAGCGGCTGATCGACGCGCTCAGTATCAGCCCGTCCAATCCGCAGGCGCTGCTGGTGCTGCCACTCGGCGCGCTGGTCGCCTACGGCGCGCTGCGGCTGTCGACCACCGTGTTTACCGAACTGCGCGAATTCCTGTTCGCGCGCGTGACGCAGCGCGCGGTGCGCACCATCACGCTGCAGGTGTTCCGCCACCTGCACGCGCTGTCGCTGCGTTTCCACCTCAACCGCCAGACCGGCGGCATGACGCGCGATATCGAGCGCGGCTCGCGCGGCGTCAGTTCGCTGATCTCGTACACCCTGTTCAACATCCTGCCGACGCTGGTCGAAATCACCCTGGTGCTGGGCTACCTGATCCTCAACTACGACGTCTGGTTCAGCATCATCACCGCCGCCGCGCTGGTGCTCTACATTGCGTTCACCGTCATCGTGACGAACTGGCGCACGCACTTCCGGCGCACCATGAACGATCTCGATTCCAAGGCCAATACCAAGGCCATCGACTCGCTGATCAACTACGAGACGGTCAAGTACTTCGGCAACGAGGACTACGAGGCGAAGCGCTACGACGAAGGCCTGAAGCACTACGAGAACGCCGCCGTGAAGTCGCAGACCTCGCTGTCGGTGCTCAATACCGGCCAGTCGCTGATCATCGCCACCGCCGTCACGCTGATCCTGTGGCGCGCCACCGTCGGCGTCATCGACCGCAGCATGACGCTGGGCGACCTGGTGCTGGTCAATGCGTTCATGATCCAGCTGTACATTCCGCTCAACTTCCTCGGCGTGATCTACCGCGAGATCAAGCAAAGCCTGGCCGACATGGAGCGCCTGTTCGCGCTGCTCGACCAGAACCGCGAAGTGGCCGACAGCAAGGGCGCCACGGCCCTGGTGACGCACGGCGCCACGGTGTCGTTCAGCCACGTCGACTTCAGCTACGAGTCGAAGCGCCAGATCCTGTTCGACGTCGACTTCACCATCGCCGCCGGCACCACCACGGCCGTCGTCGGCCACAGCGGCTCGGGCAAGTCGACCATGTCGCGGCTGCTGTTCCGCTTTTACGACGTCAACGCCGGCGCCATCACCATCGACGGCCAGGACGTGCGCGCGCTGACGCAGGAATCGCTGCGCGCGGCGATCGGCATCGTGCCGCAGGATACGGTGCTGTTCAACGACACCATCGAGTACAACATCGCCTACGGCAAGCCGGGCGCGGACAAGGCCGATATCGTGGCGGCGGCGCGCGCGGCGTCGATCCACGACTTCATCGAAAGCCTGCCCGACGGGTATGCGACGATGGTGGGCGAGCGCGGCTTGAAGCTGTCGGGCGGCGAGAAGCAGCGCGTGGCGATCGCGCGCACGCTGCTGAAGGACCCGGCGATCCTGGTATTCGACGAGGCGACGTCGGCGCTCGATTCGAAGGCCGAGCAGGCGATCCAGGCGCAGCTGAAGGAAATCGCGAAGAACCGCACCACGCTGGTGATCGCGCACCGCTTGTCGACGGTGGCCGACGCCCAGCAGATCCTGGTGCTCGACCACGGCCGCATCGTCGAGCGCGGCACCCATCAGTCGCTGCTGGCCGAGAACGGCCTGTACGCGCAGATGTGGGAGCGCCAGCAGGCGCGCCAGGACGAGGCGCTGGCCTCGCCGCCGCTGGAGCTGGAGGAAGAGTAAGGCCGTCGATCTAGTAGGTGTAGAACATCCGCTGGATGTCCTTGGTATTGCTGGTCTTCGTCAGCGCCAGCATCAGCAAAATGCGCGCTTTCTGCGCATTGAGCGTATCGGCCACCACGAAGTCGAGTTCATCGTCGTTGGCCTCGCCGTTGCGCGCCAGGATGCCCTGGCCGACACGGCTCGCGCGCACGATCAGCACACCCTTCTGGCGCGCCGACTTCAGCGAAGGAAGCACTTTGGCAGCCAGGCTGCCGTTGCCCACGCCCGCGTGAATGACGCCCTTGGCGCCGGCGGCGACGAATGCATCGAGTGCAACCGGACTGACGTTGGCGTGGCCGTACACGATGTCGACCTGCGGCAGCGACTGCAGCGCGCCGACATCGAATTCACTCTCGACCGTGTGCTTGCGGGTCGGCTGGCGATAGAAGAATGGCTTGCCGCCCTGGATATAGCCGATCATGCCCAGCTCCGGCGAGCGGAACGAGTCCAGCGTCGAGGTATTGGTCTTGGTGATGTCGCGCGCCGTCTGGATCTGATCGTTCATCGCCACCAGCACGCCCTTGCCGACCGCATCCGGGCTCGCCGCCAGCAGCACCGAGTTGTACAGGTTGATCGGGCCGTCGGCCGACAGCGCGGTCGATGGCCGCATCGCGCCCACCAGCACCACCGGCTTGCGGCTCTTGACCACCAGGTTGAGGAAGTAGGCGGTTTCTTCAAGCGTGTCGGTGCCGTGGGTGATCACGATGCCGTCGACATTGGCCTGTGCCAGCAGCGCGTTGACGCGCTTGGCCAGTGCCAGCCAGTGCTCGTTGCTCATGTTCTCGCTGGCGATCTGGAAAACCTGTTCGCCGCTGACGTTGGCCACCTTCGCCAGTTCCGGCACTGCCTTGATCAGGTTCTGCACGCCGACGGTGGCGGCGGTGTATCCGACCGTGGTGGTGCTGGTGGCGCCGGTGCCGGCGATGGTGCCGCCGGTGGCGAGGATGGTGACGTTGGCAAGCCGCGGCGCGGCCACCTGCGCCTGGGCCGCCGTGGCGACAGCGAACATGAATCCGACAATCGCCATCATCGAACGGCGCTTTGGTTGATACGTCATGAGACCTCCTGGTAAAAGAATTTGAATGGTTACGGTTGTTTGTAGACGACGCCGGCCTTCATCACGAACTTCACCTGCTGCAGCACGGTGATGTCGCGCAGGGGATCGCCGCTGACGGCGACGATGTCGGCGGCAAAGCCGGGTTCGACCGACCCGAGATTGGCCGACTGGTCGAGCAGGGTGGCGGCATGCAGCGTGGCCGAGCGGATCGCCGCCAGCGGCGGCATGCCCGCTTCGACCATGTAGGCGAACTCCCTGGCGTTGTCGCCGTGCGGGAAAACCCCGGCATCGGTGCCGAAGGCGATTTTCACGCCGGCCTTGTAGGCGCGGCCCAGCGTCGCCTGGATTTGCGGCCCGATTGCGGCCGCCTTCGGCCGCACCAGCGCCGAATAGTAGCCGTCTTCTTTGGCCTTGTCGGCCACGTAGCGGCCGGCGGAAATGGTCGGCACATACCAGGCGCCGTGTTTCTTGAACAGCGCGATCGCCTCGTCGTCCATCAAGGTGCCGTGTTCGATCGAGTCGACGCCGGCGCGCAGCGCGCGCTTGACGCCTTCGGCGCCATGAGCGTGCGCCGCGACGCGGAAGCCATAGTCCTTGGCCGTGCTGACAACCGCGCGCAGCTCGTCGTCGGTGAACTGGGCATCCTGGCCGTTGCGCGCCTGGCTAAGCACGCCGCCGGTGGCGGTCACCTTGATCAGGTCCGCGCCTTCCTTGTAGCGCGCCCGCACCGCTTCGCGGCCCTGTTCGGCGCCGTTGATGACGCCGCGTTCAGGGCCGGCCGGTGCGATGGCCCGGCCGAACGTCGTCGACAGGCCGTTGCTGCTGTCGCCATGGCCGCCGGTGGTGGCAATCGTCCGGCCGGAGGTGAACATGCGCGGACCGGCAATCGCGCCGCTGGCGATGGCCTGCTTGAGCGCGACATTGATCATCTCGCCGGCGCCGAGGTCGCGCACGGTGGTGAAGCCGGCCTTGAGGGTGCGCTCGGCGTATGGCACAGAGCGGTAGGCGACGTCGGCCGGATTTTGCGTCAGCGCGGCGCGCAGCGCTTCGACTTCCTTGCGCGTTTCGCCCGTCAGGTGGACGTGCATGTCGATGAAGCCGGGCAGGCAGGAGTAGCCCGAGAGGTCGATGTGACCGGCGCCGGCGGTCATCGGCGCGATCGCCGTGACGACGCCGTTGTCGATCGTGATGCTGACGCGCTCGCGCCAGACGCCGGCCTTGACGTCGAGCAGGCGGCCGCAATCGACCGTTTGCGGCGCCGCCTGGGCGCTGCCGAATGCCAGCAAGAGAGCGAGCGAAGTGAGTGATTTCATCGACATATTCCCGAAAAGTGAGGCTGCAACGGATGGGGCCGTGTCCGGTTGCCGGCACTGACCCCGGGGGTAGGATGCAAAAAAAGGCCTTCCATCGCTGGAAAGCCTCGGGTGTTGGGCGCCGGCCGCCGTTACGGCAGTTCGGCGTTGGCCAGCTCTTTCTCCTTCTGCACCGGCGGCGCCAGTTCGCCTTCCCACTTGGCGACGACCGCGGTGGCGATGCCGTTGCCGATGACGTTGGTGGCCGAACGCGCCATGTCGAGGAAGTGGTCGATACCGAGCAGCAGCAGCAGGCCGGCTTCCGGGATGTTGAACTGCGTCAGCGTGGCGGCGATCACCACCAGCGAGGCGCGCGGCACGCCGGCCATGCCCTTCGACGTCAGCATCAGCACCAGCATCATCGTGATCTGGGTGCCGAGCGACATCTCGATGCCGTAGGCCTGGGCGATGAAGACGACGGCGAAGGTGCAGTACATCATCGAGCCGTCGAGATTGAACGAGTAACCGATCGGCAGCACGAACGCGGCAATCCGGTTGCGCACGCCGAAACGCTCGAGGCCTTCGAGGGTTTTCGGGAACGCCGCTTCCGACGAGGCGGTGGAAAACGCCAGCAGCGTCGGCTCGCGCAGCTCGACGAGCAGGCGGATGATGCGCGGGCCGAGGAACAGGAAGCCGATCGCGGTCAGGATGATCCACAGCAGGACGATGCCGATGTAGAACTCGCCCATGAACACGCCGTAGGTCTTGAGGACGCCCAGGCCGCTCTTGGCGATGATGCCGGAGACGGCCGCGAAGACCGCGATCGGCGCCAGGTTCATGACGTAGCCCGTCACCTTCAGCATGATGTGGGCGATGCCGTCGATGGCATCGACCAGCGGCTTGGCGCGTTCGCCGACGGCGGCGGCGGCGGTGCCGAAGAACAGCGAGAAGATCACGATCTGCAAGATCTCGTTCTTGGCCATGCCGTCGACGATCGACGACGGCACCAGGTGGGTGATGAACTCCTTGAGCGTCAGGCTGCTGGTGGCGATGCCCGATGCGGTGCCGGCGGCCGGCACCAGGTTCGACATCGCCAGCGCGTCGCCAGGGCGGAACAGGTTCACCAGGACCAGGCCGAGCGACAGCGAGATGACCGAGGCGATGACGAACCAGCCGAGCGCCTTGGCGCCGATGCGGCCCACTTCGCGGGTGTCGCCCATGCGCGCGATGCCGACCACCAGGGTGGAGAACACGAGCGGCGCGATGATCATCTTGATCAGGCGCAGGAACAGCGTGGTGATCAGCGACATGGCGTCGGCGAAGCCGGTCGGATTGGCCAGGCTGCCGTTGGCGATGTAGCCGACCACGACCCCCAGCACCAGGCCGGCAAGGATGTAGGCGGTCAGGCGGTTTCGATTATTCATATGCGGCTGTTCCTGTGAGAGAGTCGATCCGTGCTGCTAAGACTGGAGATTAAATGCTGTCGCCTTGCGTTCTCGGGCAAAATGGAGATAATTTTGGAGCGAGTCGGCCGTACTTGCTGATGATATTGGCAAGTTCCGCAGTATCCTAAGCATTCTGCCTACTGTCAAGCTTGCGTAGACCATCCAACAACGGACAACATGATTGAACTGAATAACGTCAGCAAGTGGTATGGAGCCTTCCAGGTGCTCGATGGCTGCAGCACCCGTGTCGACAAGGGCGACGTGGTGGTCATCTGCGGGCCGTCCGGCTCCGGCAAGTCGACCCTGATCAAGACCGTCAACGGGCTCGAGCCGTTCCAGCAGGGCGCCATCACCGTCGACGGCGTCTCGGTGGGCGACCCGAAGACCAACCTGTCGGCGCTGCGCGCGCGCATCGGCATGGTGTTCCAGAACTTCGAACTGTTCCCGCACCTGACGGTGCGCCAGAACCTGACGCTCGGCCAGGTCAAGGTGTTGAAGCGCAGCCCCGAGGAAGCGGCCGCGCGCGGCCTGAAGTACCTCGACCGCGTGGGCCTGCTGGCGCAGCAGGACAAGTTCCCCAGCCAGCTGTCGGGCGGCCAGCAGCAGCGGGTCGCGATCGCGCGCGCGTTGGCGATGGACCCGATCGCGATGCTGTTCGACGAGCCGACGTCCGCGCTCGACCCGGAGATGATCAACGAGGTGCTCGACGTGATGGTCGCGCTGGCGCAGGACGGCATGACGATGATGGTGGTGACACACGAGATGGGGTTCGCGCGCAAGGTGGCCGACCGCATCGTCTTCATGGACCACGGCAAGATCGTCGAGGACAGCCCGAAGGAGGAATTTTTCGTCTCGCCGCGCTCGGAGCGGGCGCGCGAGTTCCTGGCGCGGATCATTCACTAACAATCACGGAGCCACTGTGCGCATCCCAGCCATCCTGATCGCTTTCCTGTTTGCCGCCCAGGCCAACGCGGCGTGTCCGCCGGTCGCCGCGATGCTGCCGCTGAAGGCGGCCAAATGGGTGGTCGACGATCCGGTGCAGCGCCAGGCGCTGGCGCTGAACATGCTGGACTGCCTGGCCGATCCCGATCCGGCGCTGCGCGACGACATTGGCTTCGAATCGCTGCAGATGTGGATGCGAACGGAGCGGCTCGACCCGGCGACGGTGGCCGCCATCCACAGCGCCTTGCTGACGCGGCTGAAAACGCCCGACGCGCGCGGCTTCGCGCAGCCTTTTGCGGCACTGGGGCTGGCCGAGATCGCGCGTATGGACCGGCGCAAGGCGTTCCTGACTGGCGATGCGCGCGCTGAAATGGTACGCGCTGCCAGCACCTACCTGGCGGGGGTGCGCGACTACCGCGGGTTCGATACGAAGGACGGCTGGCGCCACGGTGTCGCCCACGGCGCCGACCTGATGTTGCAGCTGGCGCTCAATCCGCTGCTCGACAAGGCAGCCCACGAGACGATGCTGGCGGCGATCGGCGCCCAGGTGGTCGCGGCGGATTCGCATTTCTATATCTACGGTGAGGGCGAACGCCTGATGGCGCCGGTGTTCTACCTGGCGCGCCGCGATACCTTGTCGGCAGAGGACTGGGACGCCTGGTTCGCGCGCCTGGTGGGCGAGAGCGGTGGCCGGCCCGATCGCACGCAAGCGCCGCTCGCGCGGCGCCATAACCTGCAGGGCTTCCTGCTGCCGTTGTATGCCTCGTTGTCAGAGAGCGCGGACAGCGCGCAGCGGGCGCGCCTGCTGCCGGTCGTGCAGAAATGGCTCAAGCGGCTTGGCTGAGCGGGCGCGTTCCGGTCATCTAGGGGCGCGCACTTTACAGGTAGTCGTCTTCGCGCTGGTGGCGCACGGCCAATATCGTCACAGTCGTCGCGTCGTCGATCTCGAATAGCACCACATATCCGGCGCGGCCAAAAGGGATCAGCAGTTGCCGAAGAAGCGTTGTTTCGGGCGACGCCTTTCGGCAAGTGAAGGGGAAGTCCTCAAGCAATGCAACGCCCTTGGCGATCGTGTCGCGAGCTCGCCTGGCTGCAGCTGGGTCACGTTCGAGCATGTGTCCGTACAGGGCGCCTGAGGTCGTCGCGCGCCTTCCTGGTGTAGCGGACGCGGAAGGTCACTTGGTAACCTTGGATTCCGCATCGGCCAACATTTCATCGAGTTCTGCGAGCACGTCATCAGCGTCGACATTCCCCGGTTATCCTTGCCTCGTCGCGAGACGTCTGGCCGCGTGCAATAAATTCCTGTTGCGATTGGCGTCGCGCTATTTGGACGCGCAAGGAATGCTCGACAAAGCTGGACAGGGTCTCGCCGGTCTGGAGAACGCTCTCAGCAGCGGCGCGAAGCTCCGGGGCAACTCGTAACGAAGGAATGCTGGAAGTTTTCATCTGTTGGCCTATGCGCTGCACTTGCGATGCATCTCATCGAACTGTATAAAGTACGCTTCGACTATCGTCTCGTCAAACCACGCGCACAAGTGAGGAGCGAACGCTGCAAAGGGTAAAATAACGGCAATCGTTCCCCGAAAGCCGCCATGTCCCTCATCGATACCCCGCAGTCCCTGACCATCACCCGCCCGGACGACTGGCACCTGCACCTGCGCGACGGCGCGGCGATGGCCAGCGTGCTGCCGCACAGCGCGCGCCAGTTCGCCCGCGCGATCGTGATGCCGAACCTGAAGCCGCCGGTCACGACCACTGAAATGGCGCGTGCCTACCGCGAACGCATCCTGGCCGCGCTGCCGGCGGGAATGAGCTTCGAGCCTTTGATGACGCTGTACCTGACCGACAATACCGATCCGGACGAGATCCGCCGCGCGCAGGACAGCGGCTTTGTCCACGCGGTCAAGCTGTACCCGGCCGGCGCCACCACCAATTCCGACGCCGGCGTCACCGATCTCACGCGTTGCTACAAGACGCTGGAAGTGATGCAGGAAGTCGGCATGCCGTTCCTGGTGCACGGCGAAGTGACCGACCAGGACATCGACCTGTTCGACCGCGAGGCGGTCTTCATCGAGCGCGTGATGCGCCCGCTGCGGCGCGACATGCCGGCGCTGAAGATCGTCTTCGAGCACATCACCACCAAGGACGCGGCGCAGTACGTGGCCGAAGCCGAGGGCCCGATCGCCGCCACCATCACCGCGCACCACCTGCTGTACAACCGCAACGAGATCTTCAAGGGCGGCATCCGCCCGCACTTCTACTGCCTGCCGGTGCTCAAGCGCGAAGAACACCGGCTGGCGCTGATGACCGCCGCCACCAGCGGCGACGAGCGCTTCTTCCTCGGCACCGACTCGGCGCCGCACGCGCTCGACGCCAAGGAAACCGCCTGCGGCTGCGCCGGCTGCTACACCGCGCTGCACGCGATGGAGATGTACGCCGAAGCGTTCGAACGCGCCGGCGCGCTCGACAAGCTCGAAGCCTTCGCCAGCTTCCACGGCCCCGACTTCTACGAGCTGCCGCGCAACGAAGGCAGCGTCACCCTGACCCGCGAAACGTGGACGCTGCCGGCCACCGTGCCGCTGGCCGAGTCCACGTTGGTGCCGCTCAACGGCGGCGAGCAGATCAACTGGAAGATGCGTTAGGCGCGCATGCTGCCCGAGATCGACTGGAGCCGTCCCTGGTACGACTCGGTGCGGCCGGCGTTCCAGCGCCTGCACGTCGAAGGCGGCGACTTTTTAGACGCATTCAATGCTGGCGCTGGTGAACTCGAACTGCGCAACGCCGCCGGCCAGCCGCTGCGCTTCGTTGCGCAGGACGAGCTACCTGAAGGCCGCGCCTACGAAGAGTTCATCGGCGCCACCGGCTGCGTGCCCACGCGCGATAATTTGCATGACTTCTTCAATGGCCTGGTGTGGCTGACCTTCCCGCTCATCAAGCGCCAACTCAATGCTTTGCAGGCGGCGCAGATTGCGCAGGCGGGCGTGGGCAAGTCGCGTGGGCCGGCGCGCGACGGCGCCACCATCTTCGACGAAAACTCGGCCCTGCTGGTCGTGCGCGAATCGACCGACGGACGCGCGCTGGTCGAGGCGCTGCGCGAACATCGGTGGCATGACGCGCTGTGCGAACAGAGGGAGGCGTTCGGGCGCGACGCCGAGGTCTGGCTGTTCGGCCACGCGCTGATGGAAAAGCTGGTCGCGCCGCGCAAGGCGATCACGGCGCACACCTGGGTGGTGTGGGCCGGCGACGATTTTTTCGCGCTGCCGGCCGATGCGCAGCGCGGCTGGATCGACGCGCGGGTGGCGGCCGGCCTGGCCGCCGACCAAATGAACACCGCACGCTTCACGCCGCTCCAAGTACTGGGCGTGCCGGGATGGTGTGACGGCCAGGATGCGGAGTTTTACGCCGACACGAGCGTATTTCGGCCCCGCCGGGCCTGAGGAGAAAACATGAGCGACACGGTTCGTTGGGGGATTCTTGGAACTGGCAAGATCGCGCGGGCATTCGCCGCCGGGCTGCGCGATACGCCCGGCGCGGTGCTGGCCGCAGTCGGCTCGCGCAGCTTGGCCACCGCCGCGGCGTTCGGCGCCGAGTTCGGCGCCGGCGCCAGCTATGGCTCGTATCAGGAAGTGGCCGATTCCGACGACGTCGACCTGGTCTATATCGCCACGCCGCATACGCTGCATGCCGAGAACGCCCTGATGGCGCTTGAGGCCGGCAAGGGCGTGCTGTGCGAAAAACCGTTCACCATCAACCGGCGCGAGGCCGAACAGGTCGTGGCGCTAGCGCGCGCCAGAAAGCTGTTTCTGATGGAGGCGATGTGGACCCGCTTCATGCCGGCGCTGGCGGAGGTGCGGCGCATTATCGCATCGGGCGAAATCGGCGCCGTCAGCCACCTGTCGGCCGATTTCGGGTTTACCGCCGGCGTGCGTCCCGAACACCGCGTGCTCAATCATGCGCTCGGTGGCGGCGCGCTGCTCGACCTTGGCATCTATCCGCTGTCGATTGCGGCGGCGCTGCTTGGGCCGATCGAGTCGGTGCAGGCGCAGGCCGAGATCGGCGCCACCGGCGTCGACCTGCAGACCGCCTTCACGCTCAAGCACGCCGGTGGCGGCATGTCTACCTGCAGCTGCTCGCTGCGCGCGCGCACGCCAGTCGAGCTGACGGTGTCTGGCGAACTCGGTCACATCAGGATCGATACCATGTTCCATCGCGCCAAAACGGTGACGGTGGCGCTGGCCGAAGGCGTGCTGCGCACGGTGCCGACGCCGTTTATCGGCAATGGCTACGCACACGAAGCGATCGAAGCGCAGCGCTGCTGGCGCGCCGGCCTGACTGAAAGCGACGTCATGCCGCTCGACGAAACGCTGGCGCTGATGGGCGTGCTCGATACGATCCGCGACCAGATCGGGCTGCGCTATGCCGCCGACCAGCACGCGACAACGAGCGCGCCGGGATCGATGTGAGGTGGCGGCACGGTCGCGCGGCATGAAGCTCGCGCCCTGGGCCGAGCACCAGGATGATGCCGGCGCTGGCGGCAACCCGGGCGCAGGACGGCGTAATCAACGCTGCGCCGCCGTTGCGCGGGCCGCGTCGAGTTGCTTGAACAATTCGCGGTGCAGATCGCGGGTGTAGCTGGTCATGTGTTTGCGCGCGTGGTCCAGTTCTTTGAGTTCGCGTTCGGCAAGCGAGCGGCGGCCTTGAGCGAGCGCCCATAGCGCCAGCGCGGCGCGCGTCTCGATGCTGGAGAAGCGCTGGGCTATCGCCTCGTATTCGACGCCCGCTTCATCGGTGCGCCCGGCCGCGTCCAGCGCGCCGGCCAGCAGCAGGCCGGCCTGCTCGGGGCGGAAGTGTGGATGCCTGGCGTGCATGGAGCGCAGCACGGCGATCGCCTCCTGCGGCTGTCGATTGGCCAGTTTCGCACGGGCGCCGCCTAAAGCAATTTCGGCGTCGCCGGCGAAGGGGCCGCGCAGGCAGGCGTCGTACTGTTCGACTGCCTGCGCGTATTCGCCGGCGTCGAAAAGGGCGGCGGCAAGGCGCATCTGGTTGTGCGCGGTCGGCGTCAGGTCGAAAGCGCTCCTTGCCTCGCGCATTTCGCGGCCCGGATCCAGCTTCTGCTGGATCACCGCACCGGTCTTGCGCAGAGCACGCTCGATGTGCGAGTGCGGCAGGAACACTGCCGCTAAATAGACAATGCTGCCGAGCAGAGGGAACATGAAGAGAATGGCGATCCAATACAATTGGCGGCCGGTGCGGACAGCATGCACTGCGAAAAAAATGGCGGCAAGCAGGTGTAGTCCGAGTCCGAAAATTGGCATGGGAAGTCCGGGTCAACAAATGGCGGTTGGTGTGGTCGCCAAGAATACGCGTTAATCCTTCGTCAACATTCAATAAATATCACGGATTGCGGTTGTTGAGCAGTCGCTGCCGGTCGCGATTTTCCGCCTGGAAGCAATTACACCTTCAGGAATTCTTCCTTGCCGCCCAGCCAGCGCGCCAGGTGCGCTTCCACCGTGGCCGCCTTGTCGCCGCCGCCTTCGTGCAGCAGGTCGTGGGCGACGTCGCGCGCCTGCTCGACCAGCCACTGGTCGGTTTCGAGGTCGGCAAAGCGCAGCATCGCCTGGCCCGACTGGCGCGCGCCGAGGAATTCGCCGGGGCCGCGGATCTCGAGGTCGCGCCGCGCGATCTCGAAGCCGTCGGTGGTCTCGCGCATCGTCATCAGGCGCTGTTTGGCGATCTGTCCCAGCGGGCTTTGATACAGCAGCAGGCAGACGCTGGCCGCCGAGCCGCGCCCGACGCGCCCGCGTAGCTGGTGCAGCTGCGACAGGCCGAAGCGCTCGGCGTGCTCGATCACCATCAGCGACGCATTCGGCACGTCGACGCCGACCTCGATGACGGTGGTGGCCACCAGCACCTGCACCGCGTTGGCGGTGAACGCGTCCATCACTTCCTGCTTTTCGGCCGGCTTCAGGCGCCCGTGCACCAGCCCCACCCGCAGGTCGGGCAGCGCCTCGGCCAGCATCGCATGGGTGTCGGTGGCGGTCTGCAGCTGCAGCGCTTCGGATTCTTCGATCAACGGGCAGACCCAGTAGACCTGGCGGCCTTCCAGCGCGGCCGCGTGCACCCGCTCGATCACTTCGTCGCGCCGGTTCTGGTCGATCGCGCGCGTGACGATCGGGCTGCGGCCGGGCGGCAGCTCGTCGATGACCGACACTTCGAGGTCGGCGTAATACGTCATCGCCAGCGTGCGCGGAATCGGCGTGGCCGACATCATCAGCTGGTGCGGCGTCTTGCCGTTGCTGCCCTTGTTGCGCAAGGTGAGGCGCTGGCCGACGCCGAAGCGGTGCTGCTCGTCGACGATCACCAGGCCCAGTTTCGCGAACTGCACCGTGTCCTGGATCAGCGCGTGGGTGCCGATCACCAGCTGCGCCTCGCCCGATTCGACCAGCGCGGTGGCGGCCAGCTTGTCCTTTTTCTTCAGGCTGCCGGTCAGCCACGCGACCTTGACGCCGAGCGGCTCCATCCAGCCGGCGATCTTGCGGAAGTGCTGGTCGGCGAGGATTTCGGTGGGCGCCATCAGCGCCGCCTGGTAGCCGCTGTCGATCGCCTGCGCCGCGGCGAGCGCCGCGACCACGGTCTTGCCGCTGCCGACGTCGCCCTGCAGCAGGCGCTGCATGGGATAGCCGTGGCGCAGGTCGGCGCGGATCTCCTTGAGTACGCGCGCCTGGGCGCCGGTCAGCTTGAACGGCAGCACGGCGGTGAATGCTTCGGTCAGCGTGCCGACGGTCTTGATGACCGGCGCGCCCTTCGCGCGGCGCGCACGCTGCGCGCGCTTGAGCGAGAGCTGCTGCGCCAGCAGCTCGTCGAACTTCATGCGCACCCAGGCCGGATGCGAGCGGTCCATCAGCGCGTGCTCGTCGATTTCCTGCGGCGGGTAGTGCAGCAGCCTGACCGACGGCTCGAAATTGGACAGGTTCATCGCGCTCAGGAGCGACGGCGGCAGCGTGTCGCGCCAGTCGATGCGGTTCATCGCCGCGCCGATCTCGCGCCGCAGGATCGCCTGCGACAGGCCCTCGCCGGACGGGTAGACCGGCGTCAGCACCGTCGGCAGCGGCGCCCCTTCGTTGATCACTTTGTACGCCGGGTGCACCATCTCGGCGCCGAAGAAGCCGTGCTTGAGCTCAGCGCGGGCGCGCACGCGCGTGCCTTCGGCCAGCTGCTTGACCTGGCTGCCGTAGAAGTTCATGAAGCGCAGCAGCAGGTCGCCGCTGGCGTCGGCGATCGTCACCAGCAGCTGGCGCCGCGGCCGGAAGCTGATTTCGTTCTTGGTCACCACGCCCTCGACCTGCGATACGTGGCCGCCGCGCAGGCACGCCTCGCGGATAGCGATCACCTGCGTTTCGTCCTCGTAGCGCATCGGCAGGTGCAGCACCAGGTCCATGTCGGAACGCAGGCCCAGCTTGGCGAGCTTGCTTTCGTTGGTTTTTGGCGCAGGTTTGGGTTTGGATGGGGGCATGTCGCGATTTTGCAGGGCAAGTGGCGTAAAATAGAGGGTTGCCTTGCGCAAGTGAGCCGTATTGTACGGCGCGTGAACCCTATTTTCGCAGAATTACCAGAATGTATTCGCTTTCCGACTTCGATTTCAACCTGCCCCCTGAACGCATCGCCCAGGTCCCGCTGCCCGACCGCAGCGCTTCGCGCCTGCTGCTGCTCGACGGCGACAGCATCGCCGACCGCCAATTTGCAGACATCGTCGACCTGCTCGACGCCGGCGACGTCATGGTGATGAACGACACCCGCGTGCTGAAGGCGCGCTTTTTCGGCGTCAAGGAGACCGGCGGCAATGTCGAGGTGCTGGTCGAGCGCGTGCTCGACAGCCGCACGGTGCTGGCGCAGGTGCGCGCGTCGAAGTCGCCCAAGCCCGGCAACCGCATCCGCCTGGCCGACGCCTTCGATGTCGTCGCCGGCGAGCGCGCGGGCGAATTCTTCACGCTGCATTTCGACGCCGACGTGTTCGAGCTGATCGAAGCGCACGGCCGGCTGCCGCTGCCGCCCTACATCGATCACGCGGCCGACGAATTCGACGAGCAGCGCTACCAGACCGTCTATTCGAAGGAGCCGGGCGCGGTCGCAGCGCCCACCGCCGGCCTGCATTTCGACGACGCGCTGCTGGCCAGGCTGGCCGCCAAGGGCGTGCAGTTCGCCTACGTCACGCTGCACGTCGGCGCCGGCACGTTCCAGCCGGTGCGGGTCGAAGTGCTGGCCGAGCACAACATGCATACCGAGTGGTACACGGTGCCGCAGGCTACCGTCGACGCGGTAAGGGTGGCAAAAGCGGCTGGTAAAAATGTCGTGGCGGTCGGCACCACCAGCCTGCGCGCGCTCGAATCGGCGTCGCAGAGCGGTGAGCTGGTCGCCGGCAGCGCCGACACCGCGCTGTTCATCACGCCCGGCTATACTTTCAAGACCGTCAGCCGCCTGATCACCAACTTCCACTTGCCCAAGTCGACCCTGCTGATGCTGGTGTCGGCCTTCGCCGGCTATGAGCCGATCCGCCGCGCCTACGCGCACGCCATCGCCAGCGAGTACCGCTTCTTCAGCTATGGCGACGCCATGCTGCTCACTACAAAGAACATCTGACATGCTCGAATTTACTCTCCTGAAGACCGACACCAGCGGCCTGTCGCACGCGCGCCGCGGCCGCCTCAAGCTCAATCACGGCACCATCGAAACGCCGATCTTCATGCCGGTCGGGACCTACGGCTCGGTCAAGGCGATGGATCCGAACGAGCTGGTCGCGGTCGGCTCGCAGATCATCCTCGGCAACACCTTCCACCTGTGGCTGCGCCCGGGCACCGAGGTATTGAACAAGTTCGGCGGCCTGCACGGCTTCATGGGCTGGAACGGGCCGATCCTGACCGACTCCGGCGGCTTCCAGGTGTTTTCGCTGGGCGCGATGCGCAAGATCACCGAGGAGGGCGTCAAGTTCGCCTCGCCGATAGACGGCAGCAAACTGTTCCTGTCGCCGGAAATCTCGATGCAGATCCAGCGCGCGCTCAATTCGGACATCGTCATGCAGTTCGACGAATGCACGCCCTACGAGATCGACGGCCGGCCGGCGACGTCGGAAGAAGCGGCCAAGTCGATGCGCATGTCGCTGCGCTGGGCGCAGCGCTCGATGAACGAGTTCAAGGCCGGCGAGAATCCGAACGCGCTGTTCGGCATCGTCCAGGGCGGCATGTTCGAGAACCTGCGCGACGAGTCGCTGGCCGCGCTCGAAGAGATCAATTTCCCCGGCATCGCCATCGGCGGCCTGTCGGTGGGCGAGCCGAAGGAAGACATGATGCGCATGCTGGCGCACGTCGGCCCGCGCCTGCCGGCCAACAAGCCGCACTACCTGATGGGCGTGGGCACGCCGGAAGACCTGGTGGCCGGCGTGGCGAACGGCATCGACATGTTCGACTGCGTGATGCCGACCCGGAATGCGCGCAACGGCTGGCTGTTCACGCGTTTTGGCGACGTCAAGATCAAGAACGCGCGCTACAAGGACGACCAGGGCCCGCTCGACGAGAGCTGCGACTGCTACTGCTGCAAGAATTTTTCGCGCGCCTACCTGCACCACCTGCACCGCTCGAAGGAAATCCTCGGCGCGCGCCTGAACACGATCCACAACCTGCACTACTATCTGAAGCTGATGCAGGAGATGCGCGACGCCATCGACGCCGACGGATTTCATGCGTTCCGGCTGAAGTTCAACGAGCAGCGCGCACGCGGCGTGTAAAGACGGATCGCGCCGACCTCTGGTGCGAATTATTTGTCTAACAATAGCTTGCAAAAGAAATTACGGCTACCAGATAGCCGGAAGTGACTAGGGCCGTCCGGCCAGTGCTAGAATACAGCGCTGCTTTTTTAACCAAGTAAGACCAACAACTGGAGTAACCGTGTTCATTTCTAATGCTTACGCACAAACCGCCGGGACCGCCGCTGACCCAGGCATGATGGGTAGCCTGACCACCATGGCGCCGATTCTTCTGATGTTCGTGGTCATGTATTTCCTGATGATCCGTCCGCAGCAGAAGCGCGCGAAAGAACAGCGCTCCATGATGGAAGCGCTCGCCAAGGGCGACGAAGTGGTCACCGCTGGTGGCATTCTTGGCAAGGTTTCCAAGGTCAACGACACGTACGTGACGATCGAAATCGCCGCGAACACCGAAATCGTGGTGCAGAAGAACTCGATCACGACGCTGTTGCCGAAGGGCACCCTGAAGTCCCTGTAAGCCTGCCGGGCGGCCGCCGCGCCGCCTTCGCCTGCTCACCTCGAACGCTGGAAGATTATGAATCGCTATCCCCTCTGGAAATATGTCCTGATCGCCATCACGCTGGTGCTCGGCGCGCTGTACACGGTGCCGAACTACTTCGGCGAATCGCCGGCGTTGCAGGTGACAACAGGCAAGACAACCGTCAAGGTGAACAGCGCCACCACCGAACAGGTGGCGGCGGCGCTCAAGCAGGAGGGCATCACGCCTGACCGCGTGGCCCTGGAGGGTACCGGCAACAGCACCTCGGTACGGGTACGCTTCCCGACCACCGACGCCCAGTTCAAGGCGAAGCTGGCGCTCGAGCGCGACCTCAACCGCGACCAGGCCGACCCCGACTACATCGTCACGGTCAACCTGGTGAAGAACACGCCGCCGTGGATGCAGTCGATCCGCGCGCTGCCGATGAACCTCGGCCTCGACTTGCGCGGCGGCGTGCACTTCCTGCTGCAGGTCGATGCCAAGGCCGTGCTGGAAAACAAGATCAAGGGCATGCAGTCGAGCGCGCGCAGCATCTTGCGCGACAAGAACGTGCGCCACGCCGGCATCGAGCGCGTCGGCAACAGCCTCGAAATCAAATTCCGCGACAACGAAACCCGCGCCAAGGCGCGCGACGTGCTCGGCGGACAGATGCGCGATCTGGCCTTCGCCGACGCCGCCGACGGCACCGACCTGAAACTGGTCGTCACGCTCAAGCCGGACGCGCTCAAGAGCACGGTCGAAGAGGGCGTCAAGCAGAACATCGCCACGCTGTCGAAGCGGATCAACGAACTGGGCGTGAGCGAGCCGATCGTCCAGCAGCAGGGCCTCGAGCGCATCGTCATTCAGTTGCCCGGTGTGCAGGACGTCGCCCGCGCGAAGGACATCATCGGCCGCACCGCGACGCTGGAAATGCGCATGGTCGACGAGACCGTCACCCCTGGCACGGAAACCTCGGCCACCGTGCCGCTCGGCTCCGAGCTGTTTACCGTCGGCCAGGGCGCGCCCGTCGTGCTGTACAAGGAAATCATCCTCAGCGGCGAATACATCTCGAGCGCCACGGCGACGATGGACCAGAACCAGCAGCCGGCCGTGAGCCTGGACCTGAATGGCGACGGCGGCCGCAAGATGCGCGAGGCGACGCGCGAGCGCATCGGCAAGCGCATGGCGATCCTGCTGAAGGAAAAGAACAAGTACTCGGTGGCCTCGGTCGCCACCATCCAGAGCGAGCTGGGCAGCACGTTCCAGATTTCCAACATGGGCTCGGCTGAACGCGCCAACGAACTGGCGCTGCTGCTGCGTTCTGGCGCGCTGTCGGCGCCGATGGAATTTGTCGAAGAGCGCGTGATCGGCCCGCAGCTGGGCGTTGAAAACATCGCCAAGGGCTTGTACTCGACCGTGTACGGCTTCGCCGCGATCGCCATTTTCATGATCCTCTACTACCACATGTTCGGTTTCTTCAGTGTGCTGGCGCTGGCCTGCAACCTGTTGTTCCTGCTGTCGCTGCTGTCGATGCTGCAGGCGACGTTGACGTTGCCGGGTATCGCCGCTATCGCGCTCGCGCTCGGCATGGCGATCGACGCCAACGTGCTGATCAACGAACGTATCCGCGAGGAGTTGCGCGCCGGCGCCACCGCGCAGGCGGCAATTGCGGCCGGCTTCGACCGCGCCTGGGCCACCATTCTCGACTCCAACGTCACCACCCTGATCGTCGGCGTGGCACTGCTGCTGTTCGGTTCCGGCGCGGTGCGCGGCTTTGCGGTGGTGCACTGCCTGGGCATCCTGACATCGATGTTCTCGGCCGTGTTCGTCTCGCGCGGCGTCGTCAACCTGTGGTACGGCCGCCAGAAAAAGCTGAGCAAGGTGTCCATCGGTACGGTGTGGACGCCCGGCGTGGTTTCCATCAAGAAGTAATTAGAAAGAGGATCCAAGATGGAATTTTTCAAGATCAAAAGGGACATCCCCTTCATGCGCCACGCGTTGATTTTCAACGTGATTTCGGCGCTGACCTTCTTCGCCGCCGTGTTTTTCCTGGTGACCAAGCAGCTGAATTTCTCGGTCGAGTTCACCGGCGGCACCGTGATGGAACTGCAATACCCGCACGCAGCCGACCAGGAGAAGATCCGCCGCACGCTGCAGTCGATCGGTTACGAGCATCCTGAGGTGACCAGCTTCGGCACCGCGCAAAGCGTCATGCTGCGCTTGCCGAAGACCTCGGCCGGCGCCAGCGGTTCGGCTGCCGTGTTCAATGCTCTGTGCGCGGCCGAAAGCGGCGCGACCAAGCAAGTCGACACCATTACGCCGCAGGGCGATCACGTGGCCAAGACCGCCTGTCTCAACGCCAAGGGCGAAGAAGCGGTCAGCCTCAAGCGGGTCGAGTTCGTCGGTCCGCAGGTCGGTGACGAGCTGACCCAGAGCGGCCTGAACGCGCTGGTGATGGTGATCATCGGCGTGATGATCTACCTGGCGATCCGTTTCGAATGGAAATTCGCGGTGGCGGCGATCATCGCCAACCTGCACGATGTCATCATCATCCTCGGCTTCTTCGCCTACTTCCAGTGGGAATTCTCACTGACGGTGCTGGCGGCGGTGCTGGCGGTGCTCGGTTACTCGGTCAACGAATCGGTGGTGATTTTCGACCGGATCCGCGAGAACTTCCGCAAGCAGCGCAAGGCGGGCGTGGCGGAAGTGATCGACAACGCCATCACCAGCACCATCTCGCGCACCATCATCACGCACGGCTGCACCCAGATGATGGTGCTGTCGATGCTGTTCTTCGGCGGCGCGTCGCTGCACTACTTCGCGATTGCGCTGACGATCGGTATCTGCTTCGGCATCTACTCGTCGGTATTCGTCGCCGCGGCGATCGCGATGTGGCTCGGCGTCAAGCGTGAAGACCTGATCAAGCCGATCAAGGAAAAGGACGAGACCGATGGCGCGGTTGTTTAAGCGGCCAGCGAGTTTGAGGTAACGGAAGGGCAGCGCGAGCTGCCCTTTTTCATTCTTTAGCACAAAAAATCCAAAACCGGGGTCAGACCCAGGTTTTAGAATCTTACGCGATCACGCGGCGCTGGTTTTATTGCAAAACCTGGGTCTGACCCCGGTTTTAGAATATTCAGGCGTTGAGGCGGCGCTGGCGTTCTTCGCGCGGGGTATTGCCGAACAGGGCGCCGAACGCGGTGGAAAAATGTGAGCCGGAGGAAAATCCGCACATTAGCCCGACTTGCACGATGGAATAGTTGGTGTCGAGTAGCAGCTGGCGCGCGCGCTGCAGGCGCAGTTCGAGGTAGTAGCGCGACGGCAGGCTGCCGAGGTATTGCTTGAACAGGCGCTCGAGCTGGCGCCGCGACAGCCCGACCAGCCCGGCGATGTCGTCGGTCGACAGCGGCTCCTCGATGTTCGCTTCCATCAGCGTCACCGCTTCGCTCAGCTTCGGCTGCAAGGCGCCGAAGCGCGCCTGCAACGCCACCCGCTGCCGCTCTTCGGCGCCGCGCACCCGGTCGATGCACAGTGCTTCCTTGATCTGCGCCTGCAGCGCCGCGCCGAAGATGTGCTCGATCAGCGTCAGCGCGAAGTCGATGCTGGCGGCGCCGCCGCAGCAGGTGAGCCGGTTGCCGTCGATCTCGTACAGGTGGGGCGTGAAGACGGCGTGATCGGCGTCGATGTTCACGTCGGCGTACAGCGCCCAGGGCAGGGCAGTGCGTATGCCGTTCAGCACGCCGGCGTCTGCCAGCCACAGCACGCCGGCGCCCACCGCACCCCAGAACGGCGCGGCGCGCGCGCGATCGATCACGGCGCGGGTGGCGGCCGGCTTGAGCGCCGCCTCCGACTCGTCCGCCACCAGCAGCACCAGGTGCCAGTGGCGCAACGCGTCGGCGCCGAATTTGTCGGGGCTGCGCACGTCGACATGCAGCCGCTCGGGACCGAGCAGCTTGGCGGCAAGCCGCAGCGGCTGGTACAAGCCCGACCAGGTCAGCGAGTCGGGCTGGCCGGCGCCCACCAGCAGCAGGCGCAGCGGCGCTTCCTGCGCCAGGCGGGCGAGGTCAGCGTGCGGCATCGGAATCGGTGGACGGCATCATCACTCGGGTGCGAGCGCGGCCGCCGGGCGCGGCGCCGCGTTCCATTGGCTCACGATCATGCCCGCGATCAGCAGCGCGGCGCCCATCCAGCCGCGTGCGGTCAGCGTTTCGCCAAGCCAGAAAAAGGCGAAAAACGCCGCGGCGGCCGGCTCGAAGGCATAGATTACCGCCGCTTCGTTGGCAGTGCTGCGCGCCTGGCCCCAACCCTGTAGCGAGATGATGGCGGCGGTCGCCACCACGCCGAGGTACAGCAGGTTGATCGCGTGCTGGCCGATGCCCTGCGCGATGTAGCTCCAGTAGTTGGCGAGGTCGCTGCCGGCGTCGCTGCTGGCGCGCGGCACTTCGCGTGCCAGTAGCCACACTGCGGCGCACAGCGACACGGTGAGGATCTGCGCCGCCGTCAGCGTCATCAGGCGCGAGGCGCGGCGGGTACGCAATTCCATCATCTTGATGTAGAGGCCGAAGGCCAATGCGCCGAGCAGCGCCAGCGTATCGCCGCGACCCCAGGCGCCGCTGTCCCAGCACAGCGCGGTGAGGCCGGCAATGGCCAGCAGCAGCGCGTACGCAATGCGCTTTTCGGGCAGCTTGCCGGCGACGATGCCGAGCAGCGGCACCACCAGCACGTTCAGGCCGCAGATGAAGGCGTTGCGGTTGGAACTGGTCAGCGCCAGCCCTTCGACCTGGAAAACGTAGCAGAAAAACAGCAGCACGCCGAGCAGGCCGCCCGAGACCAGGTCGTCGCGGCCGGCCTTCCACAGGAACGGCGCCAGCAGCACCGCCGCCAGCGCGAAACGCAGGAAGATGATCCATACGGGCGAAAAATAGACGGTCAGGTCTTTCATCGCGGGAAAGGTGGTGCCCCAGACGAGGGTGACGAGCAGCAAGGCGAGGATGCCGCGGAACTGATGGGTCATAGGGTGTTTTCGATTCAGGTTGACCGACAATAGACGTATGGTAACTGTCCCGGCCGCAAAAGGCGAACCGACCGCGCCGGCAAACCGGCGCCGCCAGCTATAATCACGGCCTATGGGGGAACGATACTTACGCAGTGTCCGCTTGCTGGCGGAGTGCATGCAGGGCTTCGAGCGCTTTTCGGGCGACTCGGTGCGCCAGTGCGGGCTGACGCACGCCCAGTTCGACATCATCGCCACGCTGGGCAATACGGCCGGGATGACGTACAAGCAACTGGGCGAGCGCACGCTGATCACCAAAGGCACGCTGACCGGCGTCATCGAGCGGCTCGAACAGAAGGGCCTGGTCGCGCGCCAACGCAGCGGCGACGACAAGCGTTCGTTCTTCGTCAGCCTGACCGACAGCGGCGAAGCCTTGTTCGAGCAGGTGTTCCCGACCGTCGTCGCGCACGGCAAGCAGCTGTTTGCCTCCTGCAGCGACGCCGAGTTCGACGCCATCGATTCGGCCCTGTCGCGGCTCAAGCAAATGATCACCGACGCCGGCGCCGCCCCCTCAACACCACTACCAAAGGAAGAACATTGAAAACCGCCCTGCTCGACGGCAAAACGCCGGCCAAAATTGACAAACATATCATCGGCAACCTGTTGCTCGATGTCGCCACCGCCGCCGAGGTGCGGCAGGAAAAGATGCTGATCGGCGTACGCAACGAGGCCGGCGACATCTATCGGCTGATCGGCGCGACCAAGGCCAACAGCTTCATGAACGCGGTCGAGGAGCTCGAAGACCTGGGCCTGGTCGACGAGCTCAAGGACGTCGAGACGCCGCTCGAAGGATGCGACGCGATCTTCGGAGCCCCTTGACACAAGCAAGTCGACGCCTCAAAAAGATGCTTTTGGGAACTGTATTGCGTGTTTCTGTCCGGCTATTGGGAGTATAATTTTCCAATGGACAGACTCGAAGCCTTCAAAAGCATTGCCGCCCAGGCTGGGCGCGGCGATCTCACTTTCCCGACCAACGTCGATGCGACGCTCAAGCTGCAGCGGGCGCTGAGCGACCCGGACCTGCATGCGGACGAGGCGGCGCGGCTGGTCCAGGCCGAGCCGCTGCTGGCCGCGCGCACGGTCGCGATTGCCAACTCGGTGGCCTACAACCGTTCCGGCAAGGACGTCACCAATGTGCGCGCCGCGGTCAGCCGTGTCGGCTTTCGCACCCTCAACGCGCTCGCTGCCGCCGTCATTGTGCGCCAGCTCGACAGCAAGATCACCCGTTCCGACCTGCGCGCCAAGGCCGACCAGCTGTGGAAGCATTCGGCCCACGTGGCCGCGTTGTCGCAGGTGATCGCCCGCCGCGTCAGCCGCGTCGATCCGGACACGGCCTTATTTGCCGGCATCGTCCATGAAGTGGGCGGGTTCTATCTGCTGTCGCGCGCCGAAGAGTTTCCGGGCCTGCTCGACGGCGAGCCGGAGGACTGGATCGAGCATGGCGAAATGGCCGTCGGCCGTGGCGTGCTGACCAAGCTCGGCGTGCCGGGGCCGGTGATGGAAGCGATCGAAGCGATGTGGCGCGGCATGCGCGCGCTGCCGCCTGAGTCGCTCGGCGACACGCTGATGCTGGCCAACGACCTGGCGCCGCTCGACTCGCCGCTGCACGCCCGCGCCGGCGCCACCACGCGCCAGTCGGCCGCCACGATCGACTTCGTCACTGGCGAAGGCACGCTGGCGGCGATCCTCGAAGAGTCGGCTGAAGAAGTACGCAGCCTCACTGCGGCCCTGTTCTAGACGTTTCGTCTGCACAAAAAAAATGCCCGCTCTGCTGAGAGCGGGCCTAAGTCCAAAACTAGGGATGTCCTGAAAGAGACAGTTCCACTATAGTTCCGGATCTTCTCTCCTTCTGTGCGTTAACCCACACAACTAAACAAATTCCCATTCGCAAGGTGATCCTCCGCAATTAATTCCAAAACCGGGGTCAGACCCACGTTTTGAAATGAGGCGCGGGTTAGGCTTGCTCCGCGTGAGAGTGCCAGGTCGCAGCCTTGGCCCTTCGGCACGCACTGAATGTAGGTAGTTTGACACTGATCGAACATGCCACTCGGCTTCACAGCTACGGTGATCCTCCCTACGGTTTCATACGCGAGCGTCGAAATGGCACGCCTATCTCGTCCAGTTGTAGCGAACGTTCCCCTTCACATTACTCAGCGCGGTAATAATCGCCTGCGGTGCTTCTTCGCTGAGTCCGATTATTTGGTGTATCTGGACTTGCTGAGCAGGGCCGCGCGCGAGGCGGACTGCCGAATTCATTCCTATGTTCTGATGACGAACCACATTCATCTGCTGCTATCGCCAGGCGATGAGCGCGGCCCTGCCTTCTTGATGAAGTTCCTCGGCGAACGTTATGTGCAATACGTCAACCGACGCCACTCGCGCACAGGCACGCTTTGGGAGGGGCGCTTCAGGTCTTGCCTCGTGCAAAGCGAGCGATATCTCATGGTGTGCCAGCGGTACATCGAACTCAACCCGGTAAGAGCGCAAATGGTCAACGATCCGTTCAGCTATCCATGGTCGAGCTATCGACATCACGCGTACGGCGAAAAAAGTTCGCTGGTCACGCCGCATGAGTTATACGGCCGCATGGGGGCCGATCCGCTCTTGAGGCAAAGGGCATACCGCGAGTTGTGTGCCGAAGCACTTGACGATGATGCATTGAGCGAGGTCCGGCGCGCCACCAAAAGCAACCTTGCGCTTGGTAGCGAAACATTCATGGAGCAAATGGCGGATCTGATGGGGCGGTCGATGACCCCGGGTGAGGGCGGACGCCCTCGCAGATATTACTAGCGACAACGGGGCTCAGCTTAGACGCTGGCGTATCCTTCGAATGCGCCGTCCGGTGATCCTTGTTCCAAAACCCGGGTCTGACCCCGGTTTTGCAATCAATAGCTGCAGCGCCACAAGTCCTGGCCCTCACGCTGATCCGGCGCACCCACGCATACGTTTCCCACCTGCGTCAGACCTGGTTTCGCGGCGGATGCGCACTGCCATGCGGCGGGCAAGCGTTGCGGAACTTGCAGAACCTGGGTCTGACCCCGGTTTTGCAATGATTGGGGCTGGTCGCTATTGTGGAGGAAATTGCCGGGGGACCAAAAATGAAAATGGTTGTCGCAGTTTGAAAAGAACTTTGTTGCATGCTTTCCTATAATGGGCTAACCGCCCAGCTGTCCGAGCCCGGGCGAACCCCCTAACATTGGATGAGGAATGCCATGAACGCTAAGCTTGATTCGGGTGTCACCACGCGGCCTGTCACACGCCAGACTTTCGACGAAGTACTGGTGCCGACCTACGCACCAGCGGCGATGGTGCCGGTGCGTGCCAGCGGACTCGACTTGTGGGACCAGGCAGGCAAGCATTACCTCGACTTTACCGCCGGCATCGCCGTCACCAGCCTCGGCCACGCGCATCCAGTGCTCGTCGACGCCCTCACCAAGCAGATCAATTCCGTCTGGCACCTCGGTAACGGCTACACCAACGAGCCGGTCCTGCGCCTGGCGCTGGCGCTGACCGAGGCCACCTTCGCCGAGCGCGCCTTCTTCTGCAATTCCGGCGCCGAAGCGAACGAAGCGGCCCTGAAGCTGGCGCGTAAGTACGCCCACACCAAATTCGGCCCGCACAAGTCGCGTATCGTGTCCTGCCTGTCGTCGTTCCACGGCCGCACGCTGTTTACCGTGTCGGTCGGCGGCCAGCCGAAGTACACCGAAGGCTTCGAGCCGCTGCCGCAAGAGATCAATCACATCCCGTATAACGACGTCGCCGCCGCGCGCGCCGCCATCACCGACGACGTCGCCGCCGTCATCGTCGAACCGATCCAGGGCGAGGGCGGCGTGATCCCGGCCGACCCGGCGTTCCTGAAGGCGCTGCGCGAACGCTGCGACGAAACCGGCGCCCTGCTGGTGTTCGACGAAGTGCAGTCCGGCGTCGGCCGCACCGGCTCCCTCTACGCCTACATGGATTGCGGCGTCACGCCCGACATCCTGACCAGCGCCAAGGCGCTCGGCAACGGCTATCCGATCGGCGCCATGCTCACCACCACCGCCATCGCCGAACACTTCGGCGTCGGCTCTCACGGCACCACCTACGGCGGCAATCCGCTCGCCGCCACGGTCGCACTGAACGTCATCGACACGATCAACACGCCGGCCTTCCTGGCGCGCGTGAAGGAAGCCAGCGCCAAGGTGTTCGCCAACCTGGCCAAGCTGTCGGCCGATTATCCGCAGCTGTTCGGCCAGGCCCGCGGCATGGGCCTGCTGATCGGCGTTCCAGTCGCCGATGCCTTCAAGGGCCGCGCCAAGGACTTCACCAAGGCCGCCGAGGCGCTCGGCCTGATGCTGCTGATCGCCGGCCCGGACGTGATCCGCCTGGCGCCGGCGCTGATTGTCTCGGACGAACAGATCGCCGACGCGGACCGCATCATGCGCGCCGCCGCCGACGCCATCCTGGCCGCCGCCTGATCCGGCCGCACGGCACGCCTTGACCTCACCCAAGGGAGTCACCATGCATGTTGTCCGTCCGGCAGAGCTGTCCGACATCGCGGCCCTAGAAAAGCTGGCCGCGGTGACGATGCCGGGTGTCCACACGCTGCCGAAAACGCGCGAGAAGATCGCCGCTTCGGTGGAGCGCTCGATCGCCTCGTTCGCCGCGCACGTGGACATCCCCAGCGAAGAATCCTACCTGTTCGTGCTGGAGAACCAGGCCACGCGCGAGATCGTCGGCACCGCGGCGATCTTCGCCTCGGCCGGCTCGAACGGCACCTACTTCTCGTTCCGTAACGACGTCATCCAGCAGGTCTCGCGCGACCTCAATATCAGCCACAGCGTGCACGCGCTGACGCTGTGCTCGGAGCTGACGGCGTACTCGCAGCTGTCGGGCTTCTACGTGCAGGGCCGCGAGGCCGCTGGCGTCGAAGCGGCGCTGCTGTCGCGGGCGCGCCTGCTGTTCGCGGTGCTGGCGCCGCACCGCTTCGGCGACCGCTTCTTCGTGCCGCTGGCCGGTGTCACCGACGCCACCGGCTCGTCGCCGTTCTGGGATGCGCTCGGCCGCAAATTCTTCAAGATGGATTTCCTCGACGCCGAAAAAGTCATCGGCGGCGCCCGCAACCGCACCCTGATCGTCGAGCTGATGCCGCACTATCCGGTGTACGTGCCGCTGCTGCCGGGCGACGCCCAGGCGGCGATGGGCCAGATCCATCCGGACGGCGAGCTCGCCTTCAACCTGCTGACCGAGGAAGGCTTCGAAGCGGACGACTACATCGACATCTTCGACGGCGGCCCGATCCTGCAGGCGCACAAGCATTCGCTGCGCTCGTTCACCGGATCGGTGGTGCGCAGCGTGATGCTCGACGAACGCGGCGGCGGACGCGAAGCGGCCGTCACCTACGCCATCGCCGCCAGCAGCGAACAGAATTTCCGCGCCATCACGGTTGTGTGCCCATCGGTCGATGCCGGCGAATACGTGCACCTGCCGCACGAGGCCATCGATGCGCTGATGGTGGCGCCCGGCGACAGCGTCATCTGCGTCAGAATCTGAGAGAGAACCTTATGCTAGTCGTACGCGCAATCAAAGCCTCGGACCTCGACGCCCTGTTGGAGATGGCCAGCCAGGTGGGCACCGGCATGACCACCCTCAAGCCCGATCGCACCATGCTCGGCGACCGCGTCGCGGTGGCGGTCGCCTCGTTCGCGCAGACCATCGCGCCCGAAAAGCGCGACTACATGTTCGTCATGGAGGACACCTCCAGCGGCCGCATGGCCGGCGTTTGCGCCATCAAGGGAGCGGTCGGCCTCACCGAGCCGTTCTACAACTACCGCATCGGCACGCTGGTGCACTCGAGCCGCGAGCTCGATATCTTCACCCGCATGGACACGCTGTACCTGTCGAACGACCTGACCGGCTCGACCGAACTGTGCTCGCTGTTCCTGCATCCCGACTACCGCTTCGGCCACAACGGCAAGTGGCTATCCAAGAGCCGCTTCCTGTTCATCGCCCAGTTCCCGCACCTGTTCACCGAGAAGCTGATCGCCGAGATGCGCGGCTTCCAGGCCGAAGACGGCAGCTCGCCGTTCTACGAGGGACTCGGGCGCCATTTCTTCAAGATGGACTTCGACCACGTCGACGATCTCACAGCGCTCGGCAAGAAGTCGTTCATCGCCGAACTGATGCCGCGCCAGCCGCTGTACGTGGCCTACCTGCCTGACGACGCCCAGGCGGTGATCGGCATGGTCCACCGCAGCACGGCGCCGGCGCGCAAGCTGCTGGAACAGGAAGGCATGCACTTCGAAGGCTACATCGACATCTTCGACGCCGGACCGGTGCTGCAGGGACGGGTGTCGGAGCTGCGCGCGGTGCGCGACAGCGTGCTTTCCGGCGCCATCGAAGGCGCCGCCGCGCCGGACGCCGAACAGACTCTCGTATCGAACACCGTGCTGCAGGATTTCCGCATGATCGTCGCGCAGTCGGCGCCCGCCAACGGCAGCATCGCCCTGAGCGCGGCGCAACTCGAACTGCTGCACTGCCGGCAGGGCGACGCGCTGCGCACCCTGCCACTCAATGTAAGGAAGAACTCCAATGTCTAACCTCTCCAACTACATCGGCGGCGAGTGGCTGCCGGGCAGCGGCGTCGAACTGGCGACAATCGATCCGTCCACCGGTCGTCAGACCTGGTCGAGCAACGAGTCGACCTTCGACGACGTCGCCCGCGCGGCGCAGGCAGCGCGCGACAGCTTCGAGCAGTGGGCGGCGACGCCGCTGGATGAGCGCATCGCCGTCTGCACCCGCTTTCGCGACCTCCTCAAGCAGGACGCCGAGCAGCTGGCGCAGGTCATCGCCGAAGAAGTCGGCAAGCCTTTGTGGGAAGCGCGCACCGAAGTGGCCACGATGGCCAACAAGGTCGACATCTCGGTGCAGGCCTACGCCGCGCGCACCGGCGCCAGCGCCGCCAAGGTCGCCGACGGCACCGCGGTGCTGCGCCACCGCCCGCACGGCGTGTTCGGCGTGTTCGGTCCATATAACTTCCCGGGCCACCTGCCGAACGGGCACATCGTCCCCGCCCTCATCGCCGGCAACACGGTGGTGTTCAAGCCGAGCGAATACGCGCCGCGCACCGCCGTCAAGACGGTCGAACTGTGGCAGCAGGCCGGCCTGCCGGCGGGCGTCATCAACCTGGTCAACGGCGGGCGCAATACCGGCATCGCGCTCGGCCAGCAGCCGCTGTTGGACGGCGTGCTGTTTACCGGCAGCTGCCAGACCGGCGTCGCGCTGCACAAGCAGTTCGGCGGCCAGCCGGGCAAGATGCTGGCGCTGGAAATGGGCGGTAACAACCCGCTGGTGGTGTGGGACGTCGTCGACGTCGACGCCGCTGTCCACCACGCGGTGATGTCGGCGTTTATCTCGGCCGGCCAGCGCTGCACCTGCGCGCGCCGACTGATCGTGCAGGACACGCCTGCCGGCGCCGCCTTCGTCAAGCGCCTGGTCGAAGTGGCCGCAACGCTGACGGTTGGCCCGTCGAACTCCGAGCCGCAGCCGTTCATGGGACCGGTCGTATCGAACGCGGTCGCCGCGATGCTGGTGCAGGCGCAGGCCGGCATGGTAGCCAAGGGCGGCGTCACGCTGCTGCAGATGCGTCAGCTCGATCCGAACGCCGGCTTCGTCACCGCCGGCATCGTCGACGTCACCGGCGCCAAGGGGATTGCCGACGAGGAGTGGTTCGGCCCCCTGCTGCAGGTGATCCGCGTCGCCGATTTCGACAGCGCGATAAAAGTCGCCAACGCCACCGAATTCGGCCTCGCCGCCGCGCTGCTGTCGAACGACGAGGCGCTGTGGAAGCGCTTCAGTGAGCAGGCGCGCGCCGGTATCGTCAACTGGAACCGTCCGACCACGGGCGCTGCTAGTTCGGCGCCGTTCGGCGGCGTCGGCAAGTCCGGCAACCACCGGCCGAGCGCCTATTACGCCGCGGATTACTGCGCCTACCCGGTGGCGTCGATCGAAACCAGCGAGTTGGCGATGCCGGCCAAGTTGTCGCCCGGGTTGAGCTTCTGATGGAAACCGCACGCGAATACAACTTCGACGGCCTGGTCGGCCCTTCGCACAACTACGCCGGGCTCTCGTTCGGCAACGTCGCATCGTTCAGCAACGTCAAGAGCGCATCGAACCCGAAGCAGGCCGCCCTGCAGGGACTGGCCAAGATGCGCGCGCTGGCCACGCGCGGCTTCGCCCAGGCGCTGCTGCCGCCGCACGCGCGCCCCAACTTCCGCCTGCTGCGCCGCATCGGCTTTACCGGCACCGATGCCGACGTGCTGGCGCGCGCCTGGCGCGAGGCGCCGGTGATCCTCGCCTGCGCCTACTCGGCCTCGCCGATGTGGACCGCCAACGCCGCCACCGTCAGCCCCTCGGCCGACTCGTTTGACGGCCGCGCGCACTTCACCAGCGCGAACCTGAACAACAAGCTGCACCGCGCCGAAGAACACCTGCAGTCGACGCGCACGCTGCGCGCGCTGTTCGGCGACGAGCGCCATTTCGCGGTGCACGATGCGCTGCCGTCGACGCCGGCCTTCGGCGACGAGGGCGCGGCCAACCACACCCGCCTCTCGGCCAGCCACGGCGACAAAGGCGTGCAGCTGTTCGTCTACGGCCGCGTCGAGTTCGATCCGTCGGCGCCGGCGCCGAAGCGCTTCCCGGCGCGCCAGACGTTGGAGGCGTCGCAGGCGATCGCGCGGCTGCACGGGCTGGACGCCGGCCGCACTGTGTTCGCGTCGCAGAACCCCGACGTCATCGACCAGGGCGTCTTCCATAACGACGTCATCGCGGTCGGCAACGGCAATGTGCTGTTCTATCACGAGCAGGCGTTCGCCGACGAAGCGGCGGTGTTGAACAAACTGCGTTCGGCAATGGACAGCGTCGGCGCCGAACTGGCGCCGGTGCGCGTCGAGACGCGCGCTGTGCCGGTGGCCGATGCCGTGGCCAGCTACCTGTTCAACAGCCAGCTGCTCACCAAGCCCGATGGAACGATGGCGCTGGTGGTGCCGCACGAATGCCAGGAGAACCAGGCCGTGTCGCGCTATCTTGAGCAGCTGGTTGCCGGCGACGGACCGGTCGACGAACTGATCCAGTTCGACCTGCGCCAGAGCATGCGCAACGGCGGCGGGCCGGCCTGCCTGCGCCTGCGCGTGGCGCTGACCGAGGCCGAGGCGCAGGCAATGCACCAGGGCGTGGTGATGACCGAAGCGCTGTATGCGCGCCTGGTGGCATGGGTCGAAGCGCATTACCGCGACCGGCTCGAGCCGAAGGACCTGGCTGACCCGCAGCTGGCGATCGAATGCGCGCTGGCGCTGGAAGACCTGATGCGCATCGTCGGCTTGCCTGGACTGTACGATTTGTCGTAACGGCGGCACGCGCCGTTTGATTACGCTGGCGTTAGCTGTTCTAATATCGGCAGCGTCGATTTTTCGACTCACTAATTTGGACCGCACCCCGGTCCGCCTGTAGATCGCCTGCGCGAGGCCACAAGCCGGCGCGTAAGCGAAGCAACAACACTCTCGATTGGAGAAGTAAAGATGAAACAGATGCCACAAGATTTGCGCACGCAGACCCTCGAACTGGTTAACGCCCACCAGCCGTCCGCACCGGACAGCCAGGTGCCGGCGCTGATCAGCGCCTGGCTTGGCTCGCTGGATGAAGAGGACCTCGCCGGCACGTCGCCCGACAGCCTTGCGCCGGTCTTGTGGGCAGGTTTCACCCGGTCGGCCAGGCGTGAAGCGCCGGGCTGCGAAATCACGCAGCTGCGCTATACGGACGGCCGCGGCGGCATGGCCACCGCGCTGCTGATCCTGAACGACGACATGCCTTACCTGGTCGACTCGATCGTGATGGCGATGCGCAAGCAGCGTATCGCGGTCAGCGGCGTGATGAACGCTGTGATGCCGGTGCGGCGCGATGCCGCCGGCATCGCCCTCGCAGTCGGCGAAGAGGGCGCTCCGCTCGAATCGTACGTCCTGTGCCTGCTGGCGGAAGAGGTGGCTGCCGATGAACTGTCGGCGCTGGTCGCTCGCCTGCACATGGTGGCGCGCGACGCCGCCGTGGTGCGCCGCGATTCGGTGGCGATGGGCGACCGCCTGACCGCGGTCGCCGCGCAGGCCGCCGCGCACGGCGGCACCGGCCTCGAAGCAGCCGCCTTCCTCGAATGGGCCAAGAACGAAGGCTTCGAGCCGTTCGGCTACGCCTACTACGTCGTCAAGCCGGGCGTGCGGGAACTCGAACGCGACATCCCGAGCCGCATCGGCGTGCTGCAGGATACCGCCCACCCGGTCTACGGCACCTGCCTGGCCAACATCCCGGGCGACTTCGACACCCTGTCGCGCCGCGCCGACACGCTGTCGATCGTCAAGGCCGACGTCGAAGGCACGCTGCACCGCGACCAGCCGCTCGACTTCATCGGCGTGCGCAATACCGACGTCCAGGGCAACATCCTCGGCGAGCACTGCTTCGTCGGCCTGTTCACCCGCGCCGCCACCGCCACGCCGCTGGCGCGCCTGCCGTATGCGCGCGGCCGCGTCGCCAAGGTGCTCAACCTGGCCGGCGTGCGCCAGGAAGGCTTCCGCGCCGAGAAGTTCCTCGAGATCCTCGAGTCGCTGCCGCGCACCGAAGCCCTGGAAGCCGATCCTGAATGGCTGGCCCAGGTCTGCAGCTCGGTGGTGTCGCTGTACAAGCAGCCGCGCGCGCGCGTGTTCGCGCGCCGCGACGTCTACGCGCGTCACCTGAACGTGCTGGTCTACATGCCGCGCGAGCGCTACAGCGCCGCCGTCGCCGCCAGCCTCGCCGCCGCGCTGAAAGAAAGCTCGGGCGCGCGCGACGTCCGTTCGCAGACTCTGGTCGCCGACGGTCCGCTGGCGCGCGTCTACCTGATCGCCCACGCCGCGCGCAATCCGCTCGACCTCGAGTCCGACATCCAGCGTCCGCTGCTGTCGGTGCTGGACGGCTGGCACGACACTTTCGGCGCGCTGACCGACGGCGTCGCCGACGTCGCCGCGCGCAGCAGCCTGCGCAAGCTCGGCGCCATGCTGCCGGTGAACTACGTCGCCGCCACCGCGCCGGCCGTCGCCTTCCGCGACCTCGGCGCGCTGCTGTCGAACGGCCGTCCGGGCCACGTGTCGGTGCGCGTCGAGGCTGACGACACCGGCGGCGCTTCGATCCGCCTCTATTCCGCGGCCAGCGTGCCGTCGCTGTCGCGCATCCTGCCGGCGCTGCACAATGCCGGCGTCGCGATCGACCGCGAGCAGACCTTCGCCATCAACCTGGCCGACGGCAGCCGCCATTACGTCACCAGCCTGGCGGTCGACTCGGCCAGCGCGATCAAGCTGGCGCGCCCGAACGTGGTGGCCGTCGCCGAGGAGCTGTTCGCGTCGCTGTTCAACGATGAAGCCGAAGACGGCCGCCTGAACGGGCTCGCCATCGAAGGCGGCCTGCGCATGCGCGAAGTGCAGCTGATCCGCGCCTACATCAGCTACTGGCGCCAGACCGGCGCCAAATTCTCGGTGCGCTACATGGCCGACACGCTGCGCCGCCAGCCGATGCTGGTCAAGGAACTGGTCGACGGCTTCCTGCTGCGCTTCGATCCGAGCCTTGGCGAAGCCGAACACGCGGTCGGCGCCGAGCAGATCGCCGCCGTCAAGAAGCAGCTGGCGTCGGTCAACCACGCCGACACCGAGGAGATCCTCGCCGCGCTGGTCGACCTGATGCTCGCCACCGTGCGCACCAACTACTTCCAGAACGCGCAGACGGGCGACAAGATCATTTTCAAGTTCGATACCAGCAACCTGGCGCTGGTGCCCGAGCCGCGTCCTTACCGCGAGATCTTCGTGTTCTCGCGCCGCTTCGAAGGTGTGCACCTGCGCGGCGGCCCGGTCGCCCGCGGCGGCCTGCGCTGGTCGGACCGCATGGAAGACTACCGCACCGAAGTGCTCGGTCTGGTCAAGGCGCAGATGGTGAAAAACGCCGTCATCGTGCCGGCCGGCTCGAAGGGCGGCTTCGTCTGCAAGCAGATGCCGAAGGACGCGGTGCGCGAAACCATCGCCGCCGAAGGCGAAGCAGTCTACCGCCTGTTCATCTCCAGCCTGCTGGAAGTGACCGACAACCGGGTGCGCGGCGCCATCGTGCCGCCGAACGACACGGTGCGCTACGACCAGGATGATCCGTACCTGGTGGTCGCCGCCGACAAGGGCACCGCGACGTTCTCCGACATCGCCAACGGCATCGCCGTCCAGCGCGGCTTCTGGCTGGGCGACGCCTTCGCTTCGGGCGGCTCGAACGGCTACGACCACAAGAAGATGGGCATTACCGCCAAGGGCGCATTCGAAGCGGTCAAGCGCCACTTCTACGAAATGGGCCACGACATGAACACCACCCCGATCACCATGGTCGGCGTGGGCGACATGTCGGGCGACGTGTTCGGCAACGGCGTGCTGCTGTCGCGCCAGCTGAAGGTGCTGGCCGCGTTCGACCACCGCCACATCTTCCTCGACCCGACGCCGGACGTGGCGCTGTCGTTCGCCGAGCGCGAGCGCATGTTCGCGCTGCCGCGCTCTTCGTGGGAAGACTACAACAAGGAGCTGATCTCGGCCGGCGGCGGCGTGTTCCCGCGCAGCGCCCGCTCGATCGAGCTGTCGCCGCAGGTGCGCGCGGCGCTCGACATTACCGAGACAGCGCTGGCGCCTGAAGAACTGATGCACCGCATCCTGCTCGCGCCGGTCGACCTGTTCTACAACGGCGGCATCGGCACTTACATCAAGGCGTCGAGCGAAAGCCACGCCCAGGTCAAGGACCGCGCCAACGACAACATCCGCGTCGACGGCAATGCGCTGCGCTGCAAGGTGGTGTCCGAAGGCGGCAACCTGGGCGCGACCCAGAACGGCCGCATCGAATTCGCGCTGGCGGGCGGGCGTATCTTCACCGATGCGATCGACAACTCGGCCGGCGTCGATTGCTCCGACCACGAAGTGAACGTCAAGATCTGGCTCGACACCGAAGTCAATGCCGGTGACCTCTTGGCGTCGGACCGCAACCGCATCCTCGGCGAGATGACCGGCGATATCGAGCACCTGGTCCTGCGCGACAACTCGCTGCAGACCCACCTGTTGGTGCGCGAAGTGCAGGCGCAGGCCGATCCGGCGGTGGTCGACGCGTATGCCGCGCTGATCACCAGCCTGGAGGCGGAAGGCGCCCTGTCGCGCGAGCTCGAGCAGTTGCCTACGGACGCCGAACTGCAGCGCCGCAAGGCGAACGGCATCGGCCTCACCGCGCCGGAACTGGCGGTGGTGATCGCCAACGTCAAGAACCGCTTCAAGCGCCTGCTGGCGGCGCTGCCGCTGACCGGTGAGGCATGGGCCGAGTCGGTGCTCAAGCCTTACTTCCCGGCCCAGCTGGTGGCCACCCGCAAGGCGCTGGCGCATCCGCTGGCCAATGCGATCCTGGCCACCGTGCTGGCCAACGAGTCGGTCAACCGCTGCGGCCCGCTGATGATCCGCGATCTGGCGATCGAACACGGCGTCGACGAGACCGACGTGGTCAAGGCCTGGGGCCAGGCCTGGTCGGCACTGAACCTGGCGCCGATCTTCGGCGCGCTCGATGCCGACGCACTGAACGTGCCGCGCGCGGTGTCGATCAAGGTCGACCAGCGCACCCGCGTGCTGTTCAAGGCGGTGCTGGAAGGCGTGCTGAGCGTGGCCCAAGGCCAGGCCGGCGGCATGGAAGAGCTGTCGACCCTGTTCGCCGATCCGGCGATGCTGCAGCAGATGGCGCCGAGCCAGACCGAAGCCGATACCGTGGCGGGACTGCCGGCGACGTTCGGCCAGGCCTGGCGCGCGGTCGACGCGATCGACTCGGTTGCCAGTTTCGTGTTCGCGGCGATGTCGGTGCAGCGTCCCGCCGGCATGTCGCTGGCGCAGTTCCTGCAGGTCGGGATGGCGCTGCGCGGCCAGGCCGGCATCGACACGCTCGAGCGCGGCCTCAAGCTGGCGCCGCACAGCAAGTCGCAGGAACAGCTGCGCAACTACGCAACGCAGGCACTGCGCCGCACCCAGCAGCGCCTGCTGCTGCAAGTGCTGGCGAAGTCGAACGGCGGCAGCATGCCGTTAGAGGCGGTCGGCGACGTCACGCGCGCGATGGGGCTGGCCGGCTATGCCGAGCCGGCTGACCTCGAGCAGGCGATGCTCGATGTCTGGGCGCTGTCGGAAGCGACCAGCGCCGGCGCGGCGTGATGCAGGCTTTACCACCTGCCGTGCGCCAGCTTGCTGATGCGGATTTCAGCGAACTGGCGCGGCGCTTCGAAAATGCCGGCTTCGCGGTGTCGCTGCCGGCACCCGGCATCGTCACCATCAAGGCGCCGGCGGGAACCACGCGCGTCAGCGTGCTTGTCTCGGTAGGCGTGCACGGTGACGAAACCGGGCCGATCGAAGTGCTGGCCTACGTGCTCGAGGCATTGTCGTTGCAGCCGTCGGCGCTGGCGGTGGACCTGATGGTCTGCGTCGGCAATGTCGACGCCATCGCCGCCGGCAAGCGCTTCATCGACGCTGACCTGAACCGCATGTTCCGGGCGCAGCGCGGCAGCCTGGCCGGCACGGCCGAAGCGGCGCGCGCCGACGCCATGGTCCAGGCCACCGCCGGTTTTTTTAACGGCGCCGGGCCGGTGCGCTGGCACCTCGACCTGCACACCGCGATCCGTCCATCGGTGTATCCGACCTTCGCGGTGGTGCCGGAACTGATTGCCGACAAGCCGAAGGCGGCGCTGATCGAATGGCTCGGCCAGGCGGCGATCGGCGCGATCATCCTCAACCCGCAGTCGGCCGGCACCTATAGCTACTACTCGGCCGAACACCACGGCGCCGCCGCCAGCACGGTGGAGCTGGGGCGGGTCGGCACGCTCGGCCAGAACGACTTGACCCAGTTTGCCGACGTCGACCGCGCGCTGGCCGGCCTGCTGCGCGGCGAAGACCTGGCCACGGCGAAGGCTGCGCCGCACGTGTTCCTGGTGGCGCAGGAAATCGTCAAGCTCAGCGACTCCTTTCAAATGGCGTTCGGGCGCGAGACCCACAACTTCACCGCGCTCAAGGCGGGCGAGGTGATCGCCACCGACGGCGATACGGTCTACCGTGTGCGCCATGCCGAAGAGCTGGTGGTGTTCCCCAACCCGGACGTGCGGGTTGGCCTGCGCGCCGGCCTGATGGTGGTGCGCGCGGCTTAAACTCCGGCTGCGCGGTAGACTACCGGTTCGTCCTCGACCCGGAGTTCCCGTGAGCCTGCTTTTCTCTCCTTTTTCGCTCGGCCCCCTGCAGCTTGAAAACCGCATCGCGATCGCGCCGATGTGCCAGTACTCGGCCGACGAAGGCCTGGCTACCGACTGGCACATGATCCACCTCGGCCACCTGGCGCTGTCGGGCGCGGCTATCCTGTTCCTCGAAGCGACCGCCGTCACGCCGGAAGGCCGCATCACCGCCTGCGACCTCGGGCTGTGGTCGGACGCCCATGCGGGGGCGCTGGCGCCGGTGATCAAGGCGATCCGCCGCCATTCGCCGATCAAGCTGGCGATCCAGCTCGCGCACGCCGGCCGCAAGGCGTCGAGCGCGGTGCCGTGGGAAGGCGGCGCCAACCTCGCTCCCGGCGAAGGCGGCTGGCAGACGGTGGCGCCATCGGCCGTCCCGCACGCGAGCGGCGAGAGCGTGCCGATGGCGCTCGACGCGGCCGGCATGCGCCACGTCATCGACGGCTTTGTCGACGCGGCCCGGCGCAGCCATGCGCTCGGCTTCGATGCGATCGAACTGCATTCGGCGCACGGCTATCTGCTGCACCAGTTCCTGTCGCCGCTGTCGAACCAGCGCACCGATGACTACGGCGGCTCGCTGGAAAACCGCATGCGCTTCCCGCTCGAAGTGTTCAAGGCGGTGCGGGCGGCGGTGCCGCCGGAGATGACGCTCGGGGTGCGCATCTCGGCGTCCGACTGGGTCGCGGGTGGCTGGGACATCGAGCAGAGCGTGCGCTATGCGCATGAGCTGGAGCTGGCCGGCTGCCACTTCATGCACGTCTCCAGCGGCGGCGTCTCGCCGCTGCAGCAGATCCCGGCCGGTCCCGGTTACCAGATCGAATTCGCCGAGCGGATCAAGCGCGACACCGGCATGCCGACCATCGGCGTGGGCATGATCACCGAAGCGGGGCAGGCCGAGCGAATTCTCGAGAAGGGCCAGGCCGACATGGTGGCGCTGGCGCGGGCGATGCTGTTCGATCCGCGCTGGGCGTGGCATGCGGCGGCGCAGCTGGGGGCGCAAGTGCAGGCGCCGCCGCAGTACTGGCGCTCGCAGCCGCGCGAGTACAAGGACTTGTTCGGTGCCACGCGCCTCGGCCAGCGGTAGCTCTAAATGCTGGTGTCAGGTCTGACATTCGGACATTTCAAAGTTGAAATGTCCGAATGTCAGACCTGACACCAGCGAGTGACACCGGCGAGCTAGGCCAGCGAGCACGACGGCCTATACCCCGGTTTTTGCAGTTCGTCGCAATGCTTCATCGGCAAGGATGGGCTTTTGATAATGTGCGGGCAGTGGCGCAACGTCGCCATTCCTCTCCACTACAAAGGTCCATCATGCGTTCACTGCTTACCGTCGGCTGCCTCCTCGCCCTTTCGGGCTGCGCCATCATCGTCACCGGAAACGACGACGTCCAGGTCAAATCCGTCTTCAGCAGCGATGCGGTGGCCGGCAACGGCCAGCAGGCGCGCGATCTGCGCGCGATCAGCGCGGCCAGCGCGATCGATGTGCGCGGCCCGCTGGACGTCGACCTGCGGGTCGGCCCGGCGCCGTCGCTGACGGTGGAGGCGGACAGCAACCTGCTGCCGATGATCCGCACCGAAGTCGTCGGCGGCACCTTGCGCATGTGGGTCGAGGGGAACGTCCGCAGCGCCAACGGCCTGCGCGTGACCGCGACGATGCCGGCGCTGTCCCAGGTGACGCAGTCGGGCTCCGGCCGGCTCACCATCAGCGAATTGAAGGGCGCGCCGCTGGCGTTTACCAAGAGCGGTTCCGGCGTGGTCAACCTGTCGGGCCGCGTCGGCCGGTTCGACTTCCAGCACAGCGGCAGCGGCCATGTCAACGCCAGCGCGCTGCAGACCGGCGACGCCAACGTCAACCTGAACGGTTCCGGCCGCATGAGCCTCGGCCAGGTGCACGGCAGCGCCTTGAGCGTCAACGTGCATGGTTCGGGCTCGCTGCAGGCGGCCGGCACGGTGGCGTCGCTGACCGCGCGCGTGACCGGCTCGGGCGGCGTCAACCTGGCCGCGATGACCAGCGAGCAGGCCGACCTGGTCAGCAACGGCTCGGGCGACATCGCCGCGCGCGTGAAGCGCTCGCTGGTCGCGCAGAGCAACGGTTCGGGCACCATCACGGTGTACGGCAATCCGGTCCAGCGCGAAGTGAGCGGGAAGCGCGTGCTGTTGCTGAACTGATGCCGGTGGCCCAGCGGAATCGTCTGAAAAAGATGTGCATAAGTAAAAGCATATGGTCATATAATCGCTAAGTTTTTGGCGGTTAGCCCATCGGTGGCCGCTTTTATCGAATGCGACTCAAGGACAAATCCGTGAAACTGACATTGGGCCAGAAACTGATCCGAACCAAGCCGACCGAGCGCGTCGCCGAGCAAGGCCACGCCCCCGTCGCCGGCCGGCTGGGCCGCAGCATCGGCCTGTTCCCGCTGACCATGATCGGCGTCGGCGCCACCATCGGCACCGGCATTTTCTTCACGATGGTCGAAGCGGTGCCGAAGGCCGGCCCGTCGGTGATCCTGTCGTTCATGCTGGCGGCGATCACCGCCGGCCTGACCGCGCTGTGCTACGCCGAGCTATCGTTTCGCATTCCGGCGGCCGGCTCGTCGTACTCGTTCGCCTACGCCACGGTCGGCGAATTCGCCGCCTTCATCATGGCCTTCTGCCTGCTGCTCGAATACGGGTTGGCCGCCAGCGCCACCGCGATCGGCTGGTCCGACTACCTCAATAATTTCCTCACCAATGCGGTCGGCTGGCAGATCCCCGAGGCCTTGCGCACGCCGATGATCGTGTCGGGCAAGAGCGGCGTCGAGATCCACGCCGGCCACATCAACCTGCCGCCGATCCTGCTGGTGCTGCTGTGCGGCGCGCTGCTGATCCGCGGCACGCGCGAATCGGCCACCACCAACGCGGTGATGGTGCTGATCAAGCTGGCGATCCTGGTATTTTTCGTCGTGATCGCGTTTTCCGGCTTCGACATCGACAACTTCCATCCATTCTTCAACGGCGCCACCAGCCACGGGCCGGGCGGCATGGTCGGCGTCACGGCGGCGGCGGCAACCGTATTCTTTTCCTTCATCGGTCTCGACACGGTGGCAACTGCCGGCGAAGAAGTGCGCGATCCGACCCGCAACGTGCCGGTGGCGATCCTGTCGGCGCTGGTGATCGTGACGGTGTTCTACATGCTGGTGGCGGTGGCCGCGGTCGGCGCGCAGCCGGCGCACATGTTCGAGGGCCAGCAGGCGGGCCTGTCGGTAATCCTGCAGAACGTCACCGGCCAGGCGTGGCCGGCGCTGGTGCTGTCGGCCGGCGCGGTGATTTCCGTGTTCAGCGTCACGCTGGTGACGATCTACGGCCAGACCCGCATCCTGTACGCGATCAGCCGCGACGGGCTGATTCCGAAGGCGTTCCAGAAAGTCCATCCGCGCACGCTGGCGCCGGTCAGCAACACCGTGATCGTCTGCATCGTCGTCGGCATCGTTGCCGGCCTGGTCGATTCGACCTTCCTGTGGGACATGGTCAGCATGGGTACGCTGACGGCGTTCATCGTGGTGTCGATCGCGGTGCCGGTGCTGCGCGCCAAGGAAGGCGCCTCGCTGACCAAGGGCTTCCGGGTGCCGTTCGGCCCCTACCTGGTGCCGGGGATGAGCATTGCCGCCTGCCTGTACCTGATGTACGGGTTGTCGATGACCACCTACCGCGTGTTCGCGGTGTGGATGACGGTGGCGGTGCTGACGTATTTCATTTACGGGATGCGTAATTCGCGCCTGAACAAGGTTGCCGCGTAACTGGGGTCGGGCCCCTGCTTTTCAGTTAGGGGCCTGACGGGGACGCCGAGTCCCCGGCGTTGATGGCGTCAACTGGACTCGCATCTGTGCAACCCCAAAGCCATGTTACCTTCCGGTCACGTGGCTTTCGTCATTTGGCGCCAACTCAACCGGGGATCTGACCCATAAAAGAAGAACCGGGTCAGACCCCTTTTGCGACGCCAACAAAAAGCCACGCGACTTTGCGGTCGCGTGGCTTTCGTCATTTTGCGCCAACGCAACCGGGGATCTGACCCATAAAAGAAGAACCGGGTCAGACCCCTTTTGCGACGTCAACAAAAAAGCCACGGGACTTTGCGGTCGCGTGGCTTTTTCTATTTTGCTGCGTCGATTACTCTGCGTTCATTTCTTTCAGCAGGTTGTCGGCCTTGTCGACGTGCTTCATGTTCCACAGCATGTAGCGCACGTCTACCTGGATGTCGCGCGTGTTGGCCTTGTTGAAGTCCCAGTCGGAAATGATCGAGTCGAGCGTGCCGTCAAACGCCAGGCCGATGAACTCGCCCTTGCTGTTCAAAGCAGCCGAACCGGAATTGCCGCCGGTGATGTCGAGCGTTGCCAGGTAGTTCACCGGTACCGACTTCAGCTTCGGATCGACATACTTGCCGAAGTCCTTGGCCTTGATCGCCGCCAGCTGGTTCGCCGGTGCGTTGAATTCGCCTTCGCCGGTCGCCTTCGCCGCCACGCCCTTGACGGTCGTGAAGGCGGTCCAGGAGCCGGTGCCGTCGGCGCCGTGGGCGCGACCGGCAACCTTGCCGAACGTGACGCGCAGCGTGCCGTTGGCGTCAGGGTAGACGGCCTGGCCTTTGCTGTTCATGTAGGCGATCTTTGCCTTCATGTAGTTGGCGTAGGCCTGCTGCAGCTTGCCGCCCAGCTCTTCGTCTTCCGCTTCGCGCTTCAGGCCGCCGTCGTACATGGCAACCGCTGCCTTGATGAAGGGATCGTTGCTGGCCTTGAACTCGGCCGGGGTCTTCTTCAGCCAGGCGCTGCGCTGGGCCGGGTCGCCCAGGTTGGTGGCGGAGTACATGCGGTCGAGCAGCGCGGACAGGTCAGCCTGCGACATGCCGTCCTTGATGCCCATGGCGGCGTCGAAGTTGGCATTGCGCATGGCTGCCGGCTGGGCGGCGTACTTGGTCAGGTTGTTCATCACCAGCGCCTTGTCGACTTTGGCGTCGTAGGTGCGGTCGATGGCTGCAACGCTGGAAGCGAAGCGCGGCAGGTCGCGTTCCTGGTAGCCACCTTTGCGGTCGACGTTCGGCTTGGCGCTTTCGTTGGCCAGGCGATACAGCGAACGCGCGGTGCTCAGCAGGCGCGGCGACGACGACATCAGATAATAGTCGCGCTTCATCAGGCCGTCGCGCTCGGCGATCAGCTTCTCGACCTGCTCGATGTCGGCCGCGTATTCTTTCTGGCGCGCCGGATTCGCATTGACCCATGCCTTCATGTCGGCGTGTTCCTTGGTCTTGCGGGCCAGGAAGTCGCTGCCTTCGTAGCTGGTCAGCATGCCCTTGCGGTTCTTGTAGTAGTTGTTGACGTTGGCGACCTGGCCGGCGTATTTGAGCTTGACGCCTGGATCGTTCTTGGTCTCGCGCTCGATGATGGCCAGCGTTTCGCCGGACGACTTGATGAACGCAGGGTAGTTCCAGTCGAACGTCGACGCCACTTCCGACGGCAGGCGGTGACGGTTGGTGCGGCCCGGGTAGCCCAGCGCCATGATGAAGTCGCCTTCCTTGACGCCTTCCTTGGCGATCTTGAGGAAATGCTTCGGTGCGTAAGGCACGTTGTCCTTCGAGAAGTCGGCAGCCTTGCCGTCCTTGCTGACGTAGGCGCGGTAGAAGCCGTAGTCGCCGGTGTGGCGCGGCCACATCCAGTTGTCGGTGTCGCCGCCGAACTTGCCGACGCCGGACGGCGGCGCATGCACCAGGCGCACGTCGCGGATTTCGAGCTGCTTGATCAGGTAAAACTCGAGGCCGCCATAGTAGCTGGCCACGGTGCAACGGTGCCCTGCATCTTTTTCACACTCGGCGACGATGCTCTTCTCGTTCTTTTCGATGCCGTCGATGCGCGCCTTGCCGTTCAGCTTGGCCACTTCAGGCGTGATGACGCGGGTGCTGACGTTGCTGACGTCCTTGGTGACGAACACGCGGCTGCCTGGCGACGCCGGCAGTTCTTCGGCGAAGCTCTTGGCCAGGAAGCCGTTGGCGAGCAGGTCGCGCTCCGGCGTCGAATTGACGGCGATGCTGTTGTAGACGCAGTGGTGGTTGGTCGCGACCAGACCCTGTGGCGACACGAACGAGGCCGAGCAGCCGCCCAGGCTGACGATCGCGCCCATCGGGAATTCGGTCAGTTTGGTGAGGGTTGCCGGATCCAGTTTGAGGCCGGCGGCCTTCAGTTGCTTCGCTACTTGTGGCAGCTGCTGCGGCATCCACATACCTTCGTCGGCGTACGCGGCGGAGGTGCTCAGGATGGCGAGCGTGAGGAGAGTCTTTTTCATTCGTATCGGTCTCAGGATTGGGTCAATCGGAACAGGTCGGCTCCGCAGAGCGCCCTAGAGTATCCGCACCGTCTCCCCAATAGTCAACCGGAATCTGCTGGCGTAAACACAGGCGGTTGACTATTTACCACGACGTTACAACTGCGACCCGATCAGCGACGCCAATTTGCCCATCATCTTGGTGTGCCAGGGCCGCGCTTCCCACGCCGCCAGGCTGATCGGCTTGGCCTTGGCCCAGTCGTCGTTGAACACCGCGACCTGCTGCTTGGCAAAGGTCGGGTCGATGACGTTCAGGTTCGCTTCGTCGTTCAGGCTGAACGAGCGATTGTCGAAATTGGTGGAGCCGACCGACACCATCAGGTTGTCGACCACCAGCGCCTTGACGTGGAACATCGTCGGCTGGTATTCGGCAATCTTGACGCCGGCGCGCAGCAGGTCGCCCCACAGTTCGCGCGAGGCCGAACGCACCACTTCCGAGTCGATGTGGGTGTTGGGCGTGATGATCTGCACGACGACGCCGCGCTTGGCGGCGTCGGCCAGCGCCTTGACGGTCAGTTCGTCGGGCACGAAGTAGGCGCTCGACAAGTGGATCGTGTGGCGCGCCGCGGTGATCGCCATCAGGTACATCAGTTGCATGCTTTCGCTGCCGCCGGTGGGCGAACTGGCGAACATCTGCGCGGCATGGTCGCCCTGCGCCGTCAACGCCGGGAAATAGGCGTTGCCGTCGAGGACAACGCCGGTCGACTTGGTCCAGTTGTCGGTAAACACGGCCTGGATCTGGCCGACGACCGGGCCTTCGACGCGGAAGTGGGTGTCGCGCCAGTGTTCCTTGTCCTGTGCCGTGCCGCGCCACTGGTCGGCAATGCCGACACCGCCGGTGAAGCCAACCTTGCCGTCCACCACCAGCAGCTTGCGGTGGGTACGGTTGTTCAGCCGCGTCAGCTTCCACCAGACCGGCTTGTGATAGCGCTCGAGCTCGATGCCGGCCGCCTTCATGGCGTCGATCGACGCCAGGTCCATCTTCATGCTGCCGATGAAATCGAGCATGACGTGGACTTTGACGCCGGCGCGCGCGCGCTCGATCAGCGCATCGGCGAACTCCTTGCCGATCGTTTCCGACCAGTAGATATAGGTTTCGAACGTGATGGTGCGTTCGGCGCTGCGGATTGCCTTCAGCATCGACGGGAAGATCTGGTCGCCGTTGAGCAGCACCTCGACCTTGTTGCCTTCCACGATGGGCGGCCCGAGCAGCACGCCCATCGAGCGCCGGAATTGCGGATCGGCGATGTCGTACTTGCGCACGAGCTGCTGCTCGATCTTCTTTTCGCCGGGCAGGAAATTGAGCAGCAGGAAGCCGGCGACCAGCGTCACGAGGCTGCTGATGATTGCGATCGTCACAGGCTTTTTTCTCATCAGGGAATCCAAGGGTAAAAAAAACCAACGCCTAAGCGTTGGTTATTTAGGGTGAAGCATATTAACGTGTCCGGCCGCGGCGGAACAGGTTAACGATTGCCAGCAGGATGACTGCACCGAGGAACGAGACCAGCAGCGACGTGACGCTGAAGTCGTCCGAATTGATGGTTCCGGTGCCAAACAGCGGCGACAGCAACCAGCCACCCAGGAAGGCGCCAATGATACCGACAACCACGTTGAGGATCATGCCTTGCTCTGCGTCCGTTTTCATGACCAGGCTAGCGAGCCAACCCAAGATACCGCCTACGACGATCCAGATGATGAATAACATGTTGATTCTCCTTAAGTTGAAAGACATTCCTCTAGACCAATGAATATCGCTGGCCTTGTGAAAAAGTCTAGACATCGAAAACCCCTTGGTCGGTGCGGCAACGAACGTAAATCGAACGATTGCAAAAAGACATTAGATTCCATTTGGTACAGAAAAAATCCGGACGACAACGTTGGTCGATGATCTGTTGCAGTGAAGAATTTGATGCCGTCTGGAATGTCTGCAGGACGGTGCGGCAGCGTACAGATGCTCGACCGTAGACGCCTTATTGTTGCACCACTGGCAACGATTTCCAGGACGTTTGCGGGCCCCGCAGATTGATAACTCGAGAGGAAATTACAATGAGCAACTACGACACTACGAAGAACGATTCCCGCATGGTAACTGGCCTGTTCCGCGACCGCGACAGCGCCGAGCGCGCTTATGGCTCGCTGTCGGATCGCGGCTACACCCGCGACGACGTCACCCTGATGATGTCCGACGACACCCGCAAGACCCATTTCGCCGATACCGACACTGAGCTGGGCAGCAAGGCTGCCGAAGGCGCTGGCGTCGGCGCCGGCATCGGCGGCACGATCGGCGCAGTGCTGGCCGGTATCGCCGCAGTCGGCACCACGCTGGTACTGCCAGGCATCGGCCTGGTCGTCGCCGGTCCAATCGCAGCGGCATTGGCTGGCGCTGGCGCCGGCGGCCTGGCTGGCGGCCTGGTTGGTGCCCTGATCGGCGCCGGCATTCCTGAAGAGCGCGTCGTGCACTACGAAGAAGGCATCAAGAACGGCGGCATCCTGATGGGCGTGACCCCACGTTCGGACGACGACGCAGCGCACATCGAGCGCAGCTGGACCGAAAGCGCCGGTGAGCACATCATCGGTACCGGCCTGGGCGCCACCGGCGGTGCCATGACGGGCGCCGCAATCGGCTCGGTCGCAGGTCCTATCGGCACCGTCGCTGGTGCGGCAATCGGCGGCATCGCCGGCGGCCTGGCAGGCAAGGGCGCCGCTGAAGTCGTCAATCCTAAGGCTGGCGACGACCTCGCCGAGCACCACCTCGCCAAAGGCGTGGGCGCAGGTAGCGGCGCGGCAATGGGCGCAGCTGCAGGTGCGATTGGCGGTCCTATCGGCATGGCAGCCGGCGCGGCAATCGGCGGTATCGCCGGCGGCATGGCTGGCCGCGGCGCGGCAGAAGTTGCCAACCCGAAGGGCAACGATGAGCTCGGCGAGCACAACCTGGCGACCGGTGTCGGCGCTGGCGGCGGCGCGATGGCTGGCGCGGCAATTGGCGCAGTCGGCGGTCCGATCGGCATGGCGGCAGGTGCTGCAATCGGCGCACTGGCCGGCGGTACCGCGGGCCACGCTGCAGGCAGCCTGGTCAATCCGGAAGCCGAAGCGGCTTACTGGAAGAGCTCGCACTCGACCACGCCTTACTACTCGCCAGAGTACAGCTACGACGACTACGCTCCTGCGTATGCGCTGGGCTACAACAACCGCGGCCGTTACGTTGGCCAGACCTTCGACAGCGCCGAAAACGACCTGTCGAACGAGTGGAACTCGATCAAGGGTTCCTCGCGCCTGAGCTGGAACCAGGCCAAGTCGGCTACCCGCGCAGCATGGGACAAGGTTGAGCGCGCCATTCCAGGCGACTTCGACCGCGACGGCAAGTAATCCACGCCGTTAAAAAAAGCCCCGCTTCCGGAAGGAAGCGGGGCTTTTTTACGTGGGTCTGTTTTACTGTTTGATTGCTTCGACCTGGATCGCCAGCTTGACGGTTGGCAAGAAGCCCATCTGCAGGCCGTAGCCGATGCCGAAGTCGCCGCGGTTGAATTCTGCCGACGCATCGGCGCCGCACACTTCACGCTTGAGCCTTGGATGCTCGATGCACTTGAACTTGTTGATCGCCAGCGTGAGCGGTTTGGTGACGCCGTGCAGGGTCATTTCGCCGTTGACGGCAACCGGCGTGTCGCCGTTGAAGGTAATCGACTTCGACTTGTAGGTCACGGTCGGGAATTTGGCGACATCGAACATGTCCGCGTTCTTGGCATGGTTGTTCATCTTCTCATGGCCGAAGTCGAGGGTGGTGGCATCGATCGTGATGTCGAGCGAGCCGGTCTTGGCCGCGCGGTCGAGCACGATGGTGCCGCTGGTCTTGGTGAATTTGCCGCGGAAGGTCGACAGGCCACCCATGTGGTCGGCTTCAAAACTCGGGAAAGTGTGGCTCGGATCGATGGCATAGGTATCGGCAGCAAAGGCGGAGGTGGCGCTGGCTGCGAGAACGGTAACGATCAGGTGCTTGAAATTCATGTCATTCCTTGTAGTGGAGGGGATAGGTTACTGCGCCGCGGTGACGCGGAATTTGATGACGACTTCGTCGGCGACCATGCTGGTGTCTTTCCATTCACCGTCGCCGATATTGAACGCCAGCCGGCGGATCGACAGGGCGCCTTCGAACACTTGCTTGCCGCCTTCGGTTTTGACCGTCAGCGGGAACGCGACATCCATGCTCTTGCCCTTGATGAGCAGCTTGCCGGATACGGCGAGCTTGCCGGCGCCGGCAGGCTTGATCGACGACGACACGAAGCTGGCCTTGGGGAACTTCGCCGAATCGAACCATTCCTTCTTCGCCACTTCCTTGTTCATTTCCGCTTCGCCGAGGTCGAGACTGGCCATATCGATGTCGACCGTCGCCTTCGATGTTTCCGGCTTGACAGGATCGTAATCGATTTGCGCGTTGAATTTCTTGAAGTTTGCTTCGACCGGCACGTTCATCTGCTTGAACACGGCGGCCACGCTGCTGCGGGCGACGTCGGACTTGAGCGGGACGGCGCTGGCGGCGAGTGCGAAGCAGGCAAGCGCTGCTGGCAGCAGGAGGCGCGAATTTTTCATCTATTCTCCAGGTAAAAAAAGGTCAGGGAAGCATGCGCTTGAAGACGCCGTCGCGGTCGATGAAGACATGCTTCAGCGCGGCGGCGATGTGCAGGCAGACGGCGCCGGCCATGCCCATGGTAAGCCAATAATGGATTTGCTTGAGCACAGGCTTGAGTTCGGCATTCGGCGCGATCAGCACCGGCAGCTGGAACAGGCCGAAATACACCACCGGCACGCCGGCGGCCAGCGTGTAGAAGTAGCCCGACAGCGGCACCGCGAACATCAGCACGTACAGCAGCGAATGCAGGTGGTGCGCGGCCGACTGTTCCCAGCCTGGCATCGAGGCCGGGTAGGGCGGGGCGCGGTGGGTCAGGCGCCACAGCAGGCGCAGCGCGGCCAGCGCGAGGATCGTCACGCCGGCCCATTTGTGCCACGAATAATATTTGAGTTTAGTGGGGGTGATGCCGGGGATGTCAGTCATGACCAGTCCCATCGTGAAGGCGCCGATGATCAGCAGCGCGATCAGCCAGTGGAACAGCACGGCGGGACGGGTGTAGCGCAGCATCGGGCAGATCCTTATGGGTACTTAGTACGTGTTAGGACTAATAGTACCGCAAAAGTGCCGGGGGTGCTTGGGAGCGGCGGCCAACAGCGGGTGTCAGACCTGACACCGGCGCTTAGATGTCGGCGGCGAGCTTGGCGGCGATGCCGATGTAGTTGGCCGGCGTCATCGCCAGCAGCAGGTCCTTCGCCTCCTGCGGCACCGCCAGGGTCAGGATGAACTCGCGCAGCGCGTCCTTCGAGATGCCCTTGCCGCGGGTCAGTTCCTTGAGTTGCTCGTACGGATTGGCAATGCCATAGCGGCGCATCACCGTCTGCACCGGTTCGGCCAGCACTTCCCAGTTGGCGTCGAGATCCTGCTCCAGCCGCGCGGCGTTCACTTCCAGCTTGTTCAGGCCGCGCAGGCAGCTGTCGTAGGCCAGCAGCGAATAGCCGAAGCCGACGCCGATGTTGCGCAGCACGGTCGAATCGGTCAGGTCGCGCTGCATGCGCGACACCGGCAGCTTCTCGGCCATGTGCTTGAGCACGGCGTTGGCCATGCCGAGGTTGCCCTCGGAATTTTCGAAGTCGATCGGATTGACCTTGTGCGGCATCGTCGACGAGCCGATTTCGCCGGCCTTCAGGCGCTGCTTGAAGTAGCCGAGCGAGACGTAGGTCCAGATGTCGCGGTTCAGGTCGAGCAAAATAGTGTTGGTGCGGGCGATGGCGTCGAACAGCTCGGCCATGTAATCGTGCGGCTCGATCTGGATGGTGTACGGGTTGAAGGTCAGGCCGAGGCGCTGCTCGATGACATTTTTGGAGAACGCCGCCCAGTCGAAATCGGGATACGCCGACAGGTGCGCGTTGTAGTTGCCGACCGCGCCGTTCATCTTGCCGAGGATTTCGACATCGCCGATGCGCTTGATGGCGCGCTGCAGGCGGGCGACGACGTTGGCCATTTCCTTGCCCAACGTGGTCGGGCTGGCGGTCTGGCCGTGGGTGCGCGACAGCATCGGCAAGGCCGCGTTGTCGTGGGCGATCTCGCGCAGCTTGGCGACCAGGTCGTTCAGCGCCGGCACGATGACGCCGTCGCGCGCGGCCTTGAGCATCATGCCGTGCGAGGTGTTGTTGATGTCTTCCGAGGTGCAGGCAAAGTGGATGAACTCGGTCGCGGCGACCAGTTCCGGCACGTCCTTGACCTGCTCCTTGAGCCAGTACTCGACCGCCTTGACGTCGTGGTTGGTGACCGCCTCGATCGCCTTGATGCGGGCGGCGTGGTCTTCGGTGAAATCGGCCGCCATCTTGTCGAGCAGGGCGGTGGCATCCTTCGAAAACGGCTTGATTTCGGCAAAACCGGCCTGCGACAGCGCCTGCAGCCACGAGATTTCGACCTTCACGCGGTGGTGCATGAAGCCCGCTTCGGACAGGATCGGGCGCAGCTTGTCGGTCTTGGCGGCATAGCGGCCATCGAGCGGGGACAGGGCGGACAGGGTGGAGTAGGGGGCGGTAGAGGTCATGGGAGGGCGGCTATGCAAAACAGCGATTTTACCACCGGCGCCCCGGCCTGGCCGATGTTGCGGCGATACCGAAATCGCGCGGCGAGCCGTCCATCGGCCTTCTGGCCAATGCTATACTGGCTGTCAATCATCTATTCTAAGCATCTATGAAACTCATCGGTTCAACTACCAGTCCATTTGTCCGCAAGGTGCGTGTCGTGTTGGCGGAAAAAAAGCTCGACTGTGAGTTCGAGCTGGAAAATGTCTGGAGCGCCGAAACCACCATCCATTTGTCCAATCCGCTGGGCAAGGTGCCGTGCCTGATCATGGAAGACGGCAGCGCCATGTTCGACTCGCGCGTGATCTGCGAATACCTCGACACGCTGACCCCGGTGTGCAAGCTGTTGCCGCCAAACGGGCGCGACCGCGCCGACGTCAAGGTCTGGGAAGCGCTGTCGGATGGGGTCGCCGACGCCGCCGTGCTGGTGCGCCTCGAAACGACGCTGCGCCCGGCCGAGCAGCAGAGCGACGCCTGGATCGAGCGCCAGATGGGCAAGGTGCACGCCGGCCTGGCCGTGATGTCGGCCAACCTCGGCGAGTCGCCTTTCTGCAAGGGCAACCATTACACGCTGGCCGACGTCGCCGTCGGCTGCACCCTCGGCTGGCTGCAGTTCCGCTTCCCTGAAATCGACTGGCGCACCGACTACCCCAACCTCGCGCGGCTGTTCGACAAGCTGTCCGAGCGCGCGTCGTTCAAAGAATCCGTGCCGCAGTGATGCCGGCCAGCGCGGGGGAGCGCCCACTGACCACGGTTGTGTTCGGCGAAGCGCTGGTCGACGATTTCGTCACCGAGCAGCTGGTCGGCGGCGCGCCGTTCAACGTCGCCCGCAACCTCGCCGCGTTCATGTCGCCGCAGCTGATGGTCACGCGCATCGGCGACGACCGCAACGGCGCCGTCGTGCGCGCCGAGTTCGAGCGCTTCGCGATGTCCGAAAGCGGCCTGCAGCTCGACCGCATCGAGGAGACCGGCCGCGTGCTGGTCGAGCGCCATCCGGGCGGCCACCGGTTCGTGATCCTGCCGAAGCAGGCGTACGACTTCATCGACCCGACCCAGGCGCTCGACGCGATGGCGAAGGTGGCGCCGGCCACCATCTATTTCGGCACCCTGGCGCAGCGCGGCCAGCGTTCGCACGACACCCTGTACAAGCTGTTCGGCGCCGGCGACGCCACCCGCTACCTCGACCTGAACCTGCGCGAAGGCCAGTATGACCGCGGCTGCGTGTCCGAATCGCTGCACGCGGCCGACATCGTCAAGGTCAACGAGGACGAACTGCAGGCGCTGTTCAGCTGGTACTTCCAGATCGATCCGCAGACCACGCTCGACAGCGACGAAGTGCGCGCCGCCTGCCGCGCGCTGCTCGACATGTTCGCCCTCGAGGCGCTGATCGTCACGCTGGGCCATCGCGGCTCGGTGTATTTCGGCGCCGACGGCGCGCTGATCGTCAACCGCGACAATCCGGCGCCGCCGTTCGTCATCGACACCGTGGGCGCCGGCGACGCCTTCTCCGCCATCTTCCTGCTGGGACGCGCGCGCGGCTGGCCGCTCGAGCAGACGCTGGCGCGCGCCAACGAATTCGCCGGCGCCATCTGCGCCGTCAGCGGCGCGGTACCGCGCGACATCGGCTTTTACGACAAGTGGGTGACGCGCTGGCGCGCCGGCTGACCGCGCTCGCAGAAAAGTGTGCCGTCATCCTCGCGATAAGCGCGGATCCCATTTCGTCGACCAGCATGCGGCCCTCGCGCAGCTAGTGCGCCACCAGGTCGTAATCGGTGACGACACCGTCCGCAGTCAGGTACACCATCAGGTAGCGCGGCTGCCCATCGATCGTCGCCACATACGACAGCACGCGCGCGACCTTGCCGCCATGCCGCTGCAGCGAACCGTCCGCCACGTCCTGCTCGTGCAGGAATGCCAGCGACGACAATCCACTTAGTTCCTCCACCTTGTCCGTGCCGAAGTTCTTCTTCAATCCCGGCGTCGCCAGCGCCGACTCGGCGAGCGCGTCGCCGCCGCGGGCGGCTGCGTCGAGCACCGTTTTTACAGTCGCGGTGCGTGCGGGCTGGCGGTCTGCCTGCGCCGTCAAGCTGCGCATCAGCGGACCGATGCGCGGCACCTGGCGCTGCTGGCCGTCCGCGTTCATCGCCGCCGCGGTCACGTGGCCGCGCGCATTGGACACGAACGACAGCTCCATCTTGCGCGAGTTCGAACGGAACTGCCCTTTGCCGATCGGGATGAACTCCTCGTCCGGCATGCCGTCGACGAGGGTCGACAGGCGGCCGTGCTGCGCCGTGAACGCGATCATCCGGTTGTTGGCGATCTCGTACCATCCCGCATAGCGCGCCAGCGTCCTGGCGTCGATCTTCGCCGGCGCCGCGACGCGTGCCTGCTCAGCCGCGCCGGGCCAGCGATACTGACGGGCGACGGCGGCCACGATGCGCTCCTTGATACGCGAATTGTCGTTGGCGTTGATCATGACGACGACGCCCTGGCCGGTATGCGAATACGCCGACATCAGGGCATCGAAGCCCTCGTCGCGGCCGCCGTGCGAGAACTGCTGGTCCTTGCCGGCGCCTTTGAGGAACACGCCAAGGCCGTAGTTGTTTTTCTGATCGGTCAGCATCTCGCGCGCCATCGCCGCCGAGATGGCGGAGTTTGCCGCGCCGGCCAGCGCCTGCTGGATGCCGATCGCAAAGCGCGCCAGGTCGGACGGCGTGCTCCACAGCCCGGCGGCGGCCATCTCCGGATAGATATGCCAGCGCCCGCGCACCTGCTTGCGGTCGCCGTAGTGCCCGGTGGCGGCGAGGCGCGCGTGCTCGGCCGTCGGCGGCTGCTCGAACGAGCTGGCATGCATGCCGAGGGGCGCGAGCACGCTGTCGCGCATGAGCTCGGCGAACGGCTTGCCGGTCACGTCCGTCATCAGCAGTTGCATGACGGTGTAGCCGCCGCCGGAGTAGCGCCATTGGCTGCCGGGCGCGAAGTGGACCCGCACCGGGCGCGTGTTGGCGGGCGCCTCGCCGTTGAGTACCTGCACCACTGTCGGCATCGGCGCGTCCAGCGCGTAGCCGGGAAAGCCGTGCACGGTCAGGCCGGCCGTATGGCTGAGCAGGCCGCGCAGCGTGACCTTCTTCTCGGCGGTAAATTCGTTGTCCGCGACTTTCCACGACACGAGCCTGGCGTTGACGTCCTCGTCCAGCGCCAGCTTGCCCTGTTCCGCCAGGCGCAGCGCGCCCAGCGCGGCCACCGACTTGCTGACCGAGCCGGCCTGGAACAGCGTGGCGGGCGTGACGGCGGCGCCGCCATTCTTTTCGGTGACGCCGTACCCTTGCGCCCTGACAACCTTGCCGCCGTCGATGACGGCGATCGACAGCCCCGGAATTTGCCGGCGCTTCATTTCCGCGTGAATAACATCGTCGAGGCTGTCGGCATGGGCGCCGGCGCACAGCACTGCCAGGGCAAGGGGAACGAAGCGAAAGCGCATGCGGAATCCTCGATATTGTATTTATCCAAATCTTACAATATCGGGAAATTGATTCCTACCAAAAAAGGGCGCTCAGGCAAGGGGCTGCAACGCTGGTGTCAGGTCTGACATTCGGACAAAATGTCCGAATGCGGTGGCTGTCAAGCTAGTTGTCGCGTAAACAGCCTTTAAGC